>JAPKYZ010000013.1 GCA_026394055.1 Acidobacteriota bacterium
GTGAGGCTCATTCTTCCACCATCTCCACCGTGACGGGGTCCAATTCCTGGAGCAGCCGCGTGCACTCGGTGGCATCAAACTTGGGGTCAGCTTTTTCGATCACCAGCACGAACTGGTCGTCGGTGATGCGGTTTGCATGACGGAAATTAAAGATCGGGTGATACAGCTGCGGGAGCCCGTTCAGTGCGAACATCCCAAACACCGCACCAAAGGCCGACAGCAGCACCGTCAGCTCAAAGGTGATCGGAATCGAAGGCTCAAAAGCGAACAGCGGTTTGCCGCCCACCACCAGCGGATAGGCGCCCAAGCCCGTCCAGTAGGGAAACAGCAGCGGATCACCGGAGCCGGTCCAGGCGATGAGGGTAAGGGCGGCGGTGGCACCAATGGCACCACAGCAGATCACGATGCGGCCCAGGTGCGAGTGCGGAATGCCCAGCACGTCGTCGATCCCGTGAATGGGGAACGGCGTGTACGCCTCCACTTTGGTGAAGCCACTCTTACGGATGGCTTTGGCGGCCTTCAGCAGCTTCTCCGGACTCGCAAACGACGCGGCAATGCCGTGTAGTTCTTTTTGTTCCAGCGCGGCGGGCAAGGATGAGTTTTCCATTCGCTCCATGCTCCTCGGATTAATGATGGGCCTCGTGGCCGTGGGCGGCGACATGGTCCTCATGGGCCAGCACACCCTTCACTTCGCTGATGGCAATCACCGGCAGGAAGCGGATAAACAGCAGGAACAGGGTCATGAACAAGCCCATGGTTCCAATGAACGTGAAGATGTCGACAAAGGTCGGCCGGAAGTAGCCCCAACTGGACGGCAGGAAGTCGCGATGCAGCGACGTCACAATGATGACGAAGCGCTCAAACCACATACCGATGTTGATGAAGATGGAGGCGACAAACATGATCGGCACGCTGGTCCGGCACTTCTTGAACCAGAAGATCTGCGGCGTGATCACGTTGCAGCTGACCATTGACCAGTAGGCCCACCAGTACGGGCCCATCGCGCGGTTGGCAAAGGCAAACTGCTCGTAGGGATTGCCGGAATACCAGGCAATGAACAACTCCGTCCCGTAGGCGTAGCCGACGATCATGCTGGTGGCCAGCATCACCTTGCACATGTTCTCCAAGTGCTTGGTGGTGATCAGATGCTCCAGCTTGAGAGACCAGCGGGCCACGGTCATCAGCGTCACCACCATGGCGAAGCCGGAGAAGATGGCGCCCGCAACGAAGTACGGCGGGAAGATCGTGGTGTGCCAGCCGGGAATCAGTGAGACTGCGAAGTCGAACGACACGATGGTGTGCACCGAGAGCACCAGCGGCGTCGAAAGGCCGGCCAGGATCAGGTAGGCCATTTCATAGTGGCGCCAGTGGCGGGCCGACCCGCGCCAGCCCAGCGAGGCAAAGCCCAGGACGTAGGCGCGAACGCCGGTGGCCCGGTCACGCAAGGTCGCCAAATCGGGAACCAAGCCGACAAACCAGAACAGGGCCGACACCGTCCCGTACGTCGAGACCGCGAAGACGTCCCATTCAAGCGGCGAACGGAAGTTCTGCCACATATTGAGATCAGTATTGGGCAGCGGGAACAGCCAGTAGAGAGCGCGCCACGGGCGGCCCGTATGGAACAGCGGATACTGGGCGGCGCAAGCGACGGCGAATAGCGTCATGGCTTCGGCCGCACGGTTGATCGAAGTACGCCACTTCTGGCGGAACAAGAACAGAATTGCCGAGATCAGCGTACCGGCGTGGCCGATACCGATCCACCACACGAAGTTCGTAATGTCCCAGGCCCAGCCGATGGGCGAGTTGTTACCCCAAACGCCGATACCGGTGATCACCAGGTAGCCCAGCATGGCGAACATCATTCCGGCCACCGCAACTGACGGCAGGAACGCCATCCACCACTGGATCGGCGTCGGAGCTTCCACGATCCGGCTGATGTCGGTGGTAATGGAGCTGTAGGTCGAGTTGCCCTGGACCAGGCGCGGTGTCACCTCGTCCAGCATTTCAGGAGATTTAATTGCCAGATCAGCCATGATGTTCCTTCGGTGCGCCAGCGGTTTCGCCGGAGAGCTCCGGATTGGGATTGCGCAGCTTGGCCAGGAAAGTGGTCCGGGGCCGCGTGTTCAGCTCGGGCAGCAGCGCGTAGTTGCGCGTCTGCTTCTTCAACAGGGAAACCTTCGAATCCGGGTCGTTGATGTTGCCGAATACGATCGCTTCTGCCGGGCAGGCCTGCTGGCAGGCCGTGATGATCTCGCCATCGCGGATCGGACGGCGGCCTTCCAGCTTGGACTGGATGCGCTTTTCCTGGATACGCTGCACGCAGTAGGTGCACTTTTCCATGACGCCGCGCATACGAACGGTGACGTCGGGGTTCGACGCCAGCTTCTCCACCTCGGTCATCGTCTTGTGGTAGTTCAAGAAGTTGAACCGGCGGACCTTGTAGGGGCAGTTGTTGGCGCAGTAACGGGTGCCGACGCAGCGGTTGTACGCCATGTCGTTCAAGCCTTCGGGCGAGTGCACCGTGGCCGCCACCGGGCAGACCGACTCGCAAGGCGCCGCTTCGCACTGCTGACAATTCAGCGGCTGCATCACGGCTTGCGGATCATCTTCGGAGCCCGTGTAGTAGCGATCCATCCGGATCCAGTGCATCTCACGGCCGTTGCCGACCTGCACCTTACCCACTACCGGGATGTTGTTCTCAGCGACACAAGCCACCACGCACGCATTGCAGCCAATGCAGGTAGCCAAATCGATCGACATGCCCCACTGGTAGCCCTTGGAGTAATCATGGACGCCGTAGATCGACTCGTCGGGCGCTTCCACCGTCTCCGGCGCAAAGTGCGGATCTTGCCGCCAGAACTCAAGCGTTCCCTCGAGCACGATGGGACGCTTGTGACCGGTCAGCGGCTCCACCATGGAGTGATGCTCTTGCGTGGTGGTCAGCTTGTAGGTACCGCTGCCCTTGGCCACGGTCACCTCAGCAAAGCCCATCTTGGCGGTCGTGCGGAGCGGATAGGCATTGAAGCCCGAACCCTTGCCCACGCGGCCCACTTCGGTACGGCCATAGCCCAACGAGATGCTGATCGAATTGTCGGCCTGACCGGGCTGGGTCATCGCCGCGATCTCGATGGTCTTGCCACCGCTGGTCAACTTGATCAGGTCGCCATCAGCCACGCCCAACTGCTTGGCCGTTGCCACCGACATCATCGCCGCGTTGTCCCAGACCAGCTTGGTCATCGGGTCCGGCGCTTCCTGCAACCAGGCGTTGTTCGCAAACCGGCCGTCGTAGATCGAGGCATCGGGGACGAACACCACTTCCACCCCCGCAAGCTGGGGAGCCGCAGCCGGAAGCTGGACCTTCTTCACATCGACGGCAGCCTTCACCTCGGCCGACTTAGCGGCAGAGGCGATCAGACCATCGTGCAGCGCCTTGCGCCACGCCGCTTCCTTGTCGCCCGTGAACTGCTTCAGCCAAGCGGCTCGGACAATCTCGTAACCCTTGGGGGCCTTGTCGCCCGCGATTTGAGCCGTGAGCTCCAGTGCCGAACGGCCATCATAGAGCGGAGCGATCAAAGGCTGCTGGATCGACGCCGTGCCGTCAGCAGACACCGCATCCCCCCAGGCTTCAAGGTAATGCGCTTCCGGCAGATGCCACTTGGCGACGACTGCGGTTTCGTCTACTTCGAGGCCCAGGTGGACCGATACCGCCACCTTCTTCATGGCAGCCGCGAAGTCGAGATCAGCCGGGGCAGTGAACGCCGGGTTGGCATTACCGAGAACCACTAGCGTCGACACCTTGCCACCGCTCAGGTCTGCCGCCAGCGCCTTCAGCGCCGCGGTTTGCGAGGTCCAGTTGGCAGCCGTCAGCGTGACCGTCTGGCCCAGATTGCCGAGCGCGGCATTGATCATCAGCGCCAGGGCATGCACCCGGGCCGGTTGCCGCGGACCCGCCACGACGATCGACTTACCGCCGTTCGCCTTCAGGTCCCGCACCATCGCCATCAAAGTCTTTTGCGTCTTGTCGGCCGCTCCGGCGAGTACCGCCAGATCGGAAACAACACCCAGCTCGCGAGCCAACGCACCGGCAAATGCATCCACATCCGCCGAACGGGTCCGGATCCGGTGGTCGGCCATCGCGCCGGTCAACGAGAATTGGCTTTCGACGACATAGAGCCGGTTCATCGAATCGGACTCTTTGCTTACGCGGCGTTTCTTCGAGAACTGCTTGATCGCTAGCGGCGTCTTCGAGTCGCCACCCAGGAAATCGGCGTCGAGCGAAACCACCACATCGGCCTTGTCGTAGTGGTAGTGCACGTTGTGCGCCTTACCAAACACCACGGCGGAACCTTCGTAGGCGTTGTCATCGCTGATCGAGTCGTAGCTCACCCAAACCGACTTGGGGAACTTGGCCGCCAAAGCAGCGGCGCGATCAGCCAGTGCGGGTGAAACCACCTTCTCGCTGACGATGCGTAGGCCTTCGCCCTGACCCAGCTTCTCAGGGGTGAAGTGCGAGGCCGCGAAGGCGTCCCAATCAGCCCACTTGGCCGGCTTGCCATCGCGGAGCACTTGTTGCGAACGGTCCGGGTCATAAAGCCCCAGCACCGAAGCCTGAGCAAAGGCACCCACCGCACCCAGCGCCTGCGGGTGGGCCGCGTGACCTTCAATCTTTGTCGGGCGCCCGTCGTGAGCTTCCACCGTCAAGCCCATCGCCTGACCACCCAGCGCGTACGCCGTGTTGTACAGGAAAGGCTTGCCGGGGATCAGATCCTCGACGCCCTTGGCCATCGGCAGAATCTTGTCTTCCGGACGGCGGCAGGCCGACAGACCCGCCAGACCGAACGACGCCGCCATCAGCTTCAGGACATTGCGGCGGCTTTCGCCTTCAAACAGCTCCGCGCCTCCGGGGAACTCTTGCGAGACCCAGTCACGAAATTGCGAAGTGCCCGACAGTTCCTGCAGGCTACGCCAGTATTGGGGCCCCGATTTGGGGGCCATCTTGGTAATGTTGACCAAACTCATCGGTGACACCCCGAGCAGTTGACGGGAGGAGCAATCTTTTTCTGGGCGATCAGTTCACGGCCAATCTCGGCCGGATCACGATCGGGCGTCCACGCCAAATTCGTCACCAATTCGGTGGGTCGAATGCGCGCCGCGGGGTTGCGGTGGCAATCCACGCACCAGCCCATCGACAGGGGTTGCACCTGCTTCACTTCAATCATCTGATCCACCCGGCCATGGCAGGAAACGCAGCTGACGCCGGCGTTCACGTGGGCGGAGTGGTTAAAGAACACATAGTCCGGAACCTTGTGGATCTTCACCCATTCCACCGGCTGGCCCGTTTTGTAGCTGGCCCGCACCTTGGCCAGCAGTGGACTTTCCGGCTTGACGCGGACGTGGCAGTTCATGCACGTCTCGGTGGCCGGCACGGCCGCATGGGCCGCCTTTTCCACTGTATTGTGGCAGTAGTAGCAATCCATGCCGAGGTTGCCCGCGTGCAGCTTGTGGCTGTACGGGACAGGTTGCTTGGGCTGGTAACCGACATCGATCACCAGTGGATGAGAGAAATAAGCATAGGCCGCGGCGCCTGACAGGACGCCTACAGCCAGAAGCGCAGTGGCAGCCCGCGCGATCAGGTCATGTTGCCGT
>JAPKYZ010000050.1 GCA_026394055.1 Acidobacteriota bacterium
TTGCACCTAAGACGCCGCCTCGGCCTGCTCCCCGCCCAGCCCCCGGCTCCCCTATAATCACCCCAGACCCCCGGCGGCTCTCCTGAAAAGTGTTACCGATGTCTCCGGTCTAATGTGTTACCTATGTCTCCGTTTGGACACTCAGCGTGGGGCGTCAGCGGTCAATGGGCGGACTTGATTGAGGTCCACCCGCAAACCGATGGGAGCCACTTGGCTTAGTTTAACTTCACCTGAGCCGCTTCGAGAGCACCGCCCGTCGCCTTCGACAGCGCAACCATCGCCTTGAACAAGTTCAGCCTCGCCGCGATGGCGCGGGTGCGTGAGTCGGCTAGTTCGTTTTGGCGGGTGAGCACCAGGAAGTTGGTGGATTCGCCGGTGCCGAACAGGCGAAGTTCGCTGTCGAGCTTTTCTTGCGCGGCGCGAGCGCTGGCATCGGCGGCCGTGATGCGTTGGCGGGCGGTTTGGATGGCTTGATACGCGTTGCGGACTTCGGCGGAGACTAGCTGCTCGGCTTGCGCGGTTTGCAACTTCAGTTGACGCTCCGTTTGCAGGGCTTGTTCCAACTGACCCTTGGCAGCGTTGTTGCGCAGCGTGAAGTCGATGGTGACGCCGGCCTGGATGGTGGGGAAGCGGCCGGCGAACAGGTTGCTGAGCGTGGTGCCGTAGCCACCGATCAGGACGGGAGGCGGTCCGCCGAAGCCGGAAGGAACCAGGGGCGGCAGTCCGGCGGCGGCCGAGAGCACGTTGGTGCGCTGGTAGAGATCGGCGTTCAGGTTGCTGAACGGGTTGGGCGTCGAGTTGATCGATCCGGCCAGGCCCGTATTGATCCACTGCACCAGCAGATTGGCCACCGGCTTGGTTAAGTTGCGGGCCAGCTTCTGTTGGTCGTCGTTGGAGCTGCGCTGCAGGCCCAGCACCTTCAGTTCCAGGCGCTTGTCGATGGCTTGCTTCAAGGCGCCATCGAGATCGGCCGGGGGCGGCGTGGTGGTAGGCTCCATGTCGATGGGCAGGATGGCGGCACGCCACAGCTCATCTTCACGATTGGCGGCGATCAGGGTTTTGAGGTTGTTCTCCAGCACGGTGATCAGCTCAACGGAAGCCAGATAGCTGTCCTTGCGGCGCTCGAGTTCGGCTTCGGAGGCCGCGCGTTCGACGGCGGCGAGGTTGCCGCTGGCGATCATGCGGAGGTTCATTTCGAGCTGCTTTTGCGCGTAGTCCACCGAATCCCGCTTGACCTGAGCGTCGCGCTGCGCGGAGAGCAAGTCCCAGTAAGCAGCTTGCACACGGCTGACGATGTCGGTGGCTTTCAGTTCGAACTCAATGTCGGAGACTTGGGCGGCGCGGTTGCGGATCATCAGGTCCGTGCGTTCGCGATCAGTCTCACGGCCGCGCAGCAAGGGCTGCGTGATGCCCAGCACCAGCTGCGATTGCGTGTAGGGGTTGAGGCCCACAAATGGGTTGTTGGTGGTTTGGCGGGTGTTGAGGAACTCCGCCTTGAACTGCGTGCCGTTCCAGCGGAAGCGCTGGTTGTAGGAAGCGTTCGCGTTGAAGAAGGTGTCTTCCAGTTTGCCGGTGGGCGATTGCAGCACGGAGGGCGTGGGCGTGGTGCGCCGTTCATAGCCAGGCGACAGGCGCACGGTGGGATCATAGACGCCCAGCGCGGTGCGGGCGGCGGCACGCTGGAGCTGCGTGTTGACGCGGCTGATCTCGACTTCGAGATTGCTCTTCAGGCCCCGCTCGATGGCATCTTTCAGCGTCAGGCGAAGCTCCGGACGGTCGGCCTGAGCGGCGACCGGCGGCGCGAAGCAGAGCAGCCACAGGAGCCCGAACAGGCCGGTGGCTCCCGTGATCACCCGGCGCCAGCGCGAGGGCGACAGGAGGTTGCCGATGCGGCCCCAAATGGACGAGGTGGCAAAGTCATCGGAGATGGTGTAGGCCACCGGCGTCAGCAGCAAGGTCAGCAGCAGGCAGAGGGTCTGCCCGCCGATGACGATGATGGCCGCGGTGCGGCGGGTACCGGCGCCGGCGCCTTGGCCGAGCGCGAGCGGAATCATACCGGCCACCAGGGCGGCCGTCGTCATCAAGATGGGACGCAGACGGTCCTCACAGCCTTTGATGACGGCCTCCAGGCGCGGCAAGCCTTCGCGGCGGAGATTCTTGATGTGGTCGATCTGCAAGATGGAGTTCTTCTTGACGATGCCGAACAGCACCAGAATGCCCACCGACGAATAGATGATCGAGAAGTTCTCGCGGAAGATCATCAGGCTGATCAAGGCGAAGGGCACCGACATGGGCAGCGACAGCAGGATGATGAGCGGATCGAGGAAGCTTTCAAATTGCGCGGCGAGAATCATGTACATGAAGGCGAACGAGAGGCCGATGGCGAACAGGAAGTTCGAAGCCGCGCGGCCGAATTCGCGGCTGCCGCCGATCAGGCCGGTGGCGTAGCCGGGCGGAAGATTCAGTTCCGCGACCACCTTGTCGAGCTCCGCGATCACTTCGCTGAGCGAAGTTTCCGTGATCACCACGTTGGCCGTGATCAGGATCTGGCGCTGGCGGTTGAAGCGTTCGATCTGGATAGGACCTGACGCTTCTTCCAGGCGCGCCACGCTGGCCACCGGGACGTTGCCCAGTGAGCTGGATGGCACGTAGAGCCGCTCGAGCGCTTGGGCCGAGTTGCGGAACTTTTCGTCGACGCGGAGCTGCACGTCGATACGGTCGTCACCTTCGCGGTACGTGGTGACCTGGCTATCGCCGCCCACCAAAACGCGCATGGCGTTGGCGATGGAGGCGACGCTGACGTTCAAGTCCGACGATTTGTCGCGGTTGATGCGCACGCGCAGTTCGGGCTTGCCGGATTCGTAGGAGCTTTCCAGATCGGCCACGCCTTTGGTGGCTTTCAGCTTGGCGATGATGCGCGAGGCGTAGCCATCAAGCGTATTGAGGTCCGGCCCCTGGAGATAGAACTGGAGCGCTTTGTTGGGGCCGGCGCCTTGGATGACGGGCGGCGGCTGGACGCCAATGATGACGTCGTGGAAGCGCTGCAGGCGGGCGCGGGCCATGTCCATGATGGCCAGCTGTTTTTCAACGCGGTCGCGCTCCGGCACCAGCTCCACCAGAATCGTGCCGCGGTCGACTTGCTTGCGGACGTCGGCGCCGATGACGGTGAGCAGGTTGCGGACGCCGGGCAACGGCTTCAGTTCGGCTTCGATCTGCTTCATCAGCTCCGAGGTGCCATCGAGTGATGAGCCCGGGGGAACGCGGACGGAGACTTCAAATTCGGCTTGATCGTCCTGGGGCAGGAAGTCCTTGCCGATCAGGTTGAACAGCGGCACGGTGGACAGGAACACGACCACCGACACGGTGATGATCACCCAGCGGTTCCGCAACGACCAGCGCAGCATGCTGGCGTAGGGCCGGTCCAGCACCTTGTAGATCCAGGTGTCTTTCGAGGAGTTGTGCTCGCCTTCCTTCACCTTCAGGAAGCGTGAGCAGAGCATCGGAGTGAGCGTAAAGCTGACCAGCAGCGAGACCATGATGGCGAACGCGGCGGTGTAGCCAAAGCTGGACATGAACTTGCCGACAATGCCGCTCATCATCGCCACCGGCAGGAACACGATCACCAGCGACAGCGTGGTGGCCAGCACGGCCAGGCCGATTTCGCGCGTGCCTTCACGGGCCGCTTCCATGGCCGTCAGGCCCTTCTCTTCCATGTTCTTGAAGATGTTTTCGAGCACCACAATGGCGTCGTCGATCACGATGCCCACCATCAGCACCAAGGCCAGCATGGTGATGGTGTTCAGCGTGAAGTTCATCATCGCCATCAGCGTGTAGGTGGAGATGACGGAAGTGGGGATGGCGACGGCGGCAATCAGAGTGGAGCGCCAGTTGCGCATGAACAGCAGCACGATGATGGAGGCAAAGATGGCGCCTTCCACCAAGTGGGCCTGCACGGCTTCAAACGACTCTTCAATGAAGGTGGATTGATCGCGCACGTAGGTGATCTTGAAGTCGGCGGGCATCGATTTCCGCAGCTCTTCCGTGCGGGCTTTCACCGACTTGATGACATCGAGCGTATTGGTGCCGGCCTGCTTGCGGACTTCCAGCACAACAGCGGGCGTGCCATCCAGGCGGGCGAGCGACCGGGCTTCTTCGGTGCCATCGACCACGGTGCCGATGTCCGAGAAGCGGATGGGAGCGCCGCCGGAGTTGGCGATGATGATGCGGTTGAAATCCTGCGGGCGCTCCACGCGGCCCATGGTGCGGAGGCTGACCTCGCGGCGGGCCTGCTCGACACGGCCGCCGGGGATTTCGACGTTCTGGGTTTGGATGGCTTGGCGGACCTGCTCCACGTTGAGGTTGTAGGAGTAGAGCTTGTCGCCTTCGAGCCACAGCTGGATCTGGCGTTGACGGTCGCCCACGAAGCGGACCTGGCCCACGCCCAACAGCGATTCGATGTTCTTCTTGATCAGGTCGTCCACCACTTTGGTGGTTTCACGCAGGTCGCGGGAGGAGGCGACGACGATCGACAGAATGGGGGCGGCGTCGGTGGCCACCTTTTCGATGATCGGCGCGTCGGCGTCACGCGGCAGATTGTTGAGCACCTTGGCCACCTGATCGCGGATCTCCTGGGCGCCCACTTCCGGGTCCTTGCTGAGATCGAACTGGATGGCCACTTGCGAGATGCCTTCGGCGGAGGTGGACCGCAGTTCCTCGATGCCGCTGATGGTGTTCACCGCCTCTTCAATGCGCTTGGTGACCTGGCTTTCCACTTCTTCCGGGGCCGCGCCGCGCAGCGTGGTGGTGATGCTGACGATGGGGAAGTCGATTTTGGGGAACAGGTCGACGCCCAGCCGGGAATAGGACGCCAGCCCCATCACCATCAACGCCAGAATCAACATCGTGGCGAAGACGGGACGTTTGATGCAGATGTTCGCGAGTGTCTGCATAAGGCTAGTTCACCTTCACCGGCGCGCCCTGGATGAGGGACGCAATGTTGCTGACGGCGATCTTGTCACCCGCGGCGATGCCACCGGCGGGGACCTCCACCCAGTTGTCACCTTCCAGCCCGGGCGGGACCCGGTACTCAGCGATCTTGCCGTCACGGACGGCGAATACCTTACTCAGGCCCGCGACGCTATAGAGCGCTTTCTTGGGCACGGTGATGATCTCGACATCGCGCGCGGTCACCAACTTCACCTGCACAAAGGTGCCGGGGCGGAGCTTCCAGGTGGGGTTTGAGATGCGGGCCTCGACGGTCATGGTGCGGCTTTTGGCGTCGAGCGACGGGTTCATCTCGCGGACCGTGGCGTTGAAGGTTTGGTTCGGGGCGGCGTCGGTCGTGAAGGTGAGAATGGAGCCCGGGCGCACCGTGCTGGTGGCCACTTCCGGGATATCCGCGCGGAGTCGGAGCGGGTCCGCCTTCACCATGCGGAGGATGGGCGTGTTCTCCATGTCCTTGATGAACTGCCCGGGCGAGACCAGCCGCTCGGTGATGGCACCATCAAAGGGGGCGCGGAGCACGGTATCGCTCAGCCGCTTCTCCGCCAGCTGGACTTCGGCGCGCAGGGAGCCGACGTTGGCCACCTGGACGCGGAGTTCGTCGCGCGCGGCGTCGAGCACGGCTTGGCGGGCCTGCATGGCTTTTTCCAGCTCAGTGAAGCGTTCCTTGGCGATGTCGCCGGTGGCGATCAGCTTGGCGGCGCTATCGTACTTGGACTTCGAATCCGCCAGCTGAGCTTCGGCTTGGCGGATGGCGGGGGAGGTGGTGGGCTTGACGTTGGCCTGCGAAGGCTCAAGGCCGATGCGCGCCAGCGCCTGAGCCAGCATGGCCCGGGCGCGCTCCAGTTGGAGGCGGTATTCGGTCTGCTCCATTTCCGCCAGCAGGTCGCCCTTGCGCACCACCTGGCCGAAATCGACCAGGACTTTGGCGACGCGGCCGCCCACTTCAAAGCGCATGGCGACGGTTTCGTCAGCGGAGAGTTCGCCGGTGACTTGGATGAACTTTTCCACCTTGCGCGTCTCAGCGGACGCCGTTTGGATGGCGATCGGGTCCGGAGCCTTGGCGGCCACGGTGGTTTCGACTTTGGGTTTGTTGCCGCAGGCGGCCAACAGGACGGCGGCCAAAAGGAGTGAGGTGCGCATAAGGGTCATCGTTTTTCGAGTCCAGTAAAGAAGAGGTCCACCATTTGTTCCACGGTCTCCTGGCTGGAGCCCGGGCTACATGTTCCGAGTTTGTGAAAGGGAAAAAGCAATCGATCGAGCGAATAGTGGCCAATCATTGAGCAAAAGGCATAAGAGACCAGCTGCGGGTCGGCCGTCCGCAACCGCCCAGCCGCGATCGCCTCACCGATATGATCGGCAATCCGGCGGAGAAACTTGGCGGACATGCGCTCAAAAAACATCGCCCGGAGCTCATGCCCTTCCAGGCCACTGTGCAGCAGCAGGCGCAGGAAGGTCGGGTCGCTCTCATGCCAGAGGACGATCAAGTGCGCCAGCCGGCGGAAGAACTCGCGGTCGTCGGCGCCGACGGAAAAGATGCCGTCCAACTGATCGTAGAGCGCCTGGCTTTTCGCCATTTTGTGCTCAATCAAGGCATTGTAGAGATCGCGTTTCGAGGGAAAGTGTTGATAAAGAACAGGTTCCGTCACCCCCACCTCCGCCGCCAGTTCGCGCGTGGTGACGCCCCGGAAGCCGCGTTCGGCAAACAGCCGGATGGCGGTCTCCAGGATCATTTCGCGCCGCGCGGGAGCGGCCATACGGGTGGGAGGAGGCATACTAGTGCACGCTAACTTAGCTCTCACTAGGTTAGCAGTAGCTAGGTTAGTGGATGATCACATTCGCCCCGCGGATTCGGATTTCGCCCCAAATTTGTCGTGTATGGGTAGGCGGTCGCGACCCGGGGTGGACATTGGCCGCTCAGCCCCATGCGTGAGCTTGGGGCTTTTTGCGGTGGCCCGGAGAAGTCCCAAGCTGACGCATGGGGCTGGTATGGGTTGGTAACTACCAGAGGACGTTGGCTTTTTTGAAATCGCCGGCGCGGACGATCGACAGTTTGGCCGGGTCGATGTACTTTTTCATCGCCAGGCGGATCTGTTCGGGCGTCAGGGCCTGGATCTTCTTTTCGATACCGGCCTGGAAGGCGAGCGTACGGTCGTAGAACAGGTTGCGGGCGATGGAGCCCACCAGTTCGTCGTCGTTGGCGCGCTCCACCATCTGTTCCTGCATCCACGCCTTCTTGCCGGCTTCCACTTCTTCGGGGGTATAGCCCTTGTCGAGAATCTTGCGGAGTTCGTCTTCAAAGGCGGCTTCCACTTTGGGAGCGTTGGCGGGATTGGCGATGGCGTAGGCCATAAAGAGGGCTCCGTCGCCCTTCACCCCGGCCGACAGCATGGAGCCTGCGCCGTAGCTCAAGCCGTCCTTGCCGCGGATGCGGTGGAAGAGGCGGGAGTTGATGCCGGAGGCGCCCAGGATGTAGTTGCCGAACAGCAGCGCGGGGTAATCCGGGTCCGTATCCTTGATCTGGACCGGCACGCCGGTGACCCACATGGCGTTGGCTTTGTCGGGCGTCTCGATCACCTTGGTCTGCTGCGGAGCGGCCTTGTAGGCGCGGATGACGTCCTGGTAGCCGCCGGAGCTCTTCCAGGTGCCGAACAGCTTGCGAGCCTGGCTTTGGGTGGCTTCCGCGTCGAAATCGCCGATGACGCTGAGTTCGGCCTTGGTGGCGCCGTAGAAGGTCTGGTGGAACTTCTTCACCTCGTCCAGCGTGATCGCTTTCAGGCCCTCGATCTGCTCTTCCGTCGACATGATGTAGCGCACGTCGCCCACCGGGTAGGGCGTCAGGTGGCTTTGGAGCGCGGCCATGGCGATGGCCTGCGGCTCACTCTTCATGGCTTCGAGCTGGGCCAGGCGCTGCGTCTTCAGGCGGTCGAACTCATCTTGCGGGAAGGTGGACTCCTTCAGCAGTTCGGCCACCAGGTCGAGCGTGGCGGCCAGATTCTCACGGGTGGCGGTGATGCGGGCGGTGGCGCCGGTGAGGTTGCCGGTGATCATGACGCGCGCCTTCAGCCGGTCGATCTCATCGCTGATCTGCTGCCGCGTATGCTTGGCCGTGCCGCGCATCAGCAGCGCTCCGGCGACGCTGGAGGCGGTCTGCTTATTCTTCAGGCTCATCTCATCGCCGAAGTGGAGCTGCAGGGTGGCCACCACTTGATTGCCGCGGGTCTTCTTCGACAGGAAGGCCAGCTTGAGGCCGTCGCCGATCTGGCCGCGGACGGTCTTCTTGTCGATGTTCTCGTTGCTGGCGTCGAAGGCTTCGCCCTGGGAGATCAGCTGGCCGCCTTTGTAATCTTTGACGATCGCTTCGATATCGGGCACGGCCGGTGCTTCGACGCGGACGGGCGCCTTGTCGGGCACAAACATGCCGTTGGTACGGTTGGAGGCGATGAGATACTTTTCGGCGGCCTTCTGCGCCTGGGCCAGCGTGGCGGCTTTGACGCGGTCACGATAGATGAACATCAGCCGCCAATCGCCCATCGCTTGCCACTCACTCAAGTAGAAGGCGAGCGTTTCCGGATCGTTCAGCGACAGCTCAAAATCCTTCAGCTCGCGTCCCCGGATGCGCTCGAACTCTTCGGCGGTGAAGGGTTGCTTGGAAATCGATTCCACCGTGTCGATCAACACGCGGTTGGCTTCCACCAAGTCGGTGCCGACGCGAACGGTGGCAGTGGCCATCACATAGCCGGCATCGCGGGCCTGGCGCGAGAACATGTTGGCGCTGGCCGCTTTCTTGCCTTCAACCAACGCCTTATAGAGGCGGCCGCCGGGCTGGTCGCCAAACATGGAGACCGCCAGGTCGAGCGCGACAAACTCTTCATGCGAGGAAGGCGGCGCGTGGTAGCCGGTAATGGCCACCTGCGTATCGCCGACGCGGCGCAGCGTCACGGTGCGCTCACCATCTTGAACCGGCTCCACCGTGTAGGTGCGGCGGAGCGGGCGGCTGGGCTTGGGGATGCTCGCGAAATGCTTGGTGACGAGGCCCAGCGTTTTGGCCTCTTCAATCTTGCCGGCCACCACTAGAACAGCGTTGTCCGGTTGATAGAAGTGGCGGTAGAAGGCTTGCAGACGCTCAATCGGCACCTGCTCCAGATCGGACTTAGCGCCGATGGTGGACTTGCCGTAGTTGTGCCACAGGAAGGCAGTGGACATCACGCGCTCCATCAGGATGCGCTGCGGGCTGTTCTCGCCCATCTCGTACTCGTTGCGGACGACGGTCATCTCGCTGTCGAGATCCTTCTTGGCGATGAAGGAGTTCACCATGCGGTCGGCTTCGAGACTCAACGCCCATTCGAGATTCTCGTCGGTGGCGGTGAAGGTCTCAAAGTAATTGGTGCGGTCAAAGCTGGTGGTGCCGTTGGGGCGGGAGCCATGGTCGCCCAGTTCCTTGGGGACGTTGGGGTGGTTCTTTGAGCCCTTGAACAACAGGTGTTCCAGCAAGTGGGCCATGCCGGTCTCGCCGTAGTCTTCGTGCCGGGAGCCGACCATGTAGGTGATGTTCACCGTGATGTTGGTCTTGGTGGGGTCCGGCACCAGGAGCACGCGGAGGCCGTTGGCCAGCCGGTATTCGGTGATGCCTTCGATGGAGGTGACCCGCGTCACTCCCGCGGGCAGTGCCGTTTGGGCCTGAGAGGCGAGAGCGGCCGTGCAGGCCAGTGCGGCAAAGCGGACAAAGTTGGAGGAGATCATGACAGGCTCGTCATCATTTTACTCCTGTAAGCCGGCGCTGCTGATCCAGCCAGTGGCGAGCGGCGCGGGCGGCGAGGTAGAACGCTATTGTTCCAGCATGGCTTTCCAGGAGGCTTCATCCTGGCCGACGGCCACCAGCTTGCCGCACCGGACGAAGGGCAAGCGCAGGAGCGCGGGATTCTGTTCGATCTTGCGAAGCAATTCCGGATCCGGAAGGCGGATATATTTGAGGCCGGCGTCGACGTAAGCCTTACCTTCGGTATCGAGCAAGGCGGGCAAACCGAACTTATCAGAGAAGCGCTTGATCTCGGCCGGAGCCATTGGCTTTTGCTTCAGATCGACCCAATGGATGGTGATGCGGCGCTCCTTGAAGAAGCGCTCCGCGGCGCGGGTGGGGGACGAACTTTTCAAGCCGAAAATCTGAACGCTGACCATATGCGGTCGATTGTGGCAGACCTGTCCAGGGCTCCGGAAGGCACTACACTAAACAGCTAAGATCCCATTGGATCCAATCCGATATGAAACGCACGGAGAACTCTTGAAACTGCCTCTGTCTCAGCTACTTTCGCGCCGCTGGTACTGGATGGTGCCCGGCTTGTTGTTGCTGGCGGTGGTGGGCGCCTGGCAGTATGGGTGGGCGTACCAACCACCAGCCCGTCCGCTCAAGATCGCGGCTTGGCATAGCCCGCCGTTTGAGATCATCCACCCCGATGGCACAGTGGGAGGCCTGGGGCCCGACATCGTCAAGGCCGCGGCCGCACGGCTGGGGATCGAACTGATCTGGCAGTCACCCAAGCAGAGCCCGGAAGTGCTTCTGCCAACCGGAGGCGTCGACCTTTGGGCGGTGCTGTCGGCGACGCCGGACCGCAGGGAACGTTTCTTTCTCACGACCCCCTGGGCCGACACCTACTTCGCGCTGGTTTCGCTGGCGGAGCATCGCCATGAGCCGGTTGAACGACTAGGCGTCATGCAAGGCACGGTCCAGGTAGGGATTGCCCTGCGGAACTGGCCGCAAGCACGGGTGACGCCCTATCCGAATCAGACGGGCCTCTATGAAGCGCTGTGCGCCGGCGACCTGAAGCACATTGTGATGAGCCAGCGCTGGCTGATGGAAAGCGCACTCTCCCGCACGCCGGCCTGCCAGACGGCTGCGTTTGGCGTGACGATGGTGCCGGATGCCCGGGTGGATGTGGCCACCGGCGCCGCCCCGGGCCAGGAGCGGCACGCACGCGCGATCCGCGAGGAGATTGACCGCATGGCCGCCGACGGTACGCTGAACCGGATCGCGGCCGGTTACTCCGTGGGCTTGGGCAGTACCGATTGGATGCTGAAGTTGGCCGATGCCAAGCGTCAGCAACAAGCTCTGTGGGGCGGGTTATTGCTGGCCGCGCTGGTGGTGGCGGTAGCGGCCTGGCAAGGGCGGCGGGTGCGCGCGGCCCGTCTGCAAGCGGAGCAGGCGCTGCGGGATGCCGAGAAGGCCAACGCCGCCAAGTCGGAGTTTCTCGCTTCGATGAGCCATGAGATCCGCACGCCCATGAATGGAGTGATCGGTTTGACGAATCTGCTGCTGGAGACACCACTCAATGGGGTACAGCGCGAATATGGAGAATCCATCCGCGACTCGGCGGGGTCGCTGCTGGTCATTCTGAATGACATCCTGGACCTGTCGAAGATCGAGTCCGGTCATCTGACCTTGCAGACGATCACCTTTGACGCCACGGCACTGGTCGGGGAAGTGGTCCAGAGCCTGGAGGGGTTGGCGGTCGCTAAAGGCTTGACCCTGGCGGTGACGACGGGGCCTCCGGGCGTGGCAGTAACAGGCGATCCGGGGCGGCTCCGTCAGGTGCTGGTGAACCTGATTGGCAACGCGGTAAAGTTTACCGATCACGGCCATGTGCACGTCACCCTCGAGACCGAGGTGAACAAGGCCGGACAAGCCCGGCTCCGGGTGGCGGTGGAAGACACCGGCGTTGGAGTGGCCGAGGATATGCGCGAGGCGATCTTTGAGCGGTTCCAGCAAGGCGACGCCTCAACCACCCGGCGCTTTGGGGGCACGGGGCTGGGTCTGCCGATCTCGAAAAGATTGGTGGACGCGATGGGCGGCTCAATCGGCGTGAAACCGACGGCGCTGGGCGGATCGATCTTCTGGGTGGTGCTCACGTTGCCGGTGGCCGCGCCGGGAGCAATCAAGACAGCGGCACCATCGAAGCCCGCGCCTCAATTCCGGCGCCGGCCCCGGGTGCTGGTGGCCGAAGACAACGCCGTCAATCGTCTGGTGGCGGAACGGACGCTGTCTAACCTGGGCTGTGATGTCGAGTTAGCCGTCAATGGCCTGGAGGCTCTGCACCGGGTGTTGGACGACCAGTACGACATCGTGTTCATGGATTGCATGATGCCGGAGATGGATGGCTACACCGCCACCGCCGAGATCCGGCGGCGGGAGGGCGATGGGCGGCATACGCCGATAGTGGCCATGACGGCCAGCGTGCTGGAGACTGAGCGCCGCCGTTGCTCAGAGTGCGGCATGGACGACTTTGTGCCCAAGCCGTGGCAACCCGATGAGGTGCGCCAGGTGCTGATGCGATGGCATCGCACGGCCTCAGAAGACTGATGAGGCCGCAACCAGCCAGGCTGGCTGGACTCGCCAGAACGTGGATCGGCCCGCCTAAGGGGCGTCTGAGCAAGGCGCCCCTTAGGCGGTTTGGACTTGCTGCGATTGCAAGCCCAACTGCTCGATCTCTGCCTGGCGGATCTTGAACTTTTGCACCTTGCCCGTGATGGTCAGCGGGAAGGCGTCGACAATGCGGATATGCGCCGGGATCTTGAAGTGGGCGATGCGGCTTTTGCAATAGTCGCGCAGCTCATCCGGCGTGGCGGATTCCCCCGGAGCCAGGCGCACCCAGGCGGCCACGATCTCGCCAAACTTCAGGTCCGGTAGCCCCACCACTTGCACCTCCGCCACCTTGGGGTGCGAGTAGAGAAACTCCTCGATCTCCAGCGGGTAGATGTTTTCGCCCCCGCGGATGATCATGTCCTTGGCGCGGCCGGTGATGTGGAAGTGGCCGTCTTCACGCATGGCGGCCAAGTCGCCGGTGTGCAGCCAGCCTTCGCGGTCGATGGCGCGAGCGGTTGCGTCCGGGTCGCCATCGTAGCCTTGCATCAGCAGGTAGCCGCGGGCGCACAGCTCGCCTTGCTGGCCCACAGGCACGGTTGCTCCGGTGGCCGGGTCGATGATCTTTACTTCGGTATTGGGCACCGCTTGGCCGACGGTGGAGGTGCGTTGTTCAAAGGTGTCCTCCGGCGGGTTCATGGTGATCACGGGTGAGGCTTCGGTTTGCCCGTAGATGACGTGCACATCGCGGCAGTGCAGGTCGCTGTTGACGCGCCGCAGCAGTTCCACCGGGCAGGGTGCGCCGCCCATGATGGCCACGCGCAGAGACGAAGTGTCGAAGCGGGCAAACTCCGGGTGAGAGAGCTGGGCGATAAACATGGTGGGCACACCGCCGATCACGGTCGCGCGCTCCTGCTCGATCGCCTCCAGCACGGCGCGCGGATCAAACATGGCCGACGGGAACACCATCGCCGTGCCATGGACAACAGAGTTCAGCGCGGCGCAGACGCAACCCGCGCAATGGTAGAGCGGGAACGGGATGCAGAAGATGTCCTGCTCCGTGATCTGCATCCATTCGCCCGTGAACCAGGCGTTGTTCAGCAAACCCCGATGAGTAAGCACCACGCCTTTGGGCGAGCCGGTGGTGCCGGAGGTGTACTGCATGTTGGTGGGGTCATCGGGCCGCACGGGCGTGGCGGGCAGGCCGGCGCCGCTTGCGAGCAGGGCGGTCCACTGGCTGGTGCCGAGATAGACCACGTGTTCCAGCACCTGGTCCGGCTGACGCGCGGCCTCCAGGATCTCGCGGAAGTTGGTGCGGGCATCGCTCTCAAACAGGAACAGCGCCTTCATGCCGGACTTGCGCAGCACGTAGGCGAGTTCATGCGAGCGGTACGCCGGATTGACGTTGACCAGCACGTAGCCTGCTCGAGCGCAGGCGTACTGCAGCAACATCCATTCCAGATGATTTGCGGCCCAGATGCCGACGCGGTCCAGCGGCTGGAGTCCCAGCCCGGCCAGGCCGCGCGCCGTGCGGTCGACTTCCGCGTCGAACTCTCGCCACGTCAGGCGAACGTTCTGGTGGCGGACGGCGATGCCTAACCGGTCCGGCCAGCGCTGCGCGGTTTGGCGGAGCGCTTCGCCGATGGTGAGATCGAGTAGGGGAGCGGAAGGTCCGGCAGCATAGCTAAGCGCTACCCCACTCACGCGCCCGCCACCTCAATCTCGCGGCCGAAGCCCGGACGGTTCGAGGGGCGCATGTAGATGCCCTCGGGTCCGCGCGAAATGCCGTACTGTGCTTCAAACATCTCGTAGACCTGCTTGGGACCGCCGGGCGGCGGCAGGAACAGCTCTGCCCACGGGCTGTTGGAGGTGGCGAAGATGAAGTGCGCGCCATCGCCCAACCCGCCACCGTGCGGGATCACGGGGATGTCGTAGGCGGCCGCCATGGCGGCGATGCGGCGCAGCTCAGTGAGGCCGCCGCACCAGTTGATATCGGGCTGCCAGATCGAGGCGCCGTTGTGTTCGAGCAGTTGGCGGAAGCCGTAGCGGCCGTACTCATGCTCACCGGTGACGATGCGGGTGGACTTGATGGCCGAATTGAGGCGGCCGAAGCCCGCGTAGTCGTGCGGCTGCAAAACCTCTTCCATCCAGTAGACGCGATACGGCGCCATCATCTCAGCCATCTCCAGCGTGTAGCGCTCCGTCCACGCCATCCAGCAATCGAGCATGATGTCGCCATCGGGTCCCAGTTTGTTGCGGGTCTCTTTGACGAGTTCGAGATTCTTGCGCTGGCCTTGAAGTCCGTCCGCGGGTCCGTGGGCCATGGCGAGCTTTAAGCGCTTGTAGCCGAACTCGATGTGCTGGTCGACGTCGTTGCCGGTGCAGTAGGCGGGGATGCGGGCTTTGGTCTCGCCACCGATCAAACGCCAGACAGGCTCACCCAAGGCTTGCCCGACAATGTCCCAAAGCGCCAGGTCGACCCCAGAGATCGCGTTCATGGTGACGCCCATGCGGCCGTAGTGCATGGTGCCGCGCCACATCATGTCCCAGTTGCGTTCGATGTCAAAGGGGTCGCGGCCCATCATGAGTTTGGCTAGATGGTCGGTCACTACCGGGCCGCCGCCGGGGCCGCCGTTGCCGTAGCCCTTGATACCTTTGTCGGTGGTCACCTCCACGGTGAAGCCGGGGATCTTGCCGGGGTCGGGGAAGTAGGATTCGCGCCGGAGCTTGTATTCCGGGTAGACCGACATGGGGCTGGCCACCTCCACGCCCTGGGTGGACCAGGAGCCGGGTGACGGCGTGTAGGCCGGCGGCTGCTTCTTCAGCCGCGTCTGCACCAGCCGCACTCCAGTGATCTTCAACTTGGATTTTTCCTGGGCGAAAGCCAGCGCTGGCAACGCGGCCGCGCTCAGGGAGGAGAGAAAGTTCCGGCGATTCATTCGCAGGGGATTGTGTCAAAACGCGGGCGGCGCGTCAATCGGCTGTTGGCCGATGTGGCTCAAATGTCCGCGTTAAAGATTTCTTCGCAACTGAGTTGCATCTAGCTTGACACTGCGACTACTTTGGTCGGATATTGGAAGTTCGAATTTCGAGTGCGGTGTGGGCATACACCGGAAGGAGCAACGCTTGCGAAAGATCATCTTCTGGATTCACCTGCCGGTGGGGATTGTGGCGGGCCTGATCGTGCTGATCATGTCCGTGACCGGCGTGATTCTCACCTATGAAAAGCAGATGCTGGCCTGGAGCGATCGCGGCTACCGGTCGGAGGTAAAGCCAGGCGTGGCGCCGTCGCTGGAGGCCATTCTCAGCGCGGCCCAGGCTCGGGGCGGGGCGATGCCCACGGCGATCACGCTGAAGGCCGATGCAGCGGCTCCGGCACAACTGGCGATGGGGCGCGAGAGCGTCTATGTGGACGCCTATACGGGTGCTCTGCTGGGCAAACCGGCTCCGGAGACGCGGAGCTTCTTCCGCTCGGTCACGGATTGGCACCGGTGGCTGGCCACGGCGGGCGACAATCGCGCGACGGGCCGGGCGATCACCGGAGCGGCGAATTTGGGCTTTTTGTTTCTGGTGGTGAGCGGCGCGTATCTGTGGCTGCCACGCGTGTGGGGGGCAAAGCAGCTCCGGGCGATCAGCTGGTTCCGCGGAGGCTTGTCGGGCAAGGCACGGGACTTCAACTGGCACAACGTGATCGGCATCTGGTGTGTGGTGCCGTTGTTCCTGATTGTGATTTCCGGGGCGGTGATGTCGTACCCGTGGGCCAACGCCTTGGTCTTCCAGCTGGCCGGGACTCCCCTGCCCGCTCCAGGGCCGGGCCGGGGTCCGGGTGCGGAGAAGCCCAAGGAGGATCCCGTGTTCACCGGGGCGGACGCGGCGTTGAAGAACGCTGTGGCGCAGGTACCGGGCTGGACCACGATCTCCTTCCGCGTCCCGGGTTCGAGCCGCGGCCCCTGGAGCTTCACGATCGACGAAGGCACGGCCGGTCAACCGCAAAAGCGCGGCGCGTTGACGCTGAACCGCCAGACGGGCGAGCGCCAGAAGTGGGAGACGTTCGCCGACTTAGAAGCCGGACGGCAGTGGCGATCCTGGGTGAGGTTTGTGCACACCGGCGAATACTACGGCGTCGCTGGGCAGACGGTGGCGGGCTTGGCCTCGTTGGGCGGAGCGTTTCTGGTCTGGACGGGCATCGCACTCAGCTGGCGGCGCTTTACCGCCTGGCGCGGGCGGAGGCAGACGAAGACCGCCCCGGTGGGGGAGCTGGCGGCGCGTTAGCTCCGCGACCCTCTGTTCTGACCGGCAAGGTGAGCGGATAGAGGGGCACTCCGCTCCATTCTGTCGCGGCTCGGCGAGTTACTCTCCTCTGGTTTGGCGTGTATGCTAAGGGTTGCCGCATGCGGCGGGCCTTTTCAACGCGGCTCAAGAGTGTGCCCGACGGGTAAGGAGAGATTGAAGATGAGATTGGCGAAACAGCTGTTGGTGGTTGTCCTGGCCTCAGTGGCCGCCTGGGCGCAGACCAACGTGGGCACCCAGAAACCCGAACCGTCGGTGCCGTTCAAGATGACCACGACGGCCACGTTTTCCCTGCCGTGGCGCATTGCTTTTCTGCCTGATGGGCGGATGCTGATCACCGAAAAGATTGGTCCCATCTGGCTGGTCTCAGCCGAAGGCGAAAAGATCGCGCCGCTGGGCGGGACGCCGCCGGTCTACTGGCAGGGCCAGAATGGCATGCTGGGCATCTTCATTTCGCCCAACTATGCCACCGATGAGAGCGTCTACCTCACCTACATCGAACCCGGTGAGTACGGCGGCAGCCAGGTGTTGGCCAAGGCCAAACTGAATGCCGGCCGCGCGCCGCGGTTGCAGAATCTGGAAGTGATTTGGCGCCAGATGCCGCGCGGCAAGGGCGGCCAGGCGGGCGGGCAGATCGCGTTTGCTCCAGATGGCAAGTCGCTGTTTATGTCGGTGGGTGACCGTCAGCGCATGGTCCCGGCGCAGGATCCGAACCAGCCGGTGGGCAAGATTGTTCATCTGACTCTCGACGGCAAGCCGCACCCGGACAATCCGGGCTTCGGCAAGACCGGTGCCGCCACGATCTCCTTGATCGATCCGCCGCGCGACACCGAGGCCGCCAAGACGGCGAAGACGGTGAGCACCTATACGTTCCCGACTCCCAATCTGACTCCCGCTGAGACTTGGGCCAGCGGTTTCCGCGCGCCTTACGGTTTGGCCTTCTCGCCCACCGGAGAGCTGTGGGAAGTGGAACATGGCCCGCGCGGTGGCGATGAACTGAACCTGGTGGAGAAGGGGAAGAACTACGGCTGGCCGGTGGTCTCGTTCGGCATGAACTACAACGAAGTGCCGATCCCGAGCCACGATTCGCGGCCGGAGTTCACCAAGCCCGTGCTCTACTGGACCCCCGTGATCGCACCCGGCAACCTGATGTTCTACAAGGGCACCAAGACATTCCCGCAATGGAACGGCAGCGGCTTCATCAGCGGCTTGGGCAGCCACACGCTGAACCGGATCATCTTCGACGGCAAGGGCGACGCCAAGACGGCGGAGCGTTGGGACCTAGGCAAGCGCATGCGCGACGTCGAGCAGGCTCCCGATGGCTCACTGTGGGCCGTGGAAGACGAGAACCCCGGCGCGCTGATCCACATCACGCCGCGGCAGTAGGCGCACTGACGGGTATTGCCCGGTCAAGCATGTGGCGCAGGCTTCAGCCTGCAGCGGGACTTCAGTCCCGCCTGTCTCTCGCGCAGACTTCGTCAGGGTGCATTCCCGGACACTTCCCCGGGGCGGAATGAATTCCGCCTGCAGGCTGAAAGCCTGCGCCACATGGGGGATCGGATTATTCCCTGATGGGTTAGGCGGTGGCTTCGAGAATTGCTTCGAGGTCCGCCGCTTCGCCGAACTTCAAGCCGGTGCGCGTTGCATCGATCTTCTTGAGGAGCCCGGAGAGCACCGTCTTGGGGCCGACTTCGACAAAGGTCGTGACGCCTTGTTCGGCCAGCAGACGCACGGTGGCGGTCCAGCGTACGGAGTTGGGCACTTGGTCGATCAGGCCTTGGCGGGCGGCGGCACCGGTGGTGACCAGTTCGGCGCGGACGTTGTTCACCAGAGGCAGGGCGAGGTCATGAAAGGCGATCTGCGCCAGGTCCGCCGCCAAGCGCTCCTGCGCGGGCTGCATCAGGGGGCAGTGGAATGGTGCGCTGACTTGCAGCTTGATGCCTCGGGCTAGCTTCAGCGCCCGGTCGACCGCGCCAGCATGGCCGGCGATCACCACCTGATCGGGGGCGTTGAAGTTCGCCGCGGTCAGCACTTCGCCTTCAGCGGCTTGATCGAGGATCGGCTGCACCGCCTCTTCTGAAGTGCGCAGGGCCGCCATGGCGCCCACGCCCGCGGGAACCGCCTCCTGCATGTACTGGCCACGCTTGCGGACGGTCCGGACGGCGTCCTCAAAAGACAGCGCTCCGGCGGCGACGAGGGCGGAATACTCGCCCAGGCTGTGTCCCGCCACAAAGGCCGGCTGAAGGCGGGTCTTCAGCACTTCCCAGGCGGCAATCGAGGCCGTGAGGATGGCCGGCTGGGTGTTCTCGGTGAGCTTTAGCGCATCTTCAGGCCCTTCAAAACAAAGGGTGGAGAGCGAAAAGCCGAGCGCCTCATCGGCCCGGTCAAAAATGGCGCGGGCCTCGGGGAAGGTGGCGGCAAGGGTCTGGCCCATGCCGGCAAACTGTGACCCCTGGCCGGGGAATTGAAAAGCAATCACTCGCCGAAAATCTCCTGTGCGCTAAACTGCGCGTTGTATTCGGGCAGACGGAGTACGTCGGTGCCCTGTAAATGGTTGCCATTAAACGAGTAAAGATCGTTCGTCTGAGGATCGATCACCCAGATGTGCTGGGCGCCCCACCGGTGGTACTCGCGGCACTTGGCGACGATGTCGGAAAACGCGTCGCCCGGCGAATTGATCTCGATGACGGCTAACGGCGGTGCCGACGGGTACGGATCGTCATTCCCACCAGGACCATAGGCCACGACATCAGGAATCCGCAAGATGTCACCCTGCAATCGGCAGTGGACACCAACTCCGGCCCATCCCCCAAAGGCGGCTAACAGCATGTGCAACCGATATTGCATCAGGCCCGAGATGATTCCATGTTTCCGTGTCGGCATCGGTCGCTCCACCAATTCGCCGTGGACGTACTCTGGCGGATATTCCCAGCGGGTCTGCCAGTACTGCTCGAGACTGATGGCCGTCTGGGTACCCATATCTGAGAGTCTACACTGGGCCGATTCTGTAGCCGGCCCAGAACGCTCCACCAATTTGCCGTGGACGTACTCCGGCGGATACTCCCAGCGGGTCTGCCAATACTCCTCGAGACTCATGGACGCTGGGGTGCCCATAGTTCAGAGTCTACACCGCGCCAGCGGGCATCTCGTCAGGTGTTCGCCGCAGTGGCATACTGGAAATCTTCCCGCTGGGGAATATTGTGAGAGCTGTAACTCTCCCGGTCGAAGAAACGCCTTATCGAAAAGCCGGTAGTGTGTCGGTAGGAAGGATTTGCCTTGTCCATTTCTGAAGTTTGCGTAAAACGGCCCGTCTTTGCGTTCATGCTCATCATGTTCCTGGTGGTGATGGGTGTGTTCAGCTTCATTGACCTGGGCGTCGACCTGTTCCCCCGCTCCGACCCGGCGACCGTGTATGTCCGCGTGAAGCTGCCCGGCGCCAGTCCGGAAGAGGTGGTCTCGCAGGTGGTGCTGCCGCTGGAAGAATCGATTGCCGCGGTTTCGGGCATCGAGGAAATGGTGGCCCGCGTCACCGAAGGTTCGGCCAACATCTCCGTCCAGTTCATTCTGGAAAAAGATATCGGCGAGGCGGCGGAAGACGTTCGCGAAAAGGTCTCCGGGGCAATGCGCAAACTCCCCCCGAACACGCTGCCCCCCAGCGTCATCAAGGCGGACCCGGATTCTGACCCGATTATCAAACTGGCTTTGAGCGGCACCCGTCCGGTGCGCGAACTGACTGAGCTGGCCGACAAGAACGTTCGCCGTGCGCTCGAAACTGTGGACGGCGTGGGCGCCGTGGAGCTGGCCGGCGGCCGGAAGCGCCAGATCAACATTCTGCTCGATCTCGACAAGCTGAACGCCTACAACCTCTCCGCCCAGGACATCGACCGCGCGATCCGTTCGGAAAACATTGAAGCGCCCGGCGGCCGCATCGTCCGTGGACCCACCGAATTGGGTGTCCGCACCTTGGGCCGCGTTGAGAAGGTGGAAGACTTTAACCGCATCATCGTCAAGAACGTGGGCGGCGCCCCGATCCGCATCCAGGACGTGGGTGGAGCCGAAGACGGCATGGCCGAGCGGCGCACCTTTGCCTATTACAAGGGCAAGCCGGCGGTGTTGCTGGACGTGACGCGGCAGGTGGGTTCGAACACCGTGAAGGTGGTGGACGACATCGGCAAGCGCATCGAAGAGATGAACAGCCAATTGCCGGCCGGAGTCCATGTGGACGTCATCACGGAAAAGGCTACCTACATCAAGGGCTCCGTGGCGGCGCTTGAAGAGCACCTGGTGCTGGGTTCGCTGCTGGCGTCGATTATTGTGTGGCTGTTTATCCGGGACTGGCGCACGGTGCTGATCAGCTCCATTGCCATCCCGACGTCGATCATCACGACGTTCACGGTGATGCGTGCGCTCGACTTCACGCTGAATTCGATGACACTGCTGGGGCTAACGCTGGCGGTGGGTATTGTGATCGACGACGCGATCATTGTGCTCGAGAACATTTACCGCTACATTGAGCGCGAGGACATGCCGCCCAAGGAGGCGGCCATTGTCGCCACCAAGGAGATCACGCTGGCCGTCGTGGCGACGACGCTGTCCCTGGTGATCATCTTTATCCCGATTGCCTTCATGTCCGGTTATGCCAAGCGGTACCTCAACCAGTTTGGCTGGACCATGGCGGTGTCGATTCTGGTCTCGATGCTGGTGGCCTTTACACTGACGCCTAGCTTGAGCGCGTTGCTGCTGCGCCGCAAGGTGCTGAAGCCGGGCGAGAAGCCGGTGCACCATGAAGACCAGGTGTCGTGGCTGGACCGGATGTATCTGGGTATGCTGAACTGGTCGCTGGACCATCGCTGGGCGATCGTCATGATCTGCGTGGCGACGCTGGGTTCTACCTACTTCCTCAACCAGAACATTGGCCGCGACTGGATGCCGCAGGAAGACCAAAGCGAGCTGGGCATGTGGCTGGAGTTGCCGGAAGGCTCATCGCTGGAAGCCACGGAGCGGGCCACGCTCGGCTTGGCGAAGAAGATTGAGGGAATCGACGGCGTGATCGCCGTGGTGCCGCAATCCTCCATCATGCTGGACCGCGTGACGCAGGCCTTTATCACCATCATTCTGCGTCCGCCGGACGAGCGAGGCGATATCGCGTCGATGGGCCAGAAGGTGCGCGAAGTGGCGAAAGAGTTCGCCTTTGCCCGTCCGCGGTTGACCTTCCCGAACGTTCTGGGCGGCCGCGATACGTTCGCTCCGATCCGCCTGCAGTTGCTGGGTCCGGACCTGCAACGGCTGGTGCCCGTGGCCCGGCAGCTGTCGCTGGACATGATTGCGGACCCGCACTTGACCGACATCAAGGCCAATCTCAACTTGAACAACCCGGAACTGCAGATCGACATCGACCGGCAGTTGGCGTCTGACCTAGGGGTGCGCGTCTCGGACATCGCCTCCGCCGTGCGCCTGCTGATGTCGGGTGAAGATGAGATCTCTTACTACAAAGAGAACTCTGAGCAGTATCCGGTGACCATCCGCTTGGCCAACGTGCAGCGCGATGACGTGAATGCGCTGAGCCGCTTGCTGGTGCCTTCAGCCAAGCAGGGCTTGATCCGCCTCGATTCGATCGCCAAGCTGGACCGCGGCCTGGGTCCGAGCCGTATTGACCGCTACAACCGCCAGTTCACCATCGGCATCATGGGCAACACGCCGCCCGGTGTCGCGCTGGGCGCGGCGGCCACGGCGGCGACGGAGATCATCTCGAAGGCGAATCTGCCGCCGGGCTTCCGGGCGACCTTCTCCGGTCAGGTGAAGATCCTCGAAGAGACCACGGCCAACATGCTGCTGGCGATTGGACTCGCCTCTATCTTCATGTACATGGTGCTGGCGGCGCAGTTTGAAAGCCTGGTGCAGCCGCTGATCATTCTGGCGACTCTGCCGCTGTCGATCCCGTTTGCGCTGCTGTCGCTGATCTTGACCGGCCGCTCGCTGAATCTGTTTAGCGCGCTGGGCATCTTGCTGCTGCTGGGCATTGTGAAGAAGAACGGCATTCTGCAGATCGACTACATGAATACGCTGCGGAGCCGGAATTACCCGCTGCGGCCGGCGATTCTCGAAGCCAACCGCGTCCGGTTACGCCCGATTCTGATGACCACGCTGGCCATCATCGCGGGCTTGATTCCGACGGCGGTGGGCATTGGCGCGGGCGCTTCGACGCGCTCGGCGATTGCGATCACGATTATCGGCGGACAGTCGCTTTGTCTGCTGCTCAGCTTGCTGGTGGTGCCGGTCGGTTACTCGCTGGTGGAAGATGCCAAGGCGTTCTTCTCCAAGCGGGGCACGGCGCCCGCAACGATTCCGGCTGTCGGCGACTAGTTCGCTGGCTGGCAGGCCCACCCACCAGGACAGCACCCCTCCGGCTGTCCTGGATAACTTAGACTAGGCGTTCTCGTCCCTCCGCGAGAACGCCTTTTTTCTTGTTGCGGTTTGGTAAAAAAAGCACGAATCTTTTTTCGTGCCTCCTTCGTCCTAATCTTTGAAACAAGGAGAGACGATATGACCGCTGTGACAAGCGCCGTACCCCAAACCAAACTCGCGCCGGCTGTGCAGGAGCATAACGCCGACGTCTATTGCCCGATCTGCACCCACACCGTTCCTGCGCATGTCGGTTATGCGCGCACCCCGAGTGGCCGGAAGCTGCCACGGGTGACGGCGGGCCAGAAATGCCCCCGCTGCTCCTCGCCTTTGGATGCCGCCTACGTGATGCGCCTGCGCCGCGCGGCGGCCTAACCGTTCGCTGGAGCGGTCCCGTCGCGGCCGCCAGCTAGCCGGGATTGGCCCGCCTATGCTGAGCAAAGGCGAGCCGTCTCGCTTTCTCGGTTCGTGTCCGGCTGGCCTCGCGGCCCCGAGGCGCTGCCGCCTTACTGGCTGCGGAGGGCGATCGCCGGATCGATCAGCACGGCCCGGATGACCGGCAGGATGGTCCCGCCGATCGTCATCACCACGGCCAGACCCACCGCCGCACTCAACGTGTACGGATCATACGGCGAGATGCCGGCCAGCAGGCTCTCCATCGTCCGGCCCAGCAGCAAAGCCACCCCCAACCCCAGCACCGATCCAGCCAAGCTCAGCCCCACCCCCTCCCCAAAGACCAGCGCCGCGATCTGACCCGTCTGCGCACCCAGGGCGCGCCGGAGGCCCATCTCCGGAACCCGCTGTTCCAGCGAGAACGACAGCAATCCATGAATGCCGATGGCGGCGAGCAGGAAGGCGGCGATGGCAAAGGCGGCAATCACCCACACCTGCGTCCGGCGCGTGGCGGTCTCGTCTTCCACCAGCTCCGTCAGCGCTTGGACGTCGGAGATGGGCTGAACCGGGTCGGCCCGGGCCACGATGCGGCGGATCTCGGGCAGGTGCACCATCGGATCGATGCTGGCTCTCACCATGAAGTCCTTGGGTGCGAACCAGAAGAAGGCATTCTCGGGAGTCTGCGCGTGGGCAAAGTACATCACCGGCTCAATCTTGCGTTCCATGCCCCGGAAGCGGACATCGCCCACCACGCCGACGACGGTGAACTGCATGTTGCCGAAGCGGACGCCAAAGCTCTTGCCCAGGCCGCTTTCGCCCGGCCAATGCTCCCGCACAAAGGTTTCGCTGACGACTGCCACCCGCAGCGTGCGGGCGTCATCTGAGCCCTGAATATCGCGCCCCCGCAGCAGGGGGATGCGCATGGTGTCAAAGTATCCGGGAGAGATAAACCGCGCCGCGGCGATGACTTTGCTCTCTTGGCCAGCGACGATGGGCGCCCACATCCCCCCGCGAAAATCGCCCAGCGGCCGGAAGCTGATGACGCTGGCTTGCGTAACACCTGGCAAGGCTCGCAGTTCGCCCAGCACGCCCTGGTAGAACCGCTCCCGCAGAGCGGTGCTGGAGTACTTGGGCATCGGCAGCGAGGTGCGGAACGCGAGCGCATGGGTGGTGGCAAATCCCGGGTTCGTGTTCTCGACCTTGAGCAACGCCCGCAGCAACAGGCCCGTGGAGCTGATCAGCGCAATCGAGGCGGCCACCTGCGCCACCACCAAGATCCGCCGCACCCGGTCCTTCTGGACACCCGTGGCCGACCGCTGCGACAGTTGTCCGCGGGTGGACCGCAGGGCCGGCAGCACTCCAAAGCCCAGGGCCGTCACTCCGGTGGCCAGCAGCGCAAACGCGAGCAGCCGCCAATCCGCCGAAGGCATCGCGGCCACCGGCAGCGTGGACGGCGCCAGCCGGGCCAGTAGCGGAATCACCGACAAGGCCAGTGCCGTGCCCGCCACGCCGCCGATCCCGGCCAGCAGCAGACTCTCGGTGAACAACTGCCGCACCAGCCGCGCCCGCCCGGCGCCCAACGCCAACCGGACTGAGATCTCCCCTTGGCGCGCCGCGGATCGGGCCAGAAACAGGTTGGCCAGATTGGTCATCGCGATCAGCAGGACAAACAGCGCCGCCGCCATCAGGATGTTCAACATGGTCCGCGTGCGGGTGGTCAGTTCGTCACGCAGACGCATGACGGTGACACCGACACCCTCCAGATCCTTGGGATACTGCTCCGCCAGACGCGCGGCGACGGTCTGCATCTCCTGCTGCGCCATCTCCAGGCTGACGCCGTCGCGCAGGCGGGCCGCTACGGACAGGAAGTTGTTGCGGCGGTCGGCATAGCCCTCGTTATCGAACCGCATCGCGGTCCACATCTGCACTTTACGGCCCGGAAAATTGAAGTGGGGCGGCATCACGCCGATCACCGCATAGGCTTGCCCGTCGAACAGGAGCTGTCGGCCCAGCACGTTGGGATCTCCGCCGAAGCGGCGCTGCCACAGGCCGTAGCTCAACACCACGGTGCCGGGCGCACCGGGCCGGTCTTCCTCTTCCAGCATGGTCCGGCCCAGCAGCGGCGTTACACCCAGCAGCGGGAACAGGCTGGCGTTGACGGAGGCACCTTCCAGCCGCTCCGGCTCACCGGTGCCCGAGAGATTGACGGACAGACCCCGAAAAGCGGCCATGTGGGAGAAGCTGCGGCTGGCGGCTTTCCAGTCCCGGTAGTTCGGCGGCGAGACGTCCACGTTTGAAAAGCCGCGCGTGGGCTGGCTTTCCCAGATCTTGACGATCCGTTCGGGATCGGCAAAAGGCAGCGCACGCACCAGCACGTGGTCGGCGATCGAGAATACAGAGGTGGCGGCCGCGATCCCCAGGGCGCTGACCGCGATGGCCGCCAAACTGAACCCGGGCGAGCGGAGCGCCGTGCGCCACGCATACCGCGTATCCTGCACCAGCAGTGACCCGTGCGTAGCCAGGCCCGTCAGCACAACGTCGCTGATGGCGTCCATCCACACTCCGATCCAGCCCCAGCCCTTGGCTTGCGCCAGCCGCCGCCGGTGTACGCCTTCCATCTCGCGGCTGTACTCCTCTCGGAAAGAGGCCGGGCAGAACCACAACAGCAATCGATAGAACCACATACGCTACGGCCTCCCCGGCACCAGGCCGAGCGCCCGGGCCTGCTCCACCAGACTGGCAAAGCGCTGACTTTCAGCCTTCGCCACCTGGCGGCCAAATGGCGTGATGCGGTAGTAGCGGCGCCGCTCATCGTCAAATTCCGGCGCCGGCCGCTCGTCGGTTTCGATAATCAGATCCTGCTCCACCATGCGCTGGATGGACCGGTACAGCGTCCCGGCACTTAAGCGGAGCGTGCCGCCGGTGCGCACTTCGATGTCGCCGATGATCGCGTAGCCATGCCGGTCTTCATCCGCCACGGCCAACAGGATGTGAAACGTGGCGGCCGGAAGGGGCAGCAAAGCTTCAGGGTTCATTTTTCGATTATAGCCACAGTGGATATATCCATACAGGCCATATTTGGCGTTCACCCCGATGCTAGGCCGCCCCGCCCCGGCTTTCCTGAGGCGTCGACGCTCAGGGGGAACCGCGGGATTGGCGCGGGTCAAGGAGAGTTTGATGAAAGGACGGTTAGAATGTTGCTCGCAGACTGTTAAGATGGAGGAATGGACGGCGCCCTGAGTAACAAGCCACGAGCCGCGGCCGTACCCGTGCCGCCACCGGCAAAGGTAAAAGCGGCCAAGTGCCCCGTCTGCGGAGCGGCGGCGTCAACTCTTCCCTCGACCAACGATGCCGAGGGGCTGTGCTGGATCTGCCGGCGCTTGAAGATCAGCGCTTGGCGTGATGCGGATTCCAGTCTGGGCGCGCCCGAATAAGGGCAGCTTTGGTGTTACTGGGCCATCTGCTCATAGACATAGCCCGCCACGGCCACATCTTCGAGACACAATCCCACTGACTTAAAGACCGTCACCCGATCCGGCTGCCAGGATGCAGTCAGGTCCTTCAGCTCGACCACTTTCGCCCAATCAACGTCCGCCATCAACAGATCTCCCGCTTCATCCTGCGCTGCTTCCAGAGCATCGACAGCCAGAATGCCCGCACTGCGGACGAGGTCGCCAGGTAGTTCGCGCTTGGTCCGGTAGTTGGAGCCGACGGCATTCACATGGGCGCCGGGCTTCACCCAGGCGGCGTCGAGCACGGGGTCCTTGGCCCAGGTGGCCGTGCAGATCACGTCGGCCCCCCGGACGCAGTCTTCGGCGGAGGTGCAGTTCACTTGCTTCGACCGGCTCCAGGACCGGACCTCCGTGATGCCGGGCCGCACGGCGCGGACGGCCTCTATCTGGCTGGCGGCCTGAAAGCCAGTGCCGATGACGGCCAGCATCTTCGCCTCGGGCGAGGCCAGCAGATCAGTGGCGACGCCCGACGTGGCGCCGGTGCGGATCTGGCCCAGCCAGTTGGCCTCAAACAATGCCAGCGGCTGCGCGGTTTCGGCGCTGTAGAGCATGAAGTGGAAGGCGTAACCGGTGGGAGACGTCGAGTAGAACTTCGTGCCGAAGTACTTGCCCACGGCCCCGGCCATGGAGTGCAAGCCGACCCCGGCCGGCAAAGTGAGCCGCCGCCGGATCTGGTTGACGGCGCGGCCCTCCCGGAGCTCGACAAACGCCTCGCGGACCAGGCGCACCGCTTCGCTCATAGGCAGCAGGCGGCGGACGTCTTCTTCACGGATGTGGATCATTCAGCCTCTATCCTACCGCCGCGGGAGCAAGCGCCGACAAATGCGAAGGCCGGCCAAGGCTCACGGGAGAGCATTGACCGGCCTGATTCGAGCAACGTCTCGACCGGCCTTACGCCGCGGCGGGAGCGTCCATGCCGATCCAAAGATTCGTCGTGCCCAGCTCCTCACGGCCACAGGACTTCAAGTAGCAGAACAGCTGCGTGCGGTAGGCCGCATGGCCGGCGACCACCATGTTCACCAGCATCGGCCCGCGCAGGAACTTGTTGCCGAACATCTCGATCTCGCCCTGCAGTTCCTCGTCCGAGAAGCCGTTGACGGCTTCCTCATAGAAGGCCAACTGTGATTCCAAGCTCTTCAGCACGCCCGCAAAATCGAGTGCGTCAGCCGCCGCCGTGCCGGCGTTCCACCGGTCCATCAGGAATTCGCCTGCTTTGATGGAGGGCACCAGCACGGGTCCCATGACGCTGAGGTAGCGCAGCAGCTCAATGGTGCTGCGTTGCTTGGGGGTGGGCCGGTAGTCAAGCATCTCCGGCTGTACTTTGGAGCAGAGGTGAAGCAGGATGCGGATCTCGTTCTGGAGGGACCCGATCAGTTGTTGTTTGTTAAGAACCATCTCAGCCCCAGGATATCCCAGCGCGGGGAGATGGACGGGGAAAAGAGAAGGACCCGATGCTCGGATGGAATTGTCAGACCTTCCGTGAATCGCAGCGCCGAGCGGCGTCAGCCCGCGGCCAATCCAATATCGCGGGCGGCAGCGATCAGCCGTGGCCACGGCGGCTTGCCCCAGGATTTGGCGAGGTCACCTTTGGCAGTCACGAAAGAAGGGAACATATCAAGCACCTTCGCTGGATTCACGTTCCTTGATGCCCCTTCGCGAATGCAGAGCCAGGGCATGATCGCTTGTATCACACTGTCAACGGTGCCCTTGTGCTCGGCGGGATCGTACGCTGACAGATTCGATGCAAACTTTCGAAAACCCCCTAGGTCCGGCACCAGGATAAGCCAATCGTGTTCCGCTCCCGCGAACTTCCTGCCCATGGCGATCCCGAGTTCAATTGGCATGTTCAAGCGGGCAAAATTCTCTGGGCCTTCACCGGTGCAACGGGACAGGTCATGGATGGAATACCGGCTGTCAAATATTGCCTTAGCGATTCGATCCATTCGCGTACCATCATCGCTTTCCAAGGCACTCCTTGGTGTGAATCCAGACGCCACGGTGGCAAACAGAATCGCGTCGAAGAGTTGATCGTACTCCTCGTCGAATGGACAGTTGAGGTATACAGAGCGGGCGGGGTCGAGGGCTGACACTGTCGCTACCGAGCGGGTCTAGCGGGAGAAAACTGGCGGCAGGCCCGCGCGGCGCGCCATCTCCTCAATATCTTTTCCCATCTCAATCAACCGCTGGCGATGGGCCAAACGTGCTTCAGGCGTGGGCTTAGGCTCAGGTTGGGGCTGGCCCAGAGCTTCTAGGACGCGATCGGTCCAGCTGTCATTCTCCTGTAAGGGGTCGACCCGAAGGGCCTGCCAATTGCTCCAGACCGGCGGAACTCTGGCCTCCCCCATGAGCACCGGGATCAGCTTTTTCTGCGGATTCGCCCATACTTCGGACAACAGGGCTCTCCATTCGTTGTCCAACCGTGGGCCGGCCATCGGATGGGTGCCGACTAGAACCAAATAGTCACTAGCGTCCGAGATAGCACGCCGGATCTCGTCATTCCATCGTTCGGCGGGAAGGATGTTGTACCGATCAATCCAGACCGGAACCCCACCCTCCGTTAGCCTCCGGATGAGTTGCTGGGCGAATCGAGAATCGTCCTGAGAGTAGGAGACGAATACCTTTTTCTCAGATTCCATATGCCCTCATTATAGGGCGCAACCGGAACACCGGCGCGCCCGAAGCCTACTTCTTCACCGGGTTCACTGACTCCGGGTTGAGGCCCAACTCCTTCAACGCGGCTGCGGCCTTGCTGGCGTCGTACCAGTTCCAGCGGCTCAGCTTCGACAGAGCAGCGGCGACGATGTTCACCGTGTCGATCTCAAAGTGGCGGCGGAGGTGTTCGCGGTTGTCCGAGCGGCCGAAGCCGTCGGTGCCGAGCGTTTCCAGGCGGCCGGGGAGCCACGTCGCCAGCTGGTCGGCCAGCAGCTTCATGTAGTCGCTGGAGGCGACGATGGGGCCGTCCTGGCCGTCCATCACTTGCTGGATGTACGGGCGCTTGGGGGCTTGGTCAGGGTGCAGGCGGTTCCAACGCTCGCATTCGAGCGCTTCGCGGCGCAGTTCGTTGTAGCTGGTGACGCTCCAGACATCAGCCTGGACGCCGAACTTCTCAGCCAGCATCTCCTGGGCCTTCAGCGCATCGTTCAACATGGGGCCGCTGCCCCACAGGTGGACGCTGGCCTTGCCGCCTGGGGCCGGACGGTACTTGTAGATGCCCTTCAGGATGCCTTCTTCCAGGTTGGCGATACCTTCGGGCATCGGGGGCTGGACGTAGTTCTCGTTGTAGATGGTGATGTAGTAGAAGCAGTCTTCCGCATTCTGATACATCCGCTTGATGCCATCACGGATGATCACGGCCAGCTCAAAAGCGTAGGCCGGATCGTAGGTGATGCAGGTGGGGACAGTGGAGAACAGGATGTGGCTGTGGCCGTCCTGGTGCTGCAAGCCTTCGCCCAGAATCGTCGTGCGTCCGGCGGTGCCGCCCATCAGGAAGCCCTTGCCGCGCGAATCGCCAAACGCCCACACCAGATCGCCGACGCGCTGGAAGCCGAACATCGAATAGTAGGTGTAGAACGGAATCATCGGTACGCCATAGTTGGCGTAGGACGTTCCGGCCGCCGTGAACGTAGCCATGGAGCCGGCTTCAGTGATGCCTTCTTCCATGATCTGGCCGTCTTTGGCTTCCTTGTAGTACAGCAGCATGTCGCTGTCGACCGGCTTGTACAGCTGGCCTTGGCTGGCATAGATGCCGCACTCGCGGAACAGGGATTCCATACCGAACGTGCGCGCCTCATCCGGGATGATGGGCACGATGAACTTGCCGATCTGCGGATCCTTGATCAGGGTCTTCAGCACGCCCACGAAAGCGGCCGTGGTGGACGCTTCACGCGTGCCGGAGCCCTTCAGCGAATCGCGGAAGGCATCGAGCGGCGGCGCGGTGACGGTGATCGCCTTGGGGTGGCGCGAGGGCACCGAACCACCCATGGCGGCCGTGCGCTCCCGCAGGTACTTCATTTCCAGCGTCTCTTCCGGAGCGCGGTAGAAGCCGATGTCCTTGACGATGCCATCCGGCACCGGAATCTGCAGGCGGCGGACGACGTACTCGAGTTCGTCTTCGTTCAGCTTCTTCTGCTGGTGGGTGACGTTCTTGCCTTCGCCGGCTTCGCCCAGGCCATAGCCCTTGACGGTCTTGGCGAGCACGACGGTCGGCTGGCCCTTGGTTTCAGTGGCGCGCTTGTAGGCGTTGTAGACCTTCAACGGATCGTGGCCGCCGCGGCGGAGGTTGGCGATCTCGTCGTCGGTCATGTCGGCCACCAGTTCGGCCAATTCCGGATACTTGCCGAAGAACTCGCGACGGGCATAGGCCGCGCCACGAGCCTTGAAGTTCTGGTATTCGCCGTCGACGCACTCGGCCATGCGCTTCACCAACAGACCGGAGCGATCCTTGGCGAACAGCTTGTCCCACTCACTGCCCCACAGGACCTTAATCACGTTCCAGCCGGCGCCGCGGAAGGCGCTTTCCAGTTCGCGAACGATGGAGCCGTTGCCGCGGACCGGGCCGTCCAGGCGCTGCAGGTTGCAGTTAACGACAAAAATCAGGTTGTCCAGCTTCTCGCGCGAGGCGAGCGTGAGCGCGCCCAAGCTCTCCGGCTCATCCGTTTCACCATCGCCCAGGAAGGCCCAGATCTTGCGGCCGGTCTCCGGGATGATGCCGCGGTTCTCGAGGTACCGCATGAAGCGGGCGTGATAGATGGCGTTGATCGGGCCCAGGCCCATCGACACCGTCGGGAACTGCCAGAAATCGGGCATCAGCCACGGGTGCGGATAGCTGGAGAGGCCCGGCGTGTCGCGCAGTTCGTGGCGGAAGTTCTTGAGGTGCTGTTCGGAGAGGCGGCCTTCGAGGAAGGCGCGGGCGTAGATGCCGGGAGAGGCATGGCCCTGGAAGTAGACGAAGTCGCCCGCCTCGGCGCCATGGCTGCCATGGAAGAAGTGGTTGAAGCCAACTTCCGCCAGCGTGGCCAGCGAGGCGTAGGTGGAGATGTGGCCGCCGATGTTGGCGTCGTACTTGTTGGCGCGCACCACCATAGACATGGCATTCCAGCGGTTGATCGCCTCAATGCGCCGCTCCGTATCGAGGTCGCCCGGGTAGGGCACCTGCTGGTCCACCGGGATCGAGTTGATATAGGGCGTCGCGGTGGGCAGGGTGGGCGAAACGCCCAGGGCCCCGGCCTGCGTCAGTAGAGTGTTCAACAAAAAAGCGGCCCGCTGAGAGCCGCCTTCCTCAACCACTTCACGCAGTGCTTCCAGCCATTCGCTGGTTTCTTGAGGATTTGCGTCGGAACGTACGTCAGGCTTGGTGGTGATCATCGTGGTGGGATAGAGCGCGCTCTTTTCATAATTTACCATGCGAGATGCGCTGGTCCATTTCCGCTAGCGATCGGGGCCAGTCGGAACGAAGCAAACGGGACAGCGACCGGTCCGCCAAAAGGCGCCCGCCGGTCTGGCAATTGGGGCAATAGTTGGTCTCATTCTCGGCATAGCGGATGCGCTGGACCTTGGTTTGGCATGCTGGGCAAGGCTCACCAAAGCGGCCATGGACGGCCATTTCCGGACGGAAGGCGGTCACTCTTTCGGGGAAGTCTTTGGTGCGCAAACGGTCGATCCACAGAAGCAAAGTGTCCCGGACGGCGGCATACAAGCGGTCTACTTCGGCGTCGGTCAGCTTTTGCGAAAGCGCAATGGGTGACAGCCGGGCGGCGTGCAGAATTTCATCCGAGTATGCATTGCCAATGCCGCTGAACAAGTGCGGATCCGTGAGGCTGCGCTTCAACGTGTGGTTCTCGCTGCGCAGGCACGCGGCGAACTCGGCGGCGGAGCATTCCAGTGGCTCTATCCCGCCGGGGTCCAGCGCTTGTGGGTCACGCACCACCGCCAGCGACGCCCTCCGCTTGGTACCAGCCTCGGTGAGCCGCAACGTGCCGCTCGAAAAATCAAACGCCGCCAGATCGCGTCGTGTGAGCTTGGCCACTTTCTTTGAATCCGCCGGATGCCAGTGTAGCCGCCCGGCAATCATCAGATGGACCACCAGCCAGCAGCCATTGTCGAGGCCAACAGCAATGCGCTTGCCGATGCGGCGTAGCTCGGTGACACGGGCGCCGTAGGTGGCGGCTAGCGGCGGCTCAATAGTTCGCAGGAGAAAGGGCGACCCCAGGCGGACGGTCTCGAGTGTCGCGCCGTTGATCCGCTTTTCGAGCGCTTCCAGATAGGCCGTGATGTCTGGCAGCTCCGGCATGGTGCCTTACATTGTGGCGAAGTTTTTGGCCGTAGAGTATTGGTGCCGATTTGATTCAGGGTCTTGCCGCTTAACGGGAGTTCCACCGTCTCCCGAAGCTTGCGGTGGGGTTGGCGCTACGATAAGGGAAATCAATGTCGGCGTTCGTGTTTCAGTTCGAGTGGGACCCAGCCAAGGCAGCTACCAACATGGCCAAGCATGGCATCGATTTTGAGCGAGCTTCCGAAATCTTCGGCGATCCGCTGGCCCTTACGATTCCAGATGACGAGCACAGCATCGCGGAAGTCCGGTGGATTACGATGGGAAGGGATGGGCGTGGCCAAACCATCCTGGTGGTGCATACTTTCGTGGAGATTGACGAAGCAGTAGCCCGAATACGGATCATTTCGGCTAGGCGGCCCACCAAGTCTGAAGCGCGCGAGTACGAGGGACCCCAATGAAGCCTGAATACGATTTCTCAAAAGGTGAGCGAGGTAAGTTTTTTGAGGCCAACGCCGAGTTGCGCTTACCTATTTACCTGGACGCGGATATTCAGCGCTATTTGACGGAACGCGCAGCGGATCAAGGTGTTCCCTTGAGCGAAATGGTCAATGGCCTGCTGAAGCACGAAATTCAGATTATTGAGTCCGTGAAGTAGTGTGGCGTCCCGAAGGGATGGCTTTTTGCGTAGGCCACAATCGCTTGAACCGACGCCACCGGGACTTCAAACTGTTCGGCGATTTCTGACACGCTGACTCCGTACTCGAAGTTGTCGATGATCGCGCTGATGGGCAGGCGCGTGCCGCGCAGCACTGGCGAACCGCTCTGCACCCGCGGCTTCGTTTCCACTAGCGAGCATTGGGCCCAGTCGATATCTTCACGTCCGGACATGGGTGACTCCTCGCTTCACCATTTCACGTTTCCGCGCGACAACGTCAAATCGAATGAGTGCGCTTGCTATCCTGCCCCTAAATGCAACGGCGCTCTTTTCTCAAACTCCTCCCCGCCACACCGGCCATCGGCGGCACTTTGACGGCACAGGATGCTCCGGCCCAAATCCGCTCTCTGCGCGTGCGAGTGCTCTCCACCATGCTGGCGGACGCGGGGATTGGGGAGTGGGGGTTTGCGGCTTACATTGAGGCCGATGGGCGGCGGTTTCTGTTTGACACGGGCGGGCGGCCGGAGACGGTGCGGCAGAATGCGGCGGAGTTGAAGGTGGACTTGGCGCAGGTGGATCAGATGCTGCTCAGCCATTTTCATGGGGACCACAATGCGGGCTTGCTGACGCTGCGACGCGAGGCGGCGAAGCAGCGGGCGTCGGCGCTGGGCACCTGCTATGTCGGTGAAGGCATCTTCTTACCTCGGCGGCGGAGCCAGTTGGATGAACGGGAATCGAATGACGCCTTGTTGGTCAAGCCGCAGTATGAGGCGTTGGGCGGCAAGTTTGTCACCGTCGCCAAGCCTACGCCGATCTTCCCTGGGGCTTGGCTGACGGGGCCAGTGCCCCGCCCCTACCCGGAGCGCAACTGGTCCGGCACGGGGCAGATGAAGACCGCCCAGGGCTGGGTGGAGGACAATCTGCCGGAGGATATGTCGCTGGCTTTTGATACGGCGGCGGGCTGGGTGGTGGTCTCGGGCTGTGGCCATTCCGGAATCATCAATACGCTCGAACATATCCGCAAGTCGATCCGCACGGCGCCCATTCATGCCGCGATTGGCGGCTTTCACTTGTTCCCCGCCAATGACGCGACGCTCGAATGGACGGGAGGCAAGCTGAAAGAGTTTGGCTTGGAGAATCTGCTGGGCGCGCACTGCACGGGCATTGAAGCGGTGTACCACCTGCGGCAGCAACTGGGACTGAAGCGCGCCAACTGCGTGGTGGGAGCAGTGGGGGCCAGCTTCACGCTGGGCAGCGGGATCAGCCCGGGGCAAGTGGCGCGTTAAGCCTCAGCTGTACCGCTCCACCGGTCACGCAAAAGCAAAACGCGAGGGCACCTGGGGTAGGCACCCTCGCGTCGCGAATTCAGATGGTCGAAAGGACCGCTTACGGCTTGGCGCCAGCGGGCTTGGGAGCGGCGGGCTTGGCGCCGGCCGGCTTCGGCATGGCGGGAGCGCCTGCACCAGCACCCGGGGCCACGGTGCCCATCGTCGGAGCGTTGGCGTCGTACATTTTGACGATATCGGCGGTGACATCGGTGCCGGTGGCGAAGTACAGCACCGGGCTCTGCTGGCTGCTGACATCGAGGATCATGGTGAAGCTGTTGTCACGGGAGTACTTGTCGATCACCTGCATGATGCGGCTGCCCAGCTCATTGTTCAGCTTCTGAAGTTCCTGCTGGTATTCGGCCTGCGCATCTTCCTGGTCGCGTTGCAGGGACTTCTGCTTCTGGTCGATTTCGCGCGCCAGCTTGCCCTTCTGCTCTTCACTGGCCGTGTTGGAGGACTTGCGGAACTGGTCCTGCAAAGCAGCGATGTCGCCCTGCTTTTTTTCGAGTTCCTTGCGGCGCGGATCAAAGCGGGTCTGCAGATCCTGGATCGCCTTCTGGCCGTCCTTGGTGGAGAACATCGCCTGCTCGATGTTGATCACGCCCACCTTGCTCGGCGGAGCCTGGGCGAACAGCGCACTGGCGGCCACCAGGCCGAGCGCCATGTGAGAAAACTTAAATGTCACGAGACTAACTCCTCAAAATTCTATGCCGGCTTGCCGCGCGGCTCCATCCACTGCCACCAGCATCTCCGAAACAGCCCCTAGAACGTCCGGCTAATGGTAAACCGGAAAATCCTGGCCCGTTCGAAGAACGGAATCGGCTGACCGTAGTTGACCACCGCGTTGTTAAACGTCGCGGCGTTCGGGAAGATCGACCGGTCCGCCACGATCGGCGGCTGCAAGAACTGCTCAACACGGCTCGGATTGTACGCCCAGTATAACCGGAATGGCGCATTCACCACCGGCATCATAATCTGCAGCTCAAGACCAGTGGACATGCGCATCTTCTGTGTCGCGCCGTCCACGATCACATTCTGCCGGAAACCGGCCTGCGGGAAGGTCGAATTCAAGTCGCCCAAGCGGCTGGCGTTGATGCGCAGCTGATTCTTCATCGAGATGCGGTTGATACCGGCATCAAAGAATGGGGCCAGGGTGACCGGACCAAAAATCTTGATGCGGTATTCGAAGTTGGCGACGCCCTGCGTGTCGCCACCCAGTTGGGTGATCTGATACGCCGGCATCTTTTGGGTGACGGGGACGAACTGCTCCTTGCCATCCAGGATGACTTTCTGCAGACGGGCCGAGCCGTCCGAATTCAGCACATTGATGGTAGCCTGCGTGGGGATGAAGCCCAGCGGCGCGATACCCCAGATGTTGAAGCCGCGGATGTCGTTTTCACCACCCATGTAGAACCGGTTGAACGGCGGAGCGGCCTTGCCGCCATAGCCCGTCACGAACCGGCCCAGGAAGTGCATGCCAATCACATGGCCCGGCTTAAAGCCACGGCGGAAGTACTTGGCGTCAATCGAGGGCTCCACCATATTGACGTTGCCGCCGAGGACGCTGCCGGCAAACATGGTGGAGATGTAGAGGCTGCGGCCACGGCTGGGCGTGATGGGGTGGTCCACCGTGTTGTAGCTGTAGTTGGGGGTGATCGACGTCGTGCGGATACCCGACAACTGGTTGGGGCCGTCGAGACCCTGGAAGTTGTAGTACTGGAAGTAATTGGTGGCGGCGTCAGTCAGCGTCTTAATGGACGACTTGTTGTAGTTGTAGCTGATGCCGACGCGGGCGAAACTGCGCTTCAACAGCGTCGAGGCGTAGACGCTGAAGCCCACACCGTTGGAGGTGTAGTTCAGCAGGTTGTTCTGCCCCAGTTGGTTATAGAGCGGGATCAGGTTGCGGCCGGAGAACAGTGAGACTTCGCGGCCCTGATCGTAGTTGAACCGTTGGTAGAAGACGGTAAAACCAGCCTGGATGGGCTTGTCGAACAAATAGGGTTCCGTAAAGCCGAACGTGGCGGACCGGATACGATCGCCCAACTGGGCATCAAGCGAAAGAGTTTCACCCAAGCCCAGGAAGTTGTTGGTGGAATAGCCGAACGAGATAAACGAACCGGCGATGCCCGAAACGCCGCCCGACAGCTGGATGCTGTTCTTGCCGCGTTCCTTCACCTTGAGGGTGATGTCCACCGTGTTGTTCTTGGTATCGCGCGTGATGTTGGCGGCTTCGTTTTCCTTCAGTACTTCAAAGTAGCCCAGCTGATTCAAGCGCAGCAGGCTGACTTCCCAAAGGCGCGTGTTGAACAGATCACCTTCGTCGATCAGCAGTTCGCGGCGGATCACTTTGTCGCGCGTGGTGGAGTTGCCGGTGAAATCGATGCGGCGGACGAAGAACTGCTTGCCTTCGTCGACCGACAGATTCAGGTCGAGCGTGGCCGTCTGCGGATTAGGCTCAAAGCCCGGCTCCGGCACCATGTCCAGGAAGCCGAATTCGCCGTAGACCTTGCGGAACTGCTCCATGCCCTTACGCAACTTCTCGGTAGAGAAGACGTCGCCTTCCTTCATGCCAAAGATGGGCGGGAAGAGGCTCTCGGGCGTACGGAAGAATTTGACGCCCTGGAAGTTGATCTTGCCCAACCGGTACTGCTTGCCTTCTTCCACGTTGATGGAAAGATTGGCGCGCTTGCCGGGCCTGTTGGGATAAAAGAGCGGGATCCGGAACTTGCCGCCACCGTAATCGACGATGTCCACTTTGTGATCCAGCACGCGGGCGGTAAAGTAGCCGCGCTTCTGGTAGGCGTCGCGGGTGCGGTCCTTATCTTCTTCCAGCTTGGTGGAGTCGAAGGTTTTGGCGAACAGATTCTCCGCGATGATCGAGCGCGGGATGCCCACCGGGTGCAGGTTCTTCATCGCGCGAATCACTTCTTTGTCGCTGAAGACCTTGTTGTTCTCGATGGTGATGGTGCCGACCTTCACCTTGGGGCCCTCATTCACTTTGAAGTCCACTTCCAGCGAAGACGGCGGGATCTGCCGCAGATCGGGATTGACGGTGGCGAACTGACGGCCCCGTTCAGCCAAGTACTCGCGGAGCACATTGGCGGCGCGTTGCACCTTGTTGGGGTCGTATTGCTGTTCGACCTGCAGGCCGACTTTGCGTTCTTTGAACCGGTCCAGGATTTCCGAGACCGTGATGGACTTCATGCCGTCGTACTTGATGGAGCGGATCACGCGGCGTTCGGTGACGACGAAGCGGATCAACCAGCCGCTGCGGCCGGGTTCGCGCTCCATACGGATGTCATCAAAACGGCCGGTGTTCCACAGCGCCATGAAGTCGCGGCTGAGGGTTTCCTGGCTGTAGGGGTCGCCCTTTTTGGTGAAGATCAGCGCCCGCAGCGTGTCCTGGGGGACGCGGCGGGAGCCACGAAATTCAATCGCCTCAATGATATCGGCCACTTCGCCCGCAGGGGCGGCAGCGTCCGGCTTGGCGGGCGCAGGTGTTTCAAGTCCTGGTTTGGCCGGCTGAGCTTGGGGCTTGGACGGATCGGCAGCGGGTTTGGCCGGTTCGGCAGCAGGCTTGGCCGGCTCCGGACTGGCGGGAACGTTCTCAAACGGGCTCACGGGTTTGGCCGGAGCGGGCTTCGTTTGTCCGGCCGCAGGTGGCGTGGGCTTGGGGGCCGCAGGCTGCTGCGTCTGGGCCGGCAGCTGAGAGGCGAGCCAGCTTAGACAAACTAGTAGGGCGGACAGGCTTGAGCGCCTGCGACACAGCATTCGCGACTAATTCCTTTCCACTTCTACGCCCTGATCCAGACGCGCGACACGCGACAGCGGTTTCAGTGAAGATGGCCGCTGCGGCCAAAGGGCCGCGTCGGTTCCAGGCGCAGAACCATTATTCTAGCAAGAACTGTCGGCGCATTGAGCGGAGCCTCCACGGAGTGCAGCCCAAAACAACGCCAAACAGCAGACCAGCGGTCCACAATATGACCGGTGGCGCGTAGGACAACAGGAATGGATTCCAGCGCTCGAGGAAAAACGCCTGCATGAAAGCATGCGCGCCGACGCTCAAAACCAATCCCATCAACAAACTGCGCAACGCGGGCCATTCCGGAGACGCCAGCCAGGCAAACAAAATCGCCGCGGCGGCGCATTCCAGCAAATGCAGCGCGATCCCCGATAAGGTAACGTAGCCAAAATCGGCCGTCAAGCTGCGCTGGCCATGAAACGGGGCGGCCATCAAGTTGGGGATCACCCAACCCGGCGCCCCCAGCAGCCAACCGGTGACCAGGAGCCAACCCAGGGTGACGACGCCGCCAAAGATGCCGGTCTCGACACCGCTTAAGCTGCGCACCATCCAGCCGATGGGCTGGGCCACGGGCGGCGGTGAGACCTCGATGGGTGCCGGACTGGGGTCAGCGGCCGGTTCGGGGAGCGTCAAATCCACGGGCTCCCCGGCGGGCGCGGGGTTGGGTTCCTGTTGTCCTGGTTCCATCGGGTACCTTTGAGTGTAATGCTCCGTCGTGTTGCGATCACTGGCATGGGTTGTATTAGCCCCAACGGTCTGGGCCGGGAGGCGTTCTGGCAGGCCACGCAGGCGGGCCGGAGCGGGGTGCGCACCATCGAATCGTTTGACGCTTCTCCCTGGGGCGTGACGATCGCCGGGCAGGTGCCGCGCGAGTTCAACGAACTCGACTACATCTCGGCCAAGGAGCGGCAGCATGTCTCGCGCGTGACACCGCTGGCCATCGCGGCGGCGCAAGAGGCGATCGCCGATGCGGGCCTTGATCCGGCGAAGCTGAGCCGTGACGAACTGCGCGAGATCGGCGTGGTGGTGGGCTCCGGCGGCGGCAGCCAGGAGTTTACCGAGGAGCAATATCGCCTGTACTACACCGGCCAGCAGAAGCAGTGCAGCGTCTATGTGATCCCCACCTCCACCATCGGCACGCTGGCCAGCGAGGTCTCGATGCGCTTTGGCTTGCGCGGCTTCAGCCACGTGATCTCCACCGGCTGCACGTCGTCGACCGATGCGCTGGGCTATGCGTTCCGCAGCATCCAGGCGGGCGTGATCGACACAATGGTGGCCGGTGGAGCGGATGCGCCGATTGCCCCGCTGATCCTGCGCGGATTCTTGTTGATGCGCATCTTGTCTTCCAAGTGGAACCACGCCCCGGAGCGCGGGTCACGGCCGTTTTCCAAGGACCGCGATGGCTTCGTGCTGGGCGAAGGCTCCTGGTTTTTTGTGCTGGAAGAATTGGAGCGCGCCCGAACTCGGGGAGCGCATATCTATGGCGAGATCGCGGGCCACGGCTCCACTTGTGAGGCGTATCACCGGGTCCGCTTGGAAGAGTGCGGCGAAGAGCCGGCGCGGGCGATCGGGCTAGCGTTGAAGGAGGCGGGGGCGGCGCCCGAAAGCGTCGACTACATCGCCTATCACGGCACCTCCACCGAATTGAACGACCGTATCGAAACGCGCGCCGTCCGGCTGGCCTTTGGCGCCCATGCGGACCGCCTGCCGGGCTCGTCGATCAAGAGTCTGATCGGCCACCCGCAAGGCGCCTGCGGAGCGGCCAGCGTCGCCACCACGCTGCTGGCCATGCGCGACGGCATCGCGCACCCGACGCTGAACCTGGATGAAGCGGACCCGGAGTGTGATCTGGATTACATCCCGCACGTCGCGCGGAAGCTGGCGATCAATACCGCGGTTTGTAACTGCATCGCCTTCGGCAGCAAGAACTCAGCGCTGGTGCTGCGGCGGGTATAGCGGACACGGCCGGCTTGATAAGAGCTAGTGATACAGCGTCGGAAATTCGGGGAGTACGTGGTGGCGCAGGCTTCAGCCTGCAGGCGGAATTCATTCCGCCTCGGGGCAAGGGGAAGCGAAAAAGGCCTTGATTTGAGGCGTCCGCAGTGAACCGGCGGGACTAAAGGTCCCGCTGCAGGCTGAAGCCTGCGCCACATCGGGCTGGCCCTTAGTTGCGGCGGCCCTCCCATCAAAGTCACTTGGTGTGACGCACTACATTACAGGCCCGCCTTTAACTGATCAAACCGCTTCTCGGCGATCAGCCAGCGGATGATGTTCACGGTGACGTCGCGGCCGTTGGCGGCGGCGCTCGAGATGAGATCGAGTGTCTCGACGTCATGGACAAACGTCTCGTCGATCTTGGGCAGAAAATCGCTGGCTTGGATTCGAGCGCGGGCGGCCAACGATCCCGCCTCAACGGAACGCACCGCAAAACCCAGGTCATACATAATGCCCAAACGCACCGGTTGGCCAGAGACAGGTTTGACGCGGACAGAAGCTGGCTGATACTGGCCTGACGCTTCATTCAGGCGCAACACTTTTACATCGGCTCCATCGGCGGGCGCGCGGCGGATCTTGCTGAGTACGTCGTTCTCCACCAGGATGTCTCCCACGCGGAGGCCAGCGGCGGCGGCCAACGAATCCGGAGCCACCAGATTGATCCGCACGCCGATCTCACCGGCCAAGCCGAGGGACGCCGGGCTGGCCAGGCACGGCCTCGCGACGCACAAGGCGGCCAGCAGCGCGCAAGCTAGCGTAGCTTGACGGCCGCACCGTTCAGCGACATGGGCTTGGCTTGCGGGCCTAGCTGGTCGGTGCGGAGATAGGCCATGGCGACTACTTTACCCAGCGCCGGGGAGTAGGCGGAGGACACCAGGGTTCCACACTTGGTGCCTTGATCATCGGTGATCTCAGCTTCCGGGGCAATCGCTTCGGCCCCGTCAATCTCGACGTTCGCCAAGCCTTTATGCACTTGGCCCCTCGAGCGGACCCGCTCCACAATTTCTTGCCCGATGTAGCAGCCTTTGCTGAAGTGGACGGCTTGCAGCTGGCGGGTCTCTTGCACCAGATGCTTTTCGAGAATGTCATCGCCGTAGCGCGGAATGCCCCGCTCCAGGCGCACGACGTTGGCGGCGGCAGTGCCGGCTTGCTCACCCAGGCGGGCCGTGAGGTCGCTATCACCGGGGAAGGTGATGACGCGCAGGCGCTCATCGGTGATCTTGTAGATCAGCCGCGGGCCCCACTCTTCTGAGCAGTCGGGATTTTCGGGGATCGGCGCGCCTAACTCGCGCAACTTCGCTTCGGCCTGTGGACCCTCGACGGCGAGGCACACGGTGGTCTCGGTGACATCTTCGAGCGTGACGTCGTCGGCGATGATGAAGCGGTCCAGATGATCGAGCAGCTTGGCCCGCGTATCCGGCTCCGTGCCCACCAGAAAATGATCGGGCCGGCAGAGGATGTGGGCGTCGCACAGGATGCGTCCCTGGGCATTCAGGAAGAACGCGTAGCAGCCCTCATCAGGCTTCAGCGCATGGATGTTGTTGGTGCACATCGCATGCAGCAGCCGGGCGCGATCCTCGCCGGTGAGCTTGATGCGGCCGCGGGCGGAGACGTCGAACCACGCGCTCGATTGGCGGAGCGCCTCGTAACCCTCCATGCCGGTCAGAGCGGTCATTTACTGCCCCTGCCGCAGTGCCACCATGGCCACGGCCAGCACCACGATCGCCGCGCCGCTGATGGCCGCGCCAAAGGCCAACCGGCTCCGCTTTGCTTCATCGGTCTTGGGCAGGGCGCTGATCACCAACACGGCGATCACGTGCAGCGCGAGCAAGAACTTGATGCCGAAAAACATGTGCCAGCGGGAGGGGACGCCCGCGGCCACGGCCTGCATCATCTGCCACAATCCCGTGGCCACCAGCAAAGCCGCGGGAGTCGCGATGTAGGGCATCGGCGGCCGATTGCCACCGGCAAACTTGAGATAGAACGCCGCGCCCACCAGCACCATCGCCGACACAATGTGCAGCGAGCGGAAAACAACTGCTACGAAATCGACCATACTTTCAGTATAGGGAGCCGCCGGAGGACGCTTGTGCGGGGCACAACGTCAACCCAGGCGAAACACACACTTGATCCACGAAATTCTGGCCGTCGGTCCGCTGGAGTGCAACTGTTCGATTTTGGGCGACGAAGAGAGCCGCGAGGCTTTTGTGGTGGACCCGGGCGATGACCTGGACGAGATCGAAAGCATCCTGAACAGCCACCGGCTGCGCGTCAGCAAGATTCTGATCACTCACGCGCACATCGACCACATCGGCGGCGCGGCGGAGTTCAAGCGGCGCACCGGGGCTCCGGTCTACCTGCACCCCAAGGAGCAACCGCTCTACGATTCGCTCGACAAGCAGGCCGGGTGGCTGGGAGTGCCGACGCCGGAGCGCACCTCGATCGACTTTGCCCTGGCGGGTGGCGACCGGCTGCAGCTAGGTCCGGTGGAGTTTCAAGTGCTCGATACGCCGGGCCATTCTCCGGCCAGTGTGTCGCTCTACCTGCCTTCGGAATCGATGGTGATTGCGGCGGACACGCTGTTTTATCGCTCGATTGGACGCACCGATCTGCCCGGCGGCAACGGGCCGCAACTGATCCGCTCCATCCGCGAGAAGCTGCTGACGCTGCCCGACGACACGCTGGTGATTCCGGGCCACGGCCGCAACACCACCATCGGCGACGAGCGGCGTTACAACCCTCATTTGAAGGGGTAAGTAGTTCCTCACCAAAAAGTCACGAAAAACCTCTTGCCCGAAGGGGACTAGGGCCTTAGACTGACCATGAGGCTCTGGAGCACCGCCCAGCCGCCGCACAGGAGGAACTAGAAATGAAATTCAAGCTGCTCGCTCTTACCGCCACGTTGGCCATTAGTGCCACGGCCGGAACATTCACGGGACTCACGGTGGGCGCGTTCAGCGACCCCATCACCAGCGGTTATGTCTGGGGTGCTGGGGGCCGCGAAAGCGTGCTGACAGACAACGCTTCATCGGCTGTCTTTTCAGGCTTTTGGGGCGTGGCGGGGACAACGGCCGTCGCCAAGTGGGGCAACTACCCGATTGCCGATTTCCCGCTCCCGGATGGTGTAGACCAAGAGAGTACGCTCCAGTTTGACGGCGTGGAGTTCGAGGATGTCATTGGAGACCAGACGATCTTCAAGATCGGCAGCATCACCTTCACCAACGGCACGAGCGTGATCAATTCACTGCTATTTGGGGGCACGCTGACCATCACTCCGGTGGACTTCGGCTGGGGTTATCTTTCCGACCCACTGGTCATCCCCTTCAGCATCGAAACCACGCGCAACGTCGGCTCGCCGGAGTTCAACGCGGACTTCGTCGTGTTTGAGACCGAACTCGGGAAGGTCGGAGCGTTCGTGTATGAAGGGGCCTCGGCCACCTTTAACATCTACGCCAAGATTGTCGGCGACCCGCAGACCAGCTTTCAGGGCCTGCAAATTGATCGCAACTCCCTCGGCAACGGTTTTGTCGGTGGGGCTTCTCCAGTACCGGAGCCCGCTTCGTTGTGGCTGGCGGGCGCAGCATTGGCCGGATTGGCGTGGGCCCGCCGCCGCTAATACGCCACCTGCATCCTAGTTTCAGCGGACCCGGTGTATGCGCGCCGGGTCCGCTTTGTTTTTGGTTCAGGGCGCAAGCGGAGCCCTTTGGGTAGTTGCAGCCGGCGGCCCCTTCGAGGACCCTCGATCCCAACCATCGCAACAGGGCCGGCGAGCGGAGCTAGCTCTCCCGCCGCTTGCGCTTGATCTCTTCCATCACCCCAATCGTCAGTTCCTTGGCGTCGTTGACACACTTCAGGATGATCTGCAGATCCATGGCTGGTTTGCCCGCCTGCCGGGCGCTTTGGCAGTAGACGCCGTGCTGTCCGACAAGTGTCAGCGCATCGGTGAGCAGGTCCAGGCTGAGGGCCAGGCGGCCCCGCTCCAGACCCATCTGGGTCTCGTACCGCTCTAGTTCTTCCCGGCGTTCCTCGTAGATGCTCATCTACATCTATCCTAGAAGGAGATGAATATACCTCCTTGGCCGGTCTCAGGGGACCGTGAGTTGGAGTTGCTCCGCGAAGTGTTGGCCAGCCCCCAATGGGGTGGCTTCAATCCGATGGTGGCGAAGTTTGAACGAGACTTCACCGCCTACCAGGACGCCCGCTACGGCGTCAGCGCGATGAACGGGACGGTTACGCTCGAAATGGGCCTGCAAGCCTTGGGCATCGGCCCGGGCGATGAGGTGATTGTGCCCGCCATCTCATTTGTGTCGACGGCGACGGCGGTGACCCGCGTGGGTGCGACGCCCGTGTTCGTCGACATTGAGCCGTCCAGCTACAACATCGACCCGGTGCGCGCCGCACTGGCGGTTACGTCCAAAACAAAGGCCATCTTCGCGGTCCACTTTGGCGGCCCCATGGCGCAGATGGACCGTCTGCGCGAGCTGACCGATGCCTTTGGGCTGTTCCTGCTGGAAGACGCGGCTCACGCGCACGGCACGGAGTGGCGAGGCCGGCGCGCGGGTAGCCTGGGCACGTTCGGCTCCTTCAGCTTCCAGAACGGCAAGGTGATGACGGCCGGCGAAGGGGGCATTGTGATCACCAATGACGAAGCGTTGTCGGAGCGCATCCGCAGCTTTGCCAACCAGGGCCGCCGCACCGACGGAGCCTCGTTCTTCCATCACTACACCCTGGGCAGCAACTACCGGATGACGGCGTTTCAAGCCGCCGTGCTGATCGCCCAACTGGAGCGGCTGCCCCAGCAGATCGAGCTCCGCAACCGCAACGCGCAACTGCTGTTTAGCCTGCTGACCGATGTGGAAGAGATCGGCTTCCAGAAGGCGCTGCCCGAAAACAACATTCACAGCTATTACCTGCTGGTGGGCCACATGCTGAAGGGCAACCGGACGGAGTTTGTGAAGAAGCTGAACAAGCTGGGCGTGCCCAATACGCCGTTCTATCCGCACACGCTCTACCAAAACCCGATGTACCAGCGGCCGGATTCCTGCGTGGTCCACGACTGCCCGATCGCTGAAGACGCCATCACGCGCAGCTTCTGGCTGCCGCACCGCGTGTTGATGGGCGATGAAGAAACGACTCGCAACATTGCCTCCGCGATTCGTGAGGCTTGCGCTTAGAACTGCCTTGGGGATGGTGCGGATGGGGAGGGTCGAACTCCCATGCCCTTGCGGGCGCTGGAACCTAAATCCAGTGCGTCTGCCAGTTCCGCCACATCCGCAAGACGTTGGGGGACTCTTTTTAGTCTAGCGCGCCCGCGGGCGGGAAGAGCACTTGGAAGTTCTCAAAAAAGATCCGGCTTTGGTCCGCGGCACTGACGCCGAGGGTATCGAGAGCGGCTTTCTGCGCAGTGTAGACACCGGACACCCAACCACGGGGGAAGAACGAAGAGTCCGACCCAAACAGCAGCCGCTGCGGACCCGCCACATCCAGCGCCCGCCGGAAAACGGTGGTGAGCTCAAGACCTTCGTACTTCATCCAGGCGTTGGAGGACGAAGTATCAAGGTAGACGTTGGGGCACAGGTCCGCCAGCATCAGCGCCTCACGGAACAGGCCGGCGCCGAAGTGGGGCACGATGAAGCGGGTGGCCGGATTGGCCAACGCCAGCGCGTGCAGGTCCAGCGGGTTGGAAAAGCGCATGTCGAATGGCGACGCCAAACCCAACTTTTTGCGGACACCCACACTGAGCACGCCGCAATGGACGAAGACGGTGGGGGGCAGCGGGATCTTCAGCTCCGCCACCGAATAGCGATGCATCGCGGGGAACAGGCAGATGGCATCCAGCCCTTCCACGGGAGCGGCAGCCAGGGGATTCACCATGCCCATGGCCACAAAGCGCTCTGGAAATGCCGCGCGCGCGGCCAACACGGACGGGGCGTCGCCGGGTAAGCTGGCGATCAAGGCGGCGCGGGCGATGCCGTGGCGGTCCATCTCCTGGGTCCAACGTTCGGCCAACTGCACCGGGTCCGCTGCGGGCAGGTCCCAGTTCAGCCGCGTGCAGGCGGCGGCGGGGTCTCCGGTGAGGCCTTGAAACAATTCGTGCGAGAAGAAATGCACGTGAGCATCGCAGATCATGATACTTCCAGCCTAGCGGGTGCCGGCGGCGGCGCCACTGACGGAATGCGGAAAGCGGGTGAGCCCGGCGGCCAAGGCCAGCTGCGTGAGGCCGGCCACGTTGCTGACCCCCAGCTTCTTCATCATCGTTTTGCGATAGCTGCGGACGGTTTGGATGCCCAGATCGAGAGTGACGGCGATCTCTTTGCTGGTCTTGCCGTCGGCGACCAGACGGAGCACTTGCAGTTCCCGTGGCGAGAGTTCGGCCAGCTGCGAGGAGACGGGCTTGAGATCGAGATCGCCCTTTTGGATGCGGGTGAGCAAGCGGTCCGACACTTGGGGGCTGAGATAGCTGCCGCCTTTGGCCACGGCGCGCATGGCGTCAAACAAGTCCGAATCCGAGGCCCGCTTGAGGACAAAGGCTCGAGCGCCGGAGCGGATGGCGCTGACGACGGAGTGTTCGTCGTCGTACATCGAAAGAATTAGAATGCGCGTTTCCGGCAGGTAGCGCAGGATCTCGACCGTGGCTTCGACGCCATTCAGCCCCGGCAGCGCCACGTCCATCAACACCAGATCAGGCTTGAGTTTGCGGACCAGGGCGATGGAATCCGCGCCGTTGTCGCACTCCCCCACAACGCTGAATTCTTCATTCAGACGGAAGATGGCCTTTAATCCGTCACGAAGGATTTTGTGATCGTCGACGATCACGACACGGACAGGCATGGTGAGGCAGGTTTCTCCAAGACAGATACGATTGTAAACGTTCCCGGGCGGGTCCGTATCTCGAAGTCCAGTCCATCATGCTGGGCCGAGAGGCTCATCAGTTGAAGCCCAAAGCCAGTGGGTTGTTGGCGTTGCAGCTCCCAATCAAATCCGGTGCCGTTGTCGCGGATCTCCATTTCCACGCCCCGGCTGGTGCGGCGCAAGATCACTTCAATCAACGTGGCCTTGGAATGCTTGACGGCGTTGTCCAAGGCTTGGGCGGCGATGCGATAGAAACTGGCGGCGGCGACCGGGCTGGGCTGGGGACGGCCGTCGATCAGCAGCCGGATGGTGACGCTGCCGGGCTGCCGGTACCGGCTGACCAGTTCCTGCAGCGCAAACCCCAGCCCCAGCCGGTCCAGTGCCGATGGCGACAGGCTGTGGCTGAGGTCGCGAATCTGGGAGATGGCGCCTTCGAGCAGCGTTTGGACGGCGGATAGGCCGCCCTTCATCTGCACATCGTCGGTGGAGCGGCGGAGTGCCTCCAGCTCAAGCCCGGCACCGGTGAGGATTTGGCCCACCTCATCGTGCAGGAAACGCGCCAAGCGAGAGGCCTCGCTTTCGCGCTGCTGGATCAGGTCTAGCACTCGAACAGCGAGATCGCTCAACTGTCCTCCCCTTCGTGCGTTGCTCAGGGCCCGCGACGGGGCGTGACGGCGGGCCTAGCCGCGCTTACGGGCGATCGCGCGCTTCGCCGCGGCCGCGATGTTGGCGGCCCGCAGGCCGTACTTGTCGAGCACCGCATCCGGGGTACCCGATTCAGCATACGTGTTTTCGACACCCACGTATTCGACGATGCAGGGCTTGGTCTCCGACAACACCTGCGCCACCCGAACCCCCAGGCCGCAATCGACCAGATGCTCCTCACTGACCACGATCGCGCCCACTTGGGCGGCGCGCGTGATGGCGTCGCGGTCAATCGGCTTGATCGTGTGCATGTCGACGACACCGGCCGAGATGCCTTCAGCCGCCAGCAGATCGACGGCTTTCAACGATTCCGCCACCATCAACCCATGCGCGATCAGCACCACATCGGTGCCGGTGACCAGCTCAATCGCCTTGCCGATCTCGAAGGTCTGTTCGGGGCCGTAGATCGAGAGCGTCTTGGCGCGGCCGGCGCGGATGAAGACCGGGCCCGGGTGCGCCGTCGCCAGCCGCATGATGGCGGCCATCGAGACTTCGTCCGCTGGCGAGAAGACCGAAAAGCCCGGCAGGGAGCAGGCGAGCGAGATGTCCTCAATCGACATCTGCGACGGGCCGTCTTCGCCAATCGAGATGCCGGAGTGCGTCCCCACCACCTTTAAGGGCACGTTGGGGTACGCCGCGGTGACGCGCAGCTGCTCAAAACCCTTATTCAACACAAAGGCCGAGAAGCTGGAGACGAAGGCCGTCTTGCCCGCGGAGGCGAGACCGGCGCCAATCGCCACCATGTTCGATTCCGCAATGCCGCAGGAGAAGAAACGCTCGGGGAACTCCTTGGCGAACAGGTGCGTGTAAGTGGATTTCGACAGGTCGGCGTCGCAGACCACGACGTCCTTGCTTTCACGGCCCAACTCCACCAGAGTCTTGCCGAAGGCTTCGCGCGTGGCGCCGCCGGGTTTCAATTCAAACTTATTGGCGACCATTTATGCCAGCTCCTTCAGCGCCTGTTCACACTCGGCCGCCGTCGGCGCCGTACCGTGGAACTTCGGATTGTTTTCCATGAACGACACGCCCTTGCCCTTGATCGTGTGGGCGACCAAGACGGTGGGCTTGCCCTTGGTGGCCGAGGCTTCGGCGAAGGCGGCCTGCAGGGCCGGGATGGAGTGGCCATCGACTTCGATGGTGTGCCAACCGAAGGCGCGCCACTTGTCGGCCAGCGGCTCAACATCCATGATGTCCTTGGTGAAGCCGTCCAATTGGATCTTGTTGTAGTCGACGATGCAGACCGCGTTGTCCAGCTTGTGGAAGGCGCCAAACATCGCCGCTTCCCAGATCTGCCCTTCCTGAATTTCGCCGTCACCCAGCACCACGTAGGAGCGGGACGGGCTGCCATTCAGGCGCGCCGCGCAAGCCATGCCCAGGCCCAGCGACAAGCCTTCACCCAACGAGCCGGTGGAGGCCTCGAGCGCGGGGATAAACCGCACATCGGGGTGGCCCTGGTAGATGGAGCCCAGTTGCCGGAACGTATTCAATTTGTCGAGCGGCGTGTAACCGCATTCGGCCATCACCGAATACAGCACCGGGCAGGCGTGGCCCTTGCCCAGTACGAACCGGTCCCGGTCCGCCCACTTGGGGTTGGCCGGGTCATGCTTCATGACGTCAAAGTAAAGCGTGACGAGGATTTCCGTCGCGGACAACGATCCGCCGGGGTGCCCCGACTTGGCGGCCGTGATCATCGACACGATCTCGCGCCGCACGCGCTTGGCGATTTGGGCCAAGTCTTGTGGATTGCTGGTCTTGTTCATCAAAGTCTTCTACTAGGCTAACATCGGCGGACGTGGCGCTTGACAACAGGCGACAAATGCAATCAAGAAAAATCAAAACGGGCCCCGCTCCGAAGAGAGAGGCCCGTCTTTTCATGACACGCGAACAGCGGTTGGCTTAGAAGCCGAACCGGAGTCCGAACTGCATGTTCCGCTCGCCGCCCTTGGCGGTAACCCGGCCGAAGGTGGCGTTGTTGGGGTTGCGGTCGAGACCACCGCCCGCCGAACCGCCCCAGTTGGGGTGATTGACGAAGTTGTAGCCATCGGCACGGAACTGCAGGTTGACACGCTCGCCAACGCGGAAGTTCTTGAAGGCCGAGATGTTCCAGTTCTGGAAGCCCGGGCCATACATCACATTGCGCAGCCGGTCGGTGACAAAGGTCCCCGCCTTGGGTTGGCTGTACAGCGTCTGACGTCCATTGGCATCGGGCTTAACGTCGATGTAGTAGGCGCCATTGTCACCGGCGTTGGTGAACTTGCCGGAGGTGGTGATCTGGCCGCCGTTCAGCTGCCAGAGCTGCGAACCGGAGCCGGTGCCCACGCCCGCGAAGTCGTCACCCGTGGCGACGGTACCCGGCGTGCCGGACTGGAACTGCGTGACGCCCGAAACCTGCCATCCACCCAGGAACGTGCGGGTGAGACCCTTGGCGTTCTTGAAGACCGGCAGTTCGTAGATGAAGTTGATCACCGCCACGTGACGGGTATCAAAATCTGACGGGCCCCACAGAGCGGAGGCGTCAAAGGCGTTCGGGATGATGTCGCGCTGACCCGAACCGTTGTCCGAAGACTTGGAGTAGGTATAGGCGAAGCCATAGCTGAAGCCGCTGGAGAAACGGCGATTCACACCCAACTGGAAGCCCTGGTAGAAAGAGCTGGCTTCATTGTTGGTGATGCGGATCGGACCGAAGCCCGCAAACGGCCGGAGGGCGTTGTTGTTGACGCCGGGATTGGCCTGGATGGTGCCGGGCAGCAACTGGTTGATGTTGCGTTCGCGCTGGGCATGCAGACCCTTGCGGCCGACATAGCTGAGCTCAAGAACGGTCTTGAACCCGAGCTCGCGCTCGACGGTGACGTTCCAGTTGTAAGCTTCCGGGTTCTTGAAGATCTTGTCCTGCGTGTTGATGGACAAGGGGAAGCTGGCGGTGGAGCCGCCACCCGGGGCGTCGACGTTGCCATTGGGGATCGAAGCGATCGGCTGCAGCGGCGGGTTGCCGCCGAGGAAGATCGAATCCGAAACGCCCAAGCGGGTGGAGAAGCGGCCGATGCCGGAGCGCACCACGGTCTTGGAACCAATCTGGTAGGCCAAGCCGACGCGGGGCTGGAACAGGTTCTTCTGGATGTTCGAGTATTGCTTCGGCTCACCGCGGAACAAACGGTCAAATTCGCCGGTCGTGGAGATCGGCACCCGGCCCTTGGCCGCATCCGGCCAGCCGCTGCCCGGAATGACGACACCGTTGTAGGCATCACCGGTACCGGGGATGGGGTTGCCGGTGGCGCGATCCACACGAATCGCCTTGGCGGCATCGTAGTACTTCGGATCGAACACCGTCATATTGCCCCACAGCGAGTAATAGGGCTGGATCAGTGAGTGGCGGACACCAAATTCCAACTTCAACTTGTCCGTCACCTTCCAGCTGTCCTGCACGAACCACTCCACCATGTGTCCACGGTAGGGAGTGTAGGAGCGGATGCCGATTTCGGCATAGGTGGAGAACAGGCCGCGCGCGGCATCCGAGATGGCCGTGCCGGAACCGCCGGGGCGGTTGTTGATGAACACGAACCGTCCGTTCTGGTTGTCAGAACCGCCGGGAACGCCGCTGACGTTGATCTGGTCATAGTCATTCTGGCCGGCGCGTTCGAGCATCACACCGAACTTGATGGTGTGCGTGCCGATGATCTTGGTGGTGTTGTTGGACAGGTTATAGATCGGACCCGCCGAGTTGGACGGATACGGGCTACCGGTGTAGGTTTGGAACCCGGCAATGTCCACCGTCGGCAGCTTGTTGGGGAGATCCTTGCCGTTGGGGAAGATGTACTGATAGTTGATGCCGTAGGTGGTACGGTTCAACGTCGGCACATCGGCCATGCGCAAGGAAACCTGATCGCGGCTGGCGGTGACGAGGAATTCGTTCACCGTGGTGGGGTTGATGGTGCGGGTCCAGGCCAGGGACGCCGTCTGGTTGGGACGGTCGATCAAGCGGTTGGAGAGCAGGAAGTTGGTCTGGAACGGGTTGATGTCGTTGTAGTGGTAGAAGTTCATGCGGAACTTCACCTGGTCACGCGACGTGGGCAACACGTCCAGCGAATAGGTATCCTTGCGCTGGTTCACCGGAGCGGCGGCGGCGCCGTACCAGTTACCGGAACCCTGCGGGATCGCCAGGTTCGGGTTGGGATAGACGCTGAGCAGCGCCAGGCCGTTCTTGCTGGTCTGCGCGTTCGGGATGACGTTGCCGGGATAGGGCGTGCCATTGGAATCGCGGATCGTCTGGGGCGTGTTGAAGAAGATGTTGGAACCGAGCAGTTCGCCAAAATCGCCCTGCTTCATTCTCACCGTCGGAACCGTGCGGACGTTGGTGGCTTCGGTGCGGCGCTTCACCCATTCCTGGCTGACAAAGAAGAACGCCTTGTTCCGCTCTTTGTTGAAAAGGCCAGGGATGGTGACCGGGCCGTTGAAGTTCCAACCGTACTGGTTGAACTTGTCGGGAGCGATCGGCTGACCGGCGCGGTTACGGGACCAGGTATTGGCATTGGTGGCCGAATTCCGGAGGTACTCGTACATCGACCCGTGGAACTGCTGGCCACCGGTCTTGGTGACGATGCGGATCTGGCCACCGGCCGAGCGGCCGTATTCTGCCGAATAGTTGGCCGTGAGGATCTGTACTTCCTGCACAGCGTCCAGATCGGCGGTGCCGATGGAGGTACCGTTGGAGCGCGTGCGCACGCCGACGGCGCCGTCAAAGGCGATCAGGTTGTCCTGCGTGCGGCTACCGTTAATCTGCAAGCCGCCCGTGGTGAGGCCGAAGTCGAAGTTGGCCAGCGAGTTACCGCCGCGCACACCGGGCTTCAGCAACGACAGGAAGAGCGGATTACGGCCATTCAACTGGAGGTCGGAGATCTGCTTGCCTTCCACCAGTTTGCCGAGGGTTGAGGTTTCTGTTTGGATCGCACCCACCGTGGCCGTGACCTCGACCGTTTCGGTGGTGGTACCCACCTGCATCACCGCATCCATGGTGGCGGGCAGGTTGGGATCGATCTTGTTGTTCTTGGATTCGTACTTCTTAAAGCCGGCGACCTCAACCGTGACAGTGTAGAGACCGGCGGGGATGGCCGGGATCACGAAGGTGCCAGCAGACGATGTGGCGACTTCGCGAACCGCGCCGGTGCGCTCGTTCTTGGCCACAACCTTGGCATTAGCGATCGCCGCACCGCTGGGATCGGTGACCGTGCCGTTGATCGACGTGCTGTCCGACTGGGCAAAAGCAGCCACAGCCGCCAGAAGTAGCAGCGCGAGAGTGCGCAGCGAACTGACTGAGTTCATAAATTTTCTCCTGAAAGCAAGGAACTTTCTTGCACCTCGCATTGTATAAAGAAAAATAGGCTAAATCATTAACTGGTATTCAGAAATTGTGATTCCAGAAACGGGATTTGCCCGTTCCACGTCTTCATATTCCGGCTAGTGCGTTCGTTTCGCAGGGCTAACCGGCGTTCAGGCTCCCAACATGCGGGCGGCGGCCTTCGCAAAATACGTTAGGACGAAGTCGGCCCCGGCGCGGCGGATGGAGATTAGGCTCTCCATCATGGCCCGATCGAGGTCAATCCAGCCCCGCTGGGCGGCGGCGTGGATCATGGAGAATTCACCCGACACCTGGTAGGCGGCCAGCGGCACGTCGAAGCGTTCCCGGGCTTTGGCTAGCAGATCCAGGTACGGCATCGCCGGCTTCACCATCAGCATGTCGGCGCCTTCTTCCAGGTCAAGCTCCATTTCCCGCATCGCTTCACGTGCGTTGGGGGCGTCCATCTGGTAGCTACGACGGTCACCAAACTGGGGCGTCGATTCCGCCGCTTCGCGAAACGGGCCATAGAAGCAGCTGGCGAACTTGGCGGCATAGGAGAGGATCGGGGTGTTGGTGAAGCCATCCCGGTCCAGCGCCGCCCGGATCGCGGCCACGCGCCCGTCCATCATGTCGGACGGAGCCACAATGTCCGCCCCCGCCTTGGCATGCGAAACCGCCGCTTTGGCCAACCACTCGAGCGACGGGTCGTTGACGACGTCGTCGCCTACCACCAGGCCGCAATGGCCGTGCGAGGTGTACTCACAGTTGCAAACGTCGGTGATCAGCACCAGGCCCGGCACTTCCTGCTTCAACGCCCGCAGCGCGCGCTGGACGATGCCCTGGTCGTCATAGGCGCCGGAGGCCTGCTCATCCTTGTGCTCCGGAATGCCAAACAGGATCACGCCGCCGAGACCCAGTGACTTGGCTTCCGCGCACTCCTTGACCAGCTGATCAATCGAGAGCTGCGCATTGCCGGGCATGGAAGAGATGTCGCGGCGGACGCCTTCGCCCGGGCAGACAAACAAGGGCAGCACCAGCTGCTCCGGCGCCAGGCGAGTCTCACGGACCAGACGGCGCAGACCTTCAGTCGAGCGCATCCGGCGCATGCGGGTAATAGGGAAGCTCACGAAGCTCAGTTTAGCGCTGGAGCAGGACGAGGAGCAGATTGCCGGATGAGGATCACATCACTGCATCACCGCATCAGCCACCGTACAATGCAAGTATGCGGACCACAATCAACCTGACACCTGAGGCGTATCACATCGCGCGCGCGGTAGCACGCGACCGCAACCAGACGATGAGTGAGGTGATTAGCGATTTTGTCACCGGCGGCAACCAGCCGGCCCCAGTCGGGGAACTGAAATTCTCTGCGGCAGGATTCCCCATGCTGGAAATCGGAGGCCGCGTGACGTCGGAAGACGTTCGGCGAATACTCGACCTCGACGATGAGTAGCATATTCCTGCTGGACGCCAACATACTGATTGCACTGGCAAGTTCGGCGCATACTGAGCATCAACGGGCCACGCGTTGGCTCATGAACGTCACCGCTTTCGCAACTTGCCCCATCACGGAAGGCGCGGTGATCAGATTCTATTTGCGCAAGCTACCGATCAAGGAAACCAAACAGTTGGTGGCACGTATCCATGCCGACCCCCGCCACCAATTCTGGCCGGACTCGATTTCTTATACTCAGCTGCCGGAAAAAGGAATCGTTGGCCATCGTCAGGTGACGGATGCCTATCTGGTGGCGCTGGCGGCTCACCACAGTGGAACCCTGGCCACTATGGACTGGGGCTTGGCCCAACTCCACGGCCCTGCCGTCCATTTTCTGCCTCTGCCTCGCGCCTAAACGCCAAACTTCTCTCGCATATAAGCCCGGTTGATCTTCGCCCCTTCGAGCGGCGGCCGCATCGGTGAGCTATCCAGCTCACAGGTCAGCCAGCCGGACCACCCGATGGTGGCCAGCTGATCGGCCAAGCCCGGAAAGTCGACGCCGCCGGAGGTGCCCAAGGCGAAGAAGATCGGATCTTTCAATGAATCATTGCGGTCAATGCGGACCCGTGCCCCGCCCCGGTAGCGGGCGTGGACGTCTTTCAAGTGGAACTCGACAATGCGGTGTCCCAACGTGCGGGCCAGCGCCACCGGGTCCATGCCGGCCATGGTGATGTGCCCGGTGTCGAGCACGAAGCGGACTAGTTTGGGATTGGTGTGCTCGAGGATGTACTCCACCTCACGGCGTGTCTCAAACTGGCTCCACATGTGGGCGTGCGGCGCAAAGACCATGCCGACGTCATTCAGCCGCGCGCCCAGTTCGTCGTAGACCTTCACCATCTGGCGCAAGTCCTCGCCGGTGTTGCCCATCAGGCGGGGTGGGCCGGCGTTGCATTTCAAGTGCGTGCAACCCAGAGCCTTTACGAACTTGGCCAGCTTCACATGCTCCTCGACAATCTTCGATTGCTTCGACGGATCGTCAAAGTGCATCTCCATCGGGGCACCGTTCGAGATGGTGACAAACTTCACGCCGATCTCATCGATGCGCGGCTGCAGGAGAGCGGGCTCGTTTTTGTCCCAAGCCTCTTTGAAGTAGTGGATGAAGGTCTCCACGTGGTCAAAGCCCGCCGCCTTGGCTTCCCGGAACGCGAGCCACGTGTCGTTCTCCCAACCGCCGCGGGTGTTGGTGGTGACGCCCAGCTGGTAGCGCGGGTGAGCGGCAACGGCCGCTGGAGCAGCCGCCAGGGCGGCCAGAACTTCTCGACGTGTGATCATGCAGCACTAGTTCTACTGCTTCCCTGCCCCAAGGTCAATGGTCGCGGCGGGAAGGTCGGACGCTCGCATGATTCTTCTTACGCCGTAGTTGCCAGACTGTCACATGCACGTGTTTTAATGTGTACATGATTCTTCAGGGATGCATCATGTTTATGCTCTCCTTGGGCCTTGTCTGTGCCCAGGAGTTTCGTTCTACTCTTTCCGGCCGGGTGACTGACCCCACCGGAGCCGCGATCCCAGGGGCCAAGATCACGGCCGTCTCGACGGAGACCGGTGCTCGGGCCGAAACCGCCACCGGAGCTGAAGGCGAGTACACGCTGCCGTTTCTCGCTCCGGGAGCGTTCCGCATCACCGCCGAGACCCAGGGCTTTAAGCGCTACACCCAGGAAGGCGTGCAGATCGGCACCAACACGCGCGTCACGGTGGACATCAAGCTGGAAGTGGGGAGCCAGAGCGAATCAGTCACCATCTCCTCCGACGCCCCCTTGCTGACCACCGCCACCTCGAGCGTGGGCCAGGTGATCACTTCCAGCCAGATTGAGAACATGCCCATGAACGGCCGCACGCCACTGACGCTGGCGCAGCTGGCCTATGGTGTGGTGCCGTCGTCAGACCCGCGCTTTACCCGTCCCTTCGACAACGGTGGCCCGGCGGGCTTTTCGATGGGCGGCGGCCAGGGGCAAGCGAATGAGCTGCTGCTGGACGGATCGCCGGACATGACGCGCAACCGCCGCGTCGCCTACAACCCGCCCGTCGATGCCGTGACCGAAGTGAAGGTGGAAGCGTTTATGGCCGACGCGGCTTACGGCAATACGGCCGGCGGCACGGTGAACGTGGTGATGAAGGGCGGCACCAATGATTTCCACGGCTCCGTGTATGAGTTCAACCAGGTGTCGCGCCTGAAGGCGACGCCGTTCTTCACCAACGCCGCCGGGCAGAAGAAGCCGGTGACTCGGTTTAACCAATATGGCTTGACCGCCGGGGGTCCGGTGCTGATCCCCAAAGTGTTCAATGGCCGCAATCGCGTCTTCTTCTTTTTTGCCTACGAAGGCATTCGCCAAAGCGAGCCGGAGCCGACGTTCTCCACCGTCCCCACAGCGCAGCAACGCCGGGGCGATCTGTCCGCGCTGCTGCCGCTGGGCTCGATTTATCAGCTCTATGACCCGAACTCCGGCGTCGCCGAGGGCAGCCGCATCCGCCGCCAGCCGATCGCCGGCAACGTGATCCCCACGGCGCGGCTGAATCCGATTGCGCAGAAGGTGCTGGACTACTACCCCCAGCCCAACTTCTCCGGACGCGTGGATGGCCGCGACAACTACTTCAACAACCAGATCCGGTCCGACACATTTTCGAGCTACATGGGCGGTCTGGACCTGAACTTGAGCGACCGCCACAAGCTGTTCTGGAACATGCGCAACAACGACCGCATCGAGAACCGCAGCAACCGCTTCGACAACCTCGCCACCGGCAACTTCCTGTCCCGCGTCAACTGGGGCAGCGCGCTCGATGATGTCTACACCTTTACGCCGACGCTGGTGATGAACACGCGCTTCAACTGGACCCGGTTTGTCGAAGGCAACATCCGGCCCAGCGACGGGTTCGACTTTACCCAGTTGGGCTTGCCCGCCGGGCTCCGCGCTTCCGCCGCCAAGCTGGTGTTTCCCATCATGCGTTTCGAAAGCCCGGGCTCGAACGAAAGCTTCCGCCAGTTGGGCGATTCCGGCGGTGACCTGACGCCGTTTGATACCTACCAGGGCTTTGTCACGTTGACCAAGATCGCCGGGCGTCATTCGCTGAAGTTTGGTGGCGACGTGCGCCGCCAGGACGAAAGCTCGAACAGCTTTGGCAATTCGTCGGGCCGCTATGAGTTCAACAGCTCCTGGGCGCGTGGCCCGCTGGACAACTCCCCGGAATCGCCCATTGGGCAGGAGCTGACGGCCTTTCTGCTGGGATACCCCACAGGCGGCAACTTCCAGGTGAATGCCACGCGCACGCAGCGTTCGTACTACTACGCCGGCTTCGTGCAGGACGACTTCCGTGTGCGGCCCAACTTCACCATCAACGCGGGTATCCGGTATGAGCGTGATCTCGGCACGACGGAGCGCTATAACCGCAGCTTGAACGGCTTTGACTCAGCCGCCACCAACGCCGTCACCGCCGCCGCTCGCACGGCCTATGCCGCCAGCCCCAGTGCGCTGCTGGCCGCGGCTCAGTTCAACCCCACCGGTGGCGTGACGTTTGCCAATGCCGACCGGCGCAACATCTACTCCACCTATGGCGCCGCCATTGCACCGCGCCTGGGCTTCACGTGGTCACCCGCCGCACTGGGCTCCAAGACCGTGCTCCGTGCCGGTGTCGGCCTCTTCTATCAGGGCATCGGCACCACAGGTGTTCAACAGCCCGGCTTCAGCCAGACCACGGCGCTGGCCGCCAACGTCAACAACTTCCTGACGCCCGTGGCGACGCTGGGCAACCCGTTCCCGGGCGGCATCCAGCAGCCCGTCGGCGCGGCCTTGGGCGTCAACACCTTCCTGGGCCAGAACATCACCTACACGCAAGAGAAGGTCGGCCAGCCGCGCACGTGGCGCTGGAACTTCAACATCCAGCGGACCCTGGGCGGCAACACCGTGGTCGAGGTCGGCTACATCGGCTCCCAGGCCGGACACCTGCCCATCAACCGCGACCTCAACTTCATCCCCGCCTCGCTGCTGTCGACCACGGGCGTGCGCGATCAAGCCACCATCGACCGGCTGACGGCCGTCGTCGCCAACCCCTTCCGCGGTCTGCTGGCCGGGACGGGCATCAATGGCAACACCATCTCCACCGAGCAACTGCTGCGCCCGTACCCGCAGTTCTCCGGCCAGGCGGGCGTACGCGTCGAAGGCCAGACGATCGGCTCCTCGTCGTTCCACATGCTGCAGGCCCGCATCGAGAAGCGCTTCGCCAATGGCTTGCAGTTCCTGGCGAACTACCAGTTCTCGAAGATGCTCGAAAGAACGGAGTTCCTGAATGCGCAGGACAACCAGTTGCACAACCGCGTCGCCGGTGAAGACCGTCCGCAGCGGTTCGTCTTCTCTGGTAGCTACGATCTGCCGTTCGGCAAAGGCAAGCGCTTCGGCGGCGGTGCCGGGCCGTGGTTGAACCGCGACATCGGCGGCTGGAAGACCAACCTCATCTACACCCTGCAGCCCGGTGGCCCGGTGGAATGGGGCAACGTGATCTATCTGGGTGGCGATCTGAACTGGCAGGCGAGCAATCTCACCCAGACCTTCGACACCACCCGCTTCAACCGCAACGCCGCGCAACAGCTGGACCGGAATCTCCGCACCTTCAGCCGGGCCTTCCCCGCCTTCCGCTCACATGGCGTGAACAACGTGGACCTGAGCCTGTTTAAGGACATCCAGATCGCCGAGCGGTTCATTGCCCAGTTGCGCGGCGAATCCTTCAACGCCTTCAACCGCACCCAGTTCAATGGACCGGAACTGAACCCCACCAGCGGCAACTTTGGGCGCATCACCAGTGCCGCCAATCTGCCGCGCACGTATCAGCTGGCGCTCCGCTTGCGCTGGTAAAGGGGAAAGTGGCGGCCTTCGCCGGCCCCATGCGCCAGTGTGGGGCTTCTGCCGGGTCGCCTAGCCCCATGCGTGAGCTTGGGGCCTTTTTTCACTGCGATGTAGCCCCATGCGTGAGCTTGGGGCTTTTTTCACTATCCCGCCACAAGCCCCAAGCTCACGAGTCTGTGTGAGAACCCAAGCCAGAGGCTTAAAATAAACCCGCGCCGGGGGCGTTGGTGGGTTTGGATCGTAGATGGTCTGAGCCGGTGGGGGCGCGGGCGCGCCTTGCCGGTCAGGATTGCAGG
>JAPKYZ010000077.1 GCA_026394055.1 Acidobacteriota bacterium
CTGATACTCCTTCAGGTACTCCTGCAGCCAGTGCACCGAATCCAAATCCAGGTTGTTGGTCGGTTCGTCCAGGATGATGACACTGGGGTCGCCGAACAGTGCCTGCGCCAGCAGCACGCGGACCTTTTGGCCGCCCTGCAACTCGCTCATCTTGCGCTCGTGGAACTCTTCGGGAATGTCCAGGCCGTCCAGCAGAATGGCGGCGTCCGGTTCGGCCGTGTAGCCGTTCTCATCGCCCACGATGCCTTCCAGTTCACCCAACCGGATGCCGTCATCGTCGGTCAGTTCCGCCGGGTCCTTCTCATAGAGCGTCTCGCGTTCCTGCATGGCCGCCCACAGCGGCTCATTGCCCATGATCACGGTATCGATCACCCGGTAGTTGTCGAAGGCGAACTGGTCCTGCTTCAGGACGCCCATCTTTTTGGGACGCACGACGTGGCCGGCGGTCGGGTCGATCTCCCCGGTCAGGATTTTGACGAACGTCGACTTGCCCGCGCCGTTGGGTCCAGTGATCGCGTAGCGGCGGCCGGAGAGAAAGGTAGTGGTGACATCCTCAAACAGGATGCGGGCGCCGTAGCGCATCGTGACGTGGTTGACAGACAGCAAGAGCGGAGGTTCTTTCCTGGGCTGGGATAATCGGAGGTCCGGGCTGAACCGCGACTCTCTTGAGTATAGCCGCAGTCTTGCCGCGGGCGGCCCGCCTAGTTCTGCGGAGCCGGAGGCACCATGGTGCCAGGCAGGGGAGAGGCGGGCAGCGGGGTGCGCTTGGGGCCTAACCCCAGGGCGATCAAAGCCATCGAATCGATCTTGCCATCGTTGCGCAACTGCTGCGATTCTTCGAACTTCTTCAGCGCGTCAATTGAGCGTTGGTCCCACTGGCCGGATGGTTCGCCCTCGAGAAAGCCTTTGTCGATCAAAGCCTGCTGGATCTGCCTATACCGCTCGGGTGACGGTTGGCTTTGGCGAGGTGGCGCCGCGGCTGCCCGCCGGGGTCCGATTTTGGAGGGCGTCGCCCGGCGCGGCTTGACACTCGATGGCTTGACCGGGGTCGGCTTCACCGGCGTGGGCTTCAGCGAGGCGCGGGAACTCGACTTCTTTGGCGGTGCCGCTGGCTTGGCCGCCCCTGGTTTGGGGGCCGCTGCCGCCGGCGCTGATTTGGTGGGGCTTGCTTTGGTTTGCGGTACGGGAGCCGCCACCAGGACGGCTCCCAGAATCAAGAGTGCAGATAAAGTGCGCCAGAGCATCTAGTTCTTAGGCAGAGTACCAGCTAAGAACGACGATTGCCACTGCGTTTTCTGCCGGCCACCGCCCCCGAAGGGGCGCATGATGCGGAAGGCCACCGCATCCCCTGGCTTCAAGGTGGCTTGCACCTTCTTCACATCTTCCTGCGAGTTGACAGGAACGCGGTTGATGGAGACGATCACGTCGCGCTCCTGCACGCCCATTTCCTCGGCCAGGCTATCGGGTTCGACGCGGGTTACCTGAACACCACCCTTGATCTCCAGGTTCATGTTCTCGCGCTCGCCGTCGCCGATGTTGACGATAGCGATACCAAACTTGGCCTGATTCTGACCGGCGGAGGGCTCAATCTCCACACCCCGGCGCGGGGCGCCCAAGCCACCGTCGGCGATCACTTCGGCCCGGTCGCGAATCGTCACGTCCATGTCGATCTTCTTGCCGCCGCGGTCGACGGTCACCTTCACTTTTTCACCCACCGGCGTGTCGGCCACGCGGGCTACCAGATCGTCACCGTTCTTGACGGGCTTGCCGTTCAAGGCCACGATCACGTCTTCCGCCTTGACGCCGGCCTTTTCCGCCGGGCCGCCCGCGGTTACCTCGTTGATCAGCACGCCACCGTCGACGCCCAGCGCCTTCAGCAGTTCCGGCCGGTCAAACTTGCCGAACGTCACGCCAATGGAGCCACGGGTGACCTTGCCGGAGCGGATGATCATGTTGTAGCTCTTCACCGCCGTGTTGATGGGCAGCGCAAAGCCGACACCCTGCGAGCCGCCGCTTTCGGTGGCGATGGCGGTATTGATGCCCACCACGTCGACCGCAATGTTCAGCAGCGGGCCGCCGGAATTGCCGGGGTTGATGGCTGCGTCGGTCTGGATAAAGCTCTGGAACTGCTTGGCGCCCGAGATATTGCTGCGGCCCTTGGCCGAAACGATGCCCGCGGTCACGGTGGCTTCCAGGCCAAACGGCGAACCGATCGCAATCGCCCAATCACCCACCTGCACGCCATCGGAGTTGGCCACCTTCAGCACCGAAAGGGGCTTGGTCGCTTCAATCTTCAGCACGGCCATGTCGATTTCTTTGTCGTAGCCGATCAGCTTGGCCTTGTATTCGGTGGTGTCTTCCGGCACCTTCACCTTGATGTGGTCGGCCTTTTCGACGACGTGATAGTTGGTGATGATGTAGCCATTCTTGTCGACGATGAAGCCGGAGCCGGTGCCCATGCTCTTGGGGCGCGGCATGTTGCGGTTGCCCGGCATCGAGGGGTTCTGGCCAAAGAAGCGGCGGAACAGGTCGGCTTGGGCGTCCTCATCCGGATCGTCATCATCGCTCTGCGGACGGCCCTTGCGCGAGGCCACGGGCTTCGGCGTGTAGTCGGTGGAGATGTTCACCACCGAAGGCTCAGCCTTCTTGGCCAGACGGGTAAAGTCGTTGGCCAGACTGGCGGGGCTGGGTACGACCAACGGCGTGGCATCGGGGGCGGCGGTCTGGCCATCGCGGGCTGCCTGCACGCCTGTGCTCAGTACCGTTCCGATGAGAATGCCGGTGCTGAGCGTCATCAGCAGCAGGCTGAAAGAAAGGAAGCGGCGTTGTTTGATGCGTTCGACGAAACTCATACGTCTCCTAATGACTTGGTTCCTATTATAGGGTCGGTTCTAGATGCTTGGATGTGTAGACGCTGATGACGGTTTCATTTCTACCCGGAGGATGCCGCCCAGGATCAAGGCCGCACCCAGGGCCGCGGGCACCGTCAACCGCTCACCCGCCACGGCAAACCCGCAGATCATGGCGAAGACGGGCTCCAGGGCCAGGATCAGCGCGGTCCGCGATGGCGGCGTGTGGCGCTGGGCCCAGGTCTGGAGAACAAATACCACCGCCGTCGCCAGCAATCCGGTGATCGCTAGCACGGCCACCAAACTGGACGTCCAGCGCACCGCCGGCGTTTCGAGCAGCGGCAGCAGTCCCAGCGGCACCACGGCACTGGTGGCGATCTGCGTAAAGCTGAGTACCGGCACCGAAACCCGGCCCGTATAGTGGCCCAGCATCAACAGATGGACGGCAAATGCCCCCGCCCCGGCCAGCGTCAGCAAGTCGCCCTGATTCAGTGCGAACCCGCCTGCGCCGCCGCCCCAGTTCCTGATCGTGTCCCAATCCACTGTCATCAGCGTCATTCCCGAGGTAGCCATGGCGATGCCCAGCCATTCGCGCCACCCCGGCACAGTGGGCCGATCCGGCCCAGTGCGATAGACGCACGCCGCGAGCAAAGGTACCAACACGATGTAGAGTCCGGTCAAAAATCCAGATTTTGAGGCGGTGGTGGACTTTAGGCCCACCGTCTGCAGAATGTAGCCGGCGCTCAGGGAAAGGCCGGTCAGGAATCCGGCGAAGTATTCGCGCCCGGAGCCGCGCAGCCTTCCACGAAAGGCGAGGCCCAGCGCCACCGCCGCAATGGAAAACCGGATGCCCAAAAACAGGAAGACCGAACAATCGGCCAGCGCCGCCTTCACCAGCACAAAGGTGGAGCCCCAGATCAGGCCGATGAGAGCCAGCGCCAGGTCCGCCCGCCAACGCAGGCTCATTCGCTGGGAGCCTTCAACAGATGGCTCAATGTCAGAAACACGCGCCGCAAGCCGGTCTCGCGCCCGTCCGGGTGGAACCATTCCGCCGGAGTATGGGCCCCGCCACCCTGGCCGCCCGCCCCAATGGAGATCGCGGGCAACCCCAGTGACAGCGGGATATTGGCGTCGGTGGAGGCGCAGTCCATCGCCGAGCGCAGCCCCAGGTGCAGATCCACATCGCGAATCGCCGCCAGCAACGGTGCGCTATCCGGCAGCTTACCCCCCGGGCGGGAGCCGATCTCACGGATCTTGGCCGTCACCCGGCCGGTCAGCCGGCGCCGCGCCACCCGGTCATTCTCGGCGGCCAGGGCGCGCTCGACGGCATCGGTCAGCAGTTCGGACAGCTCTTCCATCCGCTCCACACTCTCTGACCGGATGTCCACCTTGGCCCGCGCCTCCGAGGGAATCGAGTTGATGCTGGCGCCGCCCTCGATCAAGCCAAAATTGATGGAGGCGCGCGGACCACCGGCCTCGCTCTGGGAGGCGGTGAAATCGGCGATCACGGTGGCGAGCGCATGCACCGGGTTACCCGTGCCATGGTCGGACCAGCTGTGTCCGCCGGGTCCATTGAAGTTGATCTCAAACCGGCGGCTGCCCAGGGCGTGCGCCGTAATGTGGTCCGTCCCCGGCCCGTCCAGCACAACAAAGTTGGTGATCTCTCCCGCCAGCGGCGATTGGCGGCAGAGATAACGCATGCCGCTCAGGTTGCCTTCGCCCTCTTCCCCGACGTTGGCGACGATCACCAGCGAGGCACGGCGTTCGGCTGGCGTCAGCGCTCCTTCCTGCCAGGCAGCGGCCACGGCCAGCAGACCGGCCAGTCCGGCGCCATTGTCGGAGATTCCGGGTCCTAAAAACCGGCCATCGGGCGCCACCCGGATATCATCCGGCGTGCGCGGCGCCAGCACGGTATCGAGATGCGCCGTCAGAGCCACAAAGGGCGGCTTGCACTGTTCCCCCACGCGGGCCACCACGTTGCCCCCGCGGTCAATCTCCACCCGGCAGCCTAGTTTGTCCAGCTCCGCGGCGATCCATTCGGCCCGCTTCTGTTCGAAAAAGGTCGGCGCCGGCACGCGGCACAGCGCTAGATGGCGCTCACTAATCCAGGCGCGCTCCCGGCTGAAAAATTGCAAGCTGCTGCTGATGCCTGAATGTTCAGCCAGGGCGGCCGTGGCAGGCGAGCGGCGGCTGCGGAAGCGCAGGGGAAGGCCCATAGGAAAAGTTTACCCGACCGGTCCAAATTTCTTCCTTCCGGGCCATCAGAGAAGCAACCGTTCCGCCGATTAGACAGACGGCACCGAGTAGGTTGCCACGGCGGATGGGAATTCTTGACAAAGTCGTCCAGTGGCGGGTGGCAGCCCTCGCCGCCGGTATCGTGGCGCTGGCGCTCACCTATTTGTCGTGGCCTAAGTGGATGGAGCCGCAAGGGGCCGACCGGGTCTTGCGGGTCGGCTATGACGATGGGCCGCCGTTTACCATTCCCACCGCCGCCGGACCCACGGGCTTAAGCGTCGACGTCCTCGGCGAAGCGGCCGTGCGGCGGCAGGTGAAGCTGCAATGGGTCCGGGTGAATGTCCGCCCGGATCTCGCCATGGAACAGGGTTTGGTGGATGCCTGGGCCGTGCTAGGCGCAACGCCCGAGCGCGCGGAACGCTGGCATCTCAGCAAGCCCTGGATGCAGAACAACTTCTCCCTGATCTCCGTCAGCCAGGCCGCCGGAGAAGGCTTGATTTCGCCCGCCGGATATCGCGTCGCCTACCCGCCTTATCCGCTGGCCCAACGCATTGCCGAACGGTTTCTCGCGGCCGCTCAACTGGTGCCCGTTTCCAGCTACATGACCGCCTTGCAAGCCGTCTGCCGGGGCGAGGTGAAGCTGGCCCTGGTGGAAGCCCGCGCGGCGGAAGAATTTCTGATGCTCCGTCCGGATGGCTGCCAGGCCACCCGCCTGGCGGTGCAATATATTGACGGCGCGGCCAGCGATGTCGTCATCGCCTCCGTCAAGTCCAAGGGGCCACTGGTCGACATCCTGCGCAGTGAGATCTCCGCCATGGCCGTCCAGGGCCGCCTGAGCCTGATCATGGACCGGTGGCTCTATTCCGCCGATCAGGCCAAATCGCTTTACGAAATGCAGCGCGCTGAGCAGTTGCGGCAGTGGCTGGTGGGCGCCTTAACCCTGATCGCGTTGGCCTGCCTGATCCTCGGCTGGGAGTTTCACGTCGCTCGCGCGGCCCGCCGCGTGGCGGAGCGCGCCAACGCCGTCAAGTCGGAGTTTCTGGCCAACATGAGCCACGAGATCCGCACTCCCATGAACGGTGTGCTCGGCATGAGCGAACTGCTTACCGAAACCCGGCTGGACCCCGAACAGGCCGAATACGCGGGCATCATCCGCAGCTCCGCCGAATCGCTGCTGTCGATCATCAACGATGTCCTCGATCTATCCAAGATCGAATCCGGAAAGCTGGATATGGAGGCCGCGCCCTTTGATCCAGCCGCTCTTTTTGAAGACGCCGCCGCCCTGCTGGCGCCCCGGGCCCATTCCCGTGGTCTGGAACTGGTCTGCGCCATCGACCCTACGTTGCCGGACCTGGTCCGCGGGGACGCCACCCGTCTGCGCCAAGTGGTGATGAATCTGTTGACCAACGCGCTGAAGTTTACGCACGAAGGCGAAGTGACGCTCACCGTCATGCAAACCCCGCTCGACGTGGGCCGCGTCCAGCTTCACGTCGAGGTGCGCGACACCGGCATCGGCATTTCGCCGGAGCAACAGGAAAAGGTTTTTGAGAGCTTCGTGCAAGCCGACGCCTCCACCACCCGCCGCTATGGCGGCACCGGCCTGGGCCTCACCATCTCGCGCAATCTGGTGGAGATGATGGGCGGCCAGATGGGTCTGGACAGCCGGCCCGGCAAAGGCAGCCGCTTCTGGTTCACCTGTCCCTGCGGCTTGCCGGAGACGGTTTCGGTCACCGAAGCGCCCGCGTTGCTGCGTGGCACGCGCATTCTGGTGGTGGACGATAGTGAAACCAACCTCCAGGTGATCGGCCGCTATCTGGCCTCGTTCCGCTGCCAGTACGCCACCGCCTCCAGCGGCCGTGAGGCGCTTGCGCTGATGCGGGCGGCGGAAGCCACGGGCACGCCCTTCCGGGCCGTCCTGCTCGATATGCACATGCCCGGACTGGACGGCCTGGAGACCGCCGACGCCATTCGTCTTGACCAGGGCCTGGCCGCAACGCCCCTGCTGTGTCTCAGTTCCACCGGTGGCGGCGCGGAAGTGATGCGCTTGATGGATGCGCGGTTCACCGCCCGGTTGACCAAGCCCATCCGCCGGCGGCAACTGCGCGAGGCACTGCTGGGGGTGCTCTATGCGGTTCCCCCGGCCGCGCCGGGCTCCGCCTCCGCGATGCCGCCCGTCACTCCAGCCAGAGCCGAAGCGGGCCGCAAGCGGGTGCTGATCGCCGACGACAACCCGGTCAACCGCACCATTGTGCAACGGGCGCTCGAGAAAGCCGGCTACGCCAGCGAAGCTGTCTGCGATGGCCTGCAGGCGCTGGAAGCGGTCCGCACCGGGCAGTTCGACCTGATCCTGATGGACATCCACATGCCCGCCATGACCGGCCTTGAAGCCACGCGCGAAATCCGGGCATTGGCTGGCACCGTCAGCCGCACCCCCATCATCGCGCTGACCGCCGCCGCTCAGGATGAAGATCAGCAGCTGTGCTTTGAGGCCGGCATGGACGACTTTCTCCGCAAGCCGCTGGCATTGGCCGAACTGCGGGCCGCCGTCGAACGTTGGAGCCCTGGCCCGGCCTCGCCCGAATCCGGCGCTACCGACGCTGGCACAACCGAAGAACGCGAACTGCTCCGGGCCACGCAAGGTCTATCGCTTCCGGCCTCGGAACTCGCCACTTAGTTACTCCTCAGGTGTTTTGCCGATAGCTTCCCGGCGCTTGCTATGTAATCCTGGGTCTTCAGCCAGTTATCAGCAATGCCAGCTCCACGCATTTTGTCGAAGGAGGATCGCTTGCGCTCTGCTGGCCAGTTTCTGGCCGGTTGCAGCGATATCCCCGCGTTCCCCCGGCACTTGCATGCCGTCGTACGGTTGATTGACGGCGAAAAGGCTACTCCGGCCCGGGTTACTCCCCTGGTAGAAAGAAGCCTCGCTCTAAGTGCGGCTGTCTTACGTCAGGCCAATGGCATTGCGGCCCAGCGCCAATACCGCCGCGTCCCCAGCCTGGAGGAAGCCATCTGTATGCTGGGCTGCGTCGCCGTCCGGGATCTGGCCAGCAGTCTGTTAGGAGTGGAGGAGATGCCACCCTGTCCGCGGCCCGTGCGCGAGCTGATTCTCAAAGCCACCTTGACCGCAAATCTGGCGCGGCGTATCACGCAGAAGGAAAACCAGGATCTGGCCGAAGAGGCCTACTTGTCCGGCATGTTCCGCAATCTGGGTGAGTTTATGGTGGCGTCCTATTTGCCGCAGCTTCATCAGGAAGTGCAGCACCGCCACGGCCAAAAGGAGCCGGACTTACAACGGGCCGCCACCGACATTCTCTGTTTCAGCTATGAAGAGCTGGGCCAACGCATTGCCCTGCGCTGGAACATGCCGGACACGGTGGTCCGCGCCATGAGCTCCTCCGCGCCGCGGGCGGGCCGCAGCCCCCAAATTCTGCTCCACGGCGTGGCCTCGTTTGCCCAGGGCATCACGGATGCCATGCATCATCCGGTGCCCGGCCAGATCGCAGACCGGCTGGAACAAGTCCGGCTGGCTCACAAAGAAGTCTCCCGCTTCACCCCCGGCCAGTTGACCACACTGATGAACGATAGTCTGGCCGACTTGAAGGAAGTGTGGCTGGCGGCTGCCTTGCCCACCGACGTGCCGCAACTGGCCTTCAAGGTCAGCCACGCCTTGGAGCAAGCGGCCAAGCTGGGCCCGACCCTGATTGCCATCCCCGCGCCCGCCCCCGTCGAAGCCGCGTCACCCGAGTCAACACCGGACGGCGCTGTGGCCGACGCGGCCGCCGAGGAATCGATCTTCCTACCGTGGCTGCAAGCGCTCCGCCGGGCCGTCAGTGGGGGCGAATCCCCCGATTCAGTCGTCCGGAAGGCGCTGGAATCGCTGGTGTCGGGCGGCGCCCAACGGGCCGTCCTGGCGGTTCCCGAATCGAATGGCCGCTTGATCTCCGCCCGTGTCGGCGTGGGCGAAGATATCGGCGCCTTTCTGCGCCAGTTCCGCTATCCGGCCGATGCCCACACCAACCCGGTGGCTTATGCGTTGGCCCGCCAAAAGGAGCTGTTTCTCGACCCCGAGGCTGGCTCCCATGGCGTCTTCGTCCAACGCATGGGCCTCCGCGGTGCCGTCATCATTCCCGTGCTGGTGAACGAAGAGCCGCAAGCCTGCCTCTACGCCGATTGGAAAGAGGGCGAAGGCATCTCGGCCGACGACCGCGGCCACATCCGCGAAATCCGCGATCTGGTGGCGCAAGCCTTGGCCGCCCAACAGGAGCACTTGCCCATAGCAGTGTGATAGCCTCGCCAAGTAGTGGCTGACACCTCCCTCTCACCCGCCCATTACCGAGCCTGGTTTGTGGACCAGTGGGGCGAGCCGGAATCACTCCGTTTGGGCAGCGCCGAAGCCCTCCCGCCCGACGCGGGTCAGGTACCCATTCGGGTTCATGCGGCCGGCATCAACTTCTTCGACCTGCTCCAGATCCGCGGCCAGTATCAGATCAAGCCGCCCTTCCCGTTCATCCCCGGCGCTGAAGTGGCCGGTGTGCGCGAGGACACGGGCGAGCGCGTGTTCGCCTTTGCCAGCCAAGGCGGCTATGGCGAGCGAATTCTCGCCAGCGCAGATCGCGTCTTCCCCACGCCACCGCAGTTGAGCGACGTGCAAGCGGCCGGGTTTCTGGTGGTCTATCACACCTCCTGGTTTGTGTTGGTCGAGCGCGCCCAACTCCACGCGGGTGAAACACTGCTGGTGCACGCAGGCGCCAGCGGCACCGGTATGTCGGCCATTGAGATCGGCAAAGCGCTGGGTGCCCGCGTCATCGCCACCGCCAGCAGCGAAGCCAAGCGGGAGTTCTGCTTGAGCTGTGGCGCGGACCGCGTGATCGACTACACGAACTCCGCCTGGGCCGATCAAGTGAAGGCCGAATTCGGCGGCGTCGATGTCGTCTACGATCCCGTCGGCGGCGATGCCTTCGATCTGTCGTTTAAGTGCATCAATCCCGGCGGACGCGTGGCCATCGTCGGCTTCGCCAGCGGCCGCATCCCCTCGATTGCGGCCAATCGCCTGCTGCTCAAGAATGCCTCGGCGGTCGGTTGTTTCTGGGGCAGCCACGTGATGCGCCACCCGAGCTATCTGGCCGAAACGCAGACCGCCCTGAACGGTCTGCTGGCCGAGGGCAAGTTGAAAGTGCAGATCGGTTCGCAGTATACATTTGCGGATGCTCCGCGCGCGCTGCGGGATGTGGACAACCGGAAGATTTTGGGCAAAGGGGTACTGGTTCTGTGATTCTTGCGATGCTGCTGTTGGCCGCCACTCCGGCGGTGCAGGGTCCGGCGAATGGAACGCTGGTGATCATTGGCGGCGGCAAGATCGGCCCCGAGATCACCAGCCGTATGATTGAGCTGGCTGGCGGTCTGGACGCTCCCTGGGTGGTGATCCCCACCGCGGGCGACGCCGACACGTACGATTCAAAGACGGTCGAGAACAGCCTGTTCAGCAAGGCCGGCGTCAAGAACGTCACCGTACTCCACACGCGGGACCCCAAAGTCGCCGACACCGACGAGTTCGTCGCGCCGATCAAGAAAGCCCGCGGCGTCTTCTTCCCCGGCGGCCGCCAGTGGCGCCTGGTCGACAGCTATTTGGGGACCAAGACGCAGCGCGAGATCGAAGCGCTGCTTGCGCGGGGCGGGGTAGTGGGTGGCACCTCGGCCGGGGCGACGATCCTCGGCAGCTATCTCGTGCGCGGCGCCCGTTCCGGCAACACCATCATGATGGCGCCTGGATATGAAGAGGGCTTCGGGCTAGTGAAACCGATGGCGATCGACCAGCACCTGCTGGTCCGCAAACGCGAAAACGACATGTGGCCCGTCATCGAAAAGCACCCGGAGTTGCTGGGCGTCGGTCTCGATGAATCCACCGCCATCGTCGTCAACGCGAATAACTTCGAAGTGATCGGACCCAGCAAAGTGGCCATCTACGAGACCGGCAAGTCGATGTACTTTCTCACGGCCGGCGACAAGTTTGACCTGACGCGTCGCGTCGCCATCCCGGCCACGCCCGCACCGCTCGGCCGCACGCTGCCGCCGCTCCCCAAGTACGAGGTGAAGCGCGCCGCCTCTCGCATCGTGGTCGATGGCAAGTTGGACGACGTGGCCTGGTCCGCCGCCGCGCCGGTGGACTTCATCTTCCCCTGGGAGTTCCAGAAAGGAGCCAAGCAGAAGACCACTGCTCGCCTGCTGTGGGATGACGAGAACCTCTATGTCGCCTACGACGCCGTCGACGCAGATATCGTCGCCCATTACGACAAGCGAGACGACCCCACCTACAAAGACGACGCCCTTGAGATCTTCATCAACCCGGACCGTACCCAGACCAACTACTACGGCCTGGAAATGAACGCCAAGGCCACCCTCTACGACTACTTCTACATCTTCCCCACGCTGCTGCTGAAGCGCCTCGATTTTGCGGGTGTGCAGCTGGCGACACACTTGCGCGGGACCCTCAACCAGACCTCCGATACTGACCAAGGCTGGACGCTGGAAGTGGCAATTCCGTGGCGCAACTTTGAGGAGCTAGCGCCCAAGCTGCCACCCGAGCCCGGCACCTCCTGGTGGATCAACATGAACCGCTGGGACGGCACCGAACCCAACCGGCGCTTGAGCCAATGGTCCGATTCCGGGCTCCCCCAAGCTCACCCGCACAACCCCGCCCGGTTTGGGCAGATCGTGTTTGTGAAGTAGCGCCGGCACGCGCTACAGCGGTGGCGCAGGCTATCAGCCTGCAGCGGGACTCTCAGTCCCGCCCAGCAACCGGCAAATCTCCGCTAGGCCAGCCTCATTCACCGGCCAGTGCGAGTCACAAGAGACATCCAATCAATCGGTTGCCAGCGCCTAGCCCGATTCCTGGAGCCGCCATCCCTCACGATCAATCCCGTGGCTGTGGCCTGCTCGCCCGAAATCCGTGTCTCAAAATGTCTCACTTTGTCCCGCTTTCGGGAAAAAAACGCCTCCCGCTATCCGCGGCGGCGAGCGAGTGCCGCCAGGGCTGACAGAGCGGTTCCCATCAACAGCAGGTTGGCTGGCTCCGGGACCGTGCCGGTGGCGGCCGTCAAGGACCACTTTCGCGGGTCAAACGTCTCTACGTCGTTCTCCAATCCCGTGAAGAAGGGCGTCGGATAGTAGATGGAAGGATTCACCATAAAGATCCCAACGCCCGTGCAATCGAAATTGGTGGACGCACAAAAATCCATGAATGAGCCATCAACAGTAACGATGGCCGGAAGCCCGGTCGCCGAAATATAGTCGCTGAACGATTTCACAAAGGGAAGCGTGTACGGATCGGTACCCTTGAACTTGACGCCCGAGACGCTGGCGACAATCAGGGTATTGCCGTCAGGCTGCAGCGTGCCGATCATCTGGCCGGTGACGCTGCCGTCGTCCGCCAGGTAGCTAAAGTTGAAAGTTCCGGCGCTGGCCATGGTGGAACCCAAGAGAATGGTGATGACCGCCGCCATCCGCGTGAAGGTAGACAGTGCGAACATAAAGCCTCCGATGTAATAGTTTAGAAACAGAAACGGCGTTACGCCGTCCCGAATCAGCCGAGCATAACACGCCCCGCCAAAAGCATGCTTAGCTCCACTTCAGCAGCGTGCGTTTCTCGATCTTGCTCTCGTCCAGCTCCATGCCGAAGCCCGGCCGGTCATTCAACGTGAACTGGCCGTTCTCGGGCTTGGGGTCGAACTTGTCGAAGTGATAGTAGCTGGACATCTTGAGATACAGATACTCAACCAGCGGGCACGTCATCGGTGACTGGCTGGCCACGACATGCAGCGCCGCGTGGATGTTGTGGCCGTGCGGGATCACGTGGACGTCGTGGGCCGAGGCGATGGCGCAAATCTTCACCAGTTCGCTCGTTCCGCCGCACCACTCCGGGTCTGCCTGGACCACATTCAAAGCATCGGCCTGCAGGTAGTGCTGCACTTCCCAGCGGCCATAGAAATGCTCGCCGCTGGCCACCGGGATGGAGGTGGCGCGCTTCAGTTTGGCGAAGCTATCAATCTTGTCCGGAGCAAACGCCTCCTCAATCCAGCGCGGCCGGTACTGCTCTACTTGCCTGGCCCAGCTGAGCGCGTAGTTGAGGTCCCAGCCGGAAAAGGCGTCAAACATCAGGTCCACTTCCTCGCCCACCGCCTCCCGCAGATTGCGGACCAGCGCCACGTTCTTGGTCAACCCCGCCGCACCATCGCCCGGGCCCCAACCCATAAACCATTTCTGGTGCTGGAAGCCGAGATACTTCATGGCGAGCGACCGCTCCCGCACCTTGGCCGGCTCCAGCGAATAGCCCAGGCAACTGGCGTAGGCAGTCACTTTCGGCCGCGTTGGCCCGCCCAAGAGGCGATAGACGGGCGAGTTCAGCGCACGCCCCCGCAGGTCCCACAGCGCGTTGTCGATGGCCGAGATCGCCATCATAAAGTGGCTCGACCGCGAATGCCGGTTCAGGCGATGCAACTGGTCCCATACCGCCTCCCCCGCCATGGCGTCCTTGCCGATCAGGAAAGCCCGCAATTGCTGGTCGATCACAATGGCCGCTTCCTTGTCGACCGGCCCATAGAGCCCCTCGACGTCTCCGGCCATAATCTTCAAATAGATGGCCGATGCCGGCGCAATGCGGCTCCCCGGCGTGCCATCCCGATACTCCTTGGGCCGGCCTGATTCATAGACGTGGAGCGGGTTCACCTGATGCTGCTGGTTGACCCCCGTCTCCGCCTCCCGCTTGCCATCCAGGCGCCAAAGTTCAATGGCCCGGATAGCGAGTTTAGGCTGCTGGGCGAGGGCAGCAAAAGGAAGAGCAATCAGTTCTCGGCGACGCATACGGCGTCCATGATATCGCCCGCGAGCCGGACGGCGCGTCTAGCGGTAGAACGCCGCCGAGGCGCCTACCCAGTCGAGGCCCTTGTTGTGATCGACGCCCATCATCTTGCCGCGGCCGGTGCGGATGATGGTGTTCACGGGTTGCGGCTGGCCGCCTTCGAACCAGAGGTACATGATGCGGACTTCCACTTGGGTGGGTCCGTGCGGGGTTGCCATGACGGGCTCCCAGCGGACCCGCTCCTGCAGGATCCAGTTCTGACGGTCCGTGACGGCGTCCACTTCGGCCCTCGTCGGCCCGACGGAGACGCCCAGTCCGGCAAAGGAGTAGAGCGGCTTCAGCACCCAGTTGTCGAGGTCTTCCGGGATGGTCTCGACGCGGTCGAGGAACAGTGTCCGGGGCACGTGGGGATGGTCGAAGAAGGGGATGGTGAACTTCGATAACCGGAAGTACCAGTTGGGATGGCCCGCCCATTCAACATCCAGATCGGCGGCCCAATCAAACGGTGCAGTGACACCCTTGCGTTCCAGTTCATCGACGATGCAGCGGTTGTAGATACGGTGGATGGGCACCAGCTGGCCGTCGCGCTCATAGTAGAGCTTTCGCCCTTCTTGCCGGATCTTGGTGATGCAGACCGCTTTCACGCCGGTCACCTGCTCATTGATGTGGAAGTCGCAGGCGGTTTTCTGGTGCTCGGGGTCGATCTCCAGCAGAATGACGTTCTCCGGCTCCTGCTCGCCCAGGATGGCGTGGCGGAGGAGGGCCCAGTAGGATTCCAGATCAAGCCCACTCAGCAGCGTCTTCAGCGTCGGGTCAAGGCCGTAGGCGCGGCGATAGGTCTCGGCCATTACGGGCTGGTAAGCGTAAAGAGAAGGGAAGCCCTGGATCTCCACCAGTCGCGGCTCAAGCGTTCCCGCCGCGTTCCGGATGATGCCAAAGTCCGCCTGCACAAACAGCGGGCAAGGAGCCTCATTGCGGACCCGGTACTGCGCCGGGATGATGACGTCGGAGAGCGCGTGATAGCGCGCATTGCCCACCACCTGCTGGAGCAACTCCTGCCCGGAGCGGGCCATCGTGTCGAGCAGCGCCTCGTCCATAAAGACCGGCGTTTCGTTATGCCGGAATGGGATATGAGTGCCGGTCAACGAGTCGATGCCGGCCAGGAAGCGGGCGTAGGCTTCCGGCGTGAAGCTTACGTTGAAGGCTTGGCGGAGTTCGGGGATCATAAATGGCAAATGATGGCGAGCGTCAGCGTGCGTGGCTCAGACTATCAGTCGTAGACCTCGCGCCGATGCGCAACCCTGGTTACCGTGATCCGTCTAGCCGCATCGTCAATCACGTAGACCGCACGCCAATCGCCGACGCGGATGCGCCACATATCCTTGTAGCCCTGAAGCTTCTTCGAAGTAGCCGGCCGAGGGTTGTCGGCCAGCAATAGAATCTTCCGGTCAATACGCGCGAAGACGCTCTCGTCGAGAGCATCCATTTCCTTAAGGGCAGACGGCTTAATCTCTATGGTGAATCTAGTCACATCGGAATATCCGCTCGAACGGGGCTTTTCCATGTTTAGGTAGACTCAGAACACGTCAATAGCCTGCAGTGTTTTTCACTATTCGACAGTTTTTCTTAACCGGAAACCTTATCACGCGAAGCGGCGCGCTTCAAGCGATTGGTCCGATACTGCTCATAAGGAATGGACTTTTCCTTCCTGCGTGTTTCGGACACGAGTCCATCCCAAAAGTCTTCCCAGACGTCGCCGTGCTTCTTGAGGTCAATCAGCACACCAACCTTCCGGCCCTCCTCATCGGTGACATATTGGATTCCAGTCATGCCCTATTGTCTCCAATTGCCGGGCGGCGCTTATGCCGCCGCCTGCTCCAGCGCGCTTTCGATGAAGTGGCCGTGTTCCATGATCTGGACGCCGTCGGCCCAGATGCTGAATTCGCGGCCGACGACGTCGATGTGGGTGTCGCTCCACCAATCGGCGCCGGTGTGGTGGCCGTAGGGGTTGCCGAAGGCGATGTGGACACCGGGCAGCTTTTCGTCCTGCAGAATGTTGCCGATGACGCCCTTGAGCGCAATGTTGGTGCCGATGGCGAACTCGCCCACGCGGTCGGAGTTCTCATCCGTATGCACGTATTCCCAGAACTCATCGCGCAGCTCTTTGTTTGAAGACTCAGCCGCCACCACGCGGTTCTTCTCGATCCGGACCGTTAGCGGGTTGTCGCGCAGGTCACCGTACTTGGCGCAGAGATAGTCGCCGACGACGCCATCGATGACGAAGGTGCCGTTCACTTCACCGGGTGAGGTGAAGATCTCGCCGCCGGGCAGGTTGCCCCATTTCTTGGTGGAGATGATGCCGCTGGTCTTCAGCCACTTGTAGTTGGGGTTCATGGTGCCGACGATCTCGGTACCAGCGGGTGTGGTGGCGCGGATTTCGCGCGCTTTGCTGGCGATGTTGATCACCTTCACCGACAGCGCGTCCACTTTCTCAAAGTCGGCGCGCATGCCTTCCAGCATGATGCGCTTTTCGATGTTCACCATGTGGCCGTGCCGCATCTGCCGGCGGTTGACGACGTCGGTCATCTGCATGCGGCTCTTCAGTTCATGCAACTGGGCGTAGACCGCGAAGATGCTGACGTCGGACGTCTCCATGTCCATCAACACGGGGGCCGGCATGTCGAGCAAAGGGCGCTGCGCCAGGTCTTCCAATCGGAAGGCCCGGTAGGCGATGTTGCTCGATTCCATCTCCACGGCGATGGCGGCGGCGATCTCCTGGCTGGCCTCATCGGTGATCAGCGTCACTCGCTCATGCGGCTGGACGCGCAAGCAGGTGTGGATGGCGTTGCGGGCGCCCGGTGACAATTCCGGATCAAAAGCAAGTGCGGCTAGATTCATGGAACAAAAACCTACTGATTCAATGATCGCCCTTCGCGGGCTGCTTGGCTACTGTGCTGACCAGACTACAGCCCGGCTTCGGTTTCCGAGACGATGTAGTCCACTACCTTCTTCAGGTCGCCCTTTTCGCGGAAGACGGCCAATTGACGGTCCGCGCCGGTGCCGCGCTCCATGATGGTGCGGATGTAGTTGATCTCCTCCCGGCTACCTAACTCATCGACCACATCGTCGACAAAGTCCAGGTACTCTTCGATCAGCGCCTTCACCGGCACCTCGATCTCCTTGCCGAAATCGATCAGTTTGCCGTCCAGGCCGTAGCGGGCCGCGCGCCACTTGTTCTCCATGATCAGCATCCGGCGGTGCATCCGGAAGCTCTGGTTGTTGGAGTGCAGTTTGTAGAGCTTGGCCACGGTGGCCTGCACCAGCGCCGCCAGTGCCAGCGTTTCATCAGCCCGCATCGGCAAGTCGAAGACGCGGAATTCGAGCGTGGGGAAGTGCGGGTGGGGCCGGATGTCCCACCAGATTTTTTTCGCATTGTCGATGCAGTTGGTCTTCACCAGCAGATTGACGAACCGCTCAAATTCGCCCCAGCTATGGAAGTTGCCCGGCAGGTTGGTGCGCGGGAACTTGTCGAACACCTTGCAGCGGTAGCTTTTCAAGCCCGTTTCCATACCCAGCCAGAAGGGCGAGTTGGTGGAAAGCGCCAGCAGGTGCGGCACAAAATAGCGCGCCGCGTTCATGATCTGGATGGCGGCCTCGCGATCCTCCATGCCCACATGCACGTGCAGGCCAAAGATCAGGTTGGAGCGGGCGACGTTCTGCAAATCCTCGACAATGGCGCGGTAGCGCTCATCGGGGTAGATCTCCTGTTGACGCCAGTCACTGAAGGGATGCGTGGCGGCAGCGGCCAGCAGCAGGCCGTTGGCGCGGGCCAGCTTGATCATCTCCCGCCGCAGCTCTTTCAGGTCGAGCGTGGCTTCCTTGATGTCCTTGCAAATGCCGGTGCCCACTTCCACCACCGACTGGTGCATTTCCGGCTTCACCCGCTCCTTCAGCAGGCGCCGGCCCTTCTCGATCAACTCGGTTGAGACCAGTGACCGCAGACCCCGCGTATCGGGGTCAATCGACTGGTACTCTTCTTCGATCCCTAACGTAAAGGAAGGCTGCATAGATTTCTATCGAAACGTTCGAACTCGATCTTACCCGTTCAGGAAGCTGGACCAGCCGAACTCGGTCCGCGGCTGCTCATCGCTCAACGCCTTCTTGACGCACAATTCGGCGACGGCATTGATGATCCAGTCAAAGTTCGCCTGGCCCACCGAGTTGATGTCGGCATCCGGAGCCGGATTCAGGAAGTCGATGGCGTAGGGGACGCCGTCCTCCACCGCGAACTCGATGGTGTTGATGTCGTAGCCCAGTGTCTGGCAGATGGTGCGGCAGTCGCGGATGACGCGCGCTTCCATCGCCGGGTCGATCGGCGGGCCGTCCAGGACGTAGCGTTCGGCGTGGGGGCGGCGCGGGTCGTACCGCATGATGTGGACGTTGTCGCGACCGATGCAGTAGCAGCGGAAGTAGTCGTCAAAGTTGACGCCGCGTTGCAGGGTCATGCACTCTTGGCCGCTCTTGGCGTAGGCGTCCCACAGCTCTTCGATATTGTCGACTTTGTAGACATCGCGCCAGCCGCCGCCATCGTAGGGCTTCAAGAAGGCCGGGAAGCCGACGTAGTCAAAGATCTCCTGCCAGTTCAACGGGTAGATCAAGTTGCGCATCGATTTCGACGTGGTGTTGGGCGGGTGCGTGTGGTGCGGCAGCAACACGGTGGGCGGAATCGCGACGCCCAGCTTCGACATCAGCGCGAAGTTGAAGAACTTATCATCGGCCGTCCACCAGAACGGGTTGTTGAGCACGATGGTGCCGCTGAGGACCGCGTTTTTCAGATACGCCCGGTAGAACGGAATGTCTTGCGAGATGCGGTCCACGATGACGCGGTAGCCGGAAGGCTCCGCCATCTTGACGCCGCCCACTTTCAGATGTTCGGCGACGACGCCCTCCACGTTCAGGGAGTTGATTTTGTCCACCAGGGCAGGGGGAAAGGTGTTTTCCATCCCATACAACACGCCAATCTTCGGCATTCGTTCCTCATCCTCCACCAGGCCGGTGGCATCAGGCGGCCACGGCGCTGTTCTCGGCCATCGGATCGCCGCACGAGGTGCGGCCACACCCAGACTAGGATACCGTCCCGGCTAGTTGCGAGTCATGCGGGAACGGATTCGGCGGGCCCGCTTTTCGATTTCTTCGAGTTTCTTGAGTGCGGGCAGAGACAGGACGTGGCGGTTATTCTTTTCGAGCGACTCTTCCACTTCGCTCAACAGCTTCTTGATGTCCTCAATGTCCTTCAGCGTCTGGGCATGCTCCGCTTCGAGAATCACTTCGCTCTGCAGGCGGCCATCGGGCATGCGCAGGGGCGGGGCCTTGTCCCCCGAAGCGGAACTCGAAGGTGCCTGAGCCAACAGGGGCAGGACGGCCATTAACGCGGTGAACAGCAACCGGATCATAGGCCCAGATTGTCATACTTTATCGATGAAGCCATCACCGCCCACTCTGCCTTCGAACGCCGCGCTGGTTTTGATTGACCTTCAGCAAGCGATTGACCACCCGTCCTGGGGCACGCGCAACAACCCGGATGCTGAGAAGAAGGCCGCCGCGCTGCTGGCGGCGTGGCGTCTGGCCGGGCGTCCGATTTATCACGTGCGGCACGATTCGACCTTTCCCCATTCTCACTACCGCCCCGGCCAGCCCGGCAACGATTTCAAGCCCGAGTTAGCGCCCTTGCCCGGCGAACTGGTGATCCCGAAGCGCACCAATAGCGCGTTCATCGGCACTGATCTGGAGCAGCGGCTGCGGGCCGCCGGCCAGTTGACGCTGGTGATGGCGGGCGTGATCACCAACAATTCGGTGGAGGCCACGGTGCGCATGGCGGGCAACCTGGGGTTCACCGTGTATCTGGCAGCGGATGCCTGCTTTACCTTCGGCCGGAATGATTGGAATGGTGTGTGGCGGACCGCGGACGAGGTCCACGCCCTGTCTCTGGCGAACATGCACGACGAGTATGCGCTGGTCGTGTCAACCAGCGACATCCTGGAAGCGGGAGAGCCCCAGTGAAGAAGGTAGCGAAGCGCCCGTCGATCGATCCGGCCGTCGATGACGGGCCAGCGCAGGTGGAAGCCTATCTCAGCGCCGTGCCGGAGCCGGCTCAGACGACGCTCCGGAAGTTGCGAGCCCATCTGCGAGCCGCTGTGCCCGCGGAGGCCACCGAACTGATGTCCTATGGCATGCCCGCCTTCAGCTGGAAGCTGGGCCGCAAGCAGGCCTGCCTGGCCGGGTACGCCGCGTTTAAGCACCACTGCGGATACTTCCCGATGAGCTCCGCCGTGATGACGGTGATGGCGGAGGACCTGCAGGCGTTCCCCAGTTCCAAAGGCGGCTTCCAGTTTCCGCACGACCAGCCGCTGCCGGTCACCTTGGTGCGCAAGTTGGTGAAGGCGCGGCTGGTGGAGCTCGAACAGAAGGACGGCCGGTAGCCGCGCGGGCGGGGGTGTCCGGAATCGGCTGTCACACTTGTCCACGGGCTGCCGTGCGAAACTAATCATCGGATGGTGATTACCGGGCTTTATTACGCGCTGGGGCTTACGCTGGTAGGCTTTGCGATCGGCTATTTTTCGAACGCCTACGCGGCGGTTCCGTTCTACATTCTGGCCGTCTTTTGTTTGTGGTTCTTCCGTGACCCGGAGCGGGCGATTCCCGCCGGGCCGGTGATGGTCTCCCCCGCTGACGGCAAAGTGGTGATGATCAAGCCGGAAGGGGGCCGCACCCGCGTGGCGATCTTCTTGAATGTCTTTGACGTCCACGTGAACCGGACGCCGATTGCGGGCACGATCACCAAGATCGAGTATCACCCGGGCAAGTTTCTGGTGGCCAGCAAACAAGAGGCCTCGACGCAGAATGAGCAGAACACGCTCACCGTGGAAGGCGATGGCACGACCGTTGAGTTCAGCCAGATTGCGGGCTTGATCGCGCGCCGCATCATCTGCTATCAAAAGCCGGGTGACCGGGTGACGGCCGGGCAGCGGATCGGGCTGATCCAGTTTGGGTCGCGCGTCGATATTGTCATGGGTCCGGAGTGGAAGTTGGCGGTGAAAGAAGGCGACCGCGTATCGGCCGGATCTTCCGTGATTGCGAGCCGCGTCCGCTAGGTGGTCAGGAGAAAGTAACGCTGATGAAGATTCCCAAACCGCCGCGCCGGGCGGCTTATGCCTTGCCTACCTTGTTCACGGCGGGCAATGTCTTTCTGGGCTTCCTGTCGATCTTCCAGACAGTGGAAGGCGCCATCCGGCAGGCGGCGGGTGACCCGTCCTGCGCCCAGAACTTCGATAAGGCCGCGGCGTTTATCGGCATGGGCGTGGCCATTGATGGCCTGGACGGGCGCATTGCCCGGCTCACCAACACGGTCTCGGACTTTGGGCGCGAGATGGATTCATTGGCCGATGTGATCGGCTTTGGCGTAGCTCCGGCGGTGCTGGCGTTTGTCTGGGGAGTCTATTTTGTCGACTTCTCGCGGGCCCCGATGGGCCGGGAGCACTTGCTGCAGGCCGGATACTTTCTGGCGTTCATCTTTCTGCTGTGCGGCGCGATGCGTTTGGCGCGGTTCAACATCACCACCAACGCGGTGCCGTCCAATCCTGGCCGCCCCGGCAAGAAATACTTTGTGGGGCTCCCGATTCCGGCGGCGGCGGGTATGCTGGCGGCGATTGTCTACTTTTTCGGCCGCACGCCGCTGACCGACTGGATGGCGTCGGTGGCCTGGCTGGCGCTGGTGGCGTTGCTCGCGTTTCTGATGGTCTGCACGTGGCGCTACCGCAGTTTTAAGGATTTGAACCTGCTGCGGCCACGGTCACCGGTCTCGATCATTCTGCTGGGCGCCATCATCTACGTCTTTTGGAACTACTCGCGTCCGGCGCTGCTGGCGCTGGGCTCGTTCTACTGTGGCAGCGGCATCGTCGTGAAGATTGCCGGGGCGTTGAAGCGCAAAGTACTGAAGCGTGACGTGCAAGGGCCGCCCGCCGCCGGGCCGGAGCCGGAAGGAACACCCATTGGCTAAAGTGGCGATTGTTGGCAGTGAGACGCTGCTGGGCCGCGAGATCCTGGAGATCCTGACGGATCGTCCGCTGGCCCAGGTGGTGAACCCGGATGAAGCGGAAGTGGTCTTCATCGCCGGCCCGGAAGAGAAGGAGCTCTCTTCCAAGCCCGCCCGCGGTGCCACCTTGATCCATGTGGCGCGCGCCGAAACACGCGGCGTCCTGCGCGCCCCGATGGCGGAGCCCGAGCATTACCTGACGCCGGAATCAAAGCAGATCCGGATTGCCCATCCCGGCGCCATTCTGCTGATCCTGCTGTTCCGCCGATTGTCCGGGGTGGCCCCGGTGAAGCAAGCGGTGATCACGCTGTTTGAACCCGCCAGCCAGCAGGGGCAGGCGGCCATTGAAGAGTTGCAGGAGCAGACGATCGCACTGCTGAACCTGCGTCCGCTGCCCAAGTCGATCTACGACGAGCAGGTGGCGTTCAACCTGTTGCCGCGCTGGGGCGTGGAGGCTCCAGAAAGCCTGGACCAGCAGCAACAACGGTTGGAAGAAGATCTGAAGGTGCTACTGGGTGAGACGCCCTGGTTGTCACTGCGGGTGGTGCAGGCGCCGGTGTTTCACGGCTACACGGCGTCGGTGTGGGTGAGCTTTGAGGCGCCGGTGAGCGTCGAAGCGCTTTCTCGGCCGTTCCGTGAAGTGCGGAGCGAAGACGAGGGGCCGGCCACCAATTCGGCCATTGCCGGCGAAAGCGGGCTGGTGCTGGACCGGATCATTCTTGATGGTCCGCAGGCCGCCTGGTTCTGGGTGGCGGCGGATAATCTGCGTCTGGTGGCCGAGAACGCGCTGCTGGCGGCAGCCTCGGTGATCGAGCAGGCAACGCGGCGGGTCCAGTGACCAGCAAGATGATCACCAAGGCGCTGCTGCTGGTCTCGCTGGTGCTGGGGCTCGCCGGTTGCGGCTACCACATCGCCGGCACCGCGGACACGATCCCCAAGACGGTGAAGACCATCGCCGTGCTGCCGTTCTCCAACCCGACCACGCGCTACCGCCTGACGGACCGGCTGCCGGCCTTGGTGGCACGCGAATTTCTCTCTCGTACCCGCTACCAGGTGGTGCAGGACCCGACGGTGGCCGATGCGGTCCTGCAAGGCCAAGTGCTGACGGTGGCCGCCTATCCCACCATCTTTGACCCGGTGACCGGCCGTGCGGCAGGTGTCGAAGTGGTGGTGAGCCTGTCGATCCAGCTGAAGGAGCGCACCACCGGCAAGATGCTGCTGAATCTGCCGGGGTTCAACATGCGGCAGCGCTATGAGATCTCCACCGACCCGGCGCAGTACTTTGACGAAAGCACCACCGCGTTCCAGCGGATGTCGGTAGAAGTGGCGCGGCGCGTGGTGTCGGCCGTGCTTGAGAATTTCTAGCGGCGTGGAGAGAGGGGTGAGCCAACAGTGACGCGGAGTGATCTGGAAGCCCAGCTCCAACGGGGCAAAGTGCCGCCGGTGGCCCTGTTCATCGGCCCGGACGCCTACTCGCGCCGCCGCGTGAAGGATCTGATGGTGGCCGCGGTGGGCGGCGAAACCACGCGCTTTGACCTGGATGAAATCAGTCTCGCTTCGGTGATTGATGACGCCAGTTCGTTGTCGCTGTTTGCGACCGAGCGGCTGATCTGGGTGACTAGTGCGGAAGCGGCGCTGCCCAAGCGGCTGACGGCCAAGGAAGACGACGACGGCCCGGTGTCGCCGCTGGCGGCCTATGTGCGCAACCCGACGCCGGGGACGGTGTTGGTGCTCGATTGTTCGCGCTACGGCTTTGAGGGCGACGACAAGGCCAAGGTGGACCGGGTGCGGAAGTTCTATGCCGCCGTCCCGACGGTGGTGGAGTTTCCGCCGTTCTCTGATCAAGAGGCGGCGCAGCTGGTCCGCGAAAGTGCGGCGCGGCAGGGCCTGAAGCTGAGCGGCGCTCAAGTAGAGATGCTGGTGGAGGCGCTAGGCGCCGATGCCGCCCGGATCACCACTGAGGTGGAGAAGCTGGCGCTGTTTGCCCCCGGCCGGGCGTTGACCGACGCTGAGTTGGGCACACTCATTCCGAACGCGCGCACGGCCAGCCTCTTCTCACTCGTAAACGCGCTGGCCCGCAGCGACCGGCGCACATCGCTGGACCTGCTGGACGTGATGGTGCGCGAGGGCGAGTATCTGCCGCTGGTCCTGACCTTTCTGGGCACCCAGTTCCGGCTGGCGCTGGTGGCGGCCGAAGCCGGGCTGCGCGGGGCAGGGCAGATCCAGGGGCATTTCCAGAAGCTGGGTGTGGCCATGTGGCGCTCCCGGGCGGAGCAGCTGGCCGATACGCTCACCGCCTTCACCCCCCAGCGGCTGCGGCGCGCGATCCAGTTGACGTTCGAGGCAGACCGGGCACTCCGCGACACCCGCCCCGACGACCGGACGGCGATGGAGCGGTTTGTCTGGGACCTGACGGCGAAGGCGTAGCTGGGCTCGCGCAGGCGGCTCCGTCACCCCGCGCCTCAGACCGAGCCCCGACCGGGAGGAGTGGCCTCTCCCCCATTGACAGCATGCTGACCATCGATCAAGATTCGCCGCTTCCTGGAGCCGAGGTGCGTCGCGAGAGCAGACCGCTCCCTAACGGTCGCGGCTCAGAACCTAGCCCCATGCGTCAGAGTCTGTGTGAGAACCCAAGCCAGAGGCTTAAAATAAACCCGCGCCGGGGGCGTTGGTGGGTTTGGATCGTAGATGGTCTGAGCCGGTGGGGGCGCGGGCGCGCCTTGCCGGTCAGGATTGCAGGC
>JAPKYZ010000094.1 GCA_026394055.1 Acidobacteriota bacterium
TTGCACCTAAGACGCCGCCTCGGCCTGCTCCCCGCCCAGCCCCCGGCTCCCCTATAATCACCCCAGACCCCCGGCGGCTCTCCTGAAAAGTGTTACCGATGTCTCCGGTCTAATGTGTTACCTATGTCTCCGTTTGGACACCCTCGGCGCGAGCAGGAGTTTCAAAACGGTCGTTAATCTCAGTCCGGCCAGATAGCTTTCGGCCAGATCAGAATCGTGGACCGCTTCAACAATTCGCCACGATGGGGCAGGCCCCTCCTGCGGGTCGGGGCTCGGTCCGAACGGTCCGAGAGGTGGGGACGGTTAGCGCCAGCGGCCCAGGTTCACGGTGACGCCCACCAGAAACTGGTGGTCCACCACGCCGGTGGTGCGGAAATGCTGGCCGGAGATGTCCACGGCGACTTTGTCGGTGATCTGATACTCCACGCCCTCAAAGGTCGCGCGAATGGGCGATTGCCCCGTGGACCGTTCGTAGACGAAGTTGGCATGCGGCGTGATCCGTCCCAGCCAACCCTGCGCGGCCAAGCGACGCCCGGCACCGAGTCCCAGATCCATCGTCCCGGCGGGGTTGGTGACCGAAGCCGCGGTGGCGCCATTCCAGCCTGCGGTGAAGCCCAGATTGTTGCGGCCAAAGTCGAACCGGCCAATCGCGGTGGCTCCAGCACGCACGCCGGAATCGCCGCGCAGGAACGCCGTCACTTGAGGGGCTATGGCCAAGTCAAAGTACGGTTGATCCACCAGCAGGGCGGTAGCGGCCACGCTCACGCGGTCGCTGAAGTGGACCGGTTGGCGGCCATCGGCGTTGTACGCTTCAAGCGTGTCGAAACTGGCGCTGTATTCCGTCCGGCCCCACCAGACGTTCGAGCCTTCAGGCGTGAACTTCACCGTGGCGGGCATCGAATAGTCGCCCGCCAGCCCGGAGTAGAGGCTGTTCCATTCCACCTCGACGGTACCGGTGTCGGTGATCAGGGGATTGACGTGCAGCCGGCGCCGGAGGGAAAGACTCGAATGGCGGCTGCTCGAAGGCCGTGATCGCCGGAAGGCCGCCTCGCTTAGCGGAGCGGACACCAGCAGTACGGCCAGTGTCGCCGCGATCCGGTAAACAGTAGCGAGAGGCACAGCTAAACTCAGGACAGCTCTGCGGGCAGCAGCTTACGGCAGAGGTCTAGGGCTCAACCTTCACCAGGTTCTTCACCTCGGTGACGCCCTTGGCCTTCTTGCACAGCTTGTCGACCTTGGCGCGGGCCCGTTCGTTGGCCACTTTGCCTTTGACGGTGACGACGCCGCTCTTGACTTCGACCTCAAAGGCACCGCCCTTCACGTCTGGATCATTGGCCAGGATGCGGCGGACCTGATCGTAGATGGAATCGTCGGATTGAACGTTTTTTTGCGCCTGGGCTGCGCCAAGCGACAGAACCAGAGCGAGCAGAAACGGCAGTATGCGTCGAATCATAGAACTCCCTTCAGGCTAGCCTAAATGCCGCCCGCGTGGCGACATTTGTGGTTGCTATTTCGGCCCAGAGTGCCTATTTCGGCCCGGAGTGCCAGTCGAGCTCATTGACAAAGGTCTCGCTCTCGCGCCAACGGGGCTTCACCGCCACGAACAGTTGCAGCAGCACCTTGTGGCCCAGAAACGACTCGATCTCCGCCCGCGCGGCACTCCCGATCTGCTTCAGCGCGGCACCCTGGGCGCCGATGACGATGCCCTTCTGCCCTTCCCGCTCCACCGTGATGATGGCCCGGATGCGGGTGAGGGTCTTTTTGTCTTCCCACTCTTCCACCTTCACCGCCACCGAATGCGGCACTTCGTCGTAGGCGATCTGCAGGATCTGTTCGCGGATCATTTCCGCCGCCAGATAGCGCTCCGGCTGATCGGTGAACTGATCGGCCGGGAAGATGGGCTTGCCGGCGGGCAGGTACTTGAAGATGGTCTCGAGCAGGTCATCAAGACCGTTGCCCTGTGTGGCCGAGATCGGGATGTAGTCGTTGAATTCGAACTCACCCGGCGTGATGTGCTCGTAGTATTTCTGGAGCCGGGCCAGCAGCACGTGGGGGTCGTCCACCAGATCGATCTTGTTCAGCGCCAGGATCGCCGGACGCGGCGCAGCCATATGGGCACGGCGCAGAGTGTCCATCGCTTCCCATTCGAGATTGGTGGGCTCATGCGAATAATCAGCCACATAGACCCGCACGTCGGGGGCGTCCAGCGCCTCGCGCACGGTGCTCATCATGCGGCGGTTGAAGTAACTGTCGGAGCGGTGGATGCCCGGAGTGTCAATAAAGATCGCTTGCCCTTGCTCGTTGGTTAAGACGCCTTGCACGGAGGTGCGCGTGGTCTGCGGCTTGTCGGCGACGATCGCTACCTTTTCGCCCACCAGCGCATTCAGCAAAGTCGATTTGCCGGCATTGGGCAGTCCGGCAATGGCGATGAAGCCGACCTTACGCGGACCGGCGCGGCGCGGCTTGGGCTCATCAGTGGCAGCGGCGGGCCGGGGTGGAGCCGCCACGCGGGGCACATACTTCCGGCGGGGCTTTGAACCCTTCCGCGACGGAGCACCAGTAGGAGCCACCGGGGCCATACCCAGCAGCACCGGACCGTCCACCGCAGCCACTTCCGTAGCCGCCGGGGTCGCCACCGGAGGAGCAATGGCCGGGGCCACCGCCTTGTCGATTACCTTGGCTTTGTCGCCTACCTGAGTAGGCGGCGCCGCATTGCCCGTGATCGCCAACCGTTCCTCCCGGCTCAGAGGCCGCTGCTTCATCGGCTTTTCGGCTTTGCCAAAAGGAGCGCCGCCGGACTCGCTTTTGCGGCCCGGCTTGGGGGAACGGAATTTACGGTTAGGCTTCGCCATGGTCCTCAGATTTCTCGGGCTCGACACGGGTCAGCCGCACACGATCGACCCGCAGGTCGCTTGATTCCAATACTTCAATGCGCAGGCCGTCGCGCTCGATGGTCTCGCCTTTGCGCGGCACGCGGCCGGCCCATTCGGTGGCCAGGCCGCCGATGGTGGTGGCCTCCACGTCTTCGCCCGGTTCGTAGCCCACCAGTTCTTCTAACCGGTCCAGGTCATAGCTGCCGGAGACCAGATAGCCGCCTTGGCCATCTTCTTCGTAGTCGCGCTGCGGCTCATGCTCGTCGCGGATTTCGCCGCCGAGCATCTCTTCAATCAGATCTTCGATGGTGATCAAACCCGCCAGTTCGCCATACTCATCGATGACGATCACCATGTTCTGGCCGGTCTGCTGCATCTGCCGGACCAGTTCACCGGCGGCCTTCTGTTCCGGCACCTGCGCGATGTCGCGGACAAACTCTTTCACCCGGCGCTTGGCCCGTTGCGGCTCGGGGACTTCCCACATGTCGCGCACGTGGACAAAGCCGTGGATGTCGGTGGGCGATTTGACATAGACCGGGATGCGCGAGAAGCGGTGGTTGATCACCAGCTGCCGCAGGTCTTCGAGAGACTTGTCCTCTTGAATGGCGATGATGGCCGGTCGCGGCGTCATCACTTCGCGGACGGTCTTGTCGCCGAACTCGAGCACCGTGCGAACCAGTTCGCGGTTGCTCTCTTCAATGAGACCCTCTTCGGCGCCGGCTTCAATCAGCGCCTCGATCTCTTCGCTCTCACGCTCCTCGTCCGGCATCTCTTCTTCGTCTTCGGTGAGCTCCGCAATGGAGCGCAGGGCGCTGAACAAAGCAATCAAGGGCCGCATCAAAAAGTAGAGCAGGGCGAGCAAAGGCCAGATCAGGCCCAGCCATTCGCCGCTCGACCGGCGGTAGATCGCCTGTGGCAAAAGATACGCCGTCACCAGCATGATGCCCAGGGCCCACAACACCGCCTCCCAACCCAGGCCCACCGCGGCGGTGGTGATGACGCCCATCACCACCAGCAGCGAATGCTTCCAGAACGAGAACGCCAGCGCCCGCTTCTCGGTGGTGGAGTGCTTCCCCAGGCGCGCTTCGATCTCGTCTTCGAACAGGCGCTGCAGGTCGGAACTGCGGGCGCGCAGGCGCATCGCCTCCAGCAGGCAGGTCTGCACCACGGTGACGATGACAATCGCCAACCCCAGCAGGGCAAGCGTGGCGGCAATCATTCCGCCGCCTTCCCGGCGCGAGCAATCAGCCCTTCCGGCAGCCGGAACTTCTTGCGCCAACGGCCTTCGGCCCGGGCCATCTCGCCGCTATCACGCTCATGGTCATAACCGGCCAAATGGAGCGCGCCGTGGATCATCAGGATCCGCACTTCCTGGTCGACCGTGTGGCCAAATTCGCGAGCCTGGACCAGCGCCCGGTCATAGGAGATGGCAATCTCATTCGACCCGGGGAACGACAGCACGTCAGTGGCTTCGTTCTTGTTGCGGAACTTCCGGTTGAGATCTTGCACATGCTCGTCAGTGGTGACGACACAGATGAAGTCGGTGATCAGGCGGGCGATCTGGTGGGCGAACGCTTGCATGTCACCACGGCGAATCGCGGAGCAGCGGTGCTGGAACAGCACCCGATTTTCAGCCGGCGGCATGGTCTTGAGATTCTTCAGCCGGTGTGGCCCCAGATGGCGGTGCCGCGAGCGGCGAAGTCGGGGACGCCGGTTCAGCGGCGGCGTTGGAATCCAGCTTCAAAGACAGCTGCCGTCCGGTGGTGGCCACCTGGTAGCGGTCATACGCCTTCACCACGCGCTGCACCAGAATGTGGCGCACCACATCGGTGTCATCAAAGTGGATAAACGTGATGCCGGGCACGCCGCGCAACACATCATTGGCGTCGAGCAACCCGCTCCGCCTGCCGGTGGGAAGGTCGATCTGCGTGACGTCGCCCGTGATCACCATCTTAGAGTTGAACCCCAGGCGCGTCAGGATCATCTTCATCTGTTCCTGCGTCGTGTTCTGCGCTTCGTCGATGATGATGAACGCGTCGTTCAACGTGCGGCCGCGCATAAAGGCCAGCGGCGCTACTTCAATGGTGTTGCGTTCCAGCAGCTTTTCGACGCGCTCCGCTTCCAGCATTTCAAACAACGCGTCATAGAGCGGGCGGAGATAGGGGTCCACCTTCTCTTGCAGCGTGCCGGGAAGAAAGCCCAACCGCTCCCCAGCTTCCACCGCCGGACGGGTGAGCACGATGCGGCTGACCTTTTTCGACAGGAACGCCGCCACCGCCATGGCCACGGCCAGGTAGGTTTTGCCCGTACCGGCCGGGCCGATGCCGAACACCATGTCGTTGCGCTCAATGGCTTCGACGTAGCGGCGCTGGTTCACACTGCGCGGGGCCAGCACTTTCTTGCCGAAGCTCCGCTGCTTGCCGGAGAGCACCAACTGCCGCAAGCTGACTTCACTATCCTCGGTGACGACGCGGAGAAACGAATGCAGGTCGCCGTTGGTAAACACATGGCCATCGCGCATCAGGCTGGAGTAGTCATCCAGAATCTTGATGGCGCGCGCCACCGAAGCGTCTTCGCCCTCTACCTCAATACAATCGGCCAGCAGGTGCGTACGCACCGAAAGCGCCGTTTCCAGCAGGCGGATGTTTTCGTCACGAGTACCGAACAGTGACTCAATGCCCCGGCTGATCTGAATAGTTGAGCGCATGCTAAGGGTGAGGCGATAGAACGGCGGCGATGTTCCGCGAGTGCGGAATAGGCAACATGCTATCTACCAGTATAGCAGGGAGATTCAGAATGAAAGACCGGCCCCCGCCCGTGGCTGCTAGGCCATCAGCGTGGCGGCGCCCAGGCGGCCTTCGTGCCGCTCCAATCGGGTGCGGAGCTCCAGCCGGGCGCGGAGCAAGCGGGACTTGGCGGCGGCGATGGAGATGCCTAACTGCTCCGCCACGTCGGCCATCGGCAACTGCTGGACGTCGCGCAGCAAGAAGACGTGGCGCAGCAGCGGAGGGATGCGGGAGATCTCGCCGCGCAGCACTTGCCCGACCTCGATCTTGCCCAGCGCCTCTTCGGGCGTATCGGACTGCTCCGGCAGATCCAGCGCCACCTGATCCTCACCCTGGACCGCATCTTCCAGGTACACCAGGCGCGCCCGCTTCATCTTGCGCAGGCGCATCAGGCACTGATTGACGACAATGCGCGTCAGCCAGGTCGAGAACTTTGATTCCTGATTAAACTGGCTGATGTGCTCGTAGGCCTTCCAGAGAGCATTCTGCACCTCGTCCTCGGCGTCCGAGCGATCGCGTAGAATTGAAAGAGCGAGCTTAAAACAAGAGGTTTGGTGCCGGCGCACCAGCTCCGCGAACGCCGTGTTGTCTCCCTGTTGAGCCTGAGCCACGAGCTCTTCATCTGCAATTTTTTTCAATTCTACCGAAATGTTTTGCATCGCAGCCTCCTTGGCTTCGTCTCACACTTAAGTTCCTATGATTGACAATAACAGCGTTGGGTCTATGAATTCCGGTGATAATAAAAATGGTTTCAATGTGGAGGAAAATGGCGCACCTGGATTAACCACAGCTAAAGGGGATTCTACTGTGGCCGAAACAGGCTCCCGCGAGAGCAGTGATGCCACGGTTCGGCGAGCCCTTTCCAGCTACGAGATCGGCACCAAATTGCGTTCTTTGCGGTTGAAAAAGAAGATCGCGCTGGTGGATCTGGGCAAGCACACAGGGCTCTCGGCTTCGATGCTGTCGCAGTTGGAAAATGGGAAGCTGGTGCCGACGCTGCCAACGCTGGCCCGGATCGCGATGGTGTTCGACGTGGGCCTCGACCACTTTTTTGGTGACCGGCGGCGCAACAAGCTGTTCTCCATCGTCCGCGCGGAGGACCGGATGAAGTTCCCCGACCGGCCTTCCTCGGCCCGGCCTGATTTCTGGTTTGAGAGCCTGGCCTACTCAGCCCAGGACAAGAGCCTGCAGGCCTACCTGGCGGAGTTTCCAGACCGGCACGGGTCCGAAGTGCGGGAGCACTCCCACGAAGGCGCCGAATTTTTGCACGTCATCGCCGGATCGCTGGCCGTCCGGTACCAGGATGAGGAGTACGTGCTGAAGCAGGGCGATAGCGTCTACTTTGACGCCTCCGAACCGCACGCCTATCGCGGCTTGGCGGCCGATCCGGCCCGGGCACTGGTGATCACGACGCCGCCCCGGCCCTGATTCAGCAGGCGATTCGGCCAGCCGCAGCCGTGGCCTGGCGTCGCCACCTATAATGCGAGTTGTGATTGCTGTTGCTGCCTTGGCTGCCACACTCGCGGCGGCGGACTGGACGCTTTACCGGTCCTTGCCGTTTGAAGTCTCAACCGACCGCGATAAAAAACATGCGCGCGAGGTCCTGAACCACCTGGACCAGCTGCGCTGGGCGTTTTCCCAGATCAGCGGCAAGATGGAACCCCGGACGTTGTGGCCGGTGAAGGTGATCGTCACGCGCGGCCCGTCGTCGCCACAACTGCGGCTGGTCCATGATGCCTGGGTGGGTACGCTGGACGATAAGGCCGAAGTGCCCAATGCCTGGAACGCCCAGTTGGCGCAGATCTTCATCGAAGACAACCTGGGCCGAATGACGCCTGAAATTGAGCGCGGTCTAGTGGCCATCTTGTCCAACGCCGAAGTCTCCGGCACGCACATCATTTTGGGGCAACCCGTTCCCAAGCCCACGCTCGATTGGGCCCGCATGCACGTGCTAGTGACTAGCGAAGAGTACCGCGGCCGGGTGAAGGTGTTGATCGCCAATCTCTCCAAAGGCGTGGATTCCGGCGTCGCCTTTCGCAATGGCCTGGGCAAAACCGCGGAAGAGATCGAAAAGCAGGCCCAGACGCAGCTAGCCGCAAAGACTGTCGCCACCTATGACATGGCGGGCAAGCCCGTCAATGCGCAGCGCGACTATCAAGCGCGGGAAGCCGACGACGCGACGATCAAAGCGCTCCTCAAGCCGGAGTCCGCGCCAGACACCGCGCTGGGCCGGATGGCGGTGAACGACTTCGACGCCGCCGTCAAATTGAAGCCCGAATGGGCGGAGCCCTGGAAGCTGATGGCCGCGCTGGAACAGGAGCCCGGCAAGAAGGCGGGGCTCATGAAGAAAGCGGCCGAGCTTTCACCCCGCGATGGCAAGCTGTGGACGGAGTTTGCTCTGCTGATGCACAGCTACAACCGGTTCGCCGATGCCGACAAAGCCTGGGCCGGAGCCGAACGGGCCGCGGCTGACCCCACAGAGCGGCAACAGATCCGCGCCCGCCGCGAGGGGTTGGTGGAGGCCCGCTTGCAGGCCGAACAAGACGCTCGCCGCGAAGAGAAGCTGGCCAAGGAGCGGGAGTTGCAGCGGCTCAAGAATGAAGCCGTGGCCCGCATCCGGGAGGCTGAAGGCAAATTCAATGGCGGCAAGGCGGCGCTGGACCCGGAGAAAAAGATCGAGGCGTGGTGGGACGGCCCCCAGGGAGACGCTAAGGTGGAAGGGCGGCTGGTCCGCGTCGATTGCCTGGGCAAGCAGCTGCGTGTGGCGGTGGAAGTGGCGCCCGGTAAGGTGGCCCAGCTCCTGGTGCCCGATCCCGGCAAAATCGCCATCGAAGGCAAGGGCGAGCTGACGTTGGGCTGTGGCCCGCAACGGGCCGCACGCCGCGTGATGGTTGAATTTATCCAAAAAATGAACCCTAAAATGAATACCGTTGGCGAGGTCGCGGTCATCCGCTTTCCATGAACTTTCCCTTCCGTTGGGTGGTGGTGGGAATTTTCATGTTGTCGAGCGCGTTGAACTATCTGGACCGCCAGATCATCGCCGCCGTGGCGCCTACCTTGAAGGTCGAGTTCGGTTTAAACAACCAGGACTTCGGCTACATGCTGTCGTTGTTTTCGGTCACCTATGCCCTGTCGTCGCCCATGATGGGGCTGTTTCTGGACCGGTTCGGCCTGCGCGGCGGCTTCCCGTGGGCGGTGGCACTATGGTCGCTGGCAGGCATTGGGTCCGGGTTGGCGTCCAGCTTTGGCGGGCTGCTGACGGCCCGCGCTGTATTGGGAGTGGGAGAAGCCGCCGGCATTCCCTCCACCGGCAAAGTGGGCCAGCTCTACCTGGAACCGAAAGAGCGCGCCATCGGCGCCGCGCTCAGCCAGATCGGCCTCAGCATTGGTGCGATCGGCGCGCCGTGGCTCGTGAATCTGGTGACGCCGCAATATGGCTGGCGTGGAGCGTTCGTGGTCGCCGGGTTGCTGGGGTTTGTGTGGATCCCCGTCTGGCTGTTGCTCGAAAAACGAGCCAAGAAGTTCCCCTCCGCCAGCCAAGGCAAAGCCACGGACATGCTGAAGGATCCGCAGATGATCGGCTTCATCCTGGCGAATCTCTGCTCCATGACCGTCTACACGCTGTGGACCAACTGGACCACCGTCTTCTTGACGACGCACTACGGCCTGGCCCAGTCCGCCGCCAATGAGTTGGCACCGTGGCCGCACATCCTGGGCTATTTTGGCGGCCTGACCGGTGGCGCCATCTCGTACCGGCTGATCGGCCGCGGTTGGAAGCCGCTCGCCGCCCGGCGCCGCGCTTGCCTGATTTGTGCGGGCTTCATGACTCTGACAGCGGCGACGCCCTGGATGCCGACGGCTGGTCTGGGAGCCGCGGTGGCCTCCGTCAGCTTTTTTTGGGCCTCCGGCTGGGGCGTCAACTTGTACACGATGCCGGTGGATGCCTATGGCCCCCGCGCCGCCTTCGGGGTCTCGCTGCTGACGATGGCCTACGGTATCTTGCAGATCTTCGCGTCACCCTTGATTGGCCGGGCCATCGACACCGTCGGGTTTACGCCCGTCTGCACCGTGGCCGGATTGATGCCGCTGTTGGGCTACGTGATTGTCGTGCGGACGCGGGGTGACCGGGAGCAACAGGCGTCGCACGCCGGTTAGGGCTTGCGATCCGCACGGACGTAGTGGCCGATGGTGACCACGCGCTTGTTCGATTTGTCGTTGGACGTGGTGGTGATGGTCATCGTCCGGCCGTCCTTGGAAACAACGCGCCGGCTGGTCGCCAATACATCTTTGCCGCGCGCGTAGGTGGCCACGACGGTATTGAGGTCCGGCCGCTCCAGGGCCACGGGCGTGGTGAACCCGCGATTGGTGACGACGACGCGGGCGACGCCCGTATAGTCGTTGGTGTATTCGGTCTCGGACTTCTTGCCGTCCTGGTATTCGATCTCTGACTTGTAGTGGACGCCCTCACTGCCATCGGGCGGCGCTTCCATGGTGACGCGCATCGCCTTGGGCAAGGGCACTCCGGGCGGGTACTTCGATTTCTTCACGTCCATCACCCAAGTGCCCCAAAACGGGTCACCCGCCGCCTGGACGCAAGGCACAGCGATCAGCAACAGCAAAAGAGCAGCTAGAGATTTTCTCATCGGTACCTGGATTTTGACAGGATTGGGGCCCTTGATTGGGCCCATGACAGCTCGAACAAAAACTCCTCCGCGGAGGCAACCCCGGCGGGCGGCCTCCGCGAAGAAACGTCGACGGATCTAGTTCCCCCAGTGGCTAGAGCGACCGGAGGAAGTCCAGAATCGCCTGCTTTTCAGGCTCGGTGCGGCGGTTGAAGCGGCGAACCACTTCATTGGCCTCAGAATCGCCGTAGGTCCGGCTGAACCGGTCGGCCGAGGGGTTGTCTCCACCATCGGAACCCGCCAGCGAGAAGTGATCCTGGATGGCGGTCATCAGGTCGGTGGTCCGGCCGTCATGCAGGAAGAACAGCCGCTGCCCCAAACCCCACAGCGGCGTCGTGCGGAACTCATCCGCCCCGGCGTCACCCTGGACGACGTTGTCCGCCAGCGTGGCCCCCATGTTGTGGACCATCAAGTCGGAGTAGAGATTGACGGTCTTGCCGCGAAGGGCCACCACCTGTGGTCCAATCTCCTCGGAAGGCCGCCGGGGGTTGGCGGTGCCTGGCGTCTGGAAGGACGCGGTGTGGCACAGCACGCAGCCCACTTCGCTAAACAGCTGCTTGCCCCACTGCGCGCTGGGGGTCAAGATGGCCGGTTGCGGAGCATCGACAAAACGCATGAAGACGGTGAACATCAGCCAGGCCGGCATGATCTTCAGCGGGTTCTCGTAAAGGCCGGGCTTGGTGCGGGGCACGTCAAACGGCTCATAGGAGACGTTGCAGCCCGGCTCTTCGCTGCGCGAAATGGGGAACAGATCGTTGCTGATACCCATTTCCACGTTGTAGGCTTCGCCCGCAAAAATGTTGATCGACGCGTTCTGAGCCTTCCAGCCAAAGCGGCTGATGGTGCCATTGTTGGGAACGCGATTGAACTTGCCATTGATGCCCAGTGAGCGTTTGAGAGCCGTATTGGCGTTGAGATTGGCCAGCAGCGCGGAATCCTGGATGCTTTCAATCAACCCCAGTCCGAACAGGGACAGCGGAATGCGGAAGGAAGTGTTCTTGGCCCGCACCGCAGCTTCGAAATCCGGCTGGCGGAGATTGCAATCCGGAGCATCCCGGCGGCCGCGTACCGTAAACAGGCTGACCACACCGCCATCCCGGGTGCCATCATCGTGGAATTTATAGCGCACTTCCCGGAAAGGACCGGTCCGGGTTTCAAACGAGGGCACGATGTTGAGGCCGCCCTGACGGGTGGCGACTTCAAAGGCCGGATTGACGCGCGGCGAGCCGCCGCCCAACGTGGGCTGAATGTGGCAGGTGACACACTGGTCCGCGTTGAAAGTCGGACCCATGCCGGCCGAGTTCACCAGCGACGTGGGCGAAAACGGATTGTCCGGACGGGGATCCACCGGCAAGGTGCCTTCCGGCTGTTGAGCACAAGTGTCGCAAGTACCTTCCAGTTCTGAAATCCGCAGCAAGGACTCATTAAAGAGAGCCATTTCGTTCGGGTTTAAACCCGGAATCGGGTTCGGAATTAATGAACGGGGATTGGGCCGCGGGCCAGGATCGCGCGCCCCCTGTGGCCGGTTCGCCTGGCCAGCCACGGGCGTCACCGCGATCATCGCCAGCACGGCGAGGGCCGCAATATATTTGGGTAGAGTCAATGCTCCCCAAGACGTTTTCATGGGATTTCCTCCTGCTCGAAAAATGACTAACGTCGGCGATTTTAGCACCAGCGGAGGCGATAATGAAGACAGTTAAGTGTATGTCAAGAAAAATAGTTGTTACGAATTGAACAATGAATTTTCGGATACATTTGCATGCGAATACGGACCACTTAGTATGTATTGGCGCATGCTTCAGGAAAGAAACCCTGCCACGGGGCTGGCAAGATCGAGAGCAACCTCTGGGGCCGCTGAAAGCCCGGTTCGAACGTGGCTGGCCGGGCAGTCGGCCGGTATGCCATGTTGAATAGGCTCTGAAGTTTCCAACAGTTCCCATGGAGAGACCACCCACCACATTCGTCCGTCCCGGCAACGACGCCGACCACATATGGATGGCCCCGCTGCTGGCCACCGCGCCCGAGGCTGCGCAGTGGCTGCCGGAGTCAGATCCGGTGCTGGTGGTGGAAGGCTGCGGGTTGCTGGCTTACCGGGGGGTCGCCCCGGATGAATACGAGATCCTCAATCTGGCGGTGGCGCCGGAGCACCGGCGGCAGGGGGTAGCGCGGGCCCTACTGCAGGCGGCGCTGGCGCTGGGAGGCAGTTGGTTCCTGGAAGTGCGTGAGTCGAATCACTTAGCGCGGATGTTCTATGAATCGATGGGCTTTAGGGCGATTGGCGTACGACCGGGGTACTATCAGGCCCCGCCCGAAAAGGCCATTGTAATGGGATGGAAGCGGTGATATTGTTAGGGCATCAACAGGCCTCAAAAGGGTTTGCTTGATGCTATGGATAGTTCGACGATTACCCACCGAGCCCCTACCGATGGCGGACCAAGCGGTCCTTCATCTAAAAAGGCACAGCGGACCCAAGTCCCGGTTCCGCATGCGTCCCTGGCAACGACTCGGCGTGGCAATCCTTTTTTCTTAAAGGAGAATCACGCTATATGGAATTGAGTGTGCAAGAGCAGGAAGAGCTAAAGGCGCACCTGATGGCGACGGATGAACCGTTTCGCGTGCTGGCCGAAGAGCATGCGCTCCTGAAACGGCGAGTGGCCCAGATCGAGGCCAATCCCCATCCGGCGGACGAAGAAGTCCTGGAGGAGGCCCGCTTGAAAAAGCGCAAGCTGCACCTGAAGGACGAGATGCTAGAGATCATGCATCAACACCGCGAGGTTCACGCCTAGCGGTCATCAGGCTGCGCTGAGTAAGTTTTTGAGTTTTGTGGGACGCCCGGGTCAGCCATGGCCCGGGCGTTTTGCTGTATTTGGGGGTCTGGTCCAGCGTAAGTCCGCGCCGGGGAAGCGATCTGCCGCTCGGGTCCGGATGTGGGCAACTGCCAAGGTGCATAGTTTCCGGCGTAGCCGGAGGTCAGCGGTCGCGAAAAAGCGATGCCCCGCCCATCTTTGTCTAGGCCGGCAAGACTTTCCACATCCTTCCTGGTCGGCGTAAACGGCGCCCTGGCCGTCCGGCGTGACGTCGGGCGGGACTCGTAGCCGGTGGAACTGGTCATCTGGCGGCGGTTAGCTTCAGCGCAGGTGCCGGAGCAATCTCCACCACCAGCCCGCCGCCAGCGCGGCCACCAAGGCGAGCCCGGCCGCGATCGCCCACCTCCGTCGTCGGCGCTGCTGCGTGATGCCTAGCGTCGGCACGGGCAACGGAGCACGAGCCAAAGGAACAGCGCCCTTGGCCACCCGCGGATTTGCGGCAGCAACCGGCTTGGTGGCGACCACGCCGGCCGAGATTGGAGTGGCCGATGGTTCCTGCGTCCGCCCCGCTAACCAGGCATCCAAATCGCCCGTCATGGCGAACACGGCTGCGCGCTGATCCCGCAATACCCGGCGCACGGGAAGTCCATTCTGTTCTTCCCAGCGCTGCACGGTCCGCACCGAGGCATTCAGGTATGCCGCAATCTCCTTCCAAGATTCCAAACGGCGCGACGGATCAGGTTGCGGACGGCTGGAAGTCTGCATACTTCTCTATGTGGATTCTAACCTGCAAGTTACTGCCAAAGTGCGTCATGGCGCGTAATGGCGTGTCATGTCACGTCATGACACTGTACATCGTTAATCCCATTACCCTACGCTGGCCGCATGAAATCGATCGCCATATCTTTCACGCTGTTCGCCTCAGTTCTCCAAGGCTTAGTATGGGGCGAGCCGCTGGCGCACATCGACGAGCAGAGTGCGCTGCAAGCAGGGGAGCAGTTGATTGAACGAAGGCGGTTTACGGATGCAATTCAACTACTCATCCAAGTCTTGCCCGAGATCGTAGACCGGGAGCACCAAGCACTCGTCGTCCACCTGCTGGGCAGAGCCGAGTTTGAGTCGGGCCGTTTCCGGCTCGCGAAGCAGTACTTTGAGAAGGCCGCTCGACTATGGCCACAACCGGAGCAGCAAGCCGCTGACCTTGCCAACCTGGGACGCACCTACCTGGAGTTAGGCGAATACAGCCATGCTGAGGCCACGCTACGCCAGGCACTGCGGGAGCCACTTCCGCGGGCCGCGGTAGCCTGGCACGACCTTGGGCAGGTCCTGGCGCTGCAGGGCCGCCGGAAGGAAGCCCACGAGGCATTCGGCCGGGCCGCCGAACAGGCTGATATCAGCCTTAAGGTGAGCATCTGGAGCGATTTGGCGGCGATCCACGTGGCGGAGGGTGATCGCAGGCGGGCTCATGAACTCATGTTGCGGGCATTGGCCTTGGCGCCCCCTGGTCAGAAGCACGCCCGGATCGCCGCCAACATCGGGGTTCTGCTGGCCGAGATGAAGGACCGCGAAGGAGGCCTTCGGTGGCTGCGGCAGGCGCTGAGCGAGATGGAGTCCGCCATGGGTCCGGAGCACCCAGATGTCGCCCAGATTCTTGAAGATAGTGAGCAGGTGCTCCACCGCACCGGCCGTCGTACCGAAGCTGCACAGTATAGGCAGCGGCTCGCCGCGATCCGCGCCGCTCACCCAGATGAGAGGAGGGCTACGGAACAATCGGTCGATTGGCGGGCTCTGCGATAACGCTCTGGAGCGGCGGCCGTCACAAACTGAGCAAATACTTCCCCAGCAGGTCCTTCAACTCCGCGATTACTTCTGCCCGTTCCTTGGCCGTCGGGCGGCTGTAGGCGTAGGCGATCAGCCGGTCCCCCACTTCGGCGGCGATGCGGATCTTGCGTTGCAGGCCTTTGCCTGGCTTAATGCCGAACTTCTTGACGAGCAGGTCTTGCAGGATGCCGCCCGGCCCGGTCTCGGGGTCAGATTGATCCTCCCGCGTCGCCTCGCTAATGTGCCGGCCCAGGGCCAACTCACGGAAGTGCGGGCTCCCGGAACTCTGCCAACTCGCGCACGGCAATCGCGTCAAAGATCTCCTGCTTGTCCTTGTAGAACCGGTAGAGCGCCCCCACCGATAGAGCAGCCTCTTCCGCAATGCGGCTGGTGGTGATCTGCTCAAACGGCACGCGCGCCAGCAGCGCCGAGGCGGCATTCAAAATCGTCTCCACCGTCTCACTGCTGCGGGCTTGCAGCGGAGCGCGGCGGGTGGAAGGGGCGGTCATCGCCCTCTAGTGTGACAGGCCCCAAACGCGAACGCGAGTTCGCATTCGTGTAGCTCGATTCATGTACCCTAGAGGTATGCCCATTCCGGTGTCCCAGATGTGGACCGTTGCCACCTACGTCCTAAAGCAGAAGTTGCTGGGCCGCAAGCAGTATCCGCTGGTGCTGATGCTGGAACCGCTCTACCGCTGCAACCTGGCCTGCGCCGGCTGCGGCAAGATCCAGTATCCCGGCCATGTGCTGAAGCAGAACCTGACGCCGGAGCAGTGCTTTAAGGCCGTCGACGAAACCGGCGTGCCCACCGTCGCGATCCCGGGCGGCGAGCCGTTGATGCATCCGCAGATTGCCGAGATCGTCGCGGGCTTGGTGGCGCGCAAGAAGTACGTCTACATGTGCACCAACGCGCTGCTGCTGAAAGAAAAGCTGCACCTGTTTACGCCGAGCAAGTACTTGACCTTCTCCGTCCACATGGATGGCGACAAGGACCACCACGATTTTTCCGTCTGCAAGGAAGGCGGCTACGAGATCGCGCTGGAGGCCATCCGCGCCGCCGTCGCCAAGGGCTTCCGCGTCACCACCAACACGACGCTGTTTGACGGCATCGATTCAAAGTCGGTCCGCCAGTTCTTCACCGACATGATGGACGTGGGCGTCGAGGGCATGATGATCTCGCCCGGCTACTCCTACGACAAAGCGCCGGACCAGCAGCACTTCACCGGGCGCGAGCGCAATCAGGCGATGTTCCGCAAGCTGCTCTCGAACCGCGACCCCAAGTGGCGCTTCAACATGTCGATGCTGTTCCTGGAATTTCTGATGGGCCAGCGCAACCTGGAGTGCACGCCCTGGGGCATGCCCGCCTACAGCATCTTTGGCTGGCAGAAGCCCTGCTACTTGCAACAGGACGGCTACGCGGACACCTATCAGGAGCTGCTCGATTCAACGGACTGGTCAAAGTACGGCTATGAGTCGGGCAATGCCAAATGCGCCAACTGCATGCTGCATTCGGGCTATGAAGCCACGGCAGTGCACTACACGTTCACCATCCCCGGCATCATCGCGACAGTGAAGTCCATGCTGTTCCCGGCCTACAAGGATGACGAAGCGCTGCGGATGATCGAGAATGAAAAGCCGGTCTCGCCCCTGGTGCAGATCGACCTGACCGCGCTCTCGAACTCCAACACGCTGCAGGGCAAGGTGGCAGCCGGTGGTGATCTCACCGGCGGTATTGAAGAGGCGTTTGACTATCGCGGCGACGTCACCATCGAGCTGAAAAACGGCACCCGCATGGAAGGCTACGTCTACGACCGCCAGGGCGTCCCGCAGTCTGGCCAAGCCAAACTGCGCCTGATGTTGAAGAACGAAGGCCGCACGGTAACCGTGGCCCAGCCCGAGATCGAGAGCCTGTCTTTCACCGGCCGCGACATGGCCGACGGCCGCAGCTTTGAAGCTTGGGTGAAAAAATACGCCGAGAAGAAGGCTGCGGGTGAACAGAACATCGAGTTGGTACCGGAAGCGCTCGACTAGCCCCTGGCGAGCTCCCGTGCGGTGCGCCCGTGCCGTATCTGCTATTCTCAAGGCTTCTTGAGGTACGCCTCTTTCTGAGGGGCGTTGAAAAGGGAACCCGGTGAGATTCCGGGACTGTCCCGCAGCGGTAAATGGGAACGAAAGTTGCATTTGACACACTGGCCCACGGGCCGGGAAGTGGCAACCGGTAGGACGCCCATCAAGTCCGAAGACCTGCCTTGAGAACAGCCCACAAGGCTGAACGTTTGCTTTGCTCTCGAGGAAGGAGCAGGGGCTGATGAGTCAATATCCCAGGTCTCAACTTAATCTAGTGGCTTGGCGCGCGGCATGGTTGATTGCCGCGGCGCTGCCAGTCTTCGCAGCGGCGCCTTTGCGCATCGTCTCCACCGCGCCCAGCTTTACCGAAACCCTGTTTGCCATCGGCGCTGGGGATCGTGTGGTGGGCGTCTCCACCTATTGCCATTTCCCGGCGGCAGTGGATGCCCTGCCCCGCGTGGGCAGCTATCTGCAGCCCAATATTGAGGCCATCGCTCGACTCCGGCCCGATCTGGTGCTGGTGCATGCGGACCTGCCGGCAGCAATCGCCCAGCTGAATGGCCTGGGCATTGCGACACTGGCTCTGCGCAACACGAGCCTCGAAGACACGATGCAGTCGATCCGCTCCATAGGTGAAGCCGCCGGGTTGGCCAGTGCCGGGCTCGCGCTGCAGCAGAGCATCCGGGCGAAGCTGGGCGCGCTCGAAAAGCGGTCCGCCGGAAAGCCGGCGCGGACACTTCTGTTTGTCGTGGGCCGCACGCCGGCCCGATTGGACGGCATGATCGCTGTCGGCCGCGGCTCCTTCCTGAATGATCTGATCCGGATCGCCGGTGGCCGCAACATTTTGTTTGACTCGCCGGTCACTTACCCGAAAATCTCGCTGGAGGCGGTGCTGCGCCTGACCCCGGACGTGATTGTCGATATGGGCGACATGGCCGCCACCACCGGCGTCACGGAAGGCCACCGGCTATCCGTAATCAAGCTGTGGGAGACACACCCGGAGGTGAAGGCCGTCGCGTCGAAGAAGGTATTTGCGGTGGCGGCGGACATTTTTGTGGTGCCCGGGCCGCGCGTGGTGGAAGCGGCGGAGGCCTTCGCGGCAATGCTGAAATGAGCTGGCTGTCGCTTGAGAACGTGGGCTTTTCCTACCCCGGGCGCCCGGAGGTGCTTAGCGGGATCACGGCTACGGTCGCCGGTCCGGAAGTGATCGCGATTGCCGGGCCCAATGGCGCGGGCAAGTCCACGTTGCTCGATCTGCTGGCCGGGCAAAAGCTGCCCGAGACCGGCACCTGCCGCGTCCAGGGCCGCGACGCCCATCGCACCCCCCGCGAGCAGCTTTGCCGCCTGGTCGCCCATGTGCCGCAGACCCTTCCGGGCGACGTCCCGTTCACGGTGGAAGAAGTCATTCTTACCGGCCGCATCCCCTATGGCCGCGGCCTCTACGAGAACGATGAGGACCACGCCGCCCTGGAGCTGGCCATCGCCGAGACGCGCCTGGAAGCGTTTCGCAGCCGCCGGTTCTCAGCGCTGAGCGGTGGCGAGAAGCAGCGCGTGCTGATGGCCGCAGCGGTCTGCCAACAGACCCCGATCCTGCTGCTCGATGAGCCCAGCGCCCACTTGGACCCCGAGAATGAGGCGCAGTTGTGGGAGTTGCTCCGCACGCTGCGCGACGCGGGGAAGTTGATCCTGGTGGTGACCCACCATCTGGCGTTGGCCGCGCAAAATGCGGATCGCATCTGGCTGCTCGACAACGGCCGTCTGGTGGCCGATGGCCCGCCGTGTGACGCCATGCGTCCGGCCGATCTGGAACGAGTATTCCGGGTCCCCTTCCACTGGCATCAGAACGGAGAAGGGCGGGTGTTTCTAACCTATGGCCGATGACCTCCGCCACCGCGCACGGTGGGTGCTGATCTTCTCGGTGCTGGCGGCCGTGGTGACCGCGGTGGTCTGTCCGTTCGTCGGCGGCTCCGGCATGGATTACGGCAAGTTGTGGCGGCACGAGGCTCCAGACTGGGGCATCGTCATGAACTTGCGGATTCCCCGCACGCTGCTCGCGCTGCTGACCGGCGCGGCATTGTCCAGTGCAGGCGCGCTGTTCCAGGCGCTGTTGCGTGACGCTTTGGCGACGCCCTCCAGCCTGGGCGTCTCCGCCGCCGCCTCGCTGGGCGCGGTGATCGCGATCGCTTTCTTTCCAGGCGACGGCACGTCGTTCCCGCTGATCTGGCTTTCCGCCATGGCGGGCGCGGGCGCGGTGATCGCCTTCGTCGCTGGTCTCGGACATCTGCGCCGCTTCTCCGCCTTCACTTTGCTGCTGACCGGTATCGCCGTCAACGGCATCTGCGTCTCCATCGTCCTGCTGCTCCACAGCCTCGCCGGCATCACGCGCAGCTTCCAGATCACGCACTGGCTGATGGGCGCCGTGGATGCGGTTGAATACTCCGCGCTGGCTTTGCTGGCGCTGGTATTGATTCCGGTCTTCATCTGGATGCTGCGCCTGTCGCGCACGTTGAATGTGATCTCGTACGGCGAAGTGTGGGCGGCCGGGCGTGGTGTCGATTTCAAGAAGATCACCTGGCAGGGCTTCGCCGCCGGAGCGATTCTGGTGGGCACCACCACCGCCATCACCGGACCGATCGCCTTTGTCGGCCTGCTGGTACCTCATCTACTCCGCCGCATCGTCGGCCCGGACTACCGCCTGCTAATGCCCGCCTCCCTGTTCGGTGGCGGAGCCTTCCTCGTCCTCTGCGATACCATTTCCCGCAGTGCCTTCGCCCCACTCGAAATCCCAGTGGGCGTCACCACAGCTCTGCTCGGTGGGCCGTTTTTTGTCTGGCTGCTTTGGTCGCGCTAATCGACGCCTATGGGTAAGGCCGCTTGCTAACGCGCGCGGTTCAGTCAGCAAACGCCCCCTTCTGAGCCGCGCGTCAGCAAGCGGTTGTTGGCCCGAGCATAGGTGCTCAGGCAATCAGAGTGGCCGGAGCCTTTGCGCCAATAGCCCCGTCGCACGCGATAGATCAACGTCTACCACCAGCAACCCGGGCACACCATAAGGCTGATAAGCGATCACCGCCCCATCCGGCCCCACCACCGCCGATGTCGTCGGCGAGCCGTCGCTCGCATAGTTCACCGTGGCGAAGTAGCAGGCATTCTCCGCCGCCCGGCACAGCGCCGCTTTCTCATGAAATGAGTTCTCCGGATCCGCAAACCGGCTAGGCCGAAAACTGCCCGGCTCGGCTGCATGGAAGTGCGGGTGAAACACCACCTGCGCCCCTTGCCGTGCCGCCCACCGCACCGTCTCCGGATACCGCCAGCCTTCATGACAAATGGCAATCCCAAACGTCATCTCGCCACACTGGAAAACCCGCCGGCCCGCGCCCGGGACGAACAGCCCATCTTCTGAAGGATCGAGCTGCACCTTATCCTGAAACCCCGCGCGGCTCCCATCGGCGTTGATCACTAGCGCGGAAGCATAGAGCGCACCGCCGTCCGCCCGCTCCGTCCCCAGAATCACCGCCACCTTCGCCCGCCCTGCCGCGGCCGCGATGCGCTCCCATGCTTGCTCCAGGAACACCGTATCCGGCGGTGGTACGTTCCGGTCAGGAGCGCGATAGCCCGGAACGAAGTTTTCGGGAAAGCAGATGATCGCCGCCTGCTCGACGGCCGCTTGCGCGATGGCTTGCTCGGCGAGCTGAACTGACCGCTCCGGTGTGGCGGGAAATGGCAGATTGGCGAGGGCGATGCGCACGTCCGATTATCGTATATACGTTGCGATACACTCTGGGTAACTGGCGGCAACAGACGGTCATGAAGAAACTCATTACAACCGAGCCGACGGCACCATCTTTCAATTCTGAGGCGGAGGAGGCGGCGTGGTGGCACAAGAACCGCGCCACCCACGGCACGCAAATGCTGGCCGCGGCGAAGAGCGGTGAGGCGCAAGTGCTCACTAAGACCAAGCTGCAGGAACGCCTCGCCGCCTCCCGCAAGCCCCCGGCTCGTGTGGTGGCACTGAGAATACCGGAAGCCGATCTGGCCCTCGCCCCACAGCAGGCAGAGCGCAAGGGATTGCCCTACCAGACCTACATCAAGTCGATCTTGCATGAGACGCTGGCGGAGCGGGCGAAGATGTGAACTGGATATCTACGAATGGTTCGAAGGGCAAAGGTTGGCGAACCATCGCTGTAATAAGTTCCATCGGCTGAAGCGACGCAGCGTCACCCAAATCGGACTAGTCGCCGTCCAGTAGTGGTGGAAAAAGAAAATCTAATTCGTCTTCGCTGAATCGGCCAGTCAGTTTCGCTAGAACTTCACCTCTGGGCCCAGTAACCCACCAATGTTGAACTGGAGAGACTCGTTCAGGACGCGCAGACTCCAGCTCAATATGCGCGGGCAATGCCCACTTTTCGTCGAGGGTAATCTTCATGGGATCTTATACATCCTGCTGCTCAAATCAGCAAATTAAAAATCATCAACCTTCCAGCAAAGCTGCGGTCTTGGATGCCGTCGAGTCGTTCGGGTAGGCCGGGATTGGCTTGCACCCTTACCCTGACTGTTGTCTACATTGCGACCATTAGCATGAAGCTTACTTCTCGCCCGCGTCCCCACCATCCAGCAGCTTCAGCCCCTCAAACGTCGCCCCACCAATCAAGCCCACCTGGGCATAGATCCCCAGCTTCGCGCGAGAGTCGGCGATGTCGAGGTTGCGCATGGTCAGTTGGCCGATGCGGTCGGCGGGAGTGAAGGCGGCGTCTTCCACCTTTTCCATCGACAGGCGCTCCGGTGCGTAGGTGAGGTTGGGCGATTCGGTGTTTAGGATCGAATAGTCGTTCCCGCGGCGGAGTTCGAGCGTCACTTCGCCCGTAACGGCTTTGGCCACCCAGCGCTGCAACGTCTCGCGCAACATGATCGATTGCGGGTCGAACCAGCGGCCTTCGTAGAGCAGGCGGCCCAGGCGGCGGCCCATGTCGCGGTATTGCTCCATGGTGCCCTCGTTGTGGATGCCGGTGATCAGCCGTTCGTAGGCGATGAATAGCAGCGCCATGCCGGGCGCTTCGTAGATGCCGCGGCTCTTGGCTTCGATGATGCGGTTCTCAATCTGGTCCGACATGCCCAGGCCGTGCCGTCCGCCGATGCGGTTGGCTTCGAGCACCAGTTCCACGTCGTCCGCGAAGGACTGGCCGTTCAGCGCCACCGGGCGGCCTTCTTCAAACCGCACGCGCACTTCCTCGGCCGGGACCGCGACATCGGAGCGCCAGAAGGCCACGCCCATGATGGGGTCGACAATACGGATGCCGGTCGAAAGCTGTTCCAGATCCTTGGCTTCGTGCGTGGCACCCCAGATGTTTGAATCCGTGGAGTAGGCCTTCTCCTTCGACATCTTGTAGCCCAAGCCCGCGCGCTCCAGCAGTTCCGACATCTCCTTGCGGCCGCCCAGTTCGTTGTTGAACGCCTGATCGAGCCACGGCTTGTAGATCTTCAGCGTCGGGTTCACCATCAGGCCGTAGCGGTAGAACCGCTCAATGTCGTTGCCCTTAAAAGTCGACCCGTCGCCCCAGATATTGACGCCATCTTCCTTCATCGCACCAACCAGCATCGTGCCCGTCACCGCGCGCCCGATCGGCGTCGTGTTGAAGTACGGCACACCCGCGGTGGTGATGTGGAAGGCTCCGCACTGCAGCGCCGCAATGCCTTCGCGCACCAACTGCGCCCGGCAATCGATCAGCCGCGCCACCTCCGCGCCACATTCCAGCGCCCGCTTGGGGATCGCGTCATAATCCGGCTCATCCGGCTGGCCCAGATTGGCCGTGTAGCAGTAAGGGATCGCCCCCTTCTCACGCATCCAAAAAATCGCCGCCGACGTATCGAGCCCGCCAGAAAAGGCGATGCCGACGCGTTCGCCGAGAGGAAGAGATTGCAGAATAGTGGCCATCGGGTTGAAAGAGGGAACTTCTAGTTTAGATGGTCCAGGATCGAGGGTGCCACTCAATCCTCGCGCGCCCTCAGCTTCCCCGATTGGCGCCCCTCGAAAAAAATTCGCGCGCGAAGGGAACCGCCGCCCGATATTCACGTATTGAACCTCAGACAGCTTAGTATCGTCTGGAAAGGTGTGCTCAAACAGATGTCCTGGTGGACCCGGATTGCCCGTGCCTTGCGCGGAGAGCGGCTGAATCGCGAATTGGATGAGGAGATGGAAGCGCACATGGCGGACGCCGTGCAGGCGGGGTGCGACCCGGAGGAGGTGCGCCGCCGGTTTGGCTCCCAGCTGCGGCACCGGGAGGCGAGCCGCGATCACAAGGTGGCGGCGTGGCTGGATGCGCTGCGCGCCGACAGCGTTTTTGGCTGGCGGCAGTTATGGAAGAACCGGGTGGCTTCCGGCGCGGCGATCGTTTCGTTGGCCTTGGCGATGGGGGCGTGCACGGCGGCGTTTCGTCTGCTCGATGCGCTGGTGCTCCGGCCACTGCCCATCGCGGCGCCGGAGCGGCTCTATCTGCTGACCTCCCGGGGCTTCGATCCCGGCGGCAGTTTCCGGACTAGTGACAGCTCAGCATATCCCCTCTTCCAGCGCTTGCGGGCGGTGGCCAAAGATCAGGCCGAACTGATTTCCGTCTCCTATGCCGAGCGGAGGGAAGTAACCTACCGCTCCGATGACGAAATGGAGCGCGCCAACTGGCAGTTCGTGTCCGGCTGGATGTTCTCCAGCTTCGGGCTGAAGCCGGCCCTGGGGCGGTTGTTGACCGAAAATGATGACCAGAAGCCGGGCGGGCATCCAGTGGCGGTGCTCTCGCACAGCTATTGGGTCCGGCGCTTCGGTGGCGACGCCGGCGTGCTGGGCCAGCGGTTCCGCATGGGCAATGACAGCTACGAAGTGGTGGGCGTTGCTCCGGCCAGCTTCCATGGCACCGAAACCGGCATCGCCCCAGATATCTACGTCCCCAGCATGATGAACCCAGCTGTGGTCCGGAAAGACTCCAGCTGGTTCCGCACGCTGGTTCATCTGAAAGAGGGCGTTCGTCCGGAGCCGGTGGTGGAGCGGTTACGCGGCCCATTTCAGGCATTCCAGGAAGAGCGGGCCAAGGGCTTTGGAGGCTCCATGCCGCCACAGATGATCAGCAACTTTCTGAACCAGACATTGTTGATTGAAGAGGCCGGCACCGGCCGCTCCGCCGTCCAGCAGAGCTACGCGGAAGCGCTTTGGGCCTTGGGCGCGCTGGTGGTGCTGGTGCTGTTGATCGCTTGCGTGAATGTGGCCAATCTGATGACCGTGCAAGCGGCGGCGCGCTCCCGCGAAATGGCCGTGCGGGTCTCAATCGGAGCCGGCCGGCGGCGGCTAGTGCAACTGGTACTGGTGGAAAGTGCGTGGCTGGCGCTGCTGGCCGCGTGTCTGGGAGCGGTGTTCGCGTGGTGGTCCGCGCCGTTTGTGGTCAGCCTGATCGCCACGCCGGACAACATGGTTTCGTTGCACCTGCCCGTCGATTGGCGCGTGTTCGCTTTCGGCGCCGCATTGCTGTTCTGCGTGGTGCTGCTGTTTGGCACGCTACCCGCTTGGCGAGCCTCCGCAGTAAAGCCCGTCAGTGCATTGAAGGGTGGCGAACCGCATTCGCGGCGGCGCCTGATGCACGGGTTGATCGCGGCGCAGGTGGCGTTTTGTGTCCTGGTGCTGTTTGTGGCGGGCCTGTTCGCGACAACGCTCGATCGCGTGTCCCACCGGCCCGTGGGCTTCACGCCGGAGAGGCTGCTGGTGGTCCACGCGGTCACGCGCCAGCCGCTCCCATTGGCGGCGTGGAATCAGGCGGCCGAACAGCTCCAGCAGTTGCCGGGGGTGGAGAGCGTGGCTCAATGCGGCTGGTCACTCCTTGATGGCAATGGCTGGAATGGGTTCGTTTTCCGGCAGGGCTTGCCGGTGAACAACGTGCTCTCTTACTATCTGTCCGTGTCACCCGGCTGGCTGGGCACGATGAAGATCCCGCTTCTGGCCGGCCGCGACTTCCGGCCGGAGGACGCCTTTCCCGGCGCGACGATTGTCAACGAGTCGTTCGTTCGAACCTATCTGGGCAGTGAGTCGCCCCTGGGAAAGGTCTTTGAGAAGACCCAAGGCTCCGGCGGACCGCTCCGCTTCACCATCGTCGGCGTCGTCGCCGATACCCGCTATCGCAACCTGCGCGAGCCGCTGACGCCCATCGCCTTCGTTCCTCGCAGAGAGGTGACGGACACCACGGAGCGTCCCCTCGCGTCCAGCACCTTCATCATCCGCACGGCGTCCGCCAATCCAATGGCCCTGGCCCAGAGTGTCCGGCAGGAGATCGCCCGCGCTCAACCGGGCCTACGCGTGGACACTCTGCGCACGCAGACGGCCATGATCGAACGCTGGACCATCCGGGAGCGGCTGTTGGCCATTCTGGCGGCGTTCTTTGCCGGCGTCGCGCTGTTGCTGGCGGGGGTGGGCCTCTTTGGAGTCTTGAACGACACGGTGTCGCAACGCCGCCGGGAGATTGGAATCCGCCTCGCCATCGGAGCTCCCGCGCAGGATGTGGTGCGCCGCGTCGTCCAGGGAACCTCGGTGATGGTGTTGCTGGGCGCCGCCACCGGAATCGCCGCCGGCTTCGGCGCCGCCCGCTGGCTCTCCGCCTTGCTCTTCCAAGTACGCCCGGGAGAGTGGCCGATCTATGTTGCTCCCACGGTGGCGATCTTGCTGGTGGCGCTGATGGCCGCTCTGCGCCCCGCTCTGCAAGCAGTGCGGATTGACCCAGCCGTTACGCTGCGGAATGACTGAGGGGGAAAGAGGCGGGGCGGAACCACGGGAAAGCTCTATGCAGCCCATCTAGAGCAACGGAGGATGACTCAGTCCTACCATCGCCACGAAACGCCGGGCGGTTCGGCTCGCCTCGCGGCCGGATCCTCCGCGATACGATGAACAGTAGGATGGCCTGCATGGAAAGAGCAATGCTTGATTGGTCACTCTGTCCCACGGTGGAGAGCATTCCCGGCAAGGTCAGCGGCGCCTGGGTGTTCCGAGGAACGAGAGTGCCGGTCTCAGCGATTTTCGAGAATCTGAAGACCTCACCCATGGAAGAGGTGCTGGAGAACTTCCCCGTCACGCGTGAACAGGTACTGGCCGTGCTCGATTTCGCGGCCAGAAGCGCGCGAACCACACTCGAGATCGCCCACGTTTAGATGAGAATCCTGCTCGACGAGAGTGTTCCGCACAAGCTGCGTCTGCTGATCGACGGTCACACCGTGGTGACGACGGGGTTCCAAGGTTGGTCCGGGTTCAAGAACGGGAACCTGTTGGCGGTGGCCGACGAGGCGGGGTTTGACTTGTTCCTCACGGCGGACCAGGAGTTGAGATATCAACAGAACCTGACGCGCAGAAGGCTAGCCGTGATCGTGCTTAGCTCCAACAATTGGTCGGTCATCCGGATGCATCACCAACTCATACTGGCAGCAATTCTAACTGCTACGCCGGGAAGCTATCAGGAAGTAGAACTGCCATTCCAATAGCGGGCCAGATCGTTGGCTAGAAATGCCGCAGGACGCAGGTTGACCCACACTCCTGCTGCGTTAAACTCTGGAACGGTATGCAAAGAGCCTTAGCTTATTTCTTCGCGCTTGTCGTGGCAGAGCTGGCCGCCTTCGCCCAGCGCCCCCCGCTGCCACCCCTCCCCGCCCCCCAGAGCCTCCCCGCCCCGGTCCCGGCCACGAGCGCTCCTTACGCTCCGCAGACCATCTTGCCCGGTGGCGTCGTAGTGCCGCTGTATCCGGCGGGGTCGCCTTTCTTGAAGGCGGATCGCGTGCGGGAAGCCGAGCAGTACAACATGAGCCAGGTGGTGCCGGGGCGCATTGCGAGCATCGTCAACATCCACAACCCCACGATTGAGTTCCATCCGGTGGAACGCGGCATCAACACGGGCGCGGTGGTGATTCTGGCGGCGGGCGGCGGGCACAATTCGTTGAACGTGGGTTCGGAGAGCGCGGACTTTGTACCGTTCTTCTACAACTACGGGGTCAACACCGTGATCCTGCGTAACCGCCTGCGGAAGGATGGCTACATCGCCGAAAAGGACGCGGTGCATGATGCGCTGCAGGCGGTGCGCCTCGTGCGGGCGTATGCCAAGGAATGGAACCTGGACCCGAAGAAGATCGGCATCATGGGCTTCTCGGCGGGTGCGGAACTGTCTGCTCCGGCGGCGGTGCTCTTCGAGGAGTTCGATCAGCAGCACGCAGACCCCACTGACCCGCTGGCCGGAATCACCTCGCGGCCGGATTTTGCGGGCATCATCTATCCTGGCCCCTCGCCGTTTGCGCGCAACCGCACCGCCCCAGCGATTCCGCGCAACGTGCCACCGGCATTCGTGATGTGCGCTGGATCGGGCGATCGGATCCATGCCATCTGGGCGATGGAATACTATTCCGCGATGCTGGCCGTGGGCGTGCCCAACATTGAACTGCACCTTTACGGCAATGGCCGCCACCCCGGCGACCCGCTGCCCGATGGCACCCGCATGTCGGGCGGCTTGACCGACCGGACTGGCATGCCCTTCGGCACTTGGCAGATCCGCTTCATCGACTGGTTCCGCGACCTGGGCTTCCTGCAAAAGTCCGGCGTCGAAACGAAGGCGGCCAAGGATATCGAGCTCTACCTGACCCAGCCGCTGCCGCGGCCTTATGGCGCTCCACCACCGCCAGCAGTGCCAAAGCCGTAATCGCGACGCGGCTATCCTGGGCGGCTTATTATGGAAGAAGGCATAGAGACGAATGGAAGTATCTTTCCCACCCGACCTGCAAGCCCGGCTCGATCAACTGTCGCGCGATACGGGCCGCCCAAGCGGAGAGATCGTTGCCGACGCCGTGACGGGTTACTTTGACGAGTTGGCTCAAACTCGGGCCATGCTGGATGGCCGCTATGACGAGGTAGCGAGTGGACGGGTGGCGCCAATTGACGGCGAAGAGGCGTTTCGCCGATTGCTTGCTCAGACGACAGCCGATCGCGCCCGCTAGGTCATGAACGCCTTTGCGCTCCACCCCGGAGCCTTTGATGACCTAGCCGTCATCCGGCGCGATGTCGCCGAAGACAACCCGGATGCGGCGGACAGGCTGGTGCTGGAAATCCTGAATGTCATCAGAACACTGGTACCATTCCCGCATCTGGGATTCCAACGCCCGCAACTCACCTCACGCCCACTCCGCTTTACCGTGGTTCGTGAATACGTGATCGCCTATGCACCGGACCACAAGCCCCTGCTGGTTGTCGCTGTAATTCACGGACGCCGGAGTCCACGCGTGATGGCCGCGCTGTTGCGGGGACGCGAGTAGCAGCATTCCCGTCTAGCCAGCTAGCTGCCACTGAATACTCGCCGCAGCCCGGGCGCCCCAGCGTTCCGCGATCTTGCCGTCGCGGAGCCAGAACCATTCCATGGCCACTACTTGAAAGCTCTTGCCAGTGGGCGCCGTGCCTCGGATGGTTGAACGAAGGTGCCGGATTCTTCATAGCGCGCCGCGACGATATCACCTTCCGCGACCAGGTCGACCAGCGTCAGTTGCAGGCCATAGGCTTCATGCAGGTCACGCCAGATGGGCATGGCGGTGTCGAAGCCGCCTTGGCCCAACACGCCTTGAATGACGAAGTCGGCCGTACAGAGCGCGCGGACACCTTCAAAGTCGCCCGCGTTGAACTTCTCGACATATGCGTGGACGACGGCCTTGTTACGTTCCGTCATGGGAATGGGGACAGCGGAGCTCATCTCTCTAGTGTACTGCGTCAGAAGTAGTAACCCCTAACAAGCTGGCGGCGTCTCTATAGTAGAGGAGACGAGCGCCGATGCGTGTGGCCCCCACCGTAGTTTT
>JAPKYZ010000078.1:0-24622 GCA_026394055.1 Acidobacteriota bacterium
TAAAGGTTTTGCAGACCTCTGCCTTACCACTTGGCTACCGCGCCAATCGGAGATTCCTTCATAGAATACCATCCTCGATCCGTCCGTCCAACCGCCGGTCGCAAGGCGCCCCAACAGCGGCCGGATGGCCTGCGTCGCGATGGTGGACCGGGGCCGGTTACGGGGCGGACGTCTTCAGCTTGGACCACTGGGCCAGCAGAGCGGCCAGCGACTTCTGCCGTTCCGCGGCTGAGGTCTTCAGGGCGGCCGGGGGCGCGACGTCCGCTTCTTGGGCCAATTGGAGCAGGGCGCTCAATGATCCAGTGATGCTCGAGATCGTGTCCGGGCCCGCGGGTGCGCCGCGGCCGCCTCGACCGCTGCCGACGAGCTTTTCCGCCTGCTGACTCAGGTCGGCTGACAGGCCGGTCTTCGCGCGCCAGGCGCGGATTTCGGCGATGGTGGCGTAGCCCTTCTGGATGTCCTCATAGAGGCCCTTTGACAGCGCGAACTGCGCCGCCAGATCGATGGCCGAGGTCTTGACGCGCGGGTCCATCTTCACCGTCAGCGGTTGCGTAAACGTCTTGCCATCGACCGTCAGCTTGACCGTGTACTGCCCCGGCATCACCAGCGGCGAGGTGGGGTTGGGCGCCGTGTCAGCAAAGATGGCGGCGATCGGGTAGGCCTTGGGCGCTCCCGCGACCGGCGTGTAGCGCATGTCCCACAGGAAACGGTGCATGCCGGCTGTCGCGGGCAGGGAACGGCCCGGGCGGACCCAATAGGGCGGGATGGCCAGCTGCGGCTCGGGACGGTCGACCGGGTCATTGCTCGAATACCGGCGGACAAGCTGTCCGGCGCGATCCAGGATTTCAAGCGTCACCGGACCCGCCGTTCCCGCAGGCAGCGCGAAGTCGATCATGGCGCCGTCCGGCGGATTGGTGCCCACCGGCTCATCCGGCGGCAGGGGCGTGTCGGTGTTCATGTTCCACCGCACGCGCAGAGCAGTGGCCGGAGCGAAGAACGTGGCGGCGCCGGTAGAAACGGCCGACGTCATCTGGCGTAGCGGCGTCACGTTGTCCAAGATCCAGAACCCACGGCCGTGCGTGCCCACAGCTAGATCATCATCTTTCACGATCAAATCGCGGATCGAAGTAGCTGGCAGATTCTGCCGCAGCGACTGCCAGTGCGCGCCGTCATCGAACGACACAAACACCGTCCGCTCCGTCCCGGCGTAGAGCAGGCCCTTGCGCTTGGGATCTTCCCGGACCACGTTCACCGGCGCGTTGTCATCCATGCCGGTCACGATCTCGGTCCAGGTTTTGCCGCCATCGTGAGTGCGCAAGATGTGCGGGCGCATGTCGTCGAGCCGCAGCGTATTGATCGCCGCGTACGCAGTTCCAGCGCTGAAATGTCCGGCTTCGATCAACGAGACTTTGGAGAACGGTCCCAGCTGCGGCGGCGTGACGTCCTTCCAATTGACGCCACCATCGACGGTGAGATGGATCAACCCATCGTCCGTCCCGGCCCAAATGCGATTCACTTCGACGGGCGAAGGCGCGACGGTGTAGATAACGCCGCGCTGCGTCGGCTGAGCCGTCGGTGTGTTGCGATACTTGCCGATGTTGGCCGGGACTTCAAAGGTCTTGCGGCTCAAGTCCGGGCTGATCTCTTTCCAGGTCTGGCCGCCGTCGCGCGTCTTCCACAGCGTGTTCGCGCCGAAGTAGAGCGCCTTGGGGTCGAGCGGTGAGAAGATCACCGGAGCCGTGCGCAGCACCCGGAAGCCGCCATCGCGCAGTGGCTTCGGCATGATGTGCTGGGTTTGGCCGGTGCGCCGGTCATAGCGGGTGAGCTTGCCGCCGTAGACGATATCGGGGTCCAGCGGATCGGGCGCGACATAGCCGTACTCTTCCGCGCCGACGTGCCGCCAGTCTCGGAAGCTGATCGCGCCATCATTGCCGCGGGTGGCCACGCAGGCGGAGCCGCTTTCCTGCTGGCCGCCGCAGACGCGATAGGGGAACGCGTTGTCGGCGGTGACGTGATACATCTGCGCCGTCGGCTGGTTGTACCAGGAGCTCCAGGATTGGCCGCCGTTCACCGTGATGATGGCTCCCTGATCGGCCGCCAGCAGGATGACCTGCGGATTGCGGGGGTTGATCCAGACATTCTGATAGTCATCGCCGCCCGGCGCGCCACGGAAGGCGGCCCAAGTCTTGCCGCCATCGGTGGACTTCCAGCAGACGGTGCTGGCGATGTAGACGGTGTCCGGATTCTGCGGGTCCACCGCGGGCACCGGAGCATCGCCGCCGCCAATGCGGCCCGCGGGGCGTGTATCGGTGGTGACCTTCGTCCAGTTCTCGCCGGAGTCATCGGAGCGGAAAATCTCGACGGTCGCGCGGCTGGCGACGGTGGCGTAGAGCCGGTTGGTCTGGCTGGGTGAGATGGCGATGTTCGCTTGCACGACGCCATCGGCAGGCAGTCCTTTGGTGAGCTGCCGCCATGTGGTGCCGCCATCGGTGGATTTGAAGATGCCGCCACCGGTGCCGCTCCAGGCGCCGTTCTCCCACGGCCCTTGCCGCGCTTCCCACAGTGCCGCGTAGACGGTGTTGGGGTTGGCCGGGTCGATCTCGACGAACGAGGCGCCCGTGTCGGCGTCCTTGTAGAGCACCTTCTCAAACGTCTTGCCACCATCGAGCGACCGGAAAACGCCGCGCTCCGGATTCGGCCCATAGGGGTGGCCCAGCACAGCGGCGAAGAGCCGATCAGGATTGCCTGGATCGACCGACAGACGCGGGATCTGCTGCCCATCGCGTAGACCCAGATGCGTCCACGTGCGGCCCGCGTCGGTGGACTTGTAGATGCCATCGCCGGTCGACAGGTCCGGCCGGTGCAGGCCTTCGCCGCTGCCGACGTAGAGGATCTCGGGGTTCGAAGGCGCGACGGCCACCGCACCGACGGAGCCGGTGGGCTGTTGGTCGAAGATCGGAGTCCAGATGCGGCCGTAGTCCGTGGTCTTCCAAACGCCGCCGTTGACGACGCCAACATAGAAAACGTTGGGCTGTGAGGGAACGCCGGCCAGCGCGCGCGTGCGGCCGCCGCGGAATGGCCCAATGGAGCGCCACTTCAACTCCTGGAAGAGCTGCGGGTCAACCGCTTGGCTGAGGGCGGGCATCACCGAGGCAAGGGCCAGCAGTATGGCCCAAGCCCCGAAGTGTCGGCCATTCGGGCGGAAGCAGGTAACAGGACTCAGATTCACAGGCAACGGTCTCCTCAAACTCACGGGTGTTAGACGTGAGTATAGACCACTGCCCTTGGCACCACGACCGGACGGCGGAACTACTTGGTGTTCTTCAGTTCCGCCGCAATCAGCGGAATCAGCACTTGCGGCTCCAATGAGCCTTGATACTTCTTGCCGTTCAGGTAAATGGTCGGTGTGGCGTTCACGGCGGCGCGTTCGCCATCGGCAATGTCGCGGTCCACTTGGGCCTTGGTGGCGGGCGCGTCCAGGCTGGCGACAAAGCGGGGCATGTCCAGGCCGAGATCCTTGGCCCAGGTGAGAATCTTCTCGCGGTTGATGGCGCGGCTATTGGCGTACATGTGGTCATGCAGCGGCCAGAACTTGCCCTGCGCATGAGCCGCCAAGCTCGCCCGCGCCGCCAAAGCGGCCTGCGAATGGCTGTCGAGCGGGAACTGCTTGTAGATCATCCGCACATCATCCGGATACGCCTTCATCACGGCCTCCAACTGCTGGACGGCGCGGACACAGAACGGGCACTGGAAGTCGGAAAACTCGACAATGGTGATCCGCGCCTTCGCGGGGCCCTTGGCGGGCGCGCCAGTTACCGGAATGGCCACCGGGTCCAGCAGAATCTTGTTGCGATTGGCCGCAGCCTTCACGGCTGGAGAAGAGGCCAAAGCCTGACGAATCTGCGCCACCGTTTGACTAGCCGCCGCACCGGCCACCACTTGCCGCGCCAGCATCTGGCTAGTACCGCACCCTGGATCCTCCACGCGGCACTGGGCCAGCAGCATGGGGCAACCGCACGGGCACTGGCTATCGCGCAGGACGGTGAGCGCCACCTTCTGCTGGGCGGGCGTGAGTGACTTCAGGTCAATGCCGGGAAGCGTCGTGGCGGTCTTCCAGTCGCTGGCCGGGGCTTGCGCCAGCAGGCAAGAAAAGCTGGTCAACGCCAGCGCAAGGATGCGAAACATGAAACTATTATGAAGCAATTGCGGCCCACAGCCGGTTTGTTGAGCCGCCCGCCGCTGCTGGAACGCTGGCTTGGTTCAGATCAAGGAGAACTGGTGCAATGACGAGTCCACGGAAACCTTCGCGCCGTCAGGTGCAGGCCTTGCTGCCCGCATTGGCTGGTCTGAGCGCCGCCGCGGGAGCCGCTCCGGCGCCCGAAGCGCTTCCCTCACGCGCCATCCGGTTCGAAGACTTGGCCGTGCGGGTGAACGGCAAGAATAAGTCGCGGCCGGTGCTCGACGGCCTGACGCACGCCGGTTTTCCGGTCGAAATGCACCAGACCGAACTCGGCCCCGGCATGGAGCCCCATCCTCCGCATTCGCACTTAAACGAAGAGCTGCTGATGTTGCGCGAAGGCACGCTGGAGGTGACTATTTCCGGCCGCAGCACGACGCTCGGGCCCGGCGGGTCGGTCTATGTGGCCTCAGGCGAGGTCCATGGCTGGCGGAATACCGGGGCGACGGCGGCGCATTATTTTGTGATTGCGCTGGGGGCGAAGAAGTAACCCGCCAGTAACTGTTGTGATATCAGGCTGCGCTCTGCGTTTGGTAGCGTCACGATAAGGAGATACTGACATGGCCGACAATCCCGTGGTAAAGCCCATTTGCTTTATGGTGATGCCGTATGGCGTCAAAGACACCCACGCCGCCGATCCGACAGCGCCCTCGAAAGTGGACTTCAACCGCCTGTGGGATGCGGCGTTGAAGCCAGCGATCGAGAACGCCGGATATCTTCCGATCCGGGCGGACCAGGATGCCGGCGCGTCGATCATCACCGAGATGATTGAGCGGTTGGCGATCTCTGATCTCGTGCTGGCCGATGTCTCGATCCCAAATGGCAATGTCTACTACGAGGTGGGTATCCGTCATGCCGCGAAACGGGCGGGCTGCATCATGACCGCCGCCACTTGGGCGAAGCCCCTGTTCGATATCGACCAGATGCGCCAGGTGCGGTACCCGCTGCCCGCTGAAAGCATCTCTGATGCCACAGCGGTCGAGATCATCGAGGCTGTTGTTACTGCGATCCCTAAGTTGAACGATGGGCATTCGCCGTTCTATCAGGTCTTCCCCGACTCTACCGAACCTAAGTACGACACCACCCGGACGACCGCGTTTAAGGACAGCCTGGAACAGCTCTCACAGTTTCAGTCTGCCGTGGCCGCGGTGCGGGTCGCGAGCAAAGACGTCGCCCGCCAGCAGGCCGTGGATCTACGGGACCGGTATCTTCCTGGCGGTCCAGTGATGAAAGCCGTCGCGATCGAGCTGTTGTACCTGCTCCGCGACTGCACCGACTTTGCGACCACGCTGGAGTTCATCGATGCTCTACCGGCTGACCTGCGCTCCTCCGCATTGGTGAAAGAGCAGCGGGCGCTCGCCGAGTCTAAGGTGGGCAATCATGATCAGGCGATTGGCGCGCTGCTGGAGTTGATCAAGTTGAGTGGCGATAGCTCTGAACGGCAGGGCCTGCTGGGCGGGCGGTACAAGAAGAAGTGGTCGGCCAGCAAGGATCCGGCGCATCTGGACCGGGCCATTGAAGCTTACGAGCAAGGGATGAAGCTCGATTTGAATGATTATTACCCTTCATGCAACCTTCCGCGCCTCTACCGGGCGCGCGGCGAAGAGGGGGATGATGACAAAGCCAAGGTGGCGGCCGCCATCGCGATGACCGCTTGCGAGCGGGCAAAGCAACGGAACTCCCGTGATGAGTGGCTGAATCCTACCCTGTTGGGCGCGGCCTTCGATGCTGGTGATGTCTCAAAGGCGAAAGCATTGGCTAAGGACGTAAGGAAGGATGGTCCTGCTGCCTGGAAGCTGAGCACCACTCTCGAAGACTGCCGCGTCTCGGCCAAGTTGCACGAACAGCCGAAGCAGGATCAATTGTTGACGATTGTTGAGCAGTTGGCCGCTTTGCTGCCTCCTGCTCCCACCGCATGAGGGCGCCGATCAGCCAGTCACTCAGCCGCCGAGCCGCGATGTCGGCGATGATCGGCTCCGCGCTGTTGGGCCAGACTCGCCGCCGCGCGCAGCCCAACGTGCTGTTCATTGCCGTCGACGACCTCCGGCCGGAGCTGGGGATCTATGGTGCGTCGCATGCCCGTACGCCACATCTCGACGCCTTGGGCCGCAGCGGCGTCACCTTCACGCGAGCCTACTGCCAGCAAGCCGTCTGCAACCCCTCGCGCGCGAGCGTCCTCACGGCGCTACGGCCGGATACGCTGCGGGTCTGGGACTTGGACACGGGCTTTCGGTCCACCACGCCGCAGGCCGTCACGCTGCCGCAGCGCTTGCGCCAGCAAGGCTACTTTGCGACGGCGATGGGCAAGATCTTCCACAACACTCTGCCGGACCCGGCGTCCTGGAGCGAGCCGGAACTGCGACTCCCCGGCTACCCGTTCGATCCCGACGCCGTCTACCGGAGCGAGTCCGAGACCGCCTGGATTCAAGGCCGCCAGCGCGAGATCACCGCCCAGGGCAACCAGCAGCGCTACATCGATCAGTATGGCGAGTGGTACTTGAAGGCCGCCGCCACGGAGGCGCCCGCCGTCCCAGACAATGCCTATTTCGATGGCGCGCAGACAGACCGGGCGATCGCCAAACTGCGGGTGCTCCGGTCTCAACGGCAGCCGTTCTTTCTGGGTGTCGGGTATTACCGCCCCCACCTGCCGTTCAACGTTCCCGCCAAATACTGGAACCTCTACAACCGGGCGGAACTGCCGCTCGCGCCCAATCCAGTACTGCCGCGCAACATGGCGCCGATGGCGATGAGCACCATGCGGGAACTGCGCGGCTATCGCGATTTCAACACGGCGCCGCAGCCCGATCAGGGCTCTTTGACGGAGGCGCAGGCCCGGCTGTTGCGGCATGGCTACCTGGCGTCGGTCAGCTACGTCGACGCGCAGGTGGGGCGGCTGCTCAATGCGCTCGATCAGGCGCGGCTGGCGGACAACACGGTGGTGGTGCTGTGGGGCGACAACGGGTGGAAGCTGGGCGATCACAACGGCTGGTGCAAGATGACCAACTTTGAAGTGGACACCCGCGTGCCCTTGATCATCCGCGCACCGGGGGTGAAAGGCGCACTGTGCCACGGTCTGGTGGAACTGGTCGACATCTACCCCACAGTCTGCGAACTCGCCGGCCTGCGTCCGCCGGACGAGCTCGAAGGCCGTAGTCTGGTGCCATTGATGAAGAGCCCGCAGCGTCCTTGGAAGTCCGCGGTCTACAGCCAATTTCTGCGGTCCGGCATTTGGGCCGCCGCCGATGGCGTGGACTACATGGGCTACTGCGTGCGGACCGCGACGCACCGCTATGTCGAGTGGGTGGACTGGCAGAAAAAGTCCGTCGTGGCGCATGAGCTCTATGACCTCGAGCGCGACCCGCTCGAGAACGAGAACATCCATGGCGCGCCCGGAACCGCAGCCGTCTCAGAGGAGCTGGATCGGCGATTGCGCGCCGGATGGCGGAGTGCGGTGCCGGTGGGCGGACCTTAAACTAAGCCGTCTAGCTATAGCCGCTCCAGCCGCGTGCGTGAATCGCCGAACTCTGGTCTAGTTGATGCCGATCCGCGGGCTAAGCGAACAGCGACGGCAAGTCTTCCGCCTTCTGCTGCACGCCTACGTAGAAGTTGCCGAACTCGGCGTAGACGGCGCTGACTTCGTCAAAGCGCATCTCATAGATCAAGCGCTTGAAGTCCAGCGGATCATTGGCGAACAGGTCGACGCCCCACTCCCAATCGTCCCAACCAATGGAGCCGGAGATCACCTGCTTCACCTTGCCCGCATAACGGCGGCCATTCATGCCGTGTTCGTGCATCAGGCGGGCGCGCGTGTCCATGGGCACGGTGTACCAGTTGTCCTGTTCGCCGCGCTTGCGGTCCATGGGGTAGAAGCAGGAGTACTTGGTGTCGGGGATCTCGGGGTAAAGGCGCACGGCCATCGCCTTGCGCTGCCGGTCGAGCGTTTCGTTCGCCGCAGCGTCCCATTCGGGCGAATGCGGGGCGATGCCTTTCTCGCTCATTTCAGCGTAGAACTTCGAGGTCGATTCATACAGCCCCAGCTCCACTACAGAGACGTAGCTATCCACCACTTCAAACGATGAATAGAGCCCGGCGCGGCCCAGCGCATGCTCCACTTGGTTCAGCGCCTCCAGGCTTTCGCGGAAGTGGATCAACATGATGTCGCCCTTGTGGCCCACCATGCTGAAGACGCCGGTGTGCGGGCGCATGGCGGCGAGCAGATCGATCGCGTCGGGCGAGATGGGCACTCCCCAATCAACGCGCAGCATCTGGTGAAGTACCGCCGAACCTTCCAGTGTCAGCGGGGCGGGTGGAAACTGTTGTTCACTCACACTACTAGGTTAGTCGGATGTGGCCAGCAATGCGGCGACCGCGGCATGGGCTTCCGCCGTCAGGTCGGCGCGGGTGCGGCCCACGCTTGAAATCGGGCGTCCCACGCGCAGCTCGACATCTGCCGGCTTGAGCACCACGCCCTTGGCGGGCAGCACCTTGTCGGTGCCCACGACGGCCACCGGCAGCAGGGCGAGCCCGGACTTCACCGCCAGCATTGCCGCGCCATCTTTGAACTCCTGCAGCTGCCCGTTCATGGAGCGTGTGCCTTCCGGGTAGATCAGCACGCTCTTGTCGCCGCCACGCAGCAGCTTCGCCGCCTCGGCCACGGATGTCAGCGCCGCGCGTGGATTGGACCTATCAATTGGGATGTGGCCCGTCCGTCCCATGTAGCCGCCCATCACCGGAATGCTGAACAGCTCCTTCTTTGCAAGGAACCGCACCGACAGCGGCAGGTAGAGCACCAGCAGTGGCGAATCAATCAAGCTCAGATGGTTGGAGACGACGATGTAGGGCTGCGAAGTGTCGAGACCTTCCAGGCCCCGCACACTGGGCCGGGCCCCACAGGCCCGCAATACCGCCCGCGCCCAGAAGCGGAACATCGCGTCCACCTTGCGGCGGTCGAACAGAGTCACCAGGTAGGAAACCCAGATCAGGATCGCGGTCGTCGAAAACGCCAGCGGGATGGTGAAGAGAATGGATCGCAGGTAGCTGAACATGCGCGGTTAGCCGATGGTGTCCACAATACGCCGGACGCCCTCTTCGAGGATATCCGGTCGCGTCAGTAGGCTGATGACCACGTAGGCTTCACGCGGGAAATCGTAGAAGTAGCCGGGCTGCACCAGCACGTGTTGCTCTTCCAGCAGACCGCAGACCACGTCTTCTTCACTGCGGACCTGCGGAATCTCGACTGGTATGGTCCAGCCCCCATCAATGCGCAAGGGCGTCAGAGCCGTGCCACGCAGGCGCGCCCGGAGCCACGCTTCGTTCACCCGGCAACGCTCCCGGATCTGCTCCTGCAACGCGTCGGCTTGGGGCAGCCACTGCAACGCCGCGTATTGCACAGGCGCGCTCACCGAAAGGTAGGTATCGGCAATTAGCTCCAGTGCGTCGCGATGCTGTGGAGGGTAGACGATCCAGCCCAGCTTCATCTGCGGAAGCCCGGCAATCTTCGAGAGGCCATTCAGGTAGAAAGCATCGTCCACCATAGCGGCGCGAGGCGCGTAGTCCGCGAATACTTCATCGACAATCAGCGGCAGGCCGGTGGCGCGCAGCCGGTCGAGGTCAGCGAGCGACCCCGTGGGGTTGTTGGGGCTGACGGCCACCACGGCGCGCGTACGCTCACTCACCGGCAGTTGATCGATGGTCCAGTGGCCGTCGTAGAACATCGAGTAGTGCGCCACCCGGACGCAATCCAGCTCGGCGAGAAACTCAAACAGCGGATAGGAAGGGCGGGGCACTAGCACTTCATCACCCGGGTCACAGAACAGCTTGAACAGGTACGAATACGCCTCTGATGTCGACGCCGTGAGCAAGATGCGGTCCGGGTCCACTTGCGCGCCGCGACGAGCGTAGTAGGCGCTGACGGCCTCGCGGGCCAATCGCAGACCGGCGGCCGCGGGCTCATAGGTGAGCATGCGTGGGTCGCGCAGTGCCTCCAGCAGATCCGCCGGGTAGTGCAGACCGGCGTGCGTGGGGTTCGAGACGGTGAGGTCCAGATAGCCCGCGTGCTGCTCGCGCAGCGTGGCTAAACGGTTGGCGGGCGTGTGCCAGGGGAGCCGGGAAGAGTACAATCGCTTCATGTCTCAGCGACTCATCGCATGTCTACTGACCTTCGGCCTGGCTGCGCAGGCGCAGCAGGCGCCACCGTTGGCCGATCTGAAAAAAGAAGCTCTGGTGGAGATCGACAAGCGCCAGAAACTGGTCCAGGAAATGGTGGACATGATCTTCAGTTTCGCTGAGCTAGGGTTCCAAGAGTTTGAAACTTCGCGCTATCTGGTAAAAATTCTTCGCGACAACGGCTTCACGGTGGAAGAAGGCGTGGCCGGTATGCCCACCGCCTGGGTGGCCACGTGGTCCAACGGCGGCAAGCCGACCATCGGCTTCATCACCGATATCGACTGCATTCCGCGCGCTTCCCAAAAGCCGGGCGTCGCCTACCATGACCCGATCATCGAGAACGCTCCGGGCCACGGCGAAGGCCACAACTCCGGTATGGCGGTGAACGTTGCCGCCGCCATCACGCTGAAGCAGTTGATGCAAAAGCACAACCTGAAGGGCACGCTGAAGATCTATCCGGGCGTCGCCGAAGAGCTGGTGGCCACCAAGGCGTTCTTCATTCGCGCCGGCCTGATGAAGGACGTCGACATCATGCTGGGCGTCCACGTGGGCAGTGAGTTCGGCACCAGCTGGGGCGAAGGTGCCCTCAACACCGGCTTGGTTTCGGTCCAGTACACCTTCAAGGGTGAGGCGGCCCACGCCGCTGGAGCCCCCTGGCGCGGCCGCAGCGCGCTCGATGCCGTGGAGCTGATGAACACTGGCTGGAACTTCAAGCGGGAGCACCTCCGCACGCAGCAGCGTTCCCACTACGTGATCTCCAACGGCGGCGATCAACCGAACGTCGTGCCCAGTGAAGCGACGGTCTGGTACTACTTCCGCGAGCTTGACTACCTGCACATCCGCGAGCTGATGGAGTTGGGCGACACGATGGCCAAAGGCGCCACGTTGATGACCGGCACCACCATGTCGAAGCGGATCGTCGGCTCCGCCTGGAACACCCACTTCAACAAGCCGCTGGCCGAAGTGCAGTACAAGAACATTGAGATGGTGGGCATGCCGCAGTGGTCAGAAGCCGATCAGACGCTGGCCAAGGCGCTGCAGAAGGAGATCAACGCTCCGAAGAAGGAAGGGCTGAACGCGAAGATCGAGAACTTGACCGATCCGCCCAAGGAAGACCAGCGCAAAGGCGGCGGCAGCGACGACGTGGGCGACATCTCCTGGGTGATGCCGATGGTCTACATGCGCTATCAGGCCAACATCCCCGGCCTGCCAGGTCACCACTGGGCCAACGCAATCGCAATGGCGACGCCGATTGCCCACAAGGGGTCCACCGCGGGAGCCAAGGTGCAGGCGCTGACGGCGCTCGACTATTTGACGCAGCCCAAGCTGGTGGAAGACGCCTGGAAGTACTTCCGCGAGGTGCAGACCAAGGAGCAGAAGTATATGCCGCTGATCGCCGCCGAAGACCAGCCGGCCGTCGAGTTGAACAAAGAAAAAATGGACAAGTTCCGCGACCAGATGAAGAAATTCTACTATGACCCGTCTAGGTACGGCTCCTACCTGGAACAGCTCGGCATTAAGTATCCGACGATTCGTTAAATGAGATTATCCATGACGCTTAGTATGCGCCCGCTCGCCCTGATTTTGTTCACTACCGCTGCCTTTGCCCAGTCAAAGACCGCTCTTGACCGCTACGTCGCCACACCGGACCCCAACTACAGCTGGTCGCTGGTCAGCACTGTCGATGGCGGTAAGTATCGTGCCTATGTACTGGAGCTGACCTCCCAGCAATGGCTGACCGACAAAGAGATTGACAAACCCATCTGGAAGCATTGGCTCACCATCATCCGGCCCTCGCAGGTGGTGGGGACCACGGGGTTCCTGTTCATCACCGGCGGCAGCAATGCCTCCAAACCGCCCACGAATACGGACATTCCGTTGGCCGATATGGCGGTCACCAGTAGCTCGGTAGTGGCGGAGCTCCGGATGGTGCCCAACCAGCCGGTGAAGTTCGCCGATGCCGAGAAGGCGACGACGGAGGACGCCACCATCGCCTATACCTGGGACAAGTTTCTGAAGACCGGCGATGAGAAGTGGCCGCTGCGGCTGCCCATGACCAAGGCCTCGGTCCGCGCTCTCGACGCTATCACCGCCTTCTCTGGCACTGACGCCGGAGGCCGGGCGACGGTGGACAAGTTTGTGGTGGCGGGCGGATCAAAGCGCGGTTGGACCACCTGGACGACGGCCGTGGTCGACAAGCGTGTGGTGGCGATTGTGCCACTGGTGATCGACATGCTGAATTTGGAGAAGTCCTTCGTACACCACTGGCGCGCCTACGGCTTCTGGGCTCCGGCGGTGGGGGACTACGTCAATAAGGACCTGATGTCCTGGATGGGCACGCCGCAGTACCGGGCCTTGATGAAGATCGAGGAGCCCTACGAATACCGTGACCGGCTGACCATGCCCAAGTACATCGTCAACGCCGCCGGCGACCAGTTCTTTCTGCCGGACTCCTCGCAGTTCTATTGGAACGACCTGCTGGGCGAGAAGCACCTGCGCTACGTGCCCAACGCCGACCACTCCCTGCGGGGCAGCGATGCGGCCGCTTCACTGAGCGCCTTCTACGACATGATTCTCGCGGGTCGGCCGCGGCCCAAGTACTCGTGGAAGATCGAAGGCGACCAGATCACGGTGGAATGCACCGATCAACCCACCGAAGTGAAGTTGTGGCAGGCCACCAACGAAAAGGCTCGCGACTTCCGCCTGATGACCATCGGCCCGGCCTACAAGGCCACCACGCTCCAATCGGTCGGCGGCAAGTACGTGGCCAAGCTGGCGGCTCCGGAAAAGGGCTTCACGGCCTCGTTTGTCGAGCTCACCTACCCCAGCGGGATGAAGTACCCGCTCAAGGTGACCACCGGCGTCAAGGTGATGCCCGACACTTACCCATTCCCCGCACCGAACATGCGCGGCGCTGGGAATTAGCTTCTCCGTCCAGCCCCATGCGTCAGCTTGGGGCTTTCTTGTGTCTGGAAAATAGCCCCAAGCTCACGCATCGGGCTGATCAAGCCTACGATCAACGAGCAGCCAAGTGGATGGCGCGGACCTTGGCCAGCAAGCCGCTCAGCAGATCCAGCCGCAGGGCGTTGGCGCCGTCAGAGAGCGCACGGGCGGGCTCTTCGTGGACTTCAACAAACAAGCCATCAATCCCCGCTCCCGCCGCTGCCCCGGCGAGTGTGGGAATGAACTGTGGTTGGCCGCCTGAGGCGCTGCCGGAGGCGCCAGGCAGTTGGACGCTGTGCGTGGCGTCGAACACCACGGGGTAGCCCAGATCCCGCATGATCTTAAGCGCCCTCATGTCCACCACCAGGTTGTTGTACCCAAACGTGGTGCCGCGCTCGGTCAGCACGATGCGGTGGTTGCCCGTGGCGGCCACTTTTTCAGCGGCATGGGCGATGTCATGCGGCGCGACAAACTGACCCTTCTTGATGTTCACCACCCGGCCCGTCTTGCCCGCTTCAACCAGCAGGTCCGTTTGGCGGCACAGGAAGGCGGGGATCTGCAGGATGTCCACGTGTTCGGCCGCTACGGCAGCTTGTGCTGGCTCGTGGATGTCGGTCAGTACAGGAATGCCCAGCGCCCGCACTTGGGCCAGAATCCGCAAACCCTCCGTGAGCCCCGGGCCGCGGTAGGAAGTGGCGCTAGAGCGGTTGGCTTTGTCGAAAGAAGCCTTAAAGATGTACGGCCCGGCCACTTCGCGAATGGCAGCAGCCAGATACAGCGCATGCGCTTCGCTCTCAATGACGCACGGGCCGGCGATCAAGGCCAGTTGATCGCCACCGAAGCTGACTCCTGGTGCGACCTCAACCATCATTGCGGCTCTTCACCACCATCGCCACCATCACCAAACAAGGGCTGCTCCTGGCGGGCCAACCGCTTTTGCCGGTTCTTATAGGCGGCGCCGATGAAGGCCTCAAACAGCGGGTGTGGTTCGAGCGGCTTTGACTTGAACTCCGGGTGGAACTGGCAGCCCAAATACCAGGGATGGTTGGCGATCTCGCAGATCTCGACGTAGGTGCCATCGGGCGTGGTGCCCGTGATGCGGAGGCCGTTGCTGGTTAGCACTTTCTCGTACTCGCGGTTGAACTCAAAGCGATGGCGGTGGCGCTCGGAGATGTTCTCCGCATGATAGGCCGTCGCGGCGAAGCTCTTGGGCATCAGGTGGCAGGGGTAGGCACCCAGGCGCATGGTGCCGCCTAAGGCATCGACGCCCTTCAGCTCGCGCAGCTTGTAGATCACGCGGTGCGGCGTATCGGGGTGGAACTCGGTGGAGTCCGCCAGATCCAGGCCACAGACGTTGCGGGCGAACTCAATCACCATCGTCTGCATGCCAAGGCAAATGCCGAAGTAGGGCGTCTTCGATTCTCGGGCGTAGCGGATGGCGTGCAGCATGCCTTCGATGCCCCGCTTGCCGAAGCCGCCGGGTACCAGAATGGCGTCGTAGCGTTCCAGTTCGTTCTGGCAGTCGGGCCACTCCATGTTGGCGGCCTCAATCCAGGAGATCTTGCACTTCAGGTTGTGGGCCAACGCGCCGTGGAGCAGCGCTTCCTTCAGGCTCTTGTAGCTGTCCTCGTATTCAACGTACTTGCCGACAAGGCCGATCTCCACCACGTCCGCGGGGTTCTTGATGCGCTCCACCATGGCCGCCCAACGCGTCAGGTTCCGTTCGCCCGATGGCAGGTGCAGCAGGCGCAGCACGATCTCGTCCACCTTCTGGTCCGCGAACACAAGCGGGATCTCATAGACGCTGGCCACATCCTGCGCCGTGATCACCGAATCCTGGTCCACATCGCAGAACAACGCGATCTTACTCTTGACATCATCGGCCAGCGGCTTCTCGCTGCGGCACAACAGGATGTCGGGCTGGATGCCGAGCGCTCGTAGTTCCTTCACCGAATGCTGCGTCGGCTTGGTCTTCAACTCTTGCGCGGCAGCGATCCAAGGCACCAGTGTGACGTGCACGAAGATGGCGTTCTCGCGGCCCACTTCATGCCGCATCTGGCGGATGGCTTCGAGGAAGGGCAGGGACTCGATATCGCCCACCGTGCCACCGATTTCGGCGATCACGACATCGACGCCCGGCGTCACTTTGCGCAACCCGGCCTTGATCTCGTCGGTGACGTGCGGGATCACCTGGACCGTCTTGCCCAAATAGTCCCCGCGCCGCTCACGAGCAATGATCGATTCGTAGATGCGGCCGCTGGTGAGGTTGTTGGCTTGCGACAGGTGGGCGTGGGTGAAGCGTTCGTAGTGGCCCAGATCCAGGTCGGTTTCGGCGCCGTCATCGGTGACGAAGACTTCGCCGTGCTGGAAGGGGCTCATCGTGCCGGGGTCGACGTTCAAGTACGGGTCGAACTTCAGCATCGCGACCTTCAGGCCGCGGCTTTCCAGCAGACAGCCAATCGAGGCGCCCGCGATGCCCTTTCCAAGACTCGAAACCACGCCACCAGTGACAAAGATGTATTTAGCCATTCAAGATTTCCGGGCCGGTCAGGCCGATTGAACTTCCGCTAGGGACACCGCCACCTGCTTCGCGCAAACACACGTCCGGTAGAGACGGTGCGGCGGAAGGGGGAACGGCAAGCGAACGATGTGAGGGGGTACCGGGCTCCAGGCCCAGAACTTTATCCGGCACGTTCGAGTGTAGCATGGGCAAAGGGCGTTTTTCGACATGATCTTGCTGCTTGCTGCGCTTTCGATAGCCACGGAATTCGTGCGGTTGGACTTTGCGTACACGGCCCCCCTGCGGGAGGAAACGGTGCGGGAGGAGGCCCGGCAGCGGCGCTTTCCGGGCGAACTCCTGCTCCGCGTGCCGCAACCGGAAGATACGTCCGGGCTTCCGGTATTGGTGCTCCGGCGGACCTGCCCCAGCCTGGAAGATTGCCAGCGGTTGGCCCGCATCCGGCTGGTGAACGGCGGCATCCGCGTCGAAAGCGCCGTCTGGAGCACGGACGGCCACTTGTCCACGCGTCCCGGTCCGATCGTGGTGACCAACCTCTACTACCCGAAGCCTGGGCAGAAGGATGCGGTCCACCGGCAGCGGCTGTTGGCTTCCAGCGTTCGGGCGAAGATCGGTCTCGACGCCGGTGTGGTCTTGAAGCGGCTGACGGCGTCGAACATACTGCCGGAGGTGCTGTGGTGGGCGGAGTACCCCGACCAAGCCGCCCGGTCCACCGACGTCGCCGCCTCGACGGCCAGTGCCGAGTTTGAGGCGGTCCGTCAGAAGATGGGCACTCTGCTTGACCACTTTGAGCGAGTGGTCTGGGCGCCCGCCTTGGAGACCCGGTAACTCCCGGTGCCGGCCACCGATTGGGGTTGGTTGATCACGCCCGAAGAGTTTGCCTCCTGGCTGATGGAGGACGGCCCACAGGTGGCCGTGCTGAACAAGCCGCCGCTGGTGGTGTGCCACCCGTCGAAGCAAGGCCCGTGGTCCAGTTTGATTGGCTCGGCGCGGGAGTTCTACGGACTACCCACGCTGCACATGCCGTTTCGTCTCGATCGCGAAACCAGCGGTGTCTGGCTGCTGGCCAAGACCCGGGAAGAGGGCCAGCGCCTGCAGCGCGCAGTCCAGGCGCGACGAGTGGAGAAGAGCTACCTGGCCATTCTCGAAGGGGAACTGACGGCACCGATCACGGTGGACCGCCCGATCGGCCGCACCGAAACCTCCGTGGTCCGCATCAAGCAGGAAGTCCGCGACGATGGCCAGAGCGCGGTGACGCACTTCACGCCACTCTCCACCGCCCGGCTATCGGGTAGCGGCGCTGGCTACTCGCTGGTGCGCGTAGTCACCGAAACCGGGCGCCTGCACCAGATCCGGGTCCATGCAGCGTATCTGGGCCATCCGCTGGTGGGCGACAAAATGTACGGCCCCGACGAGACTCTGTTCGTCGACTTCCTGGAGCACGGCTGGGCCGGTCGGCTGCCCGAGATGCTCGCCCTACCGCGGCAGGCGCTCCACTGCGAATCGGTGAAATTCCCGCTGCTTGGATTAGGCTACTCGGCGCCCCTTACGCGAGACTTGGTTGAGTTCTGCCGACAGAACGGCTTAGCTAGCTAGCGACTAAATGTCGTAATAGAGCGAAAACTCGTGCGGGTGCGGCCGCAGGCGCACGGCATCGGCTTCGTGCTTGCGCTTATAGGCGATGAAGGTCTCAATCAGGTCTTCAGTGAAGACATCGCCCTTCAGCAGGAAGTTGTGATCCTCTTCCAGGCAATCGAGCGCTTCTTCGAGCGAGGCAGGCATCGACGGCACCGCCTTCATCTCTTCCGGCGACAAGTCATAGATGTCCTTGTCGAGCGATTCGCCCGGGTCCACTTTGTTCAACACACCGTCAAGACCAGCCATCATCATCGCGGCGAAGGCCAGATACGGGTTGCACGACGGGTCCGGCGGGCGGAACTCGACGCGCTTGGCCTTGGGTGAGGCCGAGTACATCGGAATGCGCACGGCGGCTGACCGGTTGCGGCGCGAGTAGGCCAGGTTCACGGGCGCCTCATAACCCGGCACCAGGCGCTTGTAGCTGTTGGTGGTGGGGGCGATGATCGCCGACAGCGCGCGGGCATGCTTCAGCAAGCCGCCGATGTAGTAGAGCGCCATCTGCGACAGCCCGGCATAGAGGTCGCCTGCAAACAGCGGGTGCCCGGCCTTCCACAGCGATTGGTGGCAGTGCATGCCACTGCCGTTGTCGCCATAAAGCGGCTTCGGCATAAAGGTAACCGTCTTGCCGTACTGGTAGGCGACGTTGCGCACCACGTATTTGTACAGCATCATGTTGTCGGCGGATTTCACCAGCGTGTCGAACTTCTGGTCGATCTCGCATTGGCCGCCGGTGGCCACTTCATGGTGGTGGCATTCGACGTTCAACCCGCAGTCAATCATCACCTCCACCATCTCGCTGCGGAGGTCCATGTAATGGTCAGTGGGAGGCACCGGGAAGTAGCCTTCCTTGACGCGAGGCCGGTAGCCCAGATTATCCGTGCGACGGCCGGAGTTCCAGCGGCCCTCTTCGGCGTCGATGAAGTAGAAGCCGGAGTTCTGGGTCTGGTCAAAGCTGACGTTGTCAAAGATGAAGAACTCGGCTTCGGCGCCAAAGTAGGCGGTGTCGGCCAGGCCAGTGGAAGCGAGGTAGCGCTCCGCCTTCTGGGCGATCCAGCGCGGGTCGCGCTCATAGTGCTGCTTGGTCAACGGGTCGATGACGTTGCCGTTCATCACCAGCGTAGGCACGTCGCGGAACGGGTCGATGTAGGCGGTGGAGGGGTCCGGAATCAACAGCATGTCGGACTCATTGATCGCCGCCCAGCCGCGGATCGAACTGCCGTCGATGCCAAACCCTTCAGTGAACGAATCTTCGTCTAACTGAGAGATGGGATAGCTGATGTGGTGCGACAACCCGGGTATGTCGGCAAAGCGCAGGTCGATCTGCCGGACCTCGTTCTCGGTGGCATAAGCCAATACTTCAGTAGGCGTCATGAAGCTCCATCGTCTCACTACGGACAACTGGCGATGGGCCGCCCGCGCCGTATCGGTAAAACCACCCTGAGAATAGGCCAGTGGACGGGGGGCCGTCAAATGGACGAACGGCCCGTCCCCCGGAGGAAACGTTTCCCGGACTACGAGAGCAGGCGTGCCGCGAACTCGTGCTCGCCGTGGACGTCGGTCAAGCGTTGGTCGCGGCCCTGGTAGAAGTACGTCAGCTTCAGGTGATCCATGCCCAGCAAGCCCAGGATGGTGCCGTTGACATCGTGGCAGTCCACTTTGTCGTCCTGCGCGCGCAACCCGAAATCGTCGGAGCTGCCGATGACGCGGCCGCCCTTTACGCCACCGCCGGCGAACCAGTTGGAGAAGGCATAGGGGTGATGGTCGCGACCGTTCTTGCCTTCGGCCAAGGGCGTGCGGCCAAACTCGCTGCCCCACACCACCAGCGTTTCATCCAGTAACCCGCGTGCTTCCAGATCACGCAGCAGGCCGGCAATCGGCTTGTCGGTGCGCTTGCACATCTTGCCGAGCGCTCCCACTAGGTCGTTGTGGGCGTCGTCCCAATCGTCACCCAGGTTGGTGCCGGAGAACAGTTGAATGAAGCGCACGCCGCGCTCCACCAGCCGCCGCGCCAGCAGGCACTTGCGGCCAAAGTCGTCGGTGAACGGCTCGTCGATGCCGTAGAGCTTCTTGGTCGCTTCTGATTCCTTGCTCAAGTCCACTGCCTCGGGCGCGTTGGCCTGCATCCGGAAGGCCAGCTCATAAGCGGCGATCCGGGCTTCGAGCGTCGAGTCGCCTTCGCGAGCAGCCAAGTGGCGGCGGTCCATTTCGCCAATAAAATCAAGGGTGCCGCGCTGTGTCTCGGTGGTGACACCGGCGGGCGAGTCGAGGTGCAGCACCGGACTGGCGCCCTTGCGGAACACCGTGCCCTGGTAGACCGTCGGCAGATAGCCCGCGTTGTAAGGCAGGTTGCCGCTCTTCATCGCGCCATCGGACATGACGACGAAGGACGGCAGGTTCTGGTTCTCGCTGCCCAAGCCGTAGACGGTCCAGGAACCAAGGGACGGTCGCCCGGGGAACTGCGAACCTGTGGCTCGCAGATTGATCGCCGGGGCGTGATCAAACGCGTCGCCATAGCAGGACCGGACCACGGCCAGCTTGTCCACCAACTGCGCCGTATGCGGCAGCAGTTCGCCATTGACCGGAATGCCGGACTGGCCATAGGGCGTGATCTTCCACGGCGTCCCGCGGATCAGCGCTTTGGTGAAATCGATGCGCGACGTTTTGAGGCCTTTGGCGAAGCTCTCGGGCAGCGTCTGGCCACTGCGCTTGTTCAGCTCGGGCTTCGGGTCCCACGTGTCGACGTGGCTGACGCCGCCGTGCATGAACAGGTAGATGACGCTCTTGGCCTTGGCCGGGAAGTGCGAGCGTTTGGGCGCAAGCGGATTGTTCGCCGTGGTGGCCGCCAGCAACCGTTCCGGCAACATGCTGGACAACGCCGCAGAACCAAAGCCGGCGCCCAGCCGGAATAACAAATCACGCCGCCGAGGATCCATCATCTTGCCTCCACTCGCTTCACTAATCGACATACAGGAACTCGTTCAAGTTAAAAAGACCGCGCGCCAGCTCGACCACGGCCGCCTCCATTGACCCGGTGCGCTCGCGCTGCTTTTCGAGAAACGCTTTGCTCAACTGCTGCTCCTCCGCTGTCGCCTCTCGCGCCAGGGCATCCTTGAACGCAGCCGATACGATCGCTGCGGGTGAGCCGAGCTTCGACAAACGCGCAGCAAACGCCCGAGCCTGGCTGTAAGCGAAGTCGCTGTTCATCAAGGTGAGTGACTGTGGCGCTACCGTCGATTCATCACGTCGGGCACAATGCAGCGTGCCGTCCAAGCCGTCAAACGCCTCGGTCATCGGGGGCCGGTAGCTGCGGCGGACTAGGGTGTAGACGGTGCGGCGCGTGTGGTCGTCCTTGTTCCAACTGACCGGCCAGAAGTTGTCCGGCGATTGCGACATGCCGTACAACTCTTCCTTCGTCTGCGGCGGCACCACGGGGCGGCCGCCCATCTTGAGGTTCAGCGTCCCCGCGGTCTGCAGCACGCCGTCGCGAACCTCTTCCGCTGTCAGCCGCCGCCGGGAGAATGACGAAAGCCAGACGTTCTGCGGGTCCTTCTCGCGGGCTTCGGACGACGGGTTGGCGGAACGCTGATAGGTCTCTGAGGTCATGATCAACCGGTGCATTGCCTTGATCGACCACTGCCCCTCCACCAGACGCCCGGCCAGCATGTCGAGCAGCTCTGGATGCGATGGCGCCTGACCGCGCGTGCCGTAGTCCGATGGAGTTGCTACTAAGCCGCGGCCGAAGTGGAACTGCCAGATGCGGTTCGCCATCACGCGGGCGGTGAGCGGATGCTTCGGATCAGCAATCCATTCCGCCAGCGCCTTGCGGCGATAGGTGGTGGTGGCCTCGGGTGGCGGCTCGGGAATGTCAGTGCCGCCCAACGCCGTTAGAAGTCCGGCGGGAACTTTCACGCCCAGTCCGCCTTGCCCGCGCAGAGGCATGTAGGTGTCCGGCGCCACCCGATCCGGGTCCATCACGCCGGGCGCAATCGGGCCGGAGGTGTGGTTGGCGTACATGCCCACCAGGCGCCGCCCCAGCAGGTCCAGGCGAGCGCGGTCGTCGGCGGAAAGATCCTTAAAAATCTCGTCCTGTGAGATCTTCAGCGCGGCGGGGTTGGAATCGACCAGGATCGACTGCTCCTGCGTGCGCTTGCCTTCTTCCGCCTCAAACGCCTCGCGCAGATCTTTGGGGAGCGCCGCAAGCTTCCGTTTGCGGATGGCTTCGCGGTAAGGCTTCTGGATGGTGTCGATCTCATTGCCGATGTCGCGCAGCTTGAATTCGCGATAGTTCAGGCCGATGTCGTAGCCACGGGCGCCGTTGTAGTCGAGGAAAATCCGGTTTTTCACCGCGGGCGTGAAGATGGCTTGCAGGCGATAGTAGTCGCGCTGCGGGATCGGATCAAACTTGTGGTCGTGGCAGCGCGCGCAGCCCACCGTCAGGCCCAGAAAGACGCTGGAGGTGGTGTCGACAAAATCGGTCAAGGACTCGACGCGGTTGATGTCTTCCACCTTGTAGAGCATGTCCCGGTTGGTCCCTACCGTGAAGTAGCCCGTACCCATGCGGGCCTTCGGATCATCGGGCCATAGCTCGTCGCCCGCGATCTGCTCCTTGATGAACCGGTCGTACGGCTTGTCGGCGTTGAAGCTGTCGATCACGTAGTCGCGATAGCGCCACGCGTCCAGCAGATAGGGGTCCTGCTCAAACCCAGCCGTGTCGCCATACCGGACCAGGTCCAGCCAGTGGCGGCCCCACTTCTCGCCATAGCGCAGCGACGTGAGCAGCTGATCGATCAGCTTCGGCCAGGCCTCCGGGGACTTGTCATTGATGAACTGCTGCGCTTGCTCGAAGGTGGGCGGCAGTCCGTGAAGGTCGAGATAGGCTCGGCGCACTAGTGCCATCCGGTCCGCCCGGGCCGCGGGTGTGAGCTTCTGCTCGGCCAACTTGGCGGCGATGAACTGGTCGATGGTCGCGGCCTTTGCAGCGGGCGCGACCGGCCGGAAGGACCACCAAGTGGGCGGCTTCACTTCCGGCTTCGCCTCACCACTGGGCCACGCCGCGCCGCCATCGATCCAGGCACGCAGCACGGCCACATCGCCCTCGGCCAACTTCTTGCCCGGAGGCATCGCGGGCTGGGCGGTGTGCGCAACGAACTTGATGAGCCGGCTCTGCGCGCTCGAACCCGCCACCACCGCGGGTCCCTTATCGCCACCCTTCATCAGCCCTTCGCGAGTATCCAGGCGCAGCCCCGACATCTGCATGCTCGCACCGTGGCAGGCCAGGCAGTTGTTGCGGAGCACTTCGACAGCGCGGCCCGGGTCGGCTTGGGCCATGGCCATCTCGACCGACGCGATCAGCACAAATCCACGCAAAAACATAAGGTACAGATATTAGATATCGCCACCGCTCCCGGCGCAACGGGTGCCGGGCGCGATGGGTGCTGACAGGTGCCATGGCGTAGTTGGCTGTGGTCTCATACGAGTTGGGCCAACTGAACCTTTCCTGGGACAACCCCCAGCGCACCTTCACCGTCAGCGACTTCACCGATCGCGTGACGCAGCTGCTGTTGAACGAATTCCCCGATGTCTGGATCGCGGGCGAAATCTCCGGCGTCCGGCAGGCGGCCAGCGGGCACTGGTACTTCACGCTGAAAGATGAGAGCGCGCAGCTCAAGTGCGCCTGCTTCAAGATGTCGGCGATGCGGCTGCGGGTGAAGCCTGCCGAGGGCATGGCGGTGGTGGCTCGAGGCCGCGTCGAGGTCTATGCGGCGCGGGGCGAATATCAGCTGATTGTCGACGCGCTGGAGCCGCGGGGCTTGGGTGCGCTGCAGGCGGCATTTGAGGCGCTCAAGAAGAAGCTCGCGCGGGAGGGCCTGTTTGACGCCGGCCGCCGCCGCCCGCTGCCGGACTATCCGCAACGCATCGGCATCGTCACCTCACCCACCGGCGCCGCCATCCAGGACCTGCTGAACATCCTCCACCGGCGCGCCCCCGGGCTGCACATCCGGCTCTACCCGGCGCTGGTGCAGGGCGAAGGCTCCATTGAGCAAGTCTGCCGCGGCATCGATCATTTTGCTGACAGCGGCTGGGCGGAGGTGATCATCGTTGGCCGCGGCGGCGGGTCGCTCGAGGATCTGTGGACCTTCAATGAAGAAGCGGTGGCGCGGGCCATCGTCGCCTCACCCCTACCGGTGATCTCCGCCGTAGGCCACGAGACCGATTTCACCATCGCGGACTTTGTGGCGGACCTACGCGCGCCCACGCCGTCCGCCGCCGCCGAGATCGTCACCCAGCACTGGGCTGCTCTGCCGGAGCGGCTAAGACGCGACACCATCCGCCTGGGCCGTGGCATGGAGCAGGTGATGCTGCGCGCCGGGGAACGGTTGAACCGGCAGGTGGTGGGCCGCGCCCGCCTGATGATCCAGCTGCGGCTCAACCGTCTCGCGCAGCGCATGGACGATCTCGATTCCCGGCTGCGGCGGGGCGATCTGCGGTTGACGCTCCAGCGGTCTCGCGTCCGGCTGGAGCAGTTTGAAAGCCGTGCCGCGGCGCTGCTGCACGTTCAGTTGGCCGCCGCATCGCGCCGTCTCGAAACAAGCCAGACGCAGTCCGTGATGGCGATGCGGGAGCTGATGGCGGACAAGCGGCCGCGCCTTGATCAACTGTCGGCCGGCCTCGCGCAGTTGAGCCCGATGCGCGTGCTCGACCGTGGCTTCGCCATTGTTCAGGGTCCGGGTGGTGTGGTGGTGAAAACGGCACCGCCCGCGGGCACGCCATTGAAGGTGCGTGTCGCGGGCGGGGAATTCAGCGCCAACTCCGAGTAGCGCTATTCGAGCCGGTAGTTCGGAGCTTCCTTGGTGATGATGACGTCGTGCGCGTGGCTTTCGCGTAGGCCGGCGGCCGTGATGCGGAGGAAGCGGGCCTTCTCCTGCATTTCGGGAATCGTCTTGGCGCCGCAATAGCCCATGCCGGCGCGTAGGCCGCCCACCAGTTGGAATACCCAGTCCGCCAGCGGACCCTTGGAGGGCACGCGGCCTTCGATGCCTTCCGGCACCAGCTTGCCGCCCGTCGTGCCTTCCTGGGCGTAGCGGTCGCGGGAGGTCCCGGTGGACATCGCGCCCAGTGAA
>JAPKYZ010000078.1:24638-32553 GCA_026394055.1 Acidobacteriota bacterium
AACCCATGCCGCGATAGCTTTTGAAAGTGCGGCCCTGGTAGATGATCGTTTCCCCGGGGCTCTCGTCGGTACCGGCCAGCAAGGAGCCGATCATCACGCAATCGGCACCCGCGGCAATCGCCTTGGTGATGTCGCCCGAGAACTTCACGCCGCCATCAGAGATCAGCGGGACACCGGCCGGACGCGTGGCCTTGCACGCCTCGGCCACGGCGGTGATCTGCGGTACACCGGCACCGGAGACGACACGCGTAGTGCAAATCGAGCCTGGGCCAATGCCCACCTTCACGCCGTCCACACCCAGCTCAATCAAATCGCGAGCGCCCTCGTAGGTGGCGACATTGCCGGCCATCAACTGGACATCGGGCAGCGCCTTCTTCACCTGACGCACGGCGTCGAGCACACGTTCAGAATGGCCGTGCGCGGAATCGATGCAGAGCACGTCCACTTTGCGCTGGTAGAGCTCCTGTGCGCGCTCCAAAAAGTCGCCCGTGGTTCCCAGAGCGGCGGCGCAGCGGAGGCGGCCTTGCTCGTCCTTGGCGGCGTTGGGGTATTTCAGCTTCTTCTGGATGTCCTTCACCGTGATGAGACCCTTCAGGTTGTAGGCCTCATCCACCACCAGCAGCTTCTCCACGCGATGGCGGTGCAGCTTGCGTTCGGCTTCTTCCAGAGTGGTGCCAACGGGAACGGTGATCAGATTCTCTTTGGTCATGCGGTTCGAGATCGGCTGATCGTAGTCGGTCTCAAATCGCAAGTCACGATTGGTGAGAATGCCCACCAGCTTGCCGTCCTTCACCACGGGCACGCCCGAGATGCGGAAGCGGGACATCACTGAGAGCGCGTCGCGGATCGGCTGCTCCGGGTGCATGGTGACCGGGTCAACAATCATGCCGGATTCAGAGCGCTTGACGCGGTCCACTTCCTCGGCCTGCTTGCCGATGCTCATGTTGCGATGGATGACGCCAATGCCGCCTTGTTGAGCCAGCGCAATGGCCAGATGCGCTTCCGTCACCGTATCCATGGCGGCACTGGTGAGAGGGATGTTTAGCGGAACCTTACGGGTGAACCAGGTTCGCGTATCGGTTTCAGTGGGTAATACCGCGCTGTAGCCAGGCTGCAGCAGGATGTCGTCAAAGGTGAGGCCTTCAGGTATGAAGTCCGGAATCATGTGTACTCACCATTGTAGCGGGCCGCGCTGGAACTGTCCGTCTTGCATTCGGTAGCGCTTCCCCCCGGATCTTGCGATTGATTCGGGCGCTCGACGGTTCTCCGCCGCGATATCATGCTGTGGTGATGATCTCCCGTCGAGAATTTTCTTTGGGTGCGGCCGCGGCAGCCGTCGCCAGCGCGGCTCCGCGCATTGATTCAGTGGTGAGTGGCGTGGCGTTGGGGGCCCAAAGCTACAGCTTCCGCGATCGTGATCTCGATGGCGCCCTGGCGGCCATGAAGGAGATCGGCATCGGCTACTGCGAGCTGTTCAGCGGCCACGTCGAGCCGCGGTTCAACTTCCGCGAGGAAGGCGCGCGCGAGAAGGCCAAGGCTTGGCGCTTGTCGAAGGAAGCGCTTGACACGGCGGCGCAAGTGAAGAAGAAGTTCGACGCGGCGGGCATTGAACTGCACGCCTTCAACTACTCCTTCCGCGAAGACTATACTGACGCCGAAATCGAGCGCGGCTTCGAGATGGGCAAGATCATGGGCGTCAAGAAGCTCACCGCTTCATCAAACGTTTCCACCGCCAAGCGTGTCGACCCGTTCGCCAAAAAGTACAAGATCTTCACCGGCATGCACAACCACTCCCGCATCGTGGCCAATGAATTCGCCACGCCCGAGGATTTCACCGCCGCCATGCAGGGCATGTCCAAGTACATCGCCGTCAATCTCGACATCGGCCACTTCTGGGCCGCCAACTTCAACCCGGTGGAGTACCTGAAGCAGAACCACGAACGCATCGTCACCCTGCACATCAAGGACCGCCGCAAGAATCAAGGCCCCAACGTGGTGTTCGGCGAAGGCGACACGCCCATTAAGGCCGTGCTGCAAGAACTGAAGACCAACAAATGGAAGATCCCGGCCATGATCGAGTACGAGTACAAGGGCGAGGACACCGTGGCCGAAGTGCGCAAGTGCTTCAACTACATGAAGCAAGCCTTGGCGTAGTCTCGCAGCCCGGAAATCCTGGCGTTAAGCCGGTGGCGCAGGTTAGCGACGTTTGTCAGCTTCAGCCCCATGCGTAAGCTTGGAGCTTCTTCAGGGACCCGCAATAGCCCCAAGCTCACACGCATGGGGCTGGGTGAGCTTCGAACCCCTGCAAACGAATCAGGGGGCAACGCACGGAATGGCGGTCTTTACTTTTTCCGGGATCTCTTGCCGCCCGCGCTGCAAAGCCCCTGGGCGGCCACATCGTCGTTACAGCAGGAGACGCGCGCCAGTCTCCCACAGGATCTGGCGCTTGTCCTCATCGCTGACAGCTAACCCCTCAATCTTTCCGATCTCCACTTCCAGATTCTCAGCTAGATCCGAGCCAATCATGAGCCTGCTACTCGGCACGCGGTGGAGCACTTCCAGCACATGGTTCGGCATCAAGCTCGATAGCTCCAGGTAGATGTTGGGGCAGAAGTCCGCCGCTACGATCGCCTCTCCCACCAGCAATCCACCCCCGCAATGCGCCAGCACGATCTTCAGGTCAGGGTACCGGCGCGCCGGGTCCATCATCAGCGCGGGCAGGGAATACGGGATGCCGGAGCCGGTGTGGCAGATGATCGGCAGCCGCTGCTCCAGGGCCGTCTCAAAGAAGAAGTCGCTGGTGCGCCACAACGGATTCAGCGGTTGATATTGCGGCTGTAGCTTGATGGCGCGGAAGCCGTAGATCTCCACCGCCCTCCGCACTTCATTCAGAAAGTCCGCCCGAGGCAGAAATGGGTTCAGACACACGACGCCGCTCAGCCGGTCCGGGTGGGCCAGCACCGCGCGGCCGATCTCATCATGGGCTTCGCGCGGGTCCGCCACCACCGGGAAGGGGATCACCAGCGAGCGGTCAATGCCAGAGCGGTCCATGTCACGCAGCAGTTGATCGGCCGAGTAAGTGCGCCCACTATGGAGCGCCGTGCCGACGTGCGTGTGCGTGTCGAAGATGCGAAAGCGCCCGCGCATCTGCCGCTACGCCCCGGTGACTTGCTTCAGCAGGCCGAAGAAGGCGCGCTTACGTTCGCTCGAGAGTCCCCAGTTCACCGGCGGGCACTGGTAGCCGTCGGAATAGTCGCTCGCACCGGGATCAAAGTAGCCCCAAGAGGCATACTCGCCCACGGCAGCCATCATGTTGTTCACCGGCTGATCAAAGTTGAAGTGGTCGTCTTCGTTGAACAGGATCGGCATCGGCCGATAGCCTTCCACCTGCCGCGTCTGGCGCACCATCTCGGTGATGCGCGTGGGCTCCTTGACGCCGTTACCGTGCAGCAGGAGATAGTCGGAAGCCTTCACGACATTGGGCAGCGGCACGGCTCCACCGCCGTAGCTGGTGCCCACCAGCAGCCGGCGGCCACGCCGCGTGATCTGCTGGGCCATCAGGATCAGCTCATGCACCCGCTCCGGTTTCAGGATGTCGTGGTCGTAGCTCTTGACGTTGCACTCATTGTTGATCTCGAGCAGCACGTGCCGGTAGTCACGGTCGAGCAGCCAGCCGGTGAGATTCTCGATGCTCCGCTTCACCGCGGCCTCGTCCTTCACTCGCTGGTCCTGCCCAAAGTAGTAGCCGCCGACGATGGCCACCATGCCGAGCTCATCCGCGCGATCGAGGATCCGCTCCAGTCGCTTCATGAAGGCCGGCTTCAGTGATCCGTCGGCGGCGATGGCGCCCGTGTCCCAGGGTTGCGACTTCGAGTAACCCTCCGGGCTGCCGCCCTGGAGATTGATGGTGAAGCTGAGCAGTCCGTGGCGGCGCCATTCGGGCATGGCGGCGATAAACTCGCGCGTGTTGCGGTCCGCGTCCCAGCGTTTCGTGTCCGGGTAAGCCCAGCGGGAGCGGCTTTCAGCATTCGCGTCATCAAAGATGCCCTGCACCATCCGCGAGTTCATCAGCAAGCCTTCGATCTTCAGGTCGCGATAGCGGCGGCCCTGGTAGGTGGGCTTCTGGTTGATCAGAAAGCCGTCGCGCTCGATGGCCACTTCCGTCTTGCGCGCCGCACCTTGGGCGGCGGCCAACGGCAGCGCGAGCATTGTCCGGCGAGTCAGCAAGGAGGAGGGCCACATGTGCAGCGATTATATGCAACCACCCTCCCTGATTGGTTCGCCCGCCATCGATTCGTTGGACGAATGGTTACATGCCTTGGAAGAAGTTGCCTACGTCACCTTTCGCGCGTGCATACGATGCGCGAGCGCGGAGCACCTCGTAGCGGTTGCGGATCTCAGTATCCTCGGCTTCCGCCAGGCGCCCCTGCGCAATCACCGTATCGATATTGGTGGAGAGCCCCGCCTCAAAGCGCAACCGGGCCAGCGCCACACTTTCGCGAGCTGCCGCCGTCGCCTTCTCCGCCAGCAGCAGCGTCTCCCGAGCCGCCTGCCAGCGCAGTAGCGATTGCCGAGCCTCATCTTCAACAGAGAGGCGAGTGCGGCGCTGCTGCTCCCGTGCTTGATCGACGCGGGCGCGGGCGGCGGCGATGTCGCTCGAGATCCGGCCACTGGTCCAGATCGGGATGGAGGCCGAGACGCCCACCGAGTAGGTGGATAGATTCTGTGCCGGGTGTTGGCCCAACACGCCGAAATCGCCACTGAAGCCGACCTTGGGCAGATACTCGCGGCGGGCGCGCTCCATCTCTTGCGCCGCCTTGCGGATGCCCGCTTCGTCCGACTTCAATTCGGCGCGCCCGGTGACCGCCGCCTTCGTTTCCGCCTCGGCGGGCGGCAATTGCTGCAAGGGTTTGATGTCGAGCCGCTCGACCTCCAGCTTGTCGGTATCCATGCCGATCGCGCGAGCCAGCGCGGCTTTCAGAATGCGGTAGTCGCGTTCGGAGTTCACCATCACCTGCTCTTCGTTGTAGAACTCCTGTTCGGAGCGCGCGACATCCAGCTTGGACGCCGCACCCGAAGCCTCGCGGTCCCGCGCTTGCTTCAGCACGACGCGCGCCGTCTCCAATCGAGCCTTGCTGGCGAAGATGCGCGAGTCGGCTTGCAGCGCTTGCAAGTAGAGGTCGAGCACGGCCTGCTGCGTCGTCTCACGCGCAGCCTCCACGGCGTAGCGGTTCTGCTCAATCGCGATACGCGCGGCGCGGATCTGGGAGATCAACCCAGCGTCGAAGATGGTTTGGGTCAACCGAGGCCGAGCGTCAAACACTTTGTAGGGACCGACGCGCGACGAGACCCCCGGGAAGATCACACCGATCCCTTGCAGGTTGGTGGTCTGGTACGTTTGCCCCACCGTCGCATTCAGTTGCGGCAGTTGATTCGCCCGCACGGAAGCCGCTTGCGCTTCCGCCTCCACCACCCGCAAGCGCGCGATCGCCACATCGGGATTTAGCTTACCGGCCTGCTCCACTGCGTCGCGTAGAGACACAGCGAGCGTTAGCGCCACCAGGACGTTCATAAAAGTGCTCCTAAACTCTTCTTCGGTTGATGGCCCGCGGTTAGCGAGCGGTATGAATGAAAGTATCCACGCGCAGGCCGGCCGGGATTTGTTGGCCCGGGTCCAGCTCAATCAGCGTCTCGAGAATCTTGGTGTCCACGCGTTCGGTGGGCTCATCAGTGCGGATGTTCTTGCGGCCCAGGATCTGGCCAATCTGGATCACCTTGCCGGTGAACTTACGGTCACCATAAGCCGCCGCAGTGACGTGGGCGGTCTGGCCGATGCTCAGCCGCGCCACGTCGCTTTCGTCCACGTCGGCGCGGATGCGCAGGTGGCTGAGATCGCCCAAGGTGACCACGGGCGTGTCGCCCTTGCCGGAGACGCTTTCGCCAGCGCGCAGCTTCTTGCGCAACACGACGCCGTCGATGGGCGAGCGGATGTAGGTCTTGGCCAGCATCGCCTGAGCTTCGCGCAGCTGTGCTTGGGCGCGCTGAATCTCAGCCTCGACGCGCTTGCGGTCTTCGGCGCGGAAGCCTTCATGCACCAGGCCGGAGCGTTCCTTGGCGGCATCGAGACGCGCGCGGGCTACACGGAATTCGCGCTCGGCCGAATCGAACTCAAAGCGCGCGATCGCGCCCCGGTCAAGCAAGCTGCGGCGCCGGTCGAGCTCGGCTTGCGCATTGGCCAGCACTGCTTCGGCTTCGCGCACCGTAGCATCCGATTCACGCTTCTCCTGGCCGCGGTTGCCGTTGGTCAGGCGTTCGAGATCCGCCTGCCGCTCCCGGATGCTGGCTTCCGCCAACGCCACGCGAGCCTGATAGTCGCCGTTGATCAGCACGGCCAGCACCTGGCCCTGCTTGACGTGATCGCCTTCGGCCACCGGCACCTGGGCCAACTTGCCGTCGAGCTCGCTGCCGATCTTGATCTCTTCCGAAGCCGGTTCCACGCGGCCCGCGGCGACGACGAACTCGCTTGAGTTCTTGCGCGGCGCGGTGGTCTCGGTGGGGTTGGCGGCCTTCACGCCGGGCTTGGCTAGATAGAGGGCTGCACTGGCCAGCAGGGCGGCGGTGAAGGTGATGATCAATGTGCGTTTCATGCGGGGACTCCTTCGTGTTCAACTTGCTTTGCTTCGTGGTTGCCGTGGGCTTGTTCTTCTAAGCGGCCATCGGCAATGTGGACCATGCGGGTGCCATAGTGCAGCACTCGCGAATCATGCGTGACAATCACCACCGCCCGGCCACGATCCCGGGCCAGTGTGGACAGCGTTTCCATCACCAGCTGGCCGCTCTGCGAATCAAGCGCCGCCGTCGGCTCATCCGCCAGGATGATCTTCGGGTCACCGGCCAACGCCCGAGCGATGGCGACGCGCTGCTTCTGGCCGCCGGAGAGGTCAGCCGGGTGATGCTTCACCCGATCGCCCAGGCCCACTTGCTCCAGCAGTTCCTGGGCGCGCTTGCGAGCGGCGCTCTTGGAGAGGCCCTTCAACGTCAGTGCCACCTCCACGTTCTCGAGCGCCGTCAGGGCGGGGAAGAGGTTGAAGCCTTGGAAGATGAAGCCGATGTTGCTCAGCCGGATGTCGGGCAGGCGCGATTCCTTGATGCCGACAATCTCTTGCCCCAGCAGCTTGACGCTGCCCGAAGTGGCCGACAGAATCGCGCCCATGATCGACAACAGCGTCGTCTTGCCGGAGCCCGAGGGGCCGCACATCAGCAGTACCTCGCCCGCCTGCACCGTGAGATTGGTGGGCCGCAGCGCATGCACGGCCGAATCGCCGCTGCCGTAGGTTTTGGTGACGTCGCGCACCTGAATCAGTGGTTCCATGATCGTGTCCTTTCGTGTGGAGTGCCGTTTCGTGTGGGATTCTTGGCGCCTAGCCTTTGAAGACCATGGCCGGATCAATCGAGGTGGCCTTGCGGATGGAGATCACGCTGGCCACAATGCACATGCCGAGCGCGAGGAAGAAGAGGCCGACGGCCATCTCCGGCGGCAGCAGAATCGCGGCGGAACCCGTTTCGCTGCCCTTCGCCACAAACCATCCGGCCACCAGCGCCAGGCTGTAGCCCATCGTGGCGGAGATCAGCGCCTGCTCAATGATCACGCGGTAGATGTAGCTGTTCCGCGCGCCCATTGCCTTTAGCGTGCCGAACTCGCGGATGTGGTCGACGGTGGCGGAATAGATGGTCTGCGCCACTACCACCACACCCACCAATAGCCCCAGCGCGGCGCCCATCAACGTGGTCACGCCGGCGCCCGTCGTGAAGAGCCAGTAGTCCTGCGTGCGGCTCCGCATCTCGTCGTTGGTGAAGACGTCGACATCGGGGATCGCGGCCTTCAGGCTGGCCTTCAACTGCTGCAGGTCCACCC
>JAPKYZ010000097.1 GCA_026394055.1 Acidobacteriota bacterium
TCGGGGTTCGTATTCGTTCGGTCAGGCCAATCGTTGAAGACAGTCTCGTGCGTCCACTTCTTCGCATCCCGAGTAGGAGGCTTGCCCCCAAACACTTTTTAGCGCACAAAAGGCGAAAGTAGGACTTCGAGGGCCCTAATGGCTATTGCATCCCCGCCCGATTCCTCTCTAGAATCAGTTGTGGCTCGTTTTGGGTCAGGTTTGGGACTGAAATGCCCGAAGAGACGGTTCAACATCTCGAAACTGCTCGCGTCGCGGCGCCGAAGGGGATTTTCCCGGCTCGCGTGGACGAACGTGGCCGCCTCAAACTGCCGGCAGCCTTCAAGGCGTACCTGGAGCAGTTGGGAGAGAAGGACCTTTTCGTGACCAGCTTTGACGGACGCATAGCTCGAATTTACACCCCCGGGGTGTGGGAGTCCAACGAAAAGCATTTAACCGCGCCCGGTGAGAACCGTGAGCGGCGGAAGCGGATCTATTTGAAATCGATGGCGTTTGGCGAAAATTCGCGGTTGGACGACCAGGGCCGGGTCCTGGTGAACACCGATTTGCGCCGCGCCATGAATGTGGAAAACCAGCCCGTCCGGTTGATGAACTACGACGGCGTGATTCAGTTCTGGAGCGAGGCGGTCCACGCCGAGATGATGGCCGATGCCGACCAGTTGAGCTCCACCGACCTGCAGAACGAAGAAGAGCTGGGGCTGAAGTAATGCATGCACTATTCCGTCATGCTGGCCGAATCCTTGGAGCATTTGAAGCTCCAGCCGGAGCGCGTCTATCTGGATGCGACCTGCGGATTGGGCGGGCATACGGGGGTGATCGCGCGGCAGTTGACCTCGGGTCGGCTGTTTTCGAACGACCGGGATGCGGAGTCGATGGCGATGGCGCGGACCGCAACGGCCGATTGCGCCGAGCGGATCGTGTTCTCGCAGGGGCCGTTCTCGACGATTGCGGCGCGCTGGCGGGATTCGGGATTGCCGCGGGTGGCCGGACTGCTGGCGGACCTGGGTGTCAGCCGGTATCAGTTGACGGACGCCGAGCGCGGCTTCAGTTTTCAGACCGATGGGCCGCTGGATATGCGGATGGATCGCTCCAGCGGCGAACCGGCGTCGGATCTAGTGAATTTTACAGCAGAGAAAGAACTCGCCGACCTGATCTATCAGTTGGGCGAGGAAAGGAGTTCGCGGCAAATAGCCAGGGCAATCGTTCGGGCACGGCCAATCCGTACCACTCTGCACCTTGCCGGGGTCATAGAGCGGGTCGTGCCTCGAACGGGAAAAATTCATCCGGCCACGCAGACCTTTATGGCGCTGCGGCTGGCGGTGAACGGGGAGCTCGACGAGCTGCAGGCGCTGTTGGCAGATTTGCCCGCCCTGCTGGAACCGGGTGCCCGGGTAGTCTTTCTGACGTTCATGTCCACCGAGGACCGCATCGTCAAGCAACATTTTCAGGCCTTGGCCCGCGAGGGCCGCGCCACCATTTTGACCAAACACGTAGTTCGGCCGTCCGAGGCCGAGATCAGCAACAATCCAGCGTCCCGCAGCGCCAAGCTGCGGGCGATTGAGTGGAAATAAGCCATGGCGACGCTCGCACAGATTTTTACACCACGTTTTTCGCGAGATGACCGGGAAAGCCTTTCGAACGAGGGCCGCAGCCGGGCGCAGAAGGGACCAGCCGTTTCCGAGGCGGCTGGTCAAGTTGATGTTGATGTTTACCAACTGCGCCCCCTGCCCTACGAGGACTTTCTCTACGTCAAGAACGATTTCAATAACCACCGCGTCGTCCGGCAGGCGGACCCCACGGCGGGCCGTTCCGCCTGGAAAGCGATCGGTTCGTCCTGCATCGCCGCCGCACTGCTGATTGCCCTGCTACTGCCGGGCGCGTATCGCCTGCTGGCCGGGTATCAGATCTCACGCCTGAAGCTGGAGCGGGAGCAGTACTCCAATGTTCTCCGGACGCTCGATTCCCAGGAAGCCAGCCTGGTGAAGATGGAGCGTCTCTACGAAGTGGCGCGGACCAAGGGCTATGCCCCACCCACTCGTGACCAGGTGCAGTATTCGCAGCCCAAGGACGCCGTCGCGCGCCTGGAAAAGAGCCTGGCCGGCACGCCGGGCGTGAGCAAGTAACCCGCCTCCCCCGTGGTTTCAAAAGCAGTCGCCGGCTGTTTGAAGGCCCAACTGCGCTTGCGGTTCGAAGAGGAAGAAGCTGATGGAAGTGTACGCTGATCTTGCGGCGCGCCACCGGGTCCGGTGGCTGGCCCGGTTCGCGCTGCTGTGGGCAGTGGGTATCGGCGCGCGCCTGGTCTTCCTGCAAGCTGTCAGCTACGAAGAGTTCCGTGATCTGGCCCGGCAGCAGCAAACCAAGCTGCGCCAGCTGGCCGCCCCCCGCGGCAGCATCTATGACCGCGCGGGCCGCCTGCTGGCGCTCAGCGTTCCCGTCGAGACCGTGATCGTCAATCCCCTGCAATTGCCGGACCGGCAATTGGCCGCTCAACTGTTGGCCAAGATTCTCGAGATCGATGAAGTGCGGCTGTTTGAGCGCCTGGAAAGCTACGCCACTGCGCGCAAAGGCTACATGGTGGTGGACAAGGGCGTGTCGGTTGAAAAGGCGGAGCGCCTGCGGCAGTTGGGGGTGGAATGGATCGGGTTTGAATCCGGTGGCGTGCGCCGGTACCCCGATGGTCTGCTGGCGGCCCATGTGCTGGGCGGCGTGGATCACGAAGCCAAAGGCAACGCCGGCATCGAGCGCCAGTTTGAAGACGACCTGGGCGGCTACCCCGGCTACGAATGGGTGATCAGCGACGTCCAACGCCGCAGCTTTGATTCGTCTCTCCAGAAGGCGCCCCAGGCTGGCCGCGACGTCGTGCTGACGATCGACCGCCGCATCCAATACGCCGCCGACGAGGCCATCCGTGAAGCCGTCGCCAACAGCATGGCCGACAGCGGCACGGCGGTCGCAATGGACCCGCACACGGGCGAGATTCTGGCCCTGGCCAACTATCCCACCTACGATCCTAACGACGTCCCCAAGTCGACGGCCGATTACACGGCTCGCAAGAACCTGGCCGCCACCGATCCGTTTGAGCCGGGCAGCATCTTTAAAGTGTTTGGGCTTGCCGCCGCGCTTGAGACCACCGACGTCCGCCCGGAGACGGTATTCCATTGCGGCAACGGCACCATCAACGTGGGTGGCCACGTGATTGGTGAAGCGCACGGCGGCTTTGGCTATCTGACGGTGGAAGAGATCATCGCCAAATCGTCCAACGTCGGCGCGGTGAAGATCGCGCTGAAGACCGGTGAGAAGAACCTGCACGACTATCTGTTGCGCTTCGGCTTTAACCAGACCACCGGCATCGAGATGCCTTCGGAAAGCCAGGGCTTGATCTTCCGCTTGAAGCGCTGGCAGCCGGGGTCGATCGGGTCGGTCGCCATCGGGCACGAGGTATTGACCACCTCTCTGCAGCTGGCTCGTGGCCTGGCCGCCATCGCCAACAACGGCTTCCTGGTCCGCCCCCGGATCACGCGGCCGCGGACGGTGGGTGAAGCCACATTCCGCAATGTGGCCTTCCAACAGGAAGACGATGCGCCCAAGCGGATCTTGCGGCCCGAGACCACGATGACGCTGCGCAAGGTGATGGAGACTGTGGTGCTGACGGGCACCGGCAAAGGCATTCGGCTTGATGGCTATAGCTGCGGCGGCAAGACCGGTACGGCCAAGCTGTTCGACAAGACGATTGGCAAGTACGTCAGCCGCTACAACGCCTCCTTCATGGGCTTTGCTCCGGTGAACAATCCGGCGGTGATCGTGGTGGTGACCCTGAACGGTACCCGCCAGTACGGCGCAACGGCCGCCGGTCCGGCGTTTAAGCAGATCACGCAAACCGCTCTGCGCGTGATGAATGTCCCGCAGGACCTCACTGAACCGGCCCCCGCCGTGGAAGCTGTGCCCGAGCGCACGGTCGCCGATGTGGCCGTCACCAGCGCGCCGCTGAAGACGCCCGAACTGATGCAGCAAGAGATGGAGGCCGAGCAAGGGCCGCCGGTGGCGATTGCGGTGGGTCCCAAGCTGCCCAACTTCATCGGGAAGACGGCGCGCGAAGTGCTGGATGAGGCCATGCAGGCGGGCGTCCGCGTCGATATCGATGGGTCCGGCATTGCGCGCGCGCAAGATCCTCCGCCGGGTGCACGGCTGGTCTCTGGCCAGCATGTGAAAGTGCGGTTCCAGCCATGACCCTGGGCGAACTGCTGAAGGGTTCCATTTCGTTGGGTGAGCTTCCGGCCGATGTGGCCGGAATGGCTGTCTCAGGCCTCGATTTCGATTCGCGGCGCATCGCGCCCGGCCAAGTCTTCTTTGCCTGGCGCGGCGCCAAGGCCGATGGCAACCAGTTCGCCGTCGAGGCCATCGCTCGGGGCGCTTGCGCCGTGGTGAGTGAGGACCTGCCCCCGGCCGAAGTGGCATCGGCTAGAAGCGTCCCCTGGCTCCAGATCGATCACGGCCGTCAGGCGTTGGCCCTTGCTGCGCGGGCCTTCTGCCCGCGCACGCAGGCGCTGCAGTTGACCGGGATTACCGGCACCAACGGCAAAACCACCACCAGCTATCTGGTGGACAGCGTCCTGCGCCGCGCTGGCTTCACCACGGGCCTGGTGGGCACTATCGAGTATCACGTCGCCGGCGAGGTCCGCCCGGCCATCAACACCACGCCCGAATCACTGGAGCTCTACCGGCTGTTTGATGACCTGGTGGCGCGCGGTGGATCAAAGGCCGTGATGGAGGTCTCCTCGCACGCGTTGGCCCAGGGCCGCGTGTACGGGATGCCGTTCCATTCGGCCATCTTCACCAACCTGACGCAGGATCACCTGGACTTTCATGGCGACATGGAAAGCTACTTCCGGGCCAAGCACCAGCTGTTCCGCGGTCAAGGTGTACCCGCGCCGGATCACGCCATTATCAACTACGACGATAGCCATGGCCGGATGATCGAGCTGGCGCCGCGCACTCGGGCCTGGTGGTATGGCCGCAGCCTGGGCGCTGCTATCCGGCCGGAGAACATTGAACAGTCCTTTGGCGGCCTGAACTTTGATGTCCGCCACGATGGCGGCACGTTGAAGATCACCTCAGCGTTGACGGGCGATTTCAACATCCTGAACATCCTCGCCGCTTGCGGCGCGGGGTTGGCCTATGGTCTTGAACCGGGCGTGATCGAGCAAGGCATCACGGACTGCCGCGCAATCCCCGGGCGCTTTGAACGCGTCGAATCAACGCAGCCGTTCCTGGTGATCGTCGATTACGCCCACTCGCCGGATGCACTGCGCAATGTTATCCAAGTGGCGCGCTCGCTCAACCCGAAGCGAGTCGTCACGTTGTTTGGTTGCGGTGGCGATCGCGACCGGACCAAGCGTCCCTTGATGGGCGAAGCCGCCGCGGAGTTGAGTGATTACGTGGTGCTCACCTCCGACAATCCCCGCTCGGAAGATCCGCTGGCCATCATCAACGATGCGCTGGTGGGCCTCCGCCGCTTCGACACGCCGCATCACATTGAGCCGGATCGTGAGCTGGCCATCCGTCATGCGCTGGTGCGCGCGGAAGCAGGCGATATCGTCATCCTGGCGGGCAAGGGTCACGAGAACTATCAGGTGCTGGCCGGGCGCACCGTCCATTTTGATGACCGCGAAGTGGCTCGCCACATCCTGGAGGGCTTCGGCGCATGATCCTGCCGCTGTCCCAAGCTGCCCAGTGGCTGAATGTGCCGGCTCCTTCAGCCGAGGTGATGATCACCGGTTGGAGCATCGACACGCGCACGCTCGCCCCGGGCGACTTGTTTTTCGCGCTGCGTGGCCCCAACCACGACGGGCATGATCACGTGGCCGCGGCCCTGGCGGCGGGTGCGGCGGGTGCCGTTGTCGAGCGCCCCTTGCCCGGCCGCACGCTGCAGGTGGCCGACACGCAAAACGCTCTGGAAAGGCTGGCCACCGTGGCGCGGGAGCGCTGGATGGCGGCTGCTCCCAGCCGGACCGTGATTGGTGTCACGGGCAGTGCGGGCAAGACCTCCACCAAGGAAGTGATCAGCACGCTGCTGTCGGCCCACTTTGAGACGTCAAAGACCACGGGCAATTTCAACAACCACATCGGCCTGCCGTTGTCGGTGCTGCGTATCTCCGACACGGCGCACGCGGCGGTGCTGGAAATGGGCATGAACCACGCGGGCGAGATCCGGCACTTGGCGCAGATCGCCGGTCCGAACATCGGTGTCGTCACCAACGTCGGCACGGCGCACATCGAGAACTTCTCCAATGGCATTGAAGGAATTGCCGCCGCCAAGCGGGAGCTGGTGGAGTCCCTAACAGTCACTGGCGTCGCTGTATTGAATGCGGACGACCCGCGCGTGGCCGGCTTCGGATCGGCTTTCGCGGGACGAGCCATCACGTTCGGCCTGTCAGAAGCCGCCGACGTCCGCGCCACCAACGTCGAGCTGAGCTTGGACGAGACGCGGTTCCAAGTGGGCTCCACGCAGTTCACCACCACTCTCACTGGGCGCCATAGTGTGCGGAATGTGCTCGCGGGCTTGGCTGTCGGCCAAACCTGGGGTTTTGCGCCGGGACGGATGGTGGAGGCGGTTCGATCGCTCCGCCCGGCTGCCATGCGCGGGGAACGCTTCTGGCACCAAGGCGCTTTGATTTTTAACGATTGCTACAACTCCAACCCGGACGCGGCGCGAGCGATGCTCGATGTGCTCCGGGATTCGCCCGCAGAGCGCCGCATTGCGGTGTTGGGTGAAATGCTCGAACTCGGAAGTTGGACCGAGCCCTTGCATCGCGACGTAGGTACCTACGTCGCGGCGCAAGGGATTCCTGTGCTCATCGGGATTCGCGGTGCGGCCCGGCAGATGGTGGAAGCCGCCAAGCTCGCTGGTCTGTCAGACCGTACCGCATTCTTTTTCGAGACTCCCGAAGAGGCTGGGGACTTTGTCCGCTCCATGGTGAAACCTGGTGACGCCGTGCTATTCAAGGGCTCTCGCGGCACGCGCGTCGAACGTGCGTTGGAACGCGTCGTGGGCTCGGCCGCGGGAGGCGCGCACTAGTGCTCTATTGGCTGCTGTATGAAAAGCTGCTGCCGTACTTTGGCCCGTTCCGCCTCTTTGGTGCGGTGACGTTCCGGACAGCGTTTGCGGCGCTCACGGCGTTGATGGTGTCCTTGATTCTAGGCCCGTGGATGATCCGCAAACTGCGTGAATGGTCGTTCGGCCAGTTCATCCGCGAAGAAGGCCCCAAGAGCCATCAATCCAAGGCCGGCACACCGACGATGGGCGGTCTGCTGATCATCATCTCGATCGTTGTCCCCACCTTGCTGTGGGCCAACCTCCGCAATGTCTATGTGTGGGTGGCGATGCTGGGGCTGCTCTCGTTTGCCGCCATCGGCTTTGAAGACGACTACACCAAGGTGAAGAAGCGCCGCAATCTGGGGCTCACGTCGCGGCAGAAGTTTGGCCTGCAGGTTCTGGCCACCATGCTGATCGGCGCGGTTTTGCTGGTGCTACACGCGCGCGGCCAGTACGACACGCAGATCAATGTGCCGTTCTTCAAGCAGTTCCACCCGGACCTGCTGATCAGCTCCTGGCTCACCAATCCGTGGACCTACGTCGCGGCGTTTGTGCCGTTCTACTTCTTCATGATCCTGGTCATTGTCGGCTCCTCGAACGCCGTCAATCTCACCGACGGCCTCGATGGCTTGGCCACGGGATTGATGATCATTGCCGCCGGAGCGATGACGGTGTTGGCCTACACCTCCGGCCACCGTGAGTTCGCCCAATATCTCGACCTGGTCCGCCTGCCCGGCGCCAGTGAGCTGACCATCTTCTGCGCTGCGATGACCGGCGCGTCGCTCGGGTTCCTGTGGTTCAACGCACACCCGGCGGAAGTCTTTATGGGTGATGTCGGCGCGCTGGGTTTGGGTGGAGCGATGGGCACCGTGGCGGTGTTGATCAAGCAGGAAGTGTTGCTGCTGTTTATCGGTGGCGTCTATGTCATCGAGCTGATGAGCGTGGTGCTGCAAGTGGCCAGCTTCAAGCTGCGCGGCAAGCGTATCTTCCTGATGGCGCCCCTGCATCACCACTTTGAGCAGTTGGGTTGGCGTGAATCGAAAGTGATTGTGCGGTTCTGGATTGCGGGCCTGGTGATGGCGCTGTTCTCGCTGGCCACGTTGAAGTTGAGATAGCGGCATGAAGGTACTGGTGGTGGGCCTGGGCAAATCCGGACTGGCGGCGTGTGAGCTTCTGCTCTCACGCGGCGATACCGTGGTCGCCACCGACTCTAAGCCCACGCCGGAATCTCTGGCCGCGCTTGACCGGCTGGGCGTTCCCTTCACGCCGGAGTTCGTTTCGAGCGACCTCACCGTCATTTCGCCCGGCGTCGCCGCGGACCTGCCGCAGCTGGCCGGGCGCGATGTGATCGGCGAACTGGAGCTCGCCTTTCCGTACCTGCAAGGGCCGATCCTGGGCATCACGGGGTCCAACGGCAAGACCACCACCACCGCCCTCTGCGGGCACATCCTCCAACATGCGGGCGTCGCCTGCCAGGTGGGGGGCAATATCGGCGTGGCTCCCGCGGCCATGGCGGCGACATCGAAGCCCGGCCAGTGGAACGTGCTGGAGCTCTCCAGCTTTCAACTGGAAACGACACGCGCCTTTCGGCCCGACATTGGTGTCTGCCTCAACGTCACACCCAATCACCTGGACCGGCACTACACCCTTGAAAACTATGCCGCCGCCAAAGGCCTTATGTTCGCACAGCAGACTGCGCAAGACGCCAAGGTGCTGAATTTTGGCGACGCCACTTGCCGCGGCTATGAGGCGTTGGGCCAAGCCGCGACCTACTGGTTCAACCAAACCGCCCGTCACTACGAAGCTCAGCTGCAGGGCGAGCACAACCAGGAGAACATCGACGCCGCCGTCACCGCCTGCCGCATCGCTGGCGCGGATGAGCAGGCGATGCTCGAAGCGGTGAAGACCTTCCCGGGCGTGGAGCATCGCCTCGAGTTTGTGCGCGAACTCAACGGTGTCCGCTTCTACAACGACTCCAAGGCCACCAGCGTCGACGCCACCTTGAAGGCCATTGCCGCTCTCAACGGCCCGCTGTGGATCATTCTCGGCGGCAAGGACAAGGGCAGTGACTATCGGCCCTTGATCGCTCCGCTGGCCGGTCGCGCCCGCGGCGTGATGCTGATTGGCGCCGCCGCCGACAAGATCGAGAGCCACTTGGGTGACGCGCTGCCGTTGCACCGCTCCCGTACGCTCGACGTCGCCATCCGCGAGGCCTTCGCGGCCGCTCAACCGGGCGACACCATTTTGCTGGCCCCCGCTTGCGCCAGCTTTGATCAGTTCCGCAGCTTTGAGCATCGCGGCGATGTCTTCAAGCAGCTTGTACACCAATTGGAGGCGGGCCCATGGCGCAACGGCTAAAGACTGACTGGTTTCTGTTCTGGACGGTGATTGCCCTGGCCTTCTTCGGCTTGGTGATCGTCTTTTCGGCCTCGCTGCCCAAGACGGAGCTGATGCACAAATCGAGCTTCTACTTCGTCGGCAAGCAGGCGGCGCTGATCGGCGCGGGCGTGGTTTGCCTGATGGGCCTCAAGCGGCTCGACTACCGCAAACTGAACCGGCCGGAGTGGGCCTTCGGACTGATGGGCGTCATCTTGACCCTGCTCGTAGCCGTCTATTTTCTCGACGGGCATCATCACCGGTGGATCCGCGTGCCGGGCGTCCAGGTGCAGCCTTCGGAATTGGCCAAGCCTGGTCTGGCGATCTTTCTGGCCTGGTTTGTCACCCGCCGGATTACGGCGATCAACAGCCGCTACACCATGGGGCCGGCCGCGTTGGTGATCGGTGTGTTGGCGGTGTTGGTGCTGGCCGGTGACATGGGCACGATGGCCGTGATGATGATCACGGTGGCGGCGGTGTTCTATGTGGCCGGCCTTTCGCCACGCTATGCGGCCATGGCGCTGGCGGCCTTGATGCTGATTGGTGTCGTGGGCATCGCCGCCAAGCCGTACCGGCTGCGCCGCGTGGTGCACTTCGTGGACCCCAGTTATGAGCTGCTGGCCAAGGTCGACTCTTCCGGCCGCGTGAAGGCATGGCTGGAAAACTCAATGTCGACGCGGGACCCCAACTATCAGGCCCGCCAGTCCGTGATCGCGGTGGGCTCCGGCGGCCTGTTTGGCTTGGGGCTGATGCATGGCAAGCAGAAGATGCTCTATGTGCCGGAAGCGCATACGGACTTCATCTATTCAGTGATCGGCGAGGAACTGGGCTTCTTTGGTTGCGCGGGTGTGCTGGCGGCGTTCATGGTGATCCTGTGGCGCGGGCTGCGGCTGTTCTGGATGGCTCCGGATGACTTTGGCCGCTACCTGGCGCTGGCCGTCACGGTGTGCCTCACCGTGCAGGCGCTGATCAACATCAGTGTCGTGCTCGACTTGGGCCCCACCAAGGGCATTCCCCTGCCGCTGATCAGCTCCGGCGGCACCTCGATGCTGAGCAGCTTGATCTCGCTCGGCCTCCTGCTGAGTGTCAGCGAGCGGGCGGGATAGCCGCTGTGAACTTTGTGATGACCGGCGGCGGCACGGGAGGCCACGTCGTACCCGCTTTGGCCGTGGCGGATGAGCTGAGAAAGCGTGGCCATTCATGCAGTTTCGTCGGCACGCGCGAAGGCTTTGAGGCTCGTCTGGTGCCGCAGGCGGGTTTTGAGATCGACTTCATTTCCGTGGCGGGCCTGAATCGGGTGGGCCGCCTGGCGCAACTGCGAACGCTGGCCCAGCTACCGGTGAGTGTCGCGGCAAGCTGGGGAATCTTGAGCCGCCGCCGGCCGGCCGCCATTTTCAGTATGGGCGGCTACGTCGCCGGGCCGCCGATGCTGGCGGCCAAGCTCCGGGGCGTACCGCAAGTGTTGATGGAGCCGAACGCGATGCCGGGCTTAGTCAGCCGCTGGACTTCCGGTTGGGTGGCCAAGGCGCTGGTGAGTTTTGAAGAAGCGCGTTCCTACTTCCCGCCCGGCGTAGCAGAGGTGACCGGCGTGCCGGTGCGGGAACGATTTTTTGCCGTGCCGCCCAAAGCCGCTGGGGAGAAGTTGACCGTTCTGGTGACGGGCGGCAGCCGGGGTTCTCAGCGGCTGAACAATGCCGTGCGGGAAGCCTGGCCATTGTTCTTGAAGAGCGGCGCGCCCGTGCGGCTGATCCAGCAGACAGGCAGCGCGATGCAGGCCGAGATGGAGCGGGATTTTCGGCAGACCGGACTCGACGGGTTGGTGACGGCGTTTGTGGAAGACATGCCGGCCGCGTTCGCGGAGGCTGACCTGGTGATCTGCCGCTCCGGCGCCGGAGCGGTGGCGGAGCTGGCGGCGGCGGGCCGGCCGGCCATCCTGGTGCCATTCCCGTTTGCCGCCGATGATCACCAAAGGCGCAACGCGGAAGCGCTGGAGCGGGCCGGAGCCGGCCGCCTGGTGCTCGATCGCGAATTGAACGGCCAACGATTGTTGGACGAAGTAAGGGCCATCAGCCCGCAGTTACTGCCCATGGCAGCCGCTGCCCGGGGCTTGGCGAAACCGGAGGCTGCCCGGCGCGCAGCCAGTGTTTTGGAACAGATAGCGAGAGTGCAATGACTACCATGATTGAGAACCAAACCAACATCCGTCCTCTGGGGCCAACGCGGCTGACGCGGGTTGATGGGCAGACGATGGCCCGCATTTTGGGCATGAGCTGGGAAGACGTTCAGGCGGGCGCCGGAATTTTCTCGACGGCCGGACAGACGCCGATTGACATCGGCTCCCAAAGCCGAAACAATAACAGCTAAAAATGTTTTTTAAGAAGCAACGCTTCCACTTCGTCGGCGCGGGCGGGATCGGCATGAGCGGTATTGCCGAAGTGTTGCTGAACTTAGGCTACGAAATCACCGGTTCGGATTCGAAACTGTCGGCCACCACGGAGCGCTTGGTGGCCCACGGCGCGCGCATTTCCGAAGGCCACCGGGCGGAAAATGTCACCGGCGCCAAGGCCGTGGTCGTGTCGTCCGCCATCGATCCGCGCAATCCGGAGCTGCTTGAGGCACGCCGCCTGCAGATTCCCGTGATCCCCCGGGGCGAGCTGCTGGCGGAGTTGATGCGGTTGAAGTTCGGCATCGCCATCGCGGGCAGCCACGGCAAGACCACCACCACTTCGATGACCGCCACCATCTTGAGCCACGCCGGCCTTGATCCGACGGTGGTGGTGGGCGGTCGCGTGGGCACCATGGGCGGCTCAAACGCGCGCGTGGGGCAAAGCGATTTTCTGGTGGTGGAATCGGACGAAAGCGATGGCAGCTTCCTGAAGCTGGCGCCGATTCTCGCCGTGGTGACCAACATCGATCGCGAGCACCTGGACCACTACGCCAATATCGAAGTGATCCGCGCCGCCTTTACCGACTTCGTCAACAAGGTGCCCTTCTATGGCGCTGCGATTCTCTGTATCGATGACGAGAACGTGCAGCAGATCCTGCCCGGCATCAAGCGCCGCACCATCAGCTACGGCCACAGCACGCAGGCCGACCTGCGGATTCTTTCGGTGGCCGTCAATCCTTTCGTGAGCGAGTTCACGCTTGAGTTCCGGGGCCGGGAACTGGGACGGTTCGAGCTGCATGTCCCGGGCGCCCACAATGTCTTGAACGCCACGGCGTCGGTGGCGGTGGCCTTGGAGCTGGAAGTGCCGGTGGAGAAGATCCGCGAAGGGCTCGCCCTATTTTCGGGCGTCGACCGCCGATTCCAAAAGCGTGGCGAGGCGGCGGGCGTCGTGGTGATTGACGACTACGGGCATCACCCCACCGAAGTGCGCGCCACTCTTGAAGCCGCGCGGACGTGCGGTTTCCGCAAAGTGCACGTGTTGTTCCAGCCGCACCGTTATTCTCGTACGGCCCATTTGATGGACGACTTTGCGCGGAGCTTCAACGCCGTGGATACAGTGCTGGTGACCGATATCTATGCCGCCAGCGAAGCTCCCATTGAGGGTGTGACCGGCGAAGCGCTGGCGCAGCGCATCACTGGCTTTGGCCATCGCGGCGCGGCGTATGCGGGTTCGATCGCCGATGGCGTGGCTGAATTGGCTAAGCTGGCGCAACCGGGCGATGCAGTGATCACGTTGGGTGCGGGTAGCATCTGGCAGGCAGGCGACGCTCTGCTGGCGGCATTGCGGGGTGCGGCATGAGATGGCGCTACGGGTTGTGGACTGCGGCGGCCGTTCTGGCCGTGGCGGGCAGCTTGCTCGCCTGGCAGCAGCTGGACCATTTTCTGATTCGTGATCCGCGCTTTGCGCTGGCGGCTCCGATTGAAGACGAAGGCGGCAGCCTGATGTTGGCCGGGGCGCGACATGCGTCGCTTGAGAACATCTACCGCGTCTTCACGCCCGACGCCGGGCGGAGCGTCTATCTGTTGCCGCTGGCGGAACGCCGCCGTCAATTGCTGGCCGTCGAGTGGGTGCACGATGCGACCATCACTCGCATCTGGCCCAACCGCTTGGCGGTCCGCGTGGAAGAGCGCAAGCCGGTGGCCTTTGTGCAGTTGGCTGGTGGCGAGACTGGGCTGGTGGACGCCGATGGGGTCCTGCTGCCGCCCGTGTCCACGGGGCAGTTCAAGCTACCGGTGGTGACCGGACTGCGCCGCGAAATGAGCGAAGGCACGCGGCGGGAACGCGTGCGGCGCATGCTGAAGCTGCAATCAGAATTTGGTGGCGAGATGTCCCGCGTGTCCGAGATCGACTTGTCGGACATGGAGAACCTGAAGGTGGTGTTCCCGCGCGGCAACCATGCCTTGACGCTCCATTTGGGGCAGGCCCGGTTCGGCATCCGGCTGCGGCTGTTCCTCGAAAATCTTGCGGAAGTGGAACAGAAGCTGCCCAACGCCCGTGTGCTCGATTTGCGCCTGGAAGACCGGATCGTCTCCGTCCAGGCAGATGCCAAGGAAGGATTGCCGAGTGCCGAATAAGCCCATCATCGCCGCGGGCATTGATTGTGGTGCGGCCCACACTCGGGTGGTGTTTCTGCGTCTGGAGGGCGGCCGGGTCTATTATGCGGGCCATGCTTCGGGTGAGGCTCGCGGCTGGCAACGCGGCCGGATGGCGGACCATCGCGCCGTGGCGGCGGGCATCCGGCAAACGGTCGAAGCGGCGGAGCAGCGCTCCGGCCTCAGTGCCGAAGGCGCGGTGGCGGGCCTGGGTGGCGGCGGTATTGATGGCGCCTCGACGCGCGGCCTGTACGAGTTCGGGCGGCGGCGCACGATCACGCGTGATGACTTGGTGTACGCCATTGAACGCGCCAGCAATCTGCGCCTGGATAATGACCGGCTGATCCTGATGGTGATGCCGCAGGACTTCACGGTGGACGGCCGCGCCGGGCTCATCAACCCCAGCGGCGCCCAGGCCTCACGCGTCGAGGCGAACGTCCAGGTGATCACGGCCAGCCTACAGGAGCACGAGATTTTGGTGGCGGCCATCCACGAATCGCACCTGGCGGTGGAAGAAACCGTGTTTGAAGCCGTGGCCGCCTCCTATGCCGCCATCCTGCCCGAAGAGCGGGAGCGTGGTGTGGTGCTGGTGGATATCGGCGCGCAGACCACCGAGATTGCTGTTTATTCGAGCGATGCCCTGATGGCCAGCGTGAGTCTGCCGCTGGGTGGCGAGCACTTCACTCGCGATCTGGCCTACTGCCTCAAGATCTCCTTTGAGGACGCGCAGACGATGAAAGAAGAATACGGCTGCGCCCGCATGGGCTACGTGGATGACGACAATCTGGTGGAAGTGCCATCGCATGAAGGCCGGCCTCCGCGTGAGGTGACGCGCGGCCAGTTGAACGAGATCCTGGAAGCTCGTGCGGAAGAGCTGTTCCACTATGTCCGCCAGGAAGTGGAGAACGCGGGCATGACCCGTGAACTGCTGGAAGGGGCCATTCTCACCGGCGGCGGCGCGATGCTGGCGGGCATGCTGGATGTCGCGGAGCGCGTGCTGGAATGCCCGGCGCGCAACGGCCTGCCGGTGGGCATTGTCGACCTGCCGGACGAGGTGATGACAACGGCCTGGACCACGGCCACGGGCCTGGCGATGTATTCGGCCCGGTTGAAAGCCTACCGCGATGGGCGATCCCGTCCGCCAGGCTTCTTGAACATGATTTTGCGGTAGTTGGGCGCTAAGGAGTAACACGATGCTGGACCATCTCAAGTTTGAAATTCAGGACGATGGCTCACCCACGACGCGGATCAAAGTGGTGGGTGTCGGCGGCGGCGGTGCGAACGCCGTAGCCCGCATGATCAAGAGCGGCTTGACGGGCGTGGAGTTCTACGTCTTGAATACCGACCAGCAGGCGCTGAATGCTTCGCCCGTCCCCAATAAACTCACCATCGGCGCCAAGATGACGCGTGGCCTGGGCGCGGGTGCTGACCCCGAGATCGGTCGCGAAGCGGCGCTCGAAGACACGACCCGCATTTGCGAAATTCTGGAAGGTGCGGACATGGTGTTCGTCACCGCCGGCATGGGCGGGGGGACGGGCACCGGTGCGGCTCCCGTGGTGGCGTCGCTCGCCAAAGAGATGGGTGCGCTGACGGTGGCCGTGGTCACCAAGCCGTTCGAGTTTGAAGGGCCGCGCCGCAAGCGGCAAGCAGAAAAAGGCCTGGCCGAACTGGCCGCTGCGGTGGACACGGTGATCCCCCTGCCCAATGACCGCTTGCTGTCGCTTGTGCCCCCCGGCACCAGCTTCATCGAAGCGTTCCGCTATGCCGACGATGTGCTGCGGCAGGCGGTGCAAGGCATCTCCGACATCATCACGACGCCCGGCCTGATCAACCGCGACTTCTCCGATATCCGCGCCATCATGCTGGGCATGGGCTTTGCCATGATGGGCACGGCCAGCGCCCATGGTGAGCGCGCCGCCGTGCAGGCCGCCCAAGCCGCTATCGAATCGCCGTTGCTCGAAGAAGGTGGCGTGCAAGGCGCCAAGGGCATCCTGATCAACATCATCGGCTCCAGCCAGTTGAGCCTGCATGATGTCAACGAAGCCTGCCTGTTGATCCGCCGAGCCGCCAACAACGAAGACGCGCAGATCAACTTCGGTGTCGTGCTGGACGAATCCTTGGGCGACGAAGTGAAGCTGACCGTGATCGCCACGGGCTTTGAGCGCGCCTCACTCCCCACCATTGAGCGTCCCGCCGCGGCCGGATCGACCGCAGACCGGGGCCAGAACTTCCCGTTCGACGAACCGGCAAAGGTATCTCCACCCGCGCCCGCCGCCGTCCCGGTAGCCGCCGCGCCTCCCGCTCCGCCAGCACCTCCGGAACCCGAGCCCAGCGACATCGAAGTGCCAGCCTTCTTGCGGCGGCGCCGCGCGTTTAACTAGAGGCCGCCGCGCAGGCCAGCCCTCGCTAAGCTAGCAGAATGGACGTCCGCCCGTACGAACCTCGTGATCTTGATGCCTTGAGAGTGATTTTTGCCTCGAATGTCCCCACGTTCTTTGGCGCTGTCGAAGAACCTTCGTTTGAAGCGTTCATGGCGGCGCTTCCGGGGCCGTATTTTGTGGTGGAGCATGAAGGCCAAGTGATCGGCTCAGGCGGCTATGCCGAGGCGCGGCTGACGTGGCTGATGTTCCATCGCCAGTGGCACGGGCAGGGCCTGGGCCGCTTCCTGTTGTTCTACTTGATGAAGCAGATTGGGGCCCAATCGATCACCTTGGGCACGACGCCCAACGTGGTGGCGTTCTACGAAAAATTCGGCTTCCGGGTGGTGAGCCGGACGGCCGATGGGTTCGCGCCGGGGTACGACCGGATCGAGATGATCAAGAAGATGGAAGTGTGTTCCTAACAAGGTGCGCGTAAACTGAAAGAGTGATCCGTCGCGCATTCGCTCTCTCTCTCCTTGCCACCGCCCTGTTCGCCCAAAAGAATCTCTCGGGCACCGCGGAAATTTCAAAATCTCTCGACAAGCTGAACACGCTGGGTAGCGTGTTGATGATCGCCGCCCACCCGGACGACGAGAATACCTCGCTGATCACCTATTTCGCCCGCGGCCGCAATCTGCGGACCGGCTACCTGGCGCTGACCCGCGGTGAAGGCGGGCAGAACCTGATCGGTAGCGAGCAGGGCGACAAGATCGGCATCATCCGCACGCAGGAGCTGCTGGCCGCCCGTCGCGTAGATGGTGGCGAGCAGTTCTTCAGCCGCATGATCGACTTTGGCTTTTCAAAGAGCGCCCCGGAAACCATCAGCAATTGGGGCCGCGATGAAGTGCTCCGCGACATTGTCTGGACCATCCGCAAGTTTCAGCCCGACGTCATCGTGCTCCGCTTTTCCGGCACGCCGCGCGATGGCCACGGCCATCACCAGACCTCCGCGTTGCTGGGCAAGGAAGCGTTTGCTCTGGCGGCGGACCCCACCAAGTATGCCGACCAGCTAAAGTTCGTCCAGCCCTGGCAGGCCAAACGGCTCTACTTCAACCTCTTCAACTTCATGCCCGGCATGGATGCCGAAAACGAAAAGGTGCCGGATACGATCGTCGTCGATACGGGCGACTTTGACCCGGTGCTCGGCTATAGCTACAACGAAATCGCGGGCATGTCGCGCAGCCAGCATCGCAGCCAGGGCATGGGCTCCCCGGAGCGCAAGGGCAGCTCGCGCAACCATCTGCTGCTGATCGCGGGTGACAAGGCGTCAAAGGACATGTTTGAGGGTTTGGACATGACCTGGTCCCGTGTGCCGGGTGGCGCGGCCATCGGCCGTTTGCTCGAGCGCGCGCGCCGTGAGTTCAAGGCGGAGGATCCGTCGGCCATCGTGCCGGTGCTGCTGGAAGCACGTGATCTGCTGGCGGCGAAGACCGAAGCGTGGTCAAAGCTCAAGCTGCGTGAACTGGACGAGACGATCGCTCTGGCGGCGGGCCTGTGGATCGATGCCTCGGCGGAAAAGCCTGAAGTCGTTCCGGGCACGACGGTGAAGGTGACGGTGAGCGCGATTGTCCGCTCGAAGGTGCCGGTCACGCTGACCTCTTCAAAGTTCCCGGCGGCGAAGCTCGAAAGCAACAAGGTTTCGAATCTGATCTACGATTGGGCCATCCCGCAGGATCAGCCGCTGTCGCAACCCTACTGGCTGCGTGAAGCCAAGGATTGGCCGCGTTACCGCATCCCCAAACCGGAACTGCTGGGCCAGCCCGAGAACGCGGCCGATCAGATGGTGGAGATTGATGCCGAGGTGGCGGGCAAGGCGATCCATCTGACGCGCCCGGTCCACAATCGCTACGTCGATCGCGCGGATGGCGAACTGGTGCGGCCGGTGGTGGTGGTCCCCGCCGTCGCGGTGGAGCTCAGCCAGCGCGTGCTGCTCTTCCCGACCGCCGCGCCCCGCACGATCGAAGTGACGCTGACGGGCAAGATCGCCAAGGCTTCGGGCGATGTGGTGCTGCGGACTCCCGCCGGCTGGAAGGCCGAACCGGCCAGTGTGCCCTTCACGCTGGGTGATGCGAATGAGCAGTTGACGGTGAAGTTCACCTTGACTCCGGCGGCCGGTGCGCAACGCGGCGAATTGAAGGCGATTGCTCGTGTGGGTGGCCGTGAACTGGCCAACGGCATCGACGTGATCCGTTACCCGCACATCCCGCCACAGACGCTGTTTCCGCCCTCGACCGCTGAGGTAACCCCGCTCGACGTCAAGATCCTATCGAAGAAGGTGGGCTATGTGATGGGTGCGGGTGACGAGGTGCCGGATTCGTTGCGCCAGCTGGGCTGCGAAGTGACGATGCTCTCCACCGACGATATCGCGCGCGGCGATCTCACCAAGTACGACGCCATCGTCACCGGTGTGCGCGCCTACAACACCCGGCCTGAGCTCCGGGCCAACCAACAGCGCCTGATGCAGTTTGTCGAACAAGGCGGCACCATGATCGTGCAGTACAACGTCGCCGACAACCGCTTCTGGGCGGGCAATCAGACGTTGGGCAGCAAGCTGGGACCGTACTCCATCGAGACTGGCGGCGGCCGTGTGACGGACGAAAACGCGGCGGTGGAGCCGATTGTCGACTCACCGCTGTTGAAAGCACCGAATGCGATCACCAGCGACGACTGGAAGGGCTGGGTGCAGGAACGTGGCCTCTACTTCGCCTCCAAGTGGGACCCCAAGTATCAAGCACTGTTCCGCATGAAGGACCCCGGCGAAGCTCCGCAGGATGGCTCGACGTTGGTGGCCAACTACGGCAAAGGCACCTACATCTTCTCGACCCTCTCCTGGTTCCGCCAGTTGCCCGCGGGGGTGCCGGGGGCGTACCGGATCTTTGCGAACTTCCTGAGCGCCTCGAAGGTGGCGAAGTAGGCGACTAGCGGCCCGGGGCGACCAGGGGTGGCTACCCCTTTGTTCTTTCTTGGTGGCGGCTCAGTAGGAGTTGGTAGAGCGGGGCTGCCACAAAGAATCCAGACGCCCGGAGCGCGTTCAGTGTGGCGGGGAAGTCATCGATCCAACCGGCCCGGTCCGCCTGTTCAAGAACGCCCAACGTACCCAAGACCGGCAGCCCAAGGCCGAGCGCGAACTGCCGCCCGGCGCGGTCGTCGATGAGTGCAAAGTCCGGGCTCAGCTCGAGCGCCAACAGGATGGTCTCGCGTTCGCCCCGATGGAGCTCTCGCGGAAACTGGATGTCGCCGCGGGCCTCCTGAATCGTTAGCCATTCCGGCAAATGAGTAGCCCAAGCTAGAACCACTTGAGGCGTCCCGGAACCCTGGAGTTCGTCATGGACGGCCAGCGGTATCGCTACCCGGCCAAACAGCCGCGGCAACAGATCTTGTTGGCCAATGGCCACCAGATAGCGGAGCGGCGTCGTGTCCGACACGGCAAACAAAGCCAGAACCCTACTTGGCGGCGCCGGGCCGGTCGAAGAGCCTAGCTTCCCGGTTGAGCTCTTCGTGATCGTAGTCAGCCAGGGCGGCACCGTGGCGGCCAAGGAAGTCTTCCGTCTCCGCTCGGGAGATCCCCAGCAAGCTAGATACCTGAGCGGAGGAGAACATCCCTTCCCGATAAGCTTCCACGGCCAGGGCTTCGATGACCCGGCGCGGCAGATCCACCGTCGACGACGGCGGAAAAGCCAACGCCAGTTCGTCCGGTATCTGAAGGGTAAGGTTCATTTCGTCGCCTTACCCTAGTTTCGCATGCACCTTACTGCCCGCTGCTCGCCCCCTCCGGTTTCTTCACGCGCCACTTCTCAAACCACGCCTGCAGATAGAGCTGCTGTGCCAACTGGTGAGAAGGCCGCCGCCAGCCGTGGAACTCTTCCGGCATCCGCACCAGCAGCGTGTCTTTCTTGAGCAGCTTGAGCGCCCGGTAGAACTCCTCGCTTTGGCCGATGGGCGTGCGCAGGTCGGCTTCGCCGGTCATCACCATGGTGGGCGTGGTCACGTTGGCCACATAGTGCAAGGGTGAACGGACGGCGTACTCCATCGGGTCCTCCCAGGGCCGCTTCTGGAATTGGTCGTACCAGGAAGGGCCGTCGGTGTTGCCGACAAACGAGTGCCAGTTGATCACCGGCCGCATCGACACGGCCGCGCGGAAGCGGTTGGTGTGGCCGACGATCCAGGCCGTCAGCACGCCGCCACCGGAGCCGCCGCAGACGAACAGGTTCTGGTCGTCAATGTAGCCCTTGGCCAGCGCGGCATCGACGCCCGCCATCAGGTCTTCGTAGTCCTTGCCGGGGTACGAATACTGGATGCCGTTGACGAACTCCTGCCCGTAGCCGGTGGAGCCGCGGGGGTTGATGTAGAGCACGGCGTAGCCTTGGGCCGCGAAGTTCTGCCACGCCCAGTTGAAGGCGACGTTGTACATGCTCCAGGGGCCGCCGTGGATGAACAGCAGCATCGGGTACTTCCTCTTCGAATCAAAGTTCACCGGCTTCACCAGCCAGCCCTGCACCTTCAAGCCGTCCTTGGAGGCGAACGACAGCTCCTCGACATCGCCCAGTTTGCGGCCTTGCAAGATGTCGGTATTAACGTCCACCAGCTTGGCGAGCGACGCCCCAGGGCGCTTTACATCAAAGGTCACCAGCACCGTGGGCTCATGGTAGGTCGAGCGGATGGCAGCCGTCTGGCCGTTGGAGGCCATCGAGAAGGAGCGGAGCATGTGTACGCCATCGGTCACCTGGCGCGGCTTGCCGTCGAGCGCGACGAAGTACAGGTTCTCGGTTCCGCGCTCCTCCATCGAATAGTAGACGCCAGAATTGTCGGGCGCCCAGCTGACGTCGGCGGGGCGGCTGGGGAGGCCGGTGGCCCACACCTTTTTGCTGTTGCCGGCGGTGTCCATCACATAGAGGCTGCCGACGTGGTTGGTGAACTTCTGGTCGTCGTAGCCGGTGTAGGCGATCCAGCGGCCGTTGGGGGAAGGCTGCGGGTCGGTGTCGGGACCTTTGCGATCGGTCAACGCCTTGATGGCGCCACTGGCCAGGTCGACCGCGTAAATCTCACTATCGTTGCGCAGGTACTCGGCGTCGGGCTTGCGGATGCCAGAGAGGTAGATGGTCTTGCCATCGGGTGCCCATTCGAACTGGCTGTGGTTGAACTTGCCATTGGTCAGCTGGCGGGGCGTGCCGCCGGTGATGGCGTCGATCAGGAAGACATGCGTGAAGCCGCGCTCCGTCGGGCCGACGCCGTCGCTGCGCCAGCTCAAGCGGTCGACAAGCACCGCCGGCTTGGCCCACTGTGCGCCTTCAGGGCGCTTGGGCAGCTTGATCGGCAGGATCGGGTCCTCATCCGGCACGCGGACCGTGTAGGCCAGTTGCTTCCCATCAGGGGACCACTTGACGTTGCCCGGAGCCCGCTCCAGATGCGTCAACTGCGCCACCTCGCGCGTGTCGATCCACATCACGTGCAACTGCGTGGTGCCGTCGCGATCAGAAAGGAAGGCGATGCGCTTGCCATCGGGTGACCAGACCGGGGCCGAGTCCCGCCAGTTGCCCGGCGTCAAGTGCCGCAGCCGCTGGCCGGATTTGTCCACCAGCCACAGGTTGCTGCGCTGCTGATCCTTCATCTTGTCGGCCCAACTGCGCGAGAAGACGATCAAGGCGCCGTCGGGTGAGATGGCGGGGCTGGCAACGCTCTCCATCTCGAAAAATGTGTCGTGATCCAAGCCCTTGGGCGTGTTGCCGGCGGGCTGGGCGGCGGCGAGCAGGGCCGATAGGGCAGAACAAATGAGGATGCGCATGAAGGTCTCCTTGATGAGGTTCATGATAGAGGATCACGCGGGGCGCATTGGCAGACCACTTTCCAGGGGCTCGATTTGCCAGCCACGCCAGCGCTTCGCATAGACTAAGGCGGATGGCTGCAACTTCCCAGATCCCCTCCGCGGCGACTGCCCCGGTCAACCGAGTCCCGTATGCGGCGGCGGCCGTATTCATGCAGGTCCTGCTCGGCATCATCTATGCCTGGAGCGTCTTTCGCGGCCCGCTGGCTACACTACACGGATGGTCCAAGGCGCAGACCATTGCTCCGTATCGGTATTCATTGCTGGCCTTTGCGGCGGGCATGATTGTGGCGGGCTTCTGGCAGGACCGGCGGGGGCCTCGCGTCGTGGCCTCAGTCGGCGGCCTGCTGCTGGCCGCCGGTTGTGCGCTGGCGGGGCTGATCGGCCAAACGCTGGAGGGCCTGATTGTGGCCTATGGCGTCGTGGCGGGCGTCGGTGTGGGGTTTGCTTATGTGACGCCCATTGCCACGTGCGTCAAGTGGTTCCCCGACAAGCGCGGCTTCATTGTCGGCCTGGCGGTGATGGGCTTTGGTGTGGGGCCCTTGCTCTTTGGGCCGCTGCTCGAAGCGCTGATCGGCAAGGACCCGGCGCAGTTGGGCGAGACGATTCCGCGGACGTTCTTCATCCTGGCGGGTATTTTTCTGATCGGCGTCGTGGGTGCCGCGCAGTTCTTCCGCGTACCCCCGGCGGGCTATCGGCCATCGGGTTGGACCCCGAAGGCGGCGGCCGCGGGCGACGCTGCGTTTACCACCGGCCAGATGCTGCGGCAGTGGCAGTTCTACGCGCTGTGGGTGATCTACTTTCTGGGGACCTCAGTCGGCCTCACCGCCATTGGCGAGGCCTCGCCGTTGTTGCAGGAAATGGCCAAGACCACTGCCATCATGTCGGCCGGGGTCGCGCTGGGTGTGATGAGCATCTTCAACGGACTGGGGCGTCTGGTGTGGGGTAGCGTTTCTGACCGGCTGGGCCGCCAGCCCGCTGTGCTCGGCATGGCTGCCGTGTCGGCGCTGGCGTGCCTGGGCTTTCTGCGGCAGGCGGACGGCTTTGTGATGCTGCTGACCGGGCTCTGCCTGGGCGCCTTTGCCTATGGTGGCTACCTGGCGCTGATGCCGTCGTTCACGGCCGACTTCTTTGGAGCCAAGTATGTCGGCGCCAACTACGGCCTGCTGTTCTCTGCCTGGGGGCTGTGCGGCTTTCTGGTGCCGGGCTATTTTGCCGGGGTGATGGATAAGGCGCGGGCGGCGGGCAATCTGGCGGGCGGCTATCAGGAGGTCTACACGACGCTGGCGGTTCTGGCTGGCGTGGGCGCTGCGGTGGCGGCCGTGCTGCGGGCTCCGGCGAAGCGGGCTTAGCACGATCGCCGGGAACTGCGCCATCTGGTCCAGGTGAGGCCGATGCCGCCCAGCCCCATGCGTCAGTTTGGGGCTTTCTGCTGGTCCCGAAAGAAGCCCCAGGTTGACGCATGGGGCTGGGGGCTGGTCCCGAAAGAAGCACCAGGCTGGCGCATGGGGCTGGGGGCTATTGCGGCGCTTGCGTCTCGAGGGACGCTTTGCGGTACTGGCGCAACACCCGGTCGACGTAGGTCTGGGTTTCCGTATAGGGTGGGACCCCGTTGTATTTTTTGACGGCCCCGGGACCGGCGTTGTAGGCGGCCAGGGCGCGACGTACCTGGTCCGGTTGATCCTGGTATTGGATCAGCAGATCACGCAGCAGTTTGGCGCCGGCTTCCGCATTCTCGCGGGCATCGTGCGGGTTGGCGCCCAAGGCTTTCGCGGTGGAGGGCATCAGCTGCATCAAGCCGATGGCACCCTTGGGGGACACGGCACGCGGGTCAAAGGCGGATTCGGCGCGAGCGACCGATTCGACAAACGCGGCCGGAAGCCCGTGCAGCTCCGCCGCGGCTCGCACCAGTTCGCGGGGGGACTTGGGTGCTTCCACGGGCGGGGTGGCGGCAGCAGGCGCGGGTTTCGGCGCCGGGATGGCTGGGTCGTCGGGTAGTTGCTCAAACGACGTCACCGCGGACTTCGGCAGCACCGTTTGGCCGCTGGCGGCATGGAGAATCACTTCTTCGCCGCGCACCTCATGCCGGTCGATCCGCAGCGTAAAGCCGTTCGACAACACCGCCATCTCGGCGGCCACCATGGTGGCGAATTGGACAAAAGTCAACAGCACCTAACCCTCAAACATTTGACGCCGTCCGGCCCGGAAACGTGCACCCGCATGTTGGCCTCGCTGATGGACTCTCTCGGCCAAACGTCCATTTCACCACGATCGACGGTTCTGGTGATTTCGGCTCTAGAATAATCAGGACGAATCGTGCCGCAGTGGCCGGACTCAAAGATTTTCATTCCTGCTCACTTTTCACCCTAAGTTCGATACACTCAGGGGCACGCCCCACGTCCGCGGCGAGCCCTCGGTGGACTTTGTAAGTCCCGTGCCAGGAATCACTTCCCCATGCAAACTTCCGCGATCCGTTATCGCGTTGCCGATTTTCTGAAACAACACCCGCCCTTTGATGCGGTGGACATGGCCGATCTGCTGCAGCTCGCGGAACGGGGCCGCGTGAAGTTCCACGAATCGGATGAGTTCGTGTTCTGGCAAGGCAGCGCCCACCGGGAGCATCTCTACGTCGTGCAACAGGGCACGGTCTGCCTGGTAGAGCAGGGCGACGGTGCCGAGCGGCGGCGTGACATTCTGGGCGCGGGCGAGATTCTCGGGCTGGAGCGATTTCTCGACGCACCGGTGTATCGCTATTCAGCCAAAACCGCCAGTGATGTCGTGCTCTACGCCCTTCCGGCGGCCGATTTCGCGCCGCTGCTGGAACGCTACCCCCGGCTGCGGCAACATCTGGCCACGTATGCCGCAGTGTTAGCCGATCCAGCCCATTCCTCCGATCTGGCCCCGGTCGTAAACCAACCGCTCCGGGAGCGCCTAGGCCCGCAGGAGCCCTACGTGATCGGCGCCCAGGCCACGCCCGCGCAGGCGGCGGCGGAGCTGCTCCGGCTGAATGCGGAGGCGTTGGGGGTCATCGATGCCGGGCAGTTGGTAGGAACCTTGACCCGCGCACAACTGCTCGGTTGGCTTTCTGCAGCAAGTGACGCAGCGGCACCGTCCGCCGCAACAGTGGACCAGTTGATGAGCGCGGACGTGCCCACGGTCTCTGCGGAGGCGCCAGTCCATGCCGCGTTGCTGAGGCTGGCGGACCGCGATTCGACGTTGCTCGTCACCCGTGACGGCACGCGGACGGGCGAGTTGAAGGGCGTGCTGTCGGCTGGACACGCTGCGCTGGCGTTGGCGGACGATCCGCTGGATATTCTGCGGGCCATCGACATGTGTCCCGGCGTACCTGAATTGGCCCAGTTGCGCGCGCAAGCGGAAGCGTTTGTGGCGGGGCAGTTGCTGAATGCCCAGTCCGTGGCTTGGCTGGCGCAACTCGGCCACCGGGTCCACCAACGGATTCTCCGCCGCCTGCTGCAGGTTCTCCCGGCGACGCCGTGTGAGCTGTGCTGGTGTTTTTTGGGAGCGGCCGGCCGAGGCGAGTTGGTGACGCCGATGGCCCCGGTGCTGGCGGTGGTGACCGCAGACCGGGCGGGTCTGGCTTCGGCCACGCGCGCGCTGGAGTTGGTGACGGCCTCACTCGAAGCGTGCGGCTACCGGCAGCCGGAAGATGCGCTGGACCCGGTGCTTTGTTGCGCCACGCTGGATGATTGGACGGGACGGTTTGAGACCTGGATCAGCGATCCGGTGCTGTCGGGCATTTCGCTGGCGCGGCCGTTCTTTGACCTGGCTCCGCTCGACGCCCAGCACCCGCTGTGGACGGAGCTTCACGCCCGCGTCTCCGCCCAAGTCCGAGCCCAGCCGGCGTTCTCGATGCTGCTGGCCAATGACTGCCTGGAGCATCTGCCGCCGATGACCTTCGTCGAGGACCGCGTGGTGGAAGATTCGGGCCAGCCTTCGAACGTCTTCCACTTGCAGCGCACGGCCATCGGACCGTTGACCGATGCAGGCCGAGTGCTGGGGATCGCCGCCGGGATGGTGCTGGGCGCCCCCACGCTTGACCGTCTGCGCGCCGCGCGACAGATGCTGCCGTCTCACCAGAATCTCCTGCGCGATGCCGAGCAGACACTGCTGGTGGTGCTCTATCATCAGGCCCGCACGGGCATTCGCGAAGGGAGCGATGGCGCCACCATTCCGCCTTCGGCCTTGAGCCGCCCGGAACGCCAAGTGCTGAAGACGGCCTTCCGCTCGCTCACCCAGTTGCTGGAGGTGACGGCGGAATGGGGCTGGCAGAAGCCGTCATGAGCGTGCCTGACTTTCTTGCGGCCTATCAGCAACGCTTTGCGGAAAGCTGGCCGGGCGATGTGCCCGCGGCGCTGGTGCGGTTTGTCGTGCTCGACTCCGAGACTACTGGTCTTGACCCGCGCAAGGACCGGTTGATCACCATCGGCGCCGTGGCCGTAGAGGGCGGCGAGATTCTGCTCGAAGATAGCTTCGAGGCCCTGCTGAAGGTGAGCCACAATACCAGTTCTGTCACCGTCCACGGCATTACGCGGGAGCAGAGCCGCCAAGGCCTGGATGAGGCGGAAGCACTGCGGCAGTTCCTCCCCTATCTGCGTGATGGCGTCATCGTGGGCCACCACATCGGCCACGACGTGCACATGCTGAACGCGGGTTATCAGCGCCACTTTGGCTTTAGCCTGCAGAACCTCTCGCTCGACACCATGGACCTCACCTTGCACCTGGAGCAGGATGGCGCCTTTGCCGGCCGCGAAAGGATTCGCAGCTTTACGCTCGATGCTTTGTGTGAGCTGTTCCATATCACGCCGCATGACCGCCACACGGCGCCCGGCGATGCATTCTTGACCGCGCAAGTGTTCCTGCGGCTGTTGCGGTTGGCGCAGAAGCAAGGCCGCCAGACGCTGGCGCAGATGGCACAGCCGTTTGTGCCGCCGCAGTAGGCGCCGGGGAATTGGGACACCGCTCCGTTGGAGACGCTCTCCAAGCTATTGATTCTATTGAGAGAGCAGAAACGTCTTCATCACTGTTGCGGCCCGCTGGGCCATGCTTACTCCCTTGCGGTCGCGGCTCAGAACGTAACCCCATGCGTCAGCTTGGGGCTTGTCCGGTAACCGCACAATAGCCCCAAGCTGACGCATGGGGCTGATCGAAGTTGACCATCAATCGAGATCCTCCGCTACCCATGGCCGAGGTGGGTTGCGAAAGCAGACCACTCCGTTGAAGGCGCTCTCCAAGCTATTGATGCTATTGAGAGCGCAGAAAACGTCTTCATCGCCTATTGCGGCCCGCTAGGCCATGCTTACACCCTTTCGGTCGCGGCTCGGAAATGCTCGGATGCTGCCGAGCGCGACCTCGAGGGAGCGGTCCTCCCATGGTCGGCTTTCGCTCTCTTGCGGCTAGGCCAGCCCCTGCCGCGCGAGCAGAGCGCCCAGGTCCGGATCTCGACCCATGAAGCTGCGGTAGAGCTCCGCCGGGTCTTCGCTGTCGCCGCGGGAGAGGATCTTGGCCACATACTCGTGGCCCACCGTCTCATTGAAGATGCCTTCCGCCTTGAAGCGCGAAAACGCGTCGGCGTCCAGCACTTCAGCCCACTTGTAGCTGTAGTAGCCCGCGCCGTAGCCCACCGCGTCGCCGAACAGATGCGTGAACGCCGCGGCCATGGCATGCTCCGGCGGCAGCGTGGCCACGGAGAAGCTATTCAGGATGGCGCGGGAGTAGGCGATCACGTCGCCGTCGCGGGCCGGGTCGTAGGCCATGTGCAGCTTCAGATCCATGATGCCGAAGCTCAACTGGCGCATCTGGGCCATGGCGGCCTGGAAGGTTTTGGCCCGCTTCATCTTGTCGAACAGCTCTTGCGGGATGGCCTCGCCGGTCTCAAAGTGGCGCGCGAACCGGTCCAGCGCCTCGCGCTCCCAGCACCAGTTCTCCATGATCTGGCTGGGCAGCTCCACAAAGTCCCACGGCACGTGCGTCCCAGCCAGCGACCGTACCTCGACGGTCGACATCAGCTGGTGCATCAAATGGCCGAACTCATGGAAGATCGTTTCGACATCCCGATGAGTCAGCAGCGCCGGCTGGCCATCAATCGGCGGCGTCAGGTTGCCGCCAATAAAGCCCAGGTGCGGATCAAAGCCGCCATCGGCGCGCGGGCCGCCGCCGATCAGCGCATCCATCCATGCTCCGGGCCGCTTGTTCTCGCGTGGATACCAGTCCGTGTAGAAGCGCCCGCAGACGCGTCCGCCATCGGCGACGGCTTCAAAGCACTGCACCGCCGCGTCCCAGATCGAGACATCGTTGACGCGGCGGAACTCGACACCGAACAGTTTGCCGAAGATGGAGAACATGCCGTCCACCACACGATCCAGCGGGAAGTAAGGCCGCAGTGCCTCTTCGTCAAAGTCGTAGAGCTTCACGCGCAGCTTCTCGGCCCAGTAGGCGACATCCCAGGGCTCCAGCTTCTGCCCCGCGAATGCTTCCAGTTCGGCGCGCTCTTCGGCGAACCGCTTTTCGGTCTTGGTGTGAAGGTTCTCCAGAAACTCCAGCGCGCGGGTGCCGGACTTGGCCATGCGCTCCTGCAGCACCAGGTCGGCAAAATCAGCAAAGCCCAGCAGGCGAGCCTTTTCGGCCCGCAGCGCCAGGATGCGCGGGATCAACGGCCGGTTGTCGCGGCCTTCTTCGGTGGCCCGCGTACAGCTGGCGCGATACATCGCTTCGCGCAGCGTGCGGTCATCGAGATAGGTCAGCACCGCGTTGTAGCTAGGTGCCTGCAGCGTGAAGCGCCAGCCCTCCTTGCCCTTCGATTGCGCGCTCATCCGGGCGGCACCGCGGGCCGATTCCGGCAGTCCGGCCAACTGCGCCTCATCCGTCACTAACCACTCGCGGGCGGACGTTGAATCGAGCACGTGGTCAGAAAACGTCTTGGTGATCGTGGCCAGCTCCACGTCAATCTCGCTGAGCCGCTTCTTTTGATCAGCCGGCAGATCGGCACCGGAGCGCTTGAACGCGTCCACCGTCTTGCGCCAGTAGCGGGTGTAGACACCGGCCGGGGCGCCGGGCACGGCCTTCACCGCAGCCCACAGCTTTTCGTCCAGCCAGATGGAGGAGTGGAATTCGGCCACTTGTGCCTGCACGTCGTTGTACGCTTCGCGGAGTTCGGGCGTCGTGGCCACCATCTCCAGGTGGCCGGCCACGGACATGGCGCGGCCCAGGCGCTCAGCGGCGCGGTCAAAGACGGCCAGAACGCTGTCGTAGCTGGGTTCGGCTACCGCGCTGATCTCGGCGATCTCCTGGCGCGCTTCGGCCAGCAGCTCCGCGATGGCGGGCTTCACATGCTCACCGCGAACTTGGTCAAAGGCGGGCTCCTGCCCAATGTTGAGTAGTGGGTTCATGACAGTACTTAAGACAGTGCTTCCTGGGTTGCGGCCAGCGCGAACTCACAATCGGCGCGGCTGACGTCGTGGTGGGTGACAAAGCGGACACGGGTTCCTCCGGCTCCTCCGGCCAGTACGCCGCGCGTTTTCAAACGCTCCAACAGCTGGGGGACGGGCATCCGGTTGCCCAAATCAAAAATCACGATATTGGTTTGGACCCGGCCGCAATCGTATCCCAGGGCCGCCATCCCCTGCGCCAGATACGCCGCGTTGGCGTGATCTTCAACAAGCCGCGTCGGCATGTCATTCAACGCCAGCAAGCCCGCGGCTGCCAGGATACCCACCTGTCGCATGCCGCCGCCCAACTGCTTGCGATAGCGCCGGGCGCGGTCGATATTGGCTTTCGTGCTCACCACCATGCTGCCGACCGGCGCGCAGAGGCCTTTCGACAAGCAGAACATCACGGAGTCGACATCGCGCACCAGACGAGCCACCGGCAGGTTCTGCGCGGCTGCGGCATTGAAGACGCGGGCGCCATCCATGTGGACCTTGATGCCCAACTGATGGGCGCGCGCCGTCACGTCATCGATCACGTCGACGGGGTAGGGAATTCCGCCCGCCATGTTGTGGGTGTTCTCGATCTCGATGCAGGCCGTGGGTGAATTGTGCGGCGAGATGTTCCGGATGTAGGGCGACAACCGGTCCCAGGTGAGGATGCCGTCGGGCGTGGGCACGGTGCGCACTAGGCAGCCCGAAAACCAAGCCGTCATCGAAAGTTCCCAATCGATCAAGTGGCCGCGTGCGTCGCAGATCACCTCGTCGCCATGCTGGGTGTTCAGCTTGATGCCGATGGTGTTGCCCATGCAGCCGGTGGGCACGAAGATGGCCGCTTCCTTGCCGAGTAACTTGGCGGCTTGGGCTTCGAGGTCGTTGGTGGTGGGGTCCTCCCCGTAGATGTCGTCGCCCACTTCGGCGGTAGACATGGCCGCGCGCATGGCGGGCGTGGGCTTGGTGACGGTGTCGCTGCGTAGATCGATGTAGGTCATGCGAGAAATTCCTGGAACACTTCGTTTGAGACTAGTACACCGCGCCGGGTGAGCCGCAGGCGGCCGTCCACGCGCTCGAGCAAGCCGGAGTCCTCCATCGGGTGATGCGGCACAGGAGCTGCGTCAACGCCCTCTGATAGGCGCAGCCCGAGAAAGAAATGCTCTTCTTGCGCGATGGCCGTACTGCGCTCCACCACAGGGTCGTCGAGCGTGACAAAGTCCGCGGGCGAATCCGTGTTGGCCCAACGCTCCACTCCATCAAACGAGTGCGCATCCACACCAAACCCAATGTAGGGCTCGCGGCGCCAGTACTTCAGATTGTGGCGGGATTCATGGCCCGGGTGCGCGAAATTCGAGATCTCATAGCGGGTCAATCCGGCGGCGGCCAGCACGTCCACCGCGGTCTCATAGAACTCGACAATCGCGTCGTCGGAGGGCACCACCGCCGCACCATACCGGACGCCGCCCAACGTCAACTCCCGGCCGAGACGCGAATCTTCATCGACTTCGAGCATGTAGACCGAAGCATGATCCGGCTCCAACGCCAGCAACGCGTCCAGCGATTCCTGCCAGGAACTGCGCGTCTGCCCGGCCAAGCCGGCAATCAGGTCCAGATTGATCTTCGTAATGCCCGCTGCACGCAGCATGGCCACGTCCTGCTCGACGATCAACCGCGTATGCTTGCGGCCGGTCTGCCGGATCTCAGGCTCCACAAAGCTCTGGACGCCCAGACTGACCCGGTCAATCCCCGCCTGCCGCCACGCCCGCGCGCGTTCGGGCGTGATCGTGCCTGGAGAAGCCTCCAGCGTCGCCTCCGCCCAAGGAGCTCCGGGAAGCGCCTGCATCACAGCGCTGAACGCATCCAAGTCCATCAAGCTGGGCGTGCCGCCGCCCCAGTAGACGGTCTCTGGTGTCCAGTCAAAGTTATGCCGCCCGATCTGGCGGAGCAGTGCTTCGTGATAGCGCGGCTCCAGGTCACGCGGAAACACGCCCGAGGCGAAGTTGCAGTAGGTGCACTTCTGCGCGCAAAACGGATACGAGATGTAGACGCCGGGCACGGCTGCTGTTTCGAGACCCTTCTCTGCTGATGGCCGCCTAGAGCGTCACCGTTTCGCCCAGATGCTCTGAGACATGCTGCGCCATTACTTCGAGCAGCGTCTGCTTGGTTCCCGGCAGCACGAACGCTTCGGACTCCGGGTCCCAGTCCAGCTTGAAGCTGCGCGAGTGGGCCGAGATCCAGATCTGCCGCACGGGAGCATTCGGGCTGACCACAAACTTGGCCGGAGGCGTTTCGAACTCCACCGTTAAGGCGCCGTTATTCAGGTCCGTGTCGAATTCGAACTCCTCCCCGGCGCGCATCAGCGCTCGGGACAGAAAATCCATCTCTCGGTCACAGTACAGTTTGAACTGTTGTTCGTCCAACATGGTCTTGAAACGTCCCTTTTGTTTTGCCAGGCCCGGTGGGGCCCTTTTTCCAAGCTAACACCAGAAAGGCCGAAACCTCGGTCGAATTCCTTCATCTGATACCCTGAGGAAACCTCTGTCTCGTATGGAATCTGCTTGCGTCCGACATACCGACATGCCTGGAACGTCGAAGCTGTATTCCGACTTTCTCTATCATCCTGAACGGGTTACAGCGTTTTACCCGTCGCTGCCGGCGCGTCTGGCGGACGGCCTGACAGTGGACTTTCCTGACGCTCGCCGCCAAGCGATGGCTGCGGCACTGGCGGAAATAAACCCCGGTTCAGCGCTACTCGATCAATTTGCCCAACCCGGAACCGCCGTAGTGGTCACCGGGCAGCAGGTGGGCTTGTTCGGCGGACCGCTCTACACCGTGTTCAAAGCGCTCACCGCCGTGCAGCTGGCCCGCCAGTTGACGGCGCAAGGAACGCCCGCGGTCCCGGTGTTCTGGGTGGCCACTGAAGATCACGACTTTGAAGAGATCAACCACACCTGGACGCTGGACGGCGATCGCAAACCGCTGAAGCTGACCGCCCAGGGTGACCATCAGCCGCAACAGCCCGTCGGTCCGGTGCACATCACGGAGCTGCCCGAGATCTCTGACGAGATGGTGCGCCGCCACTATCGGGTGGGCGCCACCTTTGGTGAAGCGTTCATCGGCCTGGTGCGGGAGCTGCTGGGCGATCACGAAGTACTCTTCCTTGACCCGCTGCGCCCTTCCATTCGCCAGATCGCCGCGCCGTTTCTTGCTGCCGCCGCCGCCCGCTCGAATGAGCTGAATGAGCTGGTGATCGCGCGCGGTAAGGAATTGACCGCGGCGGGCTATCACGCCCAGGTGCTGTTTGATGGCAAAGGCTCCTCGTTGTTTTTCGCGCTGGAGGGCGGGCGCCGCAAGCAACTAAAGGCGGCGGATGTGACATCGTTCGCCGGTGCCCCGGAGCAGCTTTCGCCCAATGCTCTGTTGCGTCCGGTGATGCAGGACTACCTGCTGCCCACGGTGGCCATGATCGGTGGCCCGGCCGAGATCGCGTATCTGGCGCAGTCCTCGGTGCTCTATGAGGCCTTGCTGGGGCGGCAGCCGGTGGCCGTGCCTCGCGCCGGGTTCACGCTGCTCGATTCCCGCGCGGCCAAGCTGATGGATCGCTACCAGTTGCGCTTGCCGGACCTGATGCAGCCGGAGGCGACGGTGCGGGAGCAGATCGCCGCTCACTTAGCGCCGCCCGCGCTCCAGCAGACCTTCACCGATGCCGCGGCCCAATTGCAGACGACGCTCGACCGCGTGGAGCACGCGCTTGGCGGGTTCGACCGGACGCTCGTGGACGCCTTTGCGACCAGCCGCCGCAAGATCGCGCACCAGCTGGCCAAATCCCAGGCCAAGGCCGCCCGCGAGCTGATGCGCCGCAGTGAGCGCGAACAAGCCGATTCCAGCTACCTGATCAACGAGATCTTCCCTCACCGGCATCTGCAGGAGCGCTTCTATTCCATCCTGCCGTTCCTGGCTGCCCATGGGCCGGACCTGGTGGGCCGGGCCTACGACAACATCCACGTCGACTGCTTCGACCACCACGTCCTGGCGCTTTAGCCCCATGCGTCAGCTTGGGGCTTGTTCGGGGTCCGTGAAATAGCCCCAAGCTCACGCATGGGACATACCGGGGTCCGTGCAATAGCCCCAAGCTCACGCATGGGGCTGGACCGAGGGCTAACTACTTCGCCGCAATCGTGCGGTCGCCTGGCGATGGGCGAACGCCTTTTTCCACCCATTCGCGCAACTCATCAAAACCCTTCGCCGTCTCAGCGGGTGAGATGCTGCAGTGGCCATCGCGCTTGACGTACTGCTGCACGAACTTGCCCGCCGTGCCCGCTTGCTCCACCGTCATCTGATACATGTTGGGCATCCAGACGGCCACCAGCGGGTCATAGTCGGTGTGGATCGCGAGCATTGGCTGGGCGATCTTGCCGGTGGGAGTGTAGTAGGTGCGGAGGTAGGCCGCAGCCTTGGGGTCCGCTTCGTAGCGCTTGACGCCCGCATTCAGCGCGCGGTCGTCATCGGAGCCGGAATAGATGGTGTTGCGGTTATCGAACGGGTTGCCGCCGGTGCGCTTGGTGAGCTCCGCCAAGATCCCGTATGCAAAGGCGATCACGCCCGCCGCGTCGCGGTTGGTCTTGAAGCCATTCATGCGCCGCACCACGGCTGACTTGGCCGGGTCCGCCTCCAGGGCCTTCATGATCGCGGGCGTCACCTGCGAACTGGCCAGCTCCGCCGTGACGACGCCCGGGAACAGGTACTCGAACACCACCTTGCCGTCAAAGGCTCCACGACCCATAAACCAGCTCGGCGCGGCTAGCGGTGCGCAGAGCGGCAGGCCGCCCTTGTAGACCGTGGGGTAGGTCTCCATCAACATCATCGTCAGGAAGCCGCCCATCGAATGGCCCGTGATCCAGGTGTCCACCGGAGCCTTGTACTTGGTGGTGAAGTACCGGCGCAGCGACTCCGTGTCGACCGCCGCTTCCGCAATCGCCCAGCCGCCCGCGGCATAGCCCGATTGCGCCAGGGCGAAGCCCCGGTCCAGAAACACCTTCATCAGCGGGTTCGGCGGCGTCTCCTTGAATGTGCTGGGCACGGGGCTGTAGCCGTGGCAGTAAATCACCAGCGAGCCGTTCCAGTTCTCTGGAACATCAATGCGAAACTGAGCACCATTGATGGAGCCGACTTCAATGCCGGCAAAAGAGGCGACGCAGCAGAGCAGAGCGAGGACAAGACGCATACCAGTCAGTCTAGTCGGTCCTTGACTGGTCCGAATTGCCGGGTGGTCTACCGGAACTCGCCCGACGCCAGCCGCCGCACAAAATCGCGGTCGCCATCAAGGAAGTCCATTTGCGGCATCTGCGCCGCCGTCACCCAGCGGATCTGCTCAAACGCGTGCGATTGCGGCTCGCCCGTGTAAGGGCCGACGCGGATGAAGATCAGTTCAATCGGGGGCTTGCCGCGATAGGAATACTCATAGCGGATCACTTCGGGGCCGATTTCGGCGTCGATCCCTAACTCTTCCTGGAGCTCGCGCCGCAGCGCCTCGCGCGGGGATTCGCCCACCTCGATCTTGCCGCCGGGGAACTCCCATTTATAGGGGTGCGTATCGTTCCGTTTACGTTGCCCAGCGAGAAAGTATCCCTCACGTTCCAAAAGACCCGCGACCACGCGGATCACGCCCGCACCCCATCCAGACAACCGATAAAGGTGAACGCGAAGAATTCCATGCCCGTGGTGCGGCAGGTGAGCTCCAGCAGGCCTTGCCGGAAATCACCGCCGCTGAACAGGTTGTACATGCGCGGAGCATCCACTGTCAAGGCCTTCAACGGCTGCCCATCCAGCGTGACGTTCACTGTCCCTGGCTTCTCCGGATGGATGACAACATTCACCTCCGCCGCTGAAAAGCGCAGCCGCAGCCGGGAGCCGCGCGTGTCGTGGATCGATGCCGCCACCACCACCGATTCCGGCGTCGTGGCCCACCAGCCATCGAGCTCGATCAAGTCTTCGGGAGGGAGCTCAGCGCCATAGTGGAACTCGAGCATCTTGTCCGGCTCAAACGCCGGCTCCGGATTTGCGATGCGTCCGCGGCCGGTGCCGCAGTAAAGCTCTGGCGTAGGCCGGCGGCAAAACTGCAATGCGCCGGGCTCATCCAGCGCGCGGATGGGCTTCATCAAGGGCGGCATCTTCGATCCCGGCCGCGCATCGAGCAGCAGTTCCTGGATGGCCTCCTCCACGTCCTGGTAGTGGCCTTCGCCCAGCGTGAAGAAGCGGATGTAGCCATCCTTGTCGATCACATACTTTGCCGGCCAGGCCTTGTTGGCGAACGCCTGCCAGATGGTGTAGTCGTTGTCGAGCACCACCGGGTACTCCAGGCCATGCTCCGCGATCGCTCTTTCGATGTGGACGCGGTTTTTCGAGAAGCTGAACTCGGGCGCGTGGACGCCGATGATCTGCAAGCCTTGCGCCGAATAGCGCCGGTGCCACTCCTTCAGGTAGGGCAGCGTGCGGAGGCAGTTGACGCAGGTGTAATCCCAGAAATCGATCAGCACCACGCTGCCGCGCAGTTGCTTCAGCGAAAGCGGCGGCGAGTTCAGCCAGACCTGCCCGATCTCAGGCGCATGGACGGTTTTCGGAATCAGCTCCAAGCTAATGAGAATAGCAGTGGTCGACAATGGCATTAGGCGAGAACCGCAATATGCACACACCCCAACTGCTGGATCATTTTGCGAACCCCCGCCACGCGGGGGAGTTAGACCCGCCCGCAGTGAAGGTGGACGTGATGAATCCGGTGTGTGGCGACATGCTGCGGCTCTCGGCGGAGTGCGAGGCGGGCATCATCACGCGGGCCGCGTTCAAGGCCAAGGGCTGCACGGCTTGCCTTGCCATGGGCTCGGCGTTGGCGGAGATGCTCACCGGGCGCGCGCGGAATCAATTGCGGCAGTTCCGCGCGGCGGAGATTGATGAGGTGCTGGGCGGGCTGATCAACGAATCGAAGCACGTGGCGCAGCTGGCTCTCGATGCGGTGAAAGCTCTTGACGCAAGGCTTGGGCCATCGGGTCCGGCTTAAAAGCCGAACGGTCCGGGCTTGGACTTAAACTTCACGCGGCCATCGATGCCGATCACATACAGCCGGTCCGGCCAGCCCGTGTAGGCGCGTTCGGTGGCGTTGTTGATTTCACCCTTCGGCCCTATCGCCGATGCTTCTTGCGCTTGCCCTTCTGTTTGCCGCCGCCACCTTTGCCGAACTTGCCACCGGAGCGTTGGTCCGCTTCAACGGTATCGCCGCTGGCGGCACGCTTGGCAGGAGGCACGCCGCGCTTCAAGGTCTCATCCAGCAGCATAAAGTAGAGCCGCCGCTCCACGGCATCCACACGCACCAGTACGACCTGCACTTTGTCGCCAATTTTGAATTGCCGCTTGGTCCGTTGGCCCATCAGCGTGCGGGTGTTCTCCTGATAGGTGAACCGGTCACCCGGGATCATGTCGGCCAGCACCAGGCCTTCGATGAACAGCGAATCGAGCTCGACGAAGAAGCCGGATTTCACGACTGAGATGATGACGCCGGGGAAGTCTTCGCCGACGCGGTCGATCATGAACTGGGCTTTCTTCCACTCCACTAGCTCGCGTTCCGCCTCGGCGGCGCGGCGTTCGGTGAAGCTGCAATCGTCGCCCAACTGGCGCAACTCTTCCTCAGCAGGCCGGTCGCGACCGGTCAAGATGCGGTGGACAATCAGATCCGGGTAGCGCCGGATGGGCGAGGTGAAGTGCAGATAACTGGGCGCGGCCAGAGCAAAGTGGCCCTCGTTGTCGGCGGCGTAGCGGGCTTGCTTCAGCGACCGCAGCATCAAGTAGCTGAGCACGCGTTCCTCGGCCTTGCCCGCAATCTTGGCGATCAGTTTCTGGTAGTGCTTCGAGGTCACCAGCGGGCGCGAGTTATCGGCCAGGATCACATCCTTGCGGATCTTGCGGCCATCGCGCGTGCGCTGCACCATGTAGTTGCGGCGCACCGCGATGGGGCCCATGCCCAGGGTTGCTCCGAAGCGGGCGGCGGTATCTTCAAACTCCATCACGCGCTTCGGGTCCGGCACTTCGTGGATGCGGTAGAGCGTGGGGATGCCTTTCGATTCCAGATGCGTCGCCACGGCCTCGTTTGCGGCCAGCATGAACTCCTCAATCAGCCGGTGCGCGATGTTGCGGGGCGCGCGCGACACACCCACCATGCTGCCCTGGTCGTCAAACTCAATAAACGCTTCCGGCAGGTCGAAATCAATCGACCCGCGGCGGTCGCGCTTCTTTTGCAGGATCAAGGCCAAGTCGCGCATCGGGGCAAACTGTTCGTAGTCCGGGCCTGCGGGCTCGCCTTCCAAAATCTCGTGCACCCGCGTGTAGGTCATGCGGGCGGAGGAGCGGATTACGCTGGGCGTGAAACTCGCCGCCACGGTCTCGCCCTGGTGGTCGATTTCGAGCAGCGCCGATACGGTCAGCCGGTCCACGTTGGGCCGCAGCGAGCAGATGTCGGTCGATAGCTCCACCGGCAGCATGGGAATCGCCCGATCCGGAAAGTAGACGCTGGTGCCGCGGTGCTGCGCTTCGACGTCGATCACCGAACCCGGCGTGACGTAGTGGCTGACGTCGGCGATATGCACGTGGAGCTGCCAGTTGCCATTTTCTGCGCGGCCCACCCAGACGGCGTCGTCAAAGTCCCGCGCCGTTTCGCCATCGATGGTGACGCAGGGCTGCTCGCGAAAATCTTCGCGGCCGGTCAAGTCAATGTCGAGCGTGATCTGGCGCGCCGCATCCAGCACCTCCGGCGGAAAGTGGTGCGGCAGATGATGCTTGCGAATGGTGATCTCCACATCGACGCCAAAATCACCAGGAGCGCCCAAAATCTCGACCACGCGGCCCACGGCGTTGTCCGATTCGCGGCTGGGGAATTCGAGGATCTGGACGTTGACGATCAGGCCTTCCAGCTGCTCCACCGAATCGTAGACCTTGGGCGTGACGCCGACGCGGTCCGCTTGCGCATCGGGCGGAGGAAACTCCATGCCTTCGGGAATCTCGATCCATTGCTTCAAGCGGCTGTCGTGCGGCTTGACGAAGCACTGCTTGCGGCGGACCAGCATTTCGCCCACCACGGTCTCATTGCCGCGCTCCACCACTTTGACGATCTCGCCATCGGCCTTGTGGCCGTAGCGATTAACGCGCACCAGCACCCGGTCGCCATGCATCGCCTTGGCGGCCTCCGGCGGGGGAATGAAGATGTCGCCTTCAATGCCGGTGAGCTCCACCTCTGGTTTGACGAAGCCATAACCATCGCGATGCATGCGCAGTTCGCCGCGGGCGTATTTGTTCGAGTCGCGTTTTTCTTTAGGTCGCATCGGGGGAGTCTTTTCGTCGTGCCGTTGGGCACTGTATCTTCAAAGGACGGACATGGAACTGAAAGCAGTGAGATTGGAAATCCCCGAAGGCGTCAATCTGATCCTGGGGCAGAGCCACTTTATTAAGACGGTGGAAGACATCTACGAAGCCATTGTGAACACAAACCCGGCCGCGAAGTTTGGGGTCGCCTTTAATGAAGCCTCCGGCGCCTGCCTGACGCGCGTCGAAGGCAACGACGAAGCACTGAAAGATCTGGCGGCGTACAACGCCGGTCAAGTGGCCGCCGGGCACACGTTTGTGGTGGTGCTGCGCAACGGCTTCCCCATCAATGTGCTGGGCCGCATCAAAGACGTACCAGAGGTGGTGAACATCTTCTGCGCCACGGCCAATCCGGTGGAAGTGATCGTGGCTGAAACGGAACAAGGCCGCGGTGTGCTGGGGGTCATTGATGGTTCTTCACCGAAGGGCGTCGAGGGTCCGGAGGGCGTCGAGTGGCGCCATAGCTTCCTGCGCAAGATCGGCTACAAGCGATGATCCGCAACCTGGCAGAGATGGAAGAAGAGCTGTCGCGGCCAACGGACCTTGACCGCGAGGCGATGGCGAAGCTCGATGGCGACTTGCTGATCCTGGGCGCGGGCGGCAAGATGGGTCCAACGCTGGCCATGCTGGCCAAACGCGCGGCGCCGGATAAGCGCGTCATCGCGGTATCGCGATTCTCGAACCCCACTGCGGCCGAGGCGCTGCAAGCAACGGGTGTCGAAGTGGTCGCCTCCGACCTGATGGATGAGCGTGACATCCGCGAACTTCCCGGTGCGGAGAACATCATCTTCATGGCCGGACAAAAGTTCGGCACCGCGGGCAATCCGGGAGCCACCTGGGCGCGCAATGTCCTGCTGCCCGCCCGCTGCTGTGAGCGTTACCCCGGGGCGAAGTGGGTGGTGTTCTCCAGCGGCAACATTTATCCGTTGACGCGTTTTGGGGCGACGGAAGAGACCGAGACCGTGCCCGTGGGCGAGTATGCGCAAACGGTGCTGGGCCGCGAGCGCGTGTTTGAGTTTTACGAAGCTGCGGCGGTCTACTTCCGTTTGAACTACGCCGTCGAGTACCGCTACGGTGTCCTGCTCGATATCGGGTTGGCCGTGTTTGAGCGGCGGCCGGTGGATCTCTCCATGGGACGCTTGAACTGCATCTGGCAGCGCGACGCCAACTCGATCGCACTGCGTAGCCTGGGCATGACGGGCAAGCTGAACGTCACGGGTCCTGAGACGCTGGCCGTGCGCTCCGTAGCGGAGCAGTTCGGGCGCATCTGGGGAGTGGCGCCGCAGTTTGTGGGCACCGAAGGCGAGCTGGCATTGCTGAATGATGCCTCAAAATGCACGCGTCTGTTCGGTTACCCGCAGGTGACCGCACCCGAGGCGATTGAGCGGATTGCCCAATGGATCGGCATGGGCGGCGCAACGTTGGGCAAGCCGACACACTTTGAGGTGACCGATGGCCGCTATTGAGACGTTGACTCCGATCCAGCGTTTGCAGCAGGGCGGAGCCATACCCGCGCATCCGCTCGCGCTGACGGCGGAACGCAAACTGGACGAGCGGCGGCAGCGGGCCTTGACGCGCTACTACATCGCCACCGGAGCCTTAGGCGTGGCCGTGGGCGTGCACACCACCCAGTTCGCCATCCGCGAGCGCGGCCTGCTGCAACCCGTGCTGGAGTTGGCGATGGACGAGATCCCCGAGGATCGCGTGGCCGTGGCTGGTGTTCTCACACTCGAGGACGCGGAGCTGGCCAAGGGCCTGGGCTACGACGTCGCGCTGGTGCGCTCCACCAGTCTTGATTTCGTGCGCGAAGTGGCGGCCATTCTGCCGGTGATGGGGTTCTATCTGCAGCCAGCTGTGGGCGGCGCCGTGTTGCCCTATGAGTGGTGGGCGCAGTTGGCGGAGATCGACAATGTTGTCGCCATCAAGATCGCGCCCTTCAACCGCTACCAGACGCTCGACGTCATCCGGGCGGCGCACGGGCGGGGGATCGCGCTTTATACAGGCAATGACGACGCCATTGTGTGGGACCTGCGGAGCGATTGGTGCGTCGGCGGCTTGCTGGGCCACTTTGCTTGCTGGACAAAGCGGGCGGTGGAGATGGTGGCCGCGCCTGAAAAGTTTGACCCCTGGGCCGTCACCGATTCCAATGCGGCGTTCTTTGATGCCGCCCACCATTTCCGGGGCTGCATTGCCGGCATCCATGAGGTGCTGCGGCGGCAGGGCTTGCTGGCGGGGACCTGGTGCCTGGATGAAGAGGAGCAGCTGTCGCCCGGCCAGTCCGCCGAGATCGACCGCGTCTATGCGGCCTACCCCGAATTGCACGACGATGCCTTTGTCGCCGAGCATCTGGACGCCTGGATGCGATAGATTGACGGTTTATGGCTGACGAACGCAAATACGGCTTCAATACGCGCGCGCTGCATGACGGCTACGCGCCCGACACGGCAACCAAGGCTCGCGCGGTACCGATCTACCAGACCACCTCCTTCACCTTTGAGGACTCGACCGACGCAGCGGAACTGTTCGCGCTCCAGAAGTTCGGCAACATCTACACGCGCATCATGAACCCCACGACGGGCGTGCTGGAACAGCGCGTGGCGTCGCTCGAAAATGGCATCGGTGCGCTGGCGATGTCCTCCGGCCAGTCGGCCCAATTCATCGCCATCTCGTCGCTGATGCAGGCGGGCGACCACATGGTGGCTTCGGCCACCCTCTATGGCGGCACCTACACCCAGTTCGACGTTTCGTTCCGGCGCCTGGGCTTTGATGTCACTTTTGTCGAACCCGACGACCCGGAGAACTTCCGCAAAGCGATCAAGCCGAACACCAAGCTGATCTACGGCGAGACGATTTCCAATCCGCGCGGCAATGTGCTCGATATCGAGGCCGTGGCGGCGGTCGCACATGAGGCGGGGCTGCCGCTGGTGATCGACAATACCTTCGCCACCCCCTACGTCTGCCGGCCCATCGACCATGGTGCCGACATCGTCGTGCACTCGCTCACCAAATTCATGGGCGGCCATGGCACCTCCATCGGCGGCATTATCGTCGATGGTGGCAAGTTCAACTGGATGAACGGCAAGTTCCCGATGCTGAGCCAGCCATCGCCTTCCTATCACGGCATGGTGATCGGCGAAGTGTTTGGCCCGATGGCGTTCATCATCAAGTGCCGCGTGGAAGGCCTGCGCGACATGGGCAGCTGCTTAAGCCCGTTCAATGCCTTCCTGTTCCTGCAGGGGATTGAGACCTTGGGTCCGCGCATGGATCGCCACTTAAGCAATGCGCTGGCCGTGGCCACGTGGCTGGAAAAGCACCCCAAAGTGAAATGGGTGAAGTACCCGTCGCTGCCGTCGTCGCCCTATTTTGACCAGGCGCAGAAGTACTGCCCCAAGGGCGCGGGCGCGGTGTTCAGCTTTGGTGTCGAAGGGGGCCTCGACGCCGGCCGCAAGCTGGTGGACAGCCTGAAGCTGTTCTCCCACCTGGCCAACGTCGGCGACGCCCGCAGCCTGGTGATCCAACCCGCGGCAACGACGCACCAGCAGCTCTCGGCGGAACAGCAAGTCGCGGCGGGCGTGTCGCCCGACATGGTCCGGCTTTCAGTGGGCACCGAAGATCTCGAAGATATCCTGTGGGATCTGGAGCAGGCGCTGGCAGCTGTTTAGGACTGTAAGTGGTGGCGCAGGCTGATGGTGTCAGTCTGCGCCACCGGCTTGCTGGTCAGAATCGCTCGCCCAGCCGCTTCGCTCGACCCGAGCGCTACTTGCTCCCGGCAGGCAGTGCAAACGCCACATAGGCGCCGGCGATCTTTGCTTGCGTAGCGGGCGTCAGGCCCACCTGGGCCGCGGCGCAAAAGACCACGTACTGGCGGCCATTGATCTGGTAGATCGCCGGAATGCCTTCAAGCGCGGCGTCCACTTCCGCCTCCCACAGCGCTTTGCCCGTATCGGCATCAAGCGCCCGCACCTTCTTGTCGCGCGTGCCGGTGAAGATCAGGCCTCCGGCCGTCACCACCGGGCCCACCTTGGGATAGTGTGAGCCTGTGTCCTTGATGCCTTGCGCGGCCAGCTCCGGCACGTCACCCAGCGGGATGCGCCAGATGATGGTGCCTTCGTTCAAGTCATACGCCGTCAAGCTGGACCACGGCGGCTTGATCGGAGACAGGCCGTTGCTGGCGATCATGAAGCCGAAGCCCGTATAAAAGCGCTCCGTTTCATCGAGCGCGGTGGGACCAATTGGCGTGGGCGGATTGCCGCCCGCCGGTGTCGCAAAGTGCGCGCGGGTGGGGTTGTAGAGATAGGCCACCACGGCCTCCAACTCTTCACCCGATAGCTTCGCGAAAGCCGGCATCTTGCCGCGGCCTTGCCGGATGGTGCCCGCGGCTTCCGCGCGTGGCAGGCGGCCGCCCAGGTCAGCCAGAGCGGGGATCTCGGGCGGCTTGCCTTCGCGGCTCGACCGGTGACAGCCCTGGCAGTTGGACTGGAACACGGCCAGGCCACGCTGCTCAATTGGATCTTCGGGACCCGCCTTCACCTGCCCGCCGCGCTCCAGGCGCAGCATGGCCGGCAGGTCTTTGGAGACCACGTAGAGCCGGGCGCGCGTCGGGTCGACCGCGGCTCCGCCCCAGTTGGCTCCGCCGTTGTTGCCGGGCATCTGGACCGTGTTGCGCGTGGTGGGCGGCGTAAACAGGCCTTCGTTGCGAGCGCTCAGCAGATCGTCGCGGAACTTGGCGCGATCTTCGGGCGACAGATAGGGGCTCAGGTCGTCGACGGTAAACGTTTGTCGAGAGAACGGCGGCGGCTTGGTGGGGAAGGGTTGCGTGGGCGCCAGCTTCTCGCCGGGCATGCCGTTCTGCGGCACGGGCCGTTCTTCAATCGGCCATACCGGTTCGCCGGTTACGCGGTTGAACACCCAGACAAAGCCCTGCTTGCTCACCTGCGCGACGGCATCAATCGTCTTGCCACCGGTACGGAGCGTCACCAGCTTGGGCGCCGTGGCGTCGTCGTAGTCCCAGATGTCGTGATGCACCATCTGGAAATGCCAGAGGCGCTTGCCGGTGCGGGCATCGAGCGCGAGGATGGAATCGCTGAACAGGTTGTCGCCCGTGCGGTCCACACCATAGAAGTTGTATTTGGCGCTGGCGGTTGGCGCGTAGAGGATGCCGCGCTTTTCGTCGATCGACATCTCACCCCAGACATTGGCGCCGCCCACGGTCTTCCAGGCATCCTTGGGCCAGCTCTCATAGCCAAACTCACCCGGGTGCGGGATCGTGTGGAAGCTCCAGACCTGCTTGCCGGTGCGCACATCAAACGCGCGAATGTCACCCGGAGCGGAGCCGTAGCCCTGATTCGTCGCCGAGCCCAGGATGATCAGATCCTCAAACACGCGGCCGGGCGTGATCGATTGCACCAGAGCGATCTTTTTCGGATCACGGTCCAGGCCCTCTTTCAAGTCCACACTGCCTTGCCGGCCGAAGCCGGGGATCGGCTTGCCGGTGCGGGCGTCGAGGGCGCGCAGCGTATGGTTGGCGCAGTAGAGCAGGCGGCGGTCACTGCGGTCCTTGCTCTCCCAATAGTTGATGCCGCGATTGGTGATCACCTTCAGGTTGGGCTCCGGCGTCGACGCCCAGAGCTCTTTGCCCGTGGCCGCATCGAGGGCCACAATGGAGCTATTCTTGGCCATCACATAGAGCAGCCCATCCACCATGATCGGGTTAAAGAAGTACTTGTTCGCGTCGCCCGTAGGGTAGAGCCACGCCCGTTCCAGTTGTGCGACGTTCCCCCGGTTGATCTGCTTCAGCGACGAATACTGCGCGGCATCGGCAGCGCCGCCGTAATCGCGCCACGTGGCGTGATCCTGGGCCGGCAGCAGCAGGGCGCAGGTCACCAGCAGTCCGGCGAAGCGGTAGAGCGGTTTGATGGGCATGGGGCGAGGCAGCACGAATCTCCTTATCAGGCCCAGACGGCGGCGATGGGCCTGCTTCAAGATGGTATCGATGCGGGGACGGTGCTGTCGAATGGCCGCCGCTTCAGCCAACGTGTCAAAATTTGGCCAGGGAGCGCCATTCGTGTGAGTGAGCAGGCCGGCAGTGACATCACGCAACTTCTCATCCAAGCCACCCGCGGCAATCGCGAGGCGGTGGATGCCCTATTGCCCTTGGTTTATGGCGAACTGCGGCGCGTCGCCGGCGGCTACCTGTCGCGCGAGCGCAAGGAGCACACGCTGCAGCCGACGGCGCTGGTGCACGAGGTCTACCTCCGCGTGATCGACCAAAGCCGCGTCGAATGGCAGAACCGCGCCCACTTTATGGGCGTCGCCGCCACCTTGATGCGGCGCATTCTCGTCGACCACGCCCGCAGCCATGGCACCGAAAAGCGGGGCCGAGACGTGGACCGGGTGCCGATTGACGAGGGCTTGGTCGCCTCCTCCGCTCGATCCTCAGAGGTGCTGGCCGTGGACGAAGCGCTGAAGGCGCTGGCCGAGTTGGACCCGGTGAAGAGCCGGGTGGTCGAGCTCCGCTTTTTCGGCGGGCTCTCGATTGAAGAGACGGCCACCGTCATGGGGTCCAGCGTGGCCACCGTGAACCGTCAATGGCGCACCGCCAGGGCGTGGCTCTATGGCCAGATTCGGGGTGAAGCATGAGCTCTGGCCTGACACCGCAACGCTGGCAACAAGTGGAAGCCATCTTTGAAGCGGCGCTCGAACTGCCGGCGCCCGCCCGGGCTGAGTTTCTTGAGACGCAGTGCGGCGGGGACCCGGTGTTGCGCCAGCAAGTCGAGGCGTTGTTGGCGCAAGACGCCGCCGCCGGAACGTTTCTAGAAAATCCCGCGATGCTCTATGCGGAAACGCTGGGTGAACCGCCCCCGTCTCGCCAGCGAGAGGTTCACACCGGTGAGGCCGCGGGCGAGGATCAAGGGCTCCAGGTGGGCCAGCGGCTGGGAGCTTATCGCCTGGACGAAGAGATCGGGCGCGGCGGCATGGGCACGGTCTATCGCGCGGTGCGTGATGACGGCGCGTTTGCGCAACAGGTGGCCATCAAGGTGATCCGCGGAGGGCTGGCTACCAGCGATGTCCAGCAGCGGTTCCGGCGGGAGCGGCAGATTCTGGCGCTGCTCGATCACCCCAACATCGCGCGGATTCTCGATGGCGGCGCGACGGCACAAGGCCTGCCCTATCTCGTCATGGAGCTGGTGGCGGGGGAGCCGATCCATCAATACTGCGCCAAGCAGGAGTTGAGCCTGCGGCAGCGGCTGAAGCTCTTTTTGAGCATCTGCGCCGCCGTCGCGCACGCCCACCAAAACCTGATCGTCCATCGTGACCTGAAGCCCGCCAACATTCTGGTGGCCGCCGATGGACAGGTGAAGCTGCTCGACTTCGGCATCGCCAAGGTGCTACAGCCGGACTTAAGCGACCTGACGCAGACCCACGTCGGCGGCGCCGTCCCCTTAACGCCCGACTACGCCAGCCCGGAGCAAGTCCGCGGCGAGGCCATCACCACCGCCACCGATGTCTACGCGTTGGGGCTGATCCTTTATGAGCTGCTCACCGGCCTGCGCGCGCAGAAGGTCACCAGCCCGTCCCTTAAAGAGGTGGAGCGCGTCGTCTGCAAGACCCACGTCAAGCGGCCCAGCGAAGCGCCGACGCCAGTCAGCGGCCTGCCCATGCGCAAGCTGCGTGGTGACCTGGACAACATCGTGCTGAAGGCGTTGCGCAAGGAACCCGAGCAACGCTACCGGACGGTGACCCAGTTCGCTGAAGATGTCGAGCGGTACCTGGACGGCCGGCCCGTCATCGCGCAACGGGCCTCGGTGGCCTATCGCACGGCCAAGTTCATCGGGCGCAATAAACTCGCGGTGACCGCGGCGGTGTTGGTGGTGGCCTCGCTGGTGGGAGGCATCGCGGTCGCGCTGTGGCAGGCGCGGATTGCGCGCGAGCATTTTGATTCCGTCCGGGCCATCGCCAAGTCTCTGCTGACTGAAATCAACCCGGCCATTGCCAGCGTGCCGGGCACGACGAAGGCGCGGCACCTGATCGTGCAGCGGAGCCTCGAGTATCTCGACAAGCTGGAGCGGACTTCGGGCGACAACGTCCAACTGCTGACCGAGCGCGCCGAGGCCTACGAGGCGATCGCCACCATCCAGGGCAATCGCAACAAACAGAACCTGGGCGACTACGCCGGAGCGATGCAGAGCTTCCGCAAGGCGTTGGCCATCCGGCAGCACATTGATGACTTGACCAAGAGTCCGCAGAACCGGCAGTGGATCGTGCTGATCCGGGCGGAGGCGGCTCGGGTGTATCCAGGGTCGGATGAATCGCTGCAGTTGGCTCGCAGCGCAGTGGAGATGGCGGAGCGGATGGTGAAGGACTATCCGGGCAAGTATCGGCCTCCTCTGGGCAATGCCTATTTCGGCCTGGGCTACATCCATGTGCAGCGTGAAGAGGTGGATGAAGCGATCGACTGCATGCGGCGGGCCCGCGCGATCTTTGTCGAAACCAAACGCACCAAGAACAACTGGAGCGTCTGCGACCGCTACATCGCCCAATGCCAGATGCTGCGGGGTGATTATCAAGGGGCCGACGAGAGCGTCCGGCGTGCGCTCGAACTCGATGAGGTGCGGCTGAAGGAAGACCCTGGTCCGCGCGCGCGGATGGACCTCAGTTACGACTATGACCGCGTGGCCCACGTTCGGGCGGTGCAGAATCGTCTGCCGGAGGCTTTGGCCAGCGCGCGGCGGGCGGAGGCAATGCGGGAAGAGATGGCGGCCGGCGACCCCAACGATGCGCGCCCCCGCAACGCTTTGGCGGATTCGCATGAAACCTTGGGCACCATCCTGGGCCAGATGGGGCAACAGCGGGAGAGCCTTGCCTACTTTGAGAAAGCACTGCGCGCGCGTGAGGCGTTTGTAGCGGCGGCGCCGGAAAGCTCAGAGGACCGGTATGAGTTGGGCCGGGCTTATGCCTCCGTCGCGGCCACATACCGGCGCTTGGGCCTTTGCCCGCAAGCCGATGAGTTCGCCCAAAAGGCCAGTGAGATCTTCCGCTCTCGCGATTGGAAGATCTCACTGGCCGGGCTCAGCCGGTTGCCCGCGTGCGCGGTCCGCTAGCGAAGGGCTAGACGCGCGCCCGGCGGCGCACCGCGCCCAGCAGCACCAGGGCCAGCCCCGCCAGGGCGAAGGTCGCGGGTTCCGGAACGTCGCCGGTGGGCCGGTCAAACTGGATCTTGAGACCGGAGGCCTTGTAGGCATCGGCCAGTTCCACTTGGCTGGCCAGCGTGCCGAAGTAGTCGTTCCAGGACTTGCCGCGGTGGCCGGAGCCCAGTTGCGCCCCGCCGCTCACACTGCTGAGCACATCCAGGTCCAGCTCAATCACCAGCGTCTCACCCACCAGCGCCTGAAACGGGATCTTGTCCAAGCCGAAGATCCCGGTGCGGCTGTCGATGTGGACGCGGCGGGAGATGTCGACGTCCTCACCCAAGTAATCTTGGTCGTAGTCGAGCAACGCGCTGTCCTCGAAGCCCAGATTGCTGTAACCGCTCCAGATCTGGCGGCCAGAGAAGTTGGCGGTGGCATCCGAACTGCCGCCCGGGATGGAGTTCCGCAGCATGGCATCCAATCGGAAGTCGACCGCCGCCAACTGGTCGTCGCCTTCGCCGCTTGAATACTGGCGGCGGATCGCGGAGCGGCTGGTGACACTGGCCGAGGCGGACGTGGGCTCAGGATAGGTCCGGCCCGACAGGATGGTGGTGCCCTCCAGGTGGTACAGCCAGTCCAAGGCCACCGGCGTCCCATCGGCCAAGCCGGAGCTGCCGGCGTCTACCTTAAACGTGGCGGTGACAGTGGAGCGTGATTGCGCCAGCGCTCCCGCGGCCACGCCACTGGTTTCCGCATTCGCAAAGCCGCCCACCTTCAGTGTCTCCGCATTGGCGTAGCCGCTGGCGCGGGCGCTGGAATGGCCCGTCACGCCCACACTGGCGCAGTTCACCGAACAGGCATCGAGCACCTTCGGCTTGTTGACGGCCGTGGCGCTCCGGTACAGCGCATCCTGGGTCTCTTTCAGGTCCTGGTGACCATCGTGCTCAAAGAACGGCGTCGTGGTCTTGCTCATGTAGACGCGAGTCGGATCGGCCACCGGGTAGTAGCCGGAGTTGCCGGATACGGCACCCAAGGTATCGCCGCGCACCGACTCGGTGTAGACCCGCAGCATCGCATCACCACGCATCAACGGCCCGGTCAGCAGCGCCAAAGGAAGTAGGGGAAGAAGAGTTCGTAAGGACATATGTTTTGTTCCGCCCTACTACGCGAGGTCGATCGAGTATTCGTATCAGCGCTCCATCAAGTTTTTTTTACCCGGCGGATGGACAGTTTGCGAGAACGGCCGCTGCCGCGGATCAGGAGCGTCGACGGCGATGGCCGATCAGCAGTAGCGCGGCTCCCAATGCACACAGAACGCCGGTGGCCGGTTCCGGAATGTCCGCGGGCTTTTCCGGAGCAAAGGGTTGATCCGGAGATTCAGGCGGCCCCGGAGACCACGGCGGAGATTGAGGCCGCTGCGGCGTGTCACGCTCTTTGGGTTCGACGGGGGGCACGCGCGGACTGGGCGGAGTGGTGGGCGGATCGGGCCACGGCGGCGACGGGATGGGCGATGTGGGCCAGGGCGAGGGAGGCGGCGACGTGGGTGGCGGCTTGACCGGTGGGCCATACGGCGGCGGCTCGGGCGACGCGGGGGCACTGGGAGTTGGGCCCGGTGACGGCGAAGGGTTCGGGTTGTCTGGGCCGGGCGAGTTCGGGGTAGGAGAGTCGGACACCGGGATGTCAGGCTCTGGCTCCGGAGCGGTTGCCGGAGGCAGGATCGGTGCCGGGGCGGGAATGCCAGTGCCGGGAATGCCAGTGCCGGGTTGCGGGTACGGCGAGCGGCCATCGGCGGCGGCGGCCGGCTCCCAGGGCAGGGTGATGCCGTTGTTGCCGCCGAGGCTGGCGCTCGGGAACCCGCCCCAGTGGTTGCCCGGCGAATTTGCCGTTGTCGTGCTGCTCGATTGGGAGGACCCTCCACCGCTGGCGGGAACCACCGGCGCGCCCTGGTTCCAGGAGAACAGTGGCTCCACGAGATCTTTCAATTGACGGCCCGCGCGGCCGCTGGGGGCGCCCACCAAGGGCCAATGACCGTCCAGCTCCGCGATCTGGTCAAACTCCTCGTCCGCCGGTGACTCATCCGCCGACTGCACTTCGTCTTGCGGCTCATCCTCCACCCGGTTGCCACAGCGGGCCCGCACCGTATGCTGGCCGTCGGTGAGCACCAGTTCGCCGGTCTTGATCAGCTGCGGTGTCCGCGTCCAGTAGATCTTGTCGCCCACGCGGTAGGAGACGTAGGCCCGCCGGTCCTGTGTGAGCTGGACGGGCTTCAGCCGGTCAGGCTTTACTTGGCGATAGTGGGCGGCGGCGGGTGCGTCCTGCGCCAACCGCTGCTTCACCTCCGCCGCGGACTGCACACCTCCCGCCAGCACGGAATGCCGGTAGACCGGGCGTCGCGGTGCCTCCGCCGCCGAAGGCCCGCCGGGCGGAGGCGGTGGCGCGGGTCCGCGCAGAGACTGGCAGGCTGCGGCAAGCAGCGCCAGGCCCGCCAAGATCCACCGCTTCTGTGCGACAAACGTGACCATCGGCATGGGGCGCACAGCAAGTGCACCATCCAAACACTCATCGGCGAGAGCCAGGCACGGTTGAAATGCATTGCGCAGACAGCGCGGCGCGCACAAGCGTCTTGCAGTCAGGTGAGGCTCGGCTGCGGAGCGAGGGAGATGGGCCGCTGGAAAGCTGGGAAGATAGAGATGGCGCCGGGCGGCGTCCACCATGAGTTACCTGGACAGTCTCGAAAACAATTTGAAAGCCCTGGAGCGGCTGGAGGAGAAAGACCCGGAGCAGCTGCGCCGCGATGCCGAGGCTCGCGATTCAGAACGGGCGCGCGCCCTGCGGATCGCCCCGCATGCCGACGCCCTGCGTAACGGCGAGTTCACCAGCCAGTTCCTGACCGCTTGCCGCACCGTGGGCCATGGGATGCGGATGCTGGTCCGGTTCACGTGGCTGGAACAGACGCTGCGCCTGGAGGCCAAGGACAAGAAGCTGGAGCTCCAGCCGCTGCCGGAAGGCATTCAGGCCGTCTTCTTCGTCAATGGTGAAACCGTGGCCACCGAGATGCTGGACTTAAGCGGCGACCCGGTGGCGTTTGCGCATCGGTGGCTGGAAAGCTAGGCCCGGCGCGCGGTGCAGCGGCAACAGAGGCTGATAAACTCGGCTCCATGGCCAGAGCGTGGGCGCACCCCCGATGAGTAGTGGCAGCAGCTTGTTTCCGATGGCCGGGCAGGTTCCGCTGATGGGTGGGCCCACCTGGTTGGGCGCGACGCCGCGCATCAGCTCCCTGCTGATCAAACCAGCGTCGGCGGTCTGCAATCTCGATTGCTCCTACTGCTTCTATCTCGACCGCGACGCGGACCCGTACAAGGACCTGCCCGCCCGCCGCATGACCGACGAGACGCTGGAACGGCTGGTCGACACCTACCTGTTCTACAGCTACCCGCAATCCACCTTTGCGTTTCAGGGTGGCGAGCCGACACTGGCCGGGTTGCCGTTCTTTGAGAAGCTGATCCGCCTGCAGCAGCAGTACGGCCGCAACGGCCATTCCGTCTCGAACGCTCTGCAGACCAATGCCGTGCTGCTCGACGACAACTGGGCGCAGTTCTTCCGGCAGTACAACTGGCTGCTGGGCGTCTCGCTGGATGGCCCGGAAGGGATCAACGACCTGCACCGCTACAACCGCGCCGGGCACGGCACCTGGAAGCGCGTCATGCAGTCGATCGAGTGCTTGAAGAAGAATGGCGTGGAGTTCAACATCCTCTGCGTGCTGAACGCCGCCAACGTCGAACATCCGCGCGAGATCTACAAGTTCTATAAATCGATCGGCATCGATAACATCCAGTACATCCCGCTGGCGGAGTTCAACCCCGACGGCAGCCGCATGCCGTTCACGATCACGCCGGAGCAGTACGGCCGCTTCCTGTGCGAGACGTTTGACCTGTGGTGGCCGGACCGCAAGAAGATCCGCATCCGCTTTTTCGACAACATCGCCGAAGCCCTGGCGGGACAGAAGCCCGGTAGTTGCACCATGCATGAGACCTGCGACAGCTACTGCGTGGTGGAGTACAACGGCGACGTCTACCCGTGCGACTTCTTCGTCGAAGGCGGCTGGAAGCTGGGCAACATCGAGATCGATAGCTGGACCGACATCGCCCGCCGTAGCCGCCGCTATGGCTTCGCGCACAAGAAAACGCTGGCCCACCCGGACTGCCAGGTCTGCGACTACCAGTCCTACAAGATGATCTATGCCAAGGCCACCGGTCCACTGCGCCAGGAGCTGAAGAAGATCCTGGGCCGCGAAGTGGAAGCGCCCACGATGCATTCGATCAGCCCCTACTAAAGAGAGCTCTGCGATGCCTGCCAAACCGGTCTTCCAGCGGGGTGTGAACTTCACGGCGGAACGGCCGGACGTGTATGGAACACCCGGCGCGATCAAGCAACTGGAGCGCCTGCCCGGCTACGGCATCAACGCCATTTCGCTGGTGCCCTATGGCTTCACGCGCGCGGGTACTCCGATGGTCCGGCTGCCCGGCGCGGGCAGTTGGGAACGGGACGAAGGCTTGATCGAACTGGCTCAGCGGGCGCATCAGCTGGGCATGTTCGTCTTGCTGAAGCCGCAGATCTGGGTGGGCGGTGGAGCTGGAGCATTTCCCGGGTCGCTCGACTTTCCGGAAGCGGCAGATCGCGAGGCCTGGTTTGGGAGCTACGCAATGTTCGTCGACCACTACGCCGCGCTCGCCACATGGATGAAGGCGGACCTGTTCTGCGTCGGCACGGAGTTCGTGAAACTCTCCGCGCACGAGAAGCAGTGGCGCAGCTTGATCGCCCGGGCCCGGCAAAAGACCACCTCGCCGCTCACCTACGCGGCCACGCAGGGTCCGGAGTTTGAGACGTTGGCCTTCTGGGATGCGCTCGACTACATCGGCCTCAACAACTACTACCCGTTGCCGGACACGCTCGACGCCACCGGCATTGTGGCCAAGGTGGCGGTGGTTCAGAAGAAGTACCGCAAGCCAGTAGTGTTGACCGAAGCGGGCTACGCCAGCCTGGAGGCTCCCCACAAGGCGCCCTGGGACGAGACGCCGCGCAAGATCTCGCTCGATGATCAGGCTCGCTGCTACGAAGCCATCTTCCAGGGCTTCTACTGGCAGCCCTGGTTTATGGGGATGTACTGGTGGAAGGTTGGCTCAAACGGCTATGGCGGCCCCACCGATGGCAGCCACACGCCCTGGGGCAAACCCGCCATGGAAGTGGTGAAAAAGTGGTACCGCTCCGGCGGGCGGTAGTGTCCGATTGAGTGCTGGTCGCAAGCGTAGGGAGCAAGCGGATCGCCGGTCCCGCTTTCTGTTGAGCGACGCGGAGTTCGTCCCGGCTCTGCAGATTGAGCCAGAACTCTCCCCGGTTAGTCCGCAACTCACTCAGTTCCCGTATGAGGCCCGGCGCGGCTACTTCTCGCTGAGCGCCGCGGCCGTGCACGCGGCTGGCTTCCGCACTGGGTTGCAACGGGCGTTGCCTTTGCCGAAGCTGACGGAATAGCCGGAGGGGGCGGCTTTGTAGTCGAAGGGGTAGTCCGTGCTCAGCAGTTGCGCACCGCTATTGAGAGCCGCATCGCGGCGGGTGGTGTTGCCTTCGCGGACGGCGCGAGCTCCACCATCGGTCATGGTGCGGACCAGGTAGCCTTTGCGGACCACTTCCGCAATCTTGGGGTCAGTGGGGTTGTTCATCTTCACAAATGCCGCGTCGGGCGTGCCCGGGGTCGAATTGGTGAACATGGCGCGGCCCTCCAGCGACGGATGCCCGGCCGTGTAGAGCGGCGTGGCCCGTTCCTGATCGAGCAGGAAGATCACCTTGCCGCGCGCCGCTTCAAGCGTCGGCCAGCCGGTGGTCAACACCGCTTCTTCCAGCGTCTTGTACGTCCCGCGAACGTTGTCCGGTGTGATCAGCTTCCCGGCCGGAAACACGCTGCGGATCTCGGCATCGAGCGCTTCCATGGTGGCGGTGGTCAGCATGCCGGGACCAGGCTCGGCGCCGGGGGCGGGGCTGCGGTCTTTGTTCTCGACCAGAATGAAGATCGGCAGATGCCCGGGATGCGCATCGGACCATTGGCGCACGACCGACAGACAGTTGGTGAAGGGCTGGCAGCTGCTGCGGTAGTCGATGTCCTGGACGTGGACCACCTTAAAGCCGGGCTTGCCCATGATGCCCGCCGGGTCAAACGGAGGGTCTGGCGGCAGGTTGGCCTTGGCCACTAGGCCCGGCCCCTTGGGGTCCGCAAAACGCCCGCCTTCGGGATCTTGGTAGACGTCAAACTCGAACTGGCGCACGCCCTGGTTCAGTTGGACCTCCACCGCCGGGTGCCGGTAATCGAGCGCCTCGGCCGCCTGCGGGCTGGCCTGCTTCAGGCGGGCGGCTTCACTGGGCGCCAAGCCCAGGTGGTAGCTGTTGTGTGTGCCGATCAGCTGGATATCGGTGAGCCGCAGCGGCTGCTGAGCCAGCGCGGGGAGGGCGAAAAGTACAAGTCCAAAGCGGAGCATCATTATGAGCGTAGAGGATCGATGTTGGAACTTGATGAATTCCACGCCGTCCGGTTCCGCCCGCCCCTCAAGCTCGGCGCAGGTCTCGGGGGCCGTTAGAACGGCATCACGGTGGAGGGTCCTTCATAGACCCGAGGGCGCGTCTCCTTGAACCACAGCCCCTGACCACCGCGCAGTGGCTCCACCATGCTGTAGGTGCCGCGGTGTTCCACCGGGACGTCTTCCGTGTTGAGCACCACCTCGTCGGGCATCACATGATAGAGCGCCATCTCCTCTTTGTTGGCGTAGGAGGTGTTGTACATGACATCCCAATACCGGCCCTGGTAGCGGACCACTTTGTGGTTTGCCCAAAGGTAGAGATCCTGCCCGGCGACGTTGGGGAGCAGACGGACGACGCCGGCACGCGGATGGTTGCTGACGAATCCTTTGCGGTGGTTGCCGGTGTAGCTGACGAACTCGAAATCCGTTTTGGGCAACCCCAGCCCATAGGGCGCCGGGGCCCAACACAGGATCTGGAAAGCCGCCGCGAACATGGCACATTCGCCGGTGGTCAGGTCGTTGTCCAGCATCGGACTCCCCGTGCCGCCTCGGCCGGACCCATCCCAGGTCAGCCCGTTGGCGGGCGTGCGGATATAGGCCACGAAGTTGTCAAACAACTGCTGGAAGTTCATCGGCCGGGTGGCCATGATCTTGCTGCCCGCCAGATTGCGGAGTCCATCGGCCCCGCCCACCGCTCCAATCGCGGTGCCCATTTGGCCGGCAAAAGCTGCGGATGGATAGTAGTCTTTGATCACGCCGTAGGGTTTGGGCATATATGAGCCGTAGAGTGGTTAAGCCGATGATATCGAACTCCCTGCCGCCCTTTGCCGCGGGTTTGAGTCCGCCGCGAGCTAGACCGCGCCCAAGCCACGCCCACTCAGTTGTGTTGTCCGAATCTGGCCGTCGGTGATTTTGAAGATGCCCGGGAACTTCGATTCCCACGGGCGGTTGGCCACTGGGACGTACTGCCGGGCGTTGGCCTCGATGCCGGTGACGCCGGGGACATGCGCGGCCAGGCCCACCGAATGGATCAGCGCGGCGCCGGGGCAGGTGAGGTCTTGCACACAAGTGAACATCTTGTACTTGTTCGCCGCCGCCGCCATCAGCATGGCTTGGGTCTGGCCTTTGCAGGCCTTCAGGGCGACGCCGGAGTAGCCCATCTCTCGCGCCAGCAGCAGTGTTTCCAGATCCACCAGCGATTCATCGATCACCACCGGGCGCAGCTTTGCCGCTTCATGCATCACGTTGGTGCGGTCGGCCTTCAAGTCGCGGCGCGTGGGCTGCTCGACGTATTGAACTTTGTCGAACAGCTTCGGTGCACGCTCCTTGATCTGGCGCAGGAAGTCCAGGAAGTAGGCGATGTTGGGGCAGTTCTCATTGAAGTCCAGGCAATAGGTTTTGTCACCCGCCACGCGGTCAATGCGGACCACCCGCTCCACGTCGGCGGCCAGATTGCCTCCGTTCAGCTTGATCTTCAAGTGCGTCAGGCCGTTGTAGGCAATCCAATCGGGCAGCGTTTCAGGCAGGCCGTCGTTGAGGCGAGCCTTGAGATCGGAGGCTTCAATGGCGTCGCCCGCGCCGACGGAATGGTAGAGCGACACCTGCGGCTTGGGCTTCAGCAGAATGGCTTCATGCAGCCGCGCTCCTTTGAAGTCCGGCCCCAAATAGGCCGAGAGGTCGCGCGGCAGGCAGTCCGGGCCGTAGCACTGGTAGATGCTGCGCCCCAGCAGTTTGCCGTAGGCGTCATGGACGGCGGCGTCAAATGGGCTCAGGGTCACCAGCACAGCCAACTTCGGCATGGCGGGCGCGGCTTTCAAGCAGGCCGGTTCGATCTGCACGCCCAGATCAATGGGATGGCCGTACTCGCGATGGCCTTCGTAGATGGTCTTGATGGAGGAAGCCAGCGTGCGCATCTCGCCCAGCGTGACGTCGTAGGGCTTGCCCGGGTAGGCCCAGACGTTGCCCATCGACATGGACCCGAAACCCTTCTGCCGCTTGCCGTCACGCGTGCGGACCGTCACTTCGACGTTCAGCATGGTGACGCGATCGACGGTCTTGCCGCCGAACTGGTAAGGGGCGCGGTAGAGGAAGTCTTCGAACGTCAGCTCGACCGCGTCAATGGCGATCTCCACCGGCTTGGGCGCGGCGTGGATGAAGGGCGCGGCGAGTGGCGCGGCCAGCAGGGTTCGGCGAGTCATGTCCCTTTCGAGCTTATCGCGCGTTCAGCTCTTCGCCGCGGTCGCTCAGCCGGACCAGCACGAACAGCAACACCGCCAAGCCCACCGCAAAGCCGCTCAGGTGCCACAGGTGCGACTTCAGCCACGTGCCCGCGTCTTGTCCCAACTGCAGGCCCAGCCAGGCGAGCGCGAAATAATGCGGCAGCCGCGCCGCGGCGATCACCGCGAGAAACTTGGTGCGCGAGACGCCAAACACCGCCGTGCAGAACACCGGGATCTTCATGGGCAGCGGGATCGGCAGCAGCGCGGGGATGAACACCGTCACCAGGCCGTAGCGCACAAACCAGCGCCGCAGCACCAAGCCTCGCCCGGTGCGCGTGTGCTTGTCGAGATACGCTTGGCCGCCCTTTTGCGCCAGCGAGAACAGGATGGCGTTGCCCAATACAGACCCGATAAACGCGGCACCTGCTGACCACCAGGCTGTCTCCGGCCGCAAGACCGCGATCAGTAGCAGCGTCGCATCCACACCACCTGGGAGCGGTACACCGGCCGAGTCAATTAAAGCCATCGCCAACAATCCCAGCGGCCCCAACGCCACCAGGAAGTCTACTAACTTACGCATTCACATCCTTTGCTTCGGCGCTGTTGGAGTTGTCCGCGGCCGGGCCTTCGGCAGCGTTCAACAGTGCCAGCAGTGCCGCTTCGTCGATCACGGTGACGCCCAGTTCACTCGCCTTGCCGAGCTTTGAGCCGGCCTCTTCGCCCGCCACCACGAAATGAGTCTTCTTGCTGACGGAGCCGGAGACTTTGCCGCCGGCGTTTTCGATCAGTTCCTTGGCTTGCTCCCGGGAGAGCGTGGGCAACGTGCCGGTGAGCACCACCGTCTTGCCCGTAAATGGACCGACGGTGACCGTCCGCGCCTCTTCGGTAAATCGCAGGCCCGCCAAACGCAGCCGCGCGATCAGTTCCTGATTGCGCATTTCATCAAAGAAGCGCCGCAGCGATTGCGCTACCTTGGGCCCTACTTCTTCCGCCATCTGCAGCGCCGCCTCATCGGCGCTCGCGATCGCGTCCAAAGAGCCAAACGTGCGCGCGAGGATCTGCCCCGTCCGTTCGCCCACGAAGGCGATGCCCAGGCCGTTGATCAATCGCGCCAGTGGCTGCTGCCGTGTGCCGGCGATGTTCGCGATGATGCGGGTGGCGCTCTTCTCACCCATGCGTTCGAGCGTGAGCAGCTGCTCCAGCTTCAACTCATAGAGATCCGCGAGACTGCGCACCAGCCCTTGCGACACTAGCTGCTCCACCAGCGCTTCGCCCATGCCGTCGATGTCCATCACGCTGCGGCTGGCAAAGTGGAGGATCGATTCCTTCAGCCGGGCCGGACAGCTGGAATTGAGGCATCGGTGAGCTACTTCCCCTTCCGCGCGGGCCACGTGGCTGCCGCAGACCGGGCACAGCGCGGGCATCACAAACTCGCGGCGCAAGGCTCCGGGCATCTTCACGCGGACCACCTTGGGGATCACGTCGCCGGAGCGTTCAATCACGATGGTGTCGCCGATCTGCAGGCCCAGCCGGGCAATCTCATCTTCGTTGTGCAGCGTGGCCCGCGACACCACCACGCCACTGACATTGACGGGCGCTAGCGCCGCCACGGGAGTGAGCACACCAGTGCGGCCCACCTGCACCAGAATGTCTTCGAGCACCGTCTCCGCTTGCCGCGGCGGGTACTTGAAGGCGATCGCCCAGCGCGGAGCCTTGGCCGTCCAGCCCAGCCGCTGCTGCTGATCGACCGAGTTGACCTTCGCCACTACGCCATCGATCTCAAAGGGCAGGGAATCGCGGCCGGCCTCCCAGCGGCGGATGAATTCGAGCAGCGCGTCAACATCGGCGCAACGGGCCCGGTTGGGATTCACCTTGAAGCCCAGCTGCGCCAGCGTTTCGAGCGACTCCCAATGGGTGGGACAGCCGAACTGGCCGTTGATCAAGTAGAAATAGGCGTAGTAGTCGAGCTGGCGGGCGGCGGTGATAGAAGGGTCCAGCACGCGGAGCGACCCGGCGGCGGAGTTGCGCGGGTTGGCGTAGCGGGGCAGGGCCGCCTCGTCGCGCTCCTGGTTTAAGCGCTCAAACGCGGCGTTGGGCATCACCACTTCGCCGCGCGCTTCAAAGGCGGGCAAGGTGCTGATGGACCGCAGTGGGATGGACCGGATGGTGCGGGCGTTCTCGGTGACGTCCTCGCCTTCTTCACCATCGCCGCGCGTCACCGCTTGCGCCAGTTCGCCCTCGCGATAGTGCACGGCCATCGACAGGCCATCCAACTTTAGCTCCGCGATGTACTCAAACGGCTCACCCCCCAGCAGTTCCCGAACGCGGCGGTCGAAGTCGCGCAGTTCGCCTTCGTTCAGCGCATTGTCGAGCGACAACATCGCCGTCGAGTGCCGCACTTTGGTGAAGCCTTCGCGCGGCTTGCCGCCCACGCGTTGGGTGGGGGAATCGGCACTCCGCAGTTCCGGGTGCGCCTCCTCCAGCGCCTTCAACTGGCGCATCAGCGCGTCGTATTCGGCGTCGCTGACCTCGGGTTGATCCAGAACGTAATACAAATGCTCATGCCGCCGCAGCAGTTGGCGGAGCTCTTCGACCTGGGCGCGGATGGAGGGGGTAGACACGAATGGGTTCGGACCAACTAAGGTAGTAAAGAGACATTGTACCCAGCCGCACTGATCTATAACCCCTTCGCGGGCCGCCTGCGCCGCGATCCCTGGCTTTTGGAGGCCGTGCTCCGGCGCTTGGGCGGAGGCGTTCGCGCCTTGCCCACCACCGGGCCCAACATGGCGGGGGACCTCGCACGTGAGGCCATTGCCAATGGGGCGCAGCGCATCTACGCGTTTGGTGGCGATGGCACGGTCAACGAAGTCGCCAACGGCATGATCGGCTCCCAGGTGGCCCTGGGAGTGCTGCCGGGGGGCACGGCCAATGTTCTGGCGGTGGAGCTGGGCATCGGCACGCGCGTGCGCCGTGCGGCGGACCGGATGGCGCAGTTGCAGCCACGGCGGATCCCGCTGGGCAAGTACACCGATGGCCAGGGCCATTCGCGCCACTTTCTGCTGATGGCCGGGCTGGGCCTTGATGCGCAGATCGTGCACACCATCAATCCCGTGATCAAGAAGCAGCTGGGGAAGGTGGCCTACTGGTTGGGCGGGTTTGGGGCAGTGTGGCGGCGGCTGCCCGAATTTGACGTGCGCCTTGACGGCCAGCCGGTTCCACGAGCTTCGTTCGCGCTGATCGCCAAGGTCCGCAACTACGGCGGTGACCTGGAGATTGCTCGCCAAGTCCGCATCGATCACGAAGAGTTCGAAGTGCTGCTGTTTGAAGGCGAGTGGGCGTACCGCTATCTGAAGTATTTTGCGGGCGTGGTGCTGAACCGGCTGCCGGGGATGAGCGGCGTGACCGTGGCGCGCGCCCGCCGGATCGAGTTCGGCCCGGGCGCACCGGCGCAGATCGACGGGGAAGCCTGGGGCCATCTGCCCGCCACCATCGAGACGGTACCCGATGCGTTGAGCCTGCTGATCCCTGATACTTACCGGTAGATGCCTTTTCTCCCGCTGCCCGACCCCTGGCTGGTCATCATTGCGCTGATCTGCGCCGTTGCGCCGCTGATGTCGCTGCTGGTGGGCGGCGAGATCGGGGCGCCCAGAAAATCTTCCGGACGGAGCGCAGCGATTGCGGCTCTGCTATTGATGGCGCTCTGGACCGGCGGCCGGTATCTGGCGTATACGCGGGCCGTGGCGGTGCTGAATTCGCGCCTCTATGACCGGCAAACCCCCAAGCGCGTCGAAGCTGTGCCAAACCGTTGGAACCCGCTGGCGTGGCGCGGGCTGGTGGAGACGGACAAGTTCACCCGCGAGGTCCCGGTGGAGCTGTGGCAGGAGTTTGACCCCGACGCTGGCCGCACGCACTACCTGGCCGATGATCTCGAGGCCGTGCAATCGCTCGAAGCTAGCGAAGCCTACATCCGTGCACGGAGCCGGATGCGGTGGCCGGTGACGCAGGTGATCCCAGGTGAGCAGATGCGCGAGATCACGCGGTACGACCTGGTGACCGGCGTCGAGGTACGGCTGCTGGTGCCGAATCGGCCCGGTGCTCCCGCGATGGTACCGGCACCGGATTCGTCCAGCCCAACAAAGTGACGACATTTGTGATCACAGATTCTTGAAATCTGTCATACAATCTCGTCATGCATGAGGACTTTGGCACACCACACACCCAAGATGAAAAAGTAGAGAGCCTGCTCCATCTCTACATTGATGGCGGCCTTCCACGCCGCGAAATGTTCCGGCGCCTGACGCGCCTGGTGGGCGGGACGGCGGCGGCGATGGCCACGCTGGAAACTGCCGGTCTGGCGCAGGTGAATCCGGGGGCCTGTCCCGCGGGCATCAAGGTGGCAGAGAATGACCCGGCCGTCCAGTGGCAGGACGTTACCTTCCCGGGGGATGCGGGTGCCGTGCGCGGGCTGCTGGCGCGGCCGGCCAATCAAACGGTCGCGCAACCGGGCATCATCGTGATCCACGAGAATCGCGGTTTGGTGGAACACATCCGCGACGTGACACGCCGTTTTGCCAAGGCCGGGTTTGTGGCCTTGGGGATCGATTTGCTGTCTCGCCAAGGTGGGACGGCGGCTTTCGCCGACGACACGGCTCGGGTGGCGGCCTACGGGCGGACGTTGGCGCCGGATCGCTATAACGACATCTACTCCGCCATCGACTATCTGAAGGTGCAGCCGATGGTGGTGTGGGACCGGATTGGCGCGATTGGCTTCTGCGCCGGAGGCGGCAATGTCTACTACGGCGCCTTCTGGAAGATGCCGCTCCAGGCGGCGGTCTCTTTCTACGGCCCTTTGCCGACGCCGCTGCCGCCTGCTGAGAATCTGTCGTTCCCCTTGCTGAATATCTTTTCCGAGACCGACCGCGGCCAAGCCAACCGCATTCCAGAACTGGCCACCGCGTTGGTCAACTCACGCATCAACTTCGGCCTGCACCTTTACAAGGGCACCGGGCACGGCTTCCACAACGACACCAGCCCCATCTACGATCCGGTGGCCGCCTGCGATGCGTGGGCCAAGTCGCTTGAGTTCTTGAATACTCACTTGCGGGCGCCCCGTACGGCGTAGGCGGCCCATCGGGCGCTAGAAGTACGCGATCCACCCGCCCCGGCGGGTCGCCTTCAATCGCCCGAACCAGACGCACAGCGGATACATTGCCGCGACCACCGCGATCCAGACGGCGTAAACCGTCCAGAGTGGGTAGCCGTAATCGGCCGGGTAACCACTGGGGCGTCCCTGCAGCAGGAAGGTCACCTGGCCATACCGGAACCACGCGAAGGGGAACGTCAGCAGCTGCACCAGTAGCATGTGTCCCAGAAAGTAGAACAGCGGCACCCGGCCAATCGTGGCCAGCACCGCGCCGCGTCCAGAGTGGCGGTAGAACCACGCCAGCAGCAACAACGCCGGGCCCAGGGTCATCAGCAGGAAGTCGAGCGACGGCGGGTATTTGGTGCAGCGCAGGAACGACAGCACCGTCCAGACGGCCGACGGCTGTGGTGACCAGGGCTGAGGGTCACCATACAGGTTGAGGGCCCGCAGGCCGGCAAACATCAAAATCAAGCCAGCCCCCAGGCGGATCAGCACTTTGTCGCGCCGCGGCGGGTCCAGCTGCAGCACCGGGCCTAAGCAAAAGCCCGCCGCCATCACCGCAATCCACGGAATCAGGGGGTAGCCAGCCACCACCACCACGCCCCCGATCACGAACGCCCCCTGCTGGTGGACCACTTTCCACAGGGGGTGGGGCAGAGAAACAGCATCCGCCAAGTGATGCAGCGCGATCAGGCTGAGGCTAACAGCGGCCAATAGCCGCGGGGGCAGCCGGGAGCCCACGCTGAGCGCCACCATCGACCAGCCCAGCGCCCACAACACCGTCAGCAACACCGGGCCGCTGAAGATGTTGATGTTCAGCGCAAACCGGAGTGCCGTCAATTCCAGCAGGACCAGCCACAGCCCGCGCTTCAACAAGTAGGACGAAAGCTGGGCCGGCGAGCGTCCATTCTGGCGCCACAGGTACGCCCCGGCGCCCGCCGCAAACATAAACACCGGCGCGCAGAAGTGCGTCATCCATCTCGTGAAGAACAGCGCCACGGTGGTTTGCCGGAGATCGTCGGGTTGAAAGCTGAAGGCGGCGTCGTGAAAGAAGTCCCGCACATGGTCCAGCGCCATGATCACCATCGCCAGGCCGCGCAGGGCATCGAGCGCGGTGATCCGGGAGGGAGTGGGGGAGGACTTGGGGTCCACTACTGATGAGATCCCGGAGTGGCGGCGCCCGAGTGGTGTTCCCCCACGTTTCCGGGAGAATCAAACTCGAACGTTTCGCCCGCCACGCGCACGGTCAGTGTGCCCGGTCCCAGTGGCTTGCCGTCGTTGGAGTAAAAGATTGCGCCGTCGGTCGACTTGCCGGGGGCCAGTTTGGTCCGCACAAAGATCACAGCGGAGGCGGCTGCGGCGGCCTTCAACCGGGGAGAGGTCAGCTCCGTCAGCGCCTGCTGGCGCCGCTGTTCATAGCCGGTGGACGCTTTCAGGCGGTTCATTCCATAAATTCCCGCTTCATAGTTCGTCACCAGACGAATGGCATCGTTGCGGCCCGCCCGGTCCAGCAACCCTTCAACCACACGTCCGGGGGCCGTGGCTTCAGCCGCTGGACCCTCCTTGCGGCGGTAGAGAAAATCCTCGGGCTTCACGGTCCAGCTCAACGATGAGCCGTTGGAGATCACCACCTGCAGCACGGAGTATTCGCGCACCGCCCCGGGCAGATGGGTGAACATCACGGTGACGCCGCCGCGCGTCAGGGTCTGGAACTTCAGGCCATTGGACTCAAACTCAATGGCTTGGCCGTAGACCCGCGCGGGCACACTCAGTGCGGCCAGCGCACAAAGAGCCCACGCATTCGACATACCCTCATCATATGCCCAGCGGGGCGAGGATGCCCAAATGGGGTGAAATCTGGTATTCTCCAGGGATAATGAGCGGTATTGCGGCAGACCCCACTTTGCTGGAACAATCCTACGAACAACAGGTGCGCGCGGACATCGAAGCGTTCCGCAGCCAGGCCAATGATTTTCTCGCTGGAACGCTGAGCGCCGACGATTTCCGGGCCGCCCGACTGCGGCGCGGCGTCTATGGTCAACGCCAGGCCGACGTCCACATGATCCGCACCAAGGTGCCGGGCGGGCAGCTGCTGTCGCACCAGTTGGACGTGATGGCCGACATCTCGGACGAGTTCGCCGGCGGCAAAGGCCACCTCACCACCCGCCAGAATCTGCAGTATCACTTCATTCCGCTGCCGCGAGTCGCCGATCTGTTGCACCGGCTGGCCGATGCCCGGCTGACGACGCGTGAAGCCTGTTACAACACCGTGCGCAACGTCACGGGATCGCCTTTGGCCGGCTTGCTCGATAGCGAAGTGTTTGACGTGCGGCCCTACATGCGCCAGGCGGCATTTGCCTTCCTGCATCAGGAGCTGACCGACAACCTGCCGCGCAAGTTCAAGATCGCCTTTGCCGGGTCCGACGATGACGACATGGCGGGCGAAATTCATGATCTCGGCTTCACCGCCAAGATCGTTGATGGCCGCAAGGGCTTCCGCGTGGTGGCGGGCGGCGGCTTGGGTCCGCTGCCGAGCGAAGCGCGAGTACTCGATGAATTCCTGCCGGTGGAGATGCTGGTGCAGCGCTGCGAAGCGGTGGTGCGCATCTTCAACTTGCATGGCAACCGCTCCAACCGTAACAAGGCTCGCTTGAAGTTCGTGATCCGCGAGCGTGGCTGGGACTGGTTCAAGGAGAAGGTGGAAGAGCAGTTCGCCGACATTCTGGCCAACGGCGGCGTGCCGGTGCCGGAGGCCGTACCGGAAGGGTTCGGCGCCTTTGAATCTCAGCCCTCCGCTCTGGCTGATGGCGCGGCGCTGCCGGTGCTGAATGGCGCCAGCGACCCCGAGTACGACCGGTGGCTGGACAAAAACATCCGCCGCCAGAGGCAGGACGGTTTTGCGATCGTCACCATTCGCGTCTCCCAAGGCAACTTGAATTCTGAGCAGATGCGCGTGATCGCGCGCCTGGCCCGGGAATCCGGCGACAATCTGGTGCGGCTGGGCATCGACCAGAATGCCCACGTGGCTTACGTTCCGCTGACGCGCCTAAAGCAGGTCTATTCACTGCTGAAGCGCCACAGTCTGGCCGATGTGGGGCCGGGCGAACTGGATGATGTGGTGACATGTCCGGGCGCCTACTCCTGCAATCTGGCGCTGACCAAGACCATGAACCTGGGCGATGCTCTCTCGTCGACGGTGCGTGAGTATCTAACCCAGCAGCCGGACGCGCAGATCGCCCAGTTGCACATCCGCGCCTCGGGCTGCCCGAATGCGTGCGGCCAGCACTGGATCGGTGACTTCGGCTTCTACGGCAACGCCCGCAAGATCAACGGCAAAGAGATTCCGTATTACCAGATGCTGCTGGGCGGCGGTCTCGACCCTGATGGGACGATGCGATTCGGGTTGGCCATTCAGTCCATCCCGGCGCGCTCCGCTCCCGTGGCGATGACGCGAGTGCTGGACCACTACCGCACCAACCGGCAGGATGGCGAAAGCTTCCGCAACTACGTGCTGCGGCATAAGGTGGAAACCTTCCGCACCATGACAGCCGACCTGGCCAAGCCCATCGAGATCGCTCCCGAGATGTACCGCGACTGGGGCGATGAAGAAGAGTTCTCCCTGCAGTTGGGCCGTGGCGAGTGCGCGGTTTAGCGTAGCCACTCCCCCAAAGAAGACAGCGTCGCCTGTACTCGCCGCTACTGGTGTCTGACCAGCTGATTGGCGCAAACCTGAGCCTGCCAGTCACTGACGCGGCGGGCCACATCCAACGAGCGCCGAAGCGTCGGCATCTCGAATGACGCCGATCAGTCGGCCCTGCGCAAACACGCCCTCGTTCCTCATCTTCCTCATTGAGCCAATCCTGACCAGCGCACCAGCTCGGGATGACCGACCGCGCACAATTGCGCCCTCCTCCCCTAGTGTTTCCATCGCGCCGCCGTTGGTCTTACGGATCTTGCTCGCTCTCTGCGCGGACCGTACCGCACGTTCGACCTCATCCAGCCGGACTGACCCGATTAAACGTATACAAATGCAATACGCAAGGGAAACTATACGCCCGAAGGTTCTAGTACTCATGATTACCCGTACTCATACCGAAGTATCACGAAATTGACTTTACACCGCACCTGCGCGGCCACTAAACTACTGAAAGGTTGAGGGGGATCCGCCTTAGAAAAATGCATCCCTCTTCCTGACCGTTGGACTGGAGAAAAAATAAAAAATGCGTAAATCCTTTGTTTGGTTGGCTCTCGCGGTTGCCTCGCTCGGCACCGTGGCTACTGCTGCCCCGCTTAACCTGGTTCTGCTCCCGACACCGGACATTGCCTCCGCCGGCATCACGGTGACCTACAACGCCGGCACTCAGGCGTTCAGCGCCCAGGGTAGCTCGCAGTACGTCAATGATCCGTTTACTTTGTTGTTTGGTTCGTTCGACCTACAGGCGTCCATCGACAACTCGGGCAACCTGTTGTCGGGCTCGCTGAATATCACCGATTTCGCCGCCACCAGCGTGCTGACCGGCAGTGCGCTACAGTTCGGCTTCAGCGCGCTTGAGCCGTTTGAATTCGTCTTCAAGATCACCGGTGGGACGTTGGCTGCCCTGTTTGGCGGCACCGGCGGCACCGTTGGCGTGATCATCAATCAGACGGGCATCGGGGCCACCGATTTCGCCAACAGCTTTGCGGGCACGGGCTCTGGTGTTGCTGACACCGCCCCCACGCCTGAGCCTGCCTCCTGGCTGATGTTGGTCTCGGCTGCTGGCTTCCTGGCCGCTCGCCGCGCCCGCCGTAGCTAACTTACTCTCGCCTTAGTTTTGTAAAGTTCGTCTCTCTGCGGCCCGCCTGCTTTGGCATGCGGGCTGTCAGGCTGATGTCCGGCGGCCATCTATCGGTCCGCGGCCATCTAAACGGACTCACTCTACTTCGTCGAGTGCTGATCTAGCTGATCCCCAGGCACTGTCTCCCCTCGACTCCGCGAGAGGCCAGTGCGCGTTCTGGAGAGCCCGTGCTCTCGCCTTCGCAACGTAGTAAAGGATTGATCATTATGAGAACGACCGCCCTCGCTGCTCTAGCTTCGATTACGATCTTGGCATCATCTGCCTCCGCGCAGTTGCTAGGAGATACGCCTGGCTATCCCCAGATCTTCTCAAGTACCAACACGAGGACGACCTCATATAACGCGGGAACACAGATTTTCCAGACGGGCACGCCGGTTGGCGCGCCTGCCACCCTGACGCTTGTCCAGGGCGGAACTTTCCCCACGGGCCTCGGCGCGATCGCCAATGCGAGCGTCACCGTGAAAGTTCAAATTAATAACGCCGGCGTTTTGGTCGGCGGCGTCGCCGGTGACGACCTTGTCGTGACGGGTACCTCCACCGTTAACAGCGTCCCTTATTCGTCTCCCTTGCTGACTGGTGAAGTGATCGCGTTCGGATCGCAGGAATCCGGAACGACGACCGATAACTTCGACTTCCGTTTCCAGGTCACCGGCGGTTCGCTTGCCTCCTTCTACTCGGGCAAGTACATCTCCTTGAAGCTGACGTCGGAATCGTCGACCTTCGCATCGCCCGCCAAGTTCACCACGAACTTTGACGGCTTCTCCAAGATCACCATTGGACCCATCCCCGGAACCTGCACCGGCACGATCGGCGACGTGGTCTTCCACGACTTGGACAACAACGGCATCCAGAACGTCGGCGACCCTGGTCTCGATGGTGTCACCGTCCGCCTGAAGAACAGTAGTGGCCAGGTAGTCGACACGCGCGTCACCAACGTCGGTCCCTCCAACCAGCACGGCTACTACCAGTTCACGGGCGTCTGTCTGGGTACCTATACGGTTGAGGTCGACACTCCCAATGGTTTCCAACCCACCGCTTCGCTGCAAGGTAGTGACCGTACGGTGGACAGCAATGGCAGCCCCACCACCGTCATCCTGCCGCTGAACAACAGCACCGATCAGACGATCGACTTTGGCTTCTCGACGGTCTGCGCCGCTTCGGTGGGCAATTTTGTCTGGTACGACCAGAATCGCAACGGCAAACAGGACTCGGGCGAGCTGGGTATTGACGGCGTCAAGGTCTTGCTGAAGACCACCAGCGGCACTCAGCTGAACTTCACCACCACCTTGGGCGGTGGTGCGTATTCATTTACCGGTCTGTGCCCGGGCAGCTACGTGGTGGAAGTGGACGCGACCACCATTCCGGCCGGCTACACGCAAACCACGGTGAATGCCGGTGGCACCACCACCGCCGATGACAGCAACGGCAGCCCGTTCACGGTGAACCTGCCCCTGTATAACTCGGTCGACAACACGGTCGATTTTGGCTACGTCGCCCCCTGCACGGCCAAGATCGGCAACTTCGTCTGGTACGACCAAAATCAGAATGGTATTCAGGACCCAGGCGAACCGGGCTTGACCGGTGTGGCCGTGAAGCTTCTCGACAATTCGATGAACTTCATCGCGATGAAGACCACCGACGGCTTGGGCAAATATGAGTTCGACGGCCTCTGTGCGGGCACGTACTTTATCCAGTTAGACACGACCACGGCCCCGGCCAACTTCAGCCCCACCTTCACGGGCGCTTCGGGTAGCACTCCTGCCAACGACAGCAACACCAACCCCACCGCGGTGGTCCTGCCGGACAACACCTCGAACCTCGATGTCGACTTTGGTCTCAAGGCACCTTGCTCCGGCCAAATCGGCAACCTGGTGTGGAACGACCTGAACCGTAACGGCATTCAGGACCTGCCCACTGAGCCGGGCATCGGTGGCATCACGCTGAACCTGCGCAACGCGCTGGACAACAGCATCATCAACACCGCCGTTACCCAGCCGGATGGCAGCTACGCCTTCAACGGCCTGTGCCCGGGTACCTACAAGGTAGAAATCATCGTCCCGCCGGGCTACGTGCTGACGCCCACCAGTCCCCCCGCGGGCGGCGTGGCCAGCAACGACAGCAACCCCAACCCGTCGGTGGAATACCTGCCCTTCGACAACAGCGTCAATGTGGATGTCGATTTCGGCCTCCAGCAACTGGGGTCCATCGGCGACCGCGTCTGGCATGACCTCAACGGCGATACCAATCAAACCGGCGAACCGGGCATCAATGGCGTGACCGTGACGATCAGCGGCGTCAACCTGCCTTCCGGCTACGTCGCTTCGCAGACCACCACCGGTGACGGCAACTACAAGTTCGAAAATCTGCCGGACGGCACCTACACCGTGTGCGTCTCGACGCCGCCTTCGGGCTACCGGCAGACCTATGACCTGGACGGCATCAGCACGGCCCACTGTACGACGGTGGTGCTCGCTTCGGGTCAGAACCGCACCGATGTCGACTTTGGCTATCAGCAGCTCGGCTCCATTGGCGACCGCGTCTGGCATGACATCAACGGCGACACCAATCAAACCGGCGAGCCGGGCATCAATGGCCTGACGGTCACCATCACCGGTGCCAACCTGCCGATTGGCTACGTTGCCAGCCAGACCACCTCGGGCGACGGCCTGTACAACTTCACGGGCCTGCCGGCCGGCACCTATACGGTGTGCGTTTCGACGCCGCCCGCGGGCTTCAACCAGACCTACGACCTGGACGGTCTCGTCACGGCACATTGCGCCACGGCGATCCTGGCCGCTGGTCAGTCTCGGACGGACGTCGACTTTGGCTATCGGGCGATTCCAGTGGCCATCCAGTGCCCGGCTATTACGGTGGGTACGGTGGGTGTGCCGTTCTCGGTGACGATGACCGCCTCCGGCGGCGTCGGACCCTACACGTTCGAAGTGGTGGGCACCTTGCCTGCTGGCTTAACGCTGAACACCGCCACCGGCGAAGTAGCGGGCACGCCGACTGCGGCGGGTACCTTCTCCGTCCGCGCGAAGGATTCGACGGGTACTTACTCGACCACCAGCTGTCCGTTTACGATCAATCCCCCGGTGATCATCCAGTGCCCCGCCATCACGGTGGGCACGGTCGGTGTACCGTTCAGTGTGACGATGACCGCGACTGGCGGCGTCGGACCGTACACGTTTGAAGTGGTGGGCACGCTGCCTGCTGGCTTGACGCTGAACGCGGCGACCGGCCAGATCACCGGCACGCCGACGGTGTCGACCACCAGCTGTCCGTTCACGATTAATCCGCCCGTGACCATCCAGTGCCCGGCCATCACGGTGGGCACGGTGGGTGTACCGTTCTCGGTGACGATGACCGCCACCGGCGGCGTCGGACCGTATACGTTTGAAGTGGTGGGCACGCTGCCTGCTGGCTTGACGCTGAATGCCTCCACTGGCGAAGTTTCGGGCACGCCGACTGCGGCGGGCACCTTCTCGGTTCGCGCGAAGGATTCCAACGGCACGGTGTCGACCACCAGCTGTCCGTTCACGATCAATCCCCCGGTCACGATCCAATGCCCCGCCATCACGGTGGGCACAGTGGGTGTACCGTTCTCGGTGACGATGACCGCGACTGGCGGCGTCGGACCGTACACGTTTGAAGTGGTGGGCACGCTGCCTGCTGGCTTGACGCTGAACGCGGCG
>JAPKYZ010000019.1 GCA_026394055.1 Acidobacteriota bacterium
CGAGATCGAGCGGTTGTTCCGCAGACTGAAGGGCTTCCGCCGGATCTTCTCACGCTTTGAAAAGCTCGACGTCGTCTTCGTGGCTTTTCTCTGCTTCGCGCTCATCGTCGAAGCCCTCCGCGTAGTGTGAACACGCCCTAGCGTGAGCACGACATCTCCCAATGTATTTCGTTTCGCCTGATTGTTATTCACTTTTCCGCAAGAGCTTGGATCGGGTTGACAAGCATTCACTATATAGTCTAAGCCTAAAAGGCCCGATCGTTGTACGGGCCATCGCTCTGCTCATTATTCAGAGCCATACTAAATCAGCGGGGGCGAGAAGTCGCCATTTCAGATATGTGAGTTGTCGGATTTGCTCCCGCATCACGCGCTACTAGAAGGTTTGGCGGGCTTCATGATGGAACCCGCCTAACGGCAAAGCGTAGGACGTTTAACGCCCGTACCAGTTCCAGCGGCTCGCCTGGCGAGATATCCAAAGCTCCAATCGGGCCTAAGGTCCGCACCACCAAGGCTCGCCCATGTCCGCAGCAGGTACTCGTTGGCCGGGCTCCGGCCCATTGGGTGAACACGCCCTAGCCCAAACGTGCCTTCGCCAGCGCCAGCGCTTCCTCCGGCGTCGTGATCAGCCCGTCCAGTTGCGCGTCTTCCACTTCCGCCAGCACCCGCCGGAACGCAGGGCCGGGGGCATATCCGGCGGCGATCAGGCCGGCGCCGGTCAATAGACGCTCCGGGCGCAGCATCTCCGGAGCCATCTCCCGATAGCGCCGCGCCATCAAGTCGTAGTTCTCCAGCTTGCGGTGGCTCGATTCGCAGTCCAGCCGATGCAGCGCCAAGTGTTCTTCAAACCGCTCCAGCCGCAAGAACCGCTTGATGGTCGATTCCTTCATCCGGTGCACGTCGCCGAACCGCATGTGGTTGGCCACCAGCAGCTCCACCTGCTTCAGATCATCATGGGAGAACCGCAGCCGCTGCCCGATCTGGCGCGCGATCTTGACGCCTAGCTCCACATGCCCGTTAAAGCGGATCCGGTCCGCGCGCGTAAAGGTGCCCGGCTTGCCCACATCATGCAGCAGCACGCCCCACGCGAGCGTGGGCGACGCGCCCGCCGGTAGCCCTTCCACCATCCGCATCACATGCGTCCAGACATCGCCCTCGGGATGAAACTCCGGCGGCTGCTCCACGCCCTGGAAGGCCTTCACCTCCGGCAGCACCTCGCCCAGCAAGTGAGCCTCATCGAGCAGCTCAAACGCCCGCCGCGCTTGCCCTTCGGTCAGCATGCGGGTCAGTTCCTCCCGGATGCGCTCCGCCGCAATCAGCCGGATCGAAGGAGCCTCCGCCTGCATCGCCTGCATCGTCGCCGGATCAATCGCAAATCCGAACCGCGCCGCGAACCGGACCCCGCGCAGCAGCCGCAGGTGATCCTCCCGGAAGCGCGCCGCCGGGTCGCCAATGGCGCGGACCACACCGGCCTCCAGATCCGCCCGCCCGCCGCAAAAGTCGAGAATCGCGCCCGTCTCCGGATCGAGAAACAGAGCGTTGATAGTGAAATCCCGCCGCGAGGCGTCGCGTTCCGGCAGCGTCTCAAACATCACTTCGTCCGGCCGCCGGCCATCCTGATAGGCGCCGTCGGAGCGGAACGTCGCAACCTCGATCCGGTCCACCAGCATCACGCCAAAGTGGGCGCCAACGGCAATGGCGGCGGGGAATAGTTCGCGCACCTGCTCCGGCCGCGCGCTGGTCGCGATGTCCTCGTCTTTCACCGGCCGGCCGAGTAACCGGTCCCGCACACAGCCGCCCACCAGGTAGGCCAAATAGCCCGCCTGACGGAGTTTAGTGATCACTGCTGTGCTATTCACCACAATTGAGCGTAGAATAAACCTCTGTGAGTACTTCGCAGCCTGACGGGCCAACGTCCGCGGGCTCTCCCACTCGCATCGTCGTGGCAACGACGGTTGCGTTATCGTTCATCTCCTTCTGGCGCGGCGCGGCCATCGTGCTGAGCGACTTGGCTTCATCGTCCTATTACGCCGGTGGCATTGCCGAAGAAGCCATCGGACGCTCCGCTCCCTGGTTTGTTTTGGCCGTGATGCTGTTCAGCTTCGCGGTCCGCAGCGTCTACATGGAAAGCTGTTCCATGTTTGTCCGCGGCGGCGTGTACGTCGTCGTCCGGGATTCGCTGGGCCCCAACATGGCCAAGGTCTCCGTGTCGGCCCTGGTGGTCGATTACGTCTTGACCGGCCCCATCAGTGCCGTCAGCGCCGGCCAGTATCTGGGCCGCCTGCTGAACGAAATCTTTGAGCTGATCCATCAGCCCTATCACATCGACCCTAACTGGTTTGCGATGTTCTTTGGCTTGATCGTCACCGTCTACTTCTGGCGCTCCAACGTCAAGGGCATCCATGAATCGAGCGGCAAGGCCCTCCGGATCATGCAGATCATGACCGTCATGGTGGTGTCGCTGATCGTCTGGTCGCTCATCACCATCACGGTGAACGGCCGCTGGGGCGCCTTTCCGCCGCTGCCCAGCATGGCCAACATCCAGTTTTCCGATGACGCGCTGGGCTGGCTGAAGGGGACCATCTGGCCCACCATTCCGGCCGCGGCCGTGGTGGTCTGCTTTGGCCACTCGCTGCTGGCGATGTCGGGCTTTGAAACGCTGGCCCAGGTCTACCGCGAGATCGCCTCGCCCAAGCTGACCAACCTCAAGATCACCGCCATGATCGTGTGTACCTACGCGGTGGTCTCCACCGGCGTCGTCACGCTGCTGGCCGCCATGGTGATCCCCGATGCGGAACGGCCGAAGTACTACCAGAACCTGATCGGCGGCATGTCGATGAATCTGGTGGGTCCGGAGTTACTCAAGCTCGGCTTCCACATCTTTGTCGTGATCGTGGGCGTGTTGATCCTGTCCGGCGCGGTGAATACATCAATGATCGGCGCCAATGGCGTTCTGAATCGCGTGGCCGAAGACGGCGTTCTGCTCGACTGGTTCCGCAAGCCGCACACCAAGTTCGGCACCACCTTCCGCATGATCAACCTGATCACGCTGCTGCAAGTGGTCACCATCATCGCCTCCCAAGGCAACGTCTACCTGCTGGGTGAAGCCTACGCCTTCGGCGTCATCTGGAGCTTCTTCTTAAAGTCGCTGGGCGTGTTGGCGCTGCGGTTCCTGCGGCATGACCAGGAATACAAAGTTCCCTTCAACATCCACATCGGCAAGACCGAAATCCCCATCGGCCTGGGCCTGCTGACGCTGACGCTGTTCACCATCGCCATCGCCAACCTCTTCTCCAAGAAGATCGCCACCATCTCGGGCGTCGGCTTCACCGTCGTGCTCTACATCCTGTTCCGCGTCTCGGAGCACATCAACGCCAAGGCACGCCTGTCCAAGGGCCACGGCCTGGAGATGTTCAACCTGGAGCATTCGCCCCAGATTGAAACCGAGATGCTGAACGCCCGGCCCGGCTGCATCCTGGTCGCCGTCCGCGGCTATTCGCAAATGGAGCACCTGAAAAAGACGCTCCAAAAGGCCAACCTCCGCCGCCACGACATCGTGGTGATGACCGTCCGTCCCGTGGCTGGTGAAGGCGAGTATGCGCTCACCGACGATCAGCTGTTCTCCACCTATGAGCAGGAGCTGTTCTCCCACGTCGTCGAGATGGCTGAAAAAGAAGGTAAGCCCGTCGAACTGCTGGTGGTGCCCGCCAATGACCCGTTTATCGCCATGGTGCAGACGGCCCAACGGTTGAAAGCCTCGCGCCTGGTCACTGGCGTTTCGGCCAAAATGCCGTCCGACGAACTCGCCCGCCGCATTGGCCTCTCCTGGGAACGTTTGCCGGAACCCCGCGAGCCGTTCTCGCTCGAGATCATCCGGCCGGACCGCCCCTCCAAGTTCGTCAACCTGGGCCCGCACCCGCCGCGCCTGTGGCCGGAAGATATTGACCGCCTGCACGGCATCTGGCTGACGCTGTCAGAAAAGCTCAGCCTCGGCTCAGACCTGCACCACCGCGACGTCGTCGGCGTCGCCCTGCAGCGCCTGGAGCGTGACCTTGACGGTGCCGGCCAGGACGAAGTCGTCCAGCAAGTCAAAAGCGAGATGCGGCGCAACTAGGGCGCCCCAGCCTCGCCCCGCTAGCCCTTAGAAGTAGTAGCGCAACCGGACACCCACATTGCGCGGCGTCACCAAACGCGTGCCCACAAAGATCGACTGGAAGTTGAACAACGCCGTCTGGTCCGTCAGGTTCGAGACCTGTAGGCTCAAGTCGTACTGCCGCTTACCTTCCTTGGCATGCTCATAACCCACCACCATGTCGGTGATCGTGCGCGGCCGCGTGCGGGCCGGGTAGCTGTCCAGGTTGACGTAGGGCAGCAGATCGGAGAAGTCCGGGTCCGCAGCCACTTCTTTCGGATCCGACGGATTCGCCACCAACCCGGAGTCATACCGCATGCTGAGGCTCGAATAAAACCCGCGCTTATGCGAGTAGTTCAGAATGCCCTGCACGGAGAGCTTCTGGTCGTGGTCGATCACAAACGGCCCCGCGCTCAACAGCGCCACCGCATCGTTGCCAATGAACAAACCACCCGTAAACGGCGGCGATGAAATCGCGCGCGAGTGCGTAAAGCTCACCGACCCGGAAAAGCCCTTGTACTGCGGCACCACAATGCGCCCTTCGGCGCCATTCACCCGGATCTTGCGCAGCGTGATCGGGAAGATGATGCCGGTGTTGAAGAAGTTGTTGTTGTCCTGCTGGTCGTCGGCGTCCTTGTGGTAGAACGACGCATTCAGGCTCAGCTTGCCCACCAGCGCCTGCTGCAAGCCGACTTCATAGAAGTTCTGCCGTTCAGACCGCAAGGGCGTCACCTTGTTGCCCAGCGCCGACTGTACTTCGGGCGGCGTCAGCACCGCGGCCTGATTCGAGTTCGACAGCAGCAGGTTCTCAATCGGCGGCGTCTGGAACGTCCGGTTGTAGGAGGCGCGGAACACCGTGCCCGTTTCCTTTAAGTTGAACGACACACCCAACCGCGGCTGGAACTGGTTGCCGTTGGCCAGGAACCGGTAATAGTCTTGCCGCAACCCGGCGGAAATCTGGAACCGCCCCAGCTTGATGTTGTCCTGCACATAGGCCGAATACATGCTGCCCACGCCCTTTTCGCCGAAGTAGAACCGCTTGCCCCGCCGCGTCAGATCAAAGGGCAGCAGATTCGCATTGTAGCCATCGGTGCCGGGCTCATTGAAGGTGGGGTCCGTGATGCCAAACGAAAAATTCTCGCGCACCGGATACCGCTGATAGTCAAAGCCGGCGCGGATGGAATGCTTCCCGCGAATGGTGTTGATGCGGTTGGCCACCGTGAACGTCGAATGCCGCCGCGCCTGCGAGGAGGTCACCGGAGTGTCGCCCGCGCTGTCAAACAGCTGCGCGCTGATCGCCCGAAAGCTGACGTTCGATTCATACGTCGTCCGCGCGTCAATGGTGTGCACCCACGCCACCGCGCTCGAGAAATCGCGCATCAACTGGCGCTGCGCCATCCCCTGGGCTTGCTGTGAACGCAAGTTGGCCAGCTCAAATGGTGAACTTCCCGCCATCACATTGAACCGCAGCACATCCCGCGCCGTGGCCGAATAGTCCGCCCGCATGAATCCGCGTGTCGAGTGGCCACCATTGCGCAAGTTATCGAGCGACACCTGGTCCAGATACCGGTGCGTCTCCATCGTGTTCACCGATCCGGAATAGCCCCACTTCTTCCGCTCACCGGCAAACTGCGTCACCTGCCCCAGCGTGTCAAACTGCGCCAGCGTCGCCATCGTACTGCCCGTGAACACCTTCCCGGTGCCCTGTCCGGACTTGGTGGTGATGTTGGCCACCGCCGAAATCTTGTTGCCGTACTCGGCCGGCACGTTGCCCGTGAACAGCTCCACCGTCTGCACAATGTTGGGGTCCACCGCGTTGGCGAAGGCCCCGGTCAACTGATCGCTCACCGGCATGCCGTCGATCACGTAGGTCATCTGGTTATGCGCGCCGCGCGGGTGGATGGCGCCGTTGGCGTTCTGGGCAAACCCGGGAAAGCTGACCAGCACCGCTTCCAACCCGCGGTTGCCCGCACCGAGGGCCATCTTCTCGATGTCGCTCTGGTTCATCTGCGTGTGCGTACCGGTCTCTTCCGGATCGACCAGCAGCAACTTTTCAAAGCCGGACACCACCATGCTTTCGGCCGCCGACGCCAATTGCAGCTTCACCTCCAGCACTGTGGGAACGTTCGTCCGCAGCGACAGCGTCTGGCTGGACGGCATGAAGCCCACTTTCTCGATCCTCACCTCGTAGGAGTGAAACGGAATGTTGCTCACCACAAAAGCGCCATCCGCATTTGATTCAACGGCGCGCTCAAAGCGGGTGACGGCATTCACCACCGTCACTCGCGCGCCCGGCACAGCGGACCCGCTGGGATCGGTCACCTTTCCCGAGACACTAGCCGTCGACTGGGCAAATAGAGGCGCCGCACTAGCAGCGGCAAGAAACAGCAATACAACGCGAGACATGACTTCTCCCTGGAGCAACCGTAGGTGGACAACGAATCGGCGGCGGGCAGCCACCGGCAGCGGAATGGATTTAACGGGTTAAGGGCTAGGAGAAAAGTGACGGAGGCGCGCGGCCCGTCGCCGGCAGCAACTGCATCTCGGGCATCGGGCTCGGCCGGTCTACCCGGGCATCGACACCCAAGTCCACCAGGCCCGGCAATTCCAGCACCACGCTGGGGCCATCAGCCTGCAGGCCTTCGATGTTGTTCAGCGAACATTTGTGGGTCCGCAGATCATGCTTGTGCAGCGGACTGACGACCACCAGCGCCAGGCCAGCCATCAAGAAGGCCAGCAGAATGCACCCGAATTGGCGTTGGCGATGCGACACCACTTCTTCCAGTATAGTTATACATTCGCCCCCATGAAGACTGCTCGTGGTTTAGCTCTGCTGGTTGTCGTGTATCTGCTGGTCGTCTACGGCATTCCCCGCCCGGAAACGGTGAAGCCGGAAGGCTGGCGGCTGACCGGAATCTTCTTGTCCATGGTCGTCGGACTGGTAGCCCAACCGCTGCCCACCGGCGCACTGGTGCTGATCGCCGTCACCGCCTCCACGTTCCTGGGCGGCCTTACGCCCGCCAAAGCCCTGTCCGGCTATGGTGACGCCACGGTATGGCTGGTGCAGGCGGCGTTCTTCATATCGCGATCGCTCATCAACACCGGCCTCGCGCGCCGCATCGCCCTCTTCTTCGTGCGCCTGTTTGGCCATAACTCACTGGGCGTCTGCTACGCGCTCTCGCTTTCGGACATGGTGCTAGCTCCCGTCATCCCCGCCAATGGAGCCCGCGCGGGCGGCGTCATTCTGCCCATTGTGCGCTCCATCGCCGAGCTCTACAAATCAACGCCCGGCGAAACCGCCCGCATGCTGGGCGCTTTCCTGATGGTGGCCGTCTACCAGGGTGTCTGTATCAGCTCCGCGATGTTTTACACAGGCAACGCGTCCAACCCTCTGGCCGCCCAGATCGGCTCGCAGTTTGGGGGCACTCCGGTGACCTTCTTGAGCTGGATGGCGGCGGGCATCGTGCCTGGTTTGCTGTCGCTGGCTGTCGCTCCGCTGATCGTGATGGCCATCTATCCGCCCACCATCCGCAAGACCCCCGAGGCCAGCGCCTTCGCCCGGCAACAGCTGGTCGACATGGGCAGCCTTTCGCGCAATGAATGGATCCTGGGCATCGTTTTCATCGGCGTCTGCGGACTGTGGGTGACCACCGCCTGGCACAAGATCGACGTCACCGTTACCGCCTTGGCCGGGGCCTGCGTCCTGCTGATGACCGGCGTCCTTACCTGGGAAGACGTCAAGAGTGAGAAGTCCGCCTGGGACATCTTCATCTGGTACGGCGGCCTGCTTCAGCTCGGCAAATCGCTGAACGAAACTGGCGTCCCGAACGAATTCGCCAAGGCCGTCGGCGGCGTCATGACCGACTTCACCTGGCCCGCCATGTTCGTCGTCGCGCTGCTGATCTACTACTACGCCCATTACGGCTTCGCCAGCATCACCGCCCACATGCTGGCCATGTACCCGCCGTTCCTGGCGCTGCTGGCGGCCAAGGGAGCCCCCATCGGCCTGATGGTCTACGCCTTCGCCTGCTTCACCAACCTGGCCGCGGGCTTGACCAACTACGGCACCACGCCCGCCCCCATGTTCTTCGCCCAGGAATACGTCAGCTTCAAAGACTGGTGGAAGGTCGGCGCCGTCGTCGGCGTCTCGAACCTGCTGATCTGGTCCACGGTGGGCTTTGGGTGGTGGAAGGTGCTGGGGATCTGGTAGACACTCCCGATTTGGGATAATGCGGGCATGCGGACCACTGTGCTCGATTTGGCCCACGACGCCCAAGAAATCATCGCCCGCGTCGGCAGCGGCGAAACCGTTCTGGTGGATCGCGACGGCCTCCCCTTCGCCGAAATCCGGCCCGTCGAGGTGCCTACCAACCCCTTTCGTGATCCGGAGAGGATTGCCTTGCTGGCCCGCCTGTTCCCACCGACACCGCTCGACAGCGGGCGAATTCTGGAAGAAGACCGATAACCGCATAGGCCCGGCGTGCCACCCTACTTCGACTCCGCCTATATCGCCAAAAGCTAACTCAGCGAAGTGGATTCGTCGCGTGTGCGGGATGTTGTAATTCGCTCGCGGTTCATCTACTCGTCGGAGTTGGCGCTGGTTGAGATGGCGACGGTGTTCCATCGGCACCTCCGTGAAGGGCATGCTTCGCTCGAATCGATTGATGCAGCCCAAAGGCTGTTCCAACTAGACCAGCAGCGCCAGTTCTGGGTGATCACGCCGGTCTCTACCGAAATCGTGACGCTGGCCGCCCGCATCATCAGTGGACTCCCCTCCCACCTTCTCATCCGCGCCTCCGACGCCATCCACCTGGCCACCGCCCGCCACCTGGGCCTCACCGAAGTCTGGACCAACGACCGCCGCATGCTGGAAGCCGCTCCAGCTTTCGGGGTCACCGGCCGGTCTGTTTAGCGGGCGGCGTACAGCGCCTCTCGCCAAACAAAAAAGCGGGACCCGTTGCCGGATCCCGCCTGATCGAACTTCAGCCCAGCCTAGAAGTAATACTTCAAGCCAATCTGAATGTTCCGTGGGCCGACGCCACTGCGTAGTCCCGTGATCTGGCCAAAGGTGGTCGACCCGAATGAGGCAGCCGGGTCGCCGAACATGGGCGTGTTGGTGAAGTTGTTCGCTTCAAACCGGAATTCGAAGCGTTGGCCCTCGCGGGTGGCGATGCTCTTCAAGATCGCGGCATCCAGCGTCTTAATGCCAGGTCCGCGATAGCCGAGGTTCCGGGGAGCCGTCCCCGGCACATCCGCCGCCGGTTGAGTGAACGCCGCGCGGTTGAAGTAGTTGTTGATCCGGTCCTGCACGGAGCCGGTCGTGCTGGGGTCGCCCACCAGGTTCGGGCGCTGGGTTCCGTCCCAGATGTTGCCGCCGGACTGGAGCACTTGCAACGGCATGCCGCTCGACATCAACAGAAAGCCGCTCATTTGCCAGCCGCCCGCTACCCAGTCCACCACCCGATTCCAGTTGGCGCCAAACTTCTTCTTGCGGCCAAAAGGCAGCTCATAGGCACCGGTCATCACGATGCGGTGCGCCACATCATGCGAGGAAAGAGATCGTTCGCCGCGCAGGTCCCAGATGTTCTGCAGCGACGTCGACCCGCCCAGCCACGAGACGTTGCCGGAGCTATGCGAAACGTTGTCGATCATCTTGGACCACGTGTAGTGGGTCAACATCGTCAGGCCCTCGCTAAACCGCTTCTCCCACTTCAACTGCATCGCGTGATAGTTGGAATCGCCACGAGCCGGTTCCGCGGTGCCCACGCCTGTGCCGTCAAATTGCGGCATCGGACGCAGCAGGCGGCTGCGGCTGACATTGGCCACACTCAGCGGGGACCGCGCATCGGTAATCTGACCCAAGAACGGATTCGGCACCAGTGCCGCCAGCGCCGTCCGCCCCAAGCCCCAGGCCGATTGCGGCAAGGGCGACAAGGTGGTGACCGGCATGAACAGGTGCACGCCACGGCTACCCGTGTAATTCACCTCCAACACCGACCGCAACGGGAGCTCGCGCTGGATCGAGAAGTTCCACGAATGATACTCCGGGTTGCGGTTGTTCGACGCCACGATGGTGCTGGCGCCAAAACCGATCAGCGTCGCATCGCCTTGCGCACGGCCGGGCGGCAGCAGGATCCCGTTGGGGAACGGATTGCTCAGCCGGGCGTTCAACGTGGCGTTGGCGTCCAGTGTCCAGATGGACGGCGAATTGATCGTAAACCCAGTGCCCGGGCGGCCAAACACCGTTGCGCGCGATAGCGTGTAGAACAGGCCATAGCCGGAGCGGATGGACGTTTTCGGGTTCAAAGCATAGGCAAAGCCGACGCGCGGCTGGAAGTTGTTGCGGTCAGCGTCAAACGGCGAACGGCGCTTGTCGTCGACAAACTTGATCACGCCTCGCGTGTCGTAGCCATTGGCCTTAACCGGGGACTGCGCGTTCAAGTCCCAATAGCTGTAGCGGTCCTGCACTTCCCAGCGCGGCACGTCAAAGTCGTACCGCAGACCCAGGTTGATGGTCAGCTTGCGGGAGATCTTCCAGTCGTCCTGTACAAAGAAGCCCCAGTAGGCGGAGCGCGAGAAGGCCTTGGGCTCGATCTGGTACTCGCTGCCCGTGGTCCAGCCGATCAGCATCGCCGCCAAGCCATTGCCCTCGTTACCTGGGCAGGTGAAGCGGTCGCGGCACGTGACGCCCCGGCCGAAGTTGAACCGGCCGGACGGATTGCCGGGCTGCAGGTAGTCCAGTTGATTGAACCGCCACTCGCCGCCGGTCTTGATGTTGTGCCCGCCCCAGGTTTTACTGAGCGACGCAGAGGCGTGGTGCACTCCTTCCTGCCGGTCCATTACCCAGTAGGGCTCCGTGCCAAACTCCTGGAAGCCTTCCGGGGCAAAGCGCGGGAACACCAGGTTAGTGGCGGTATCCTTCATATTCTTGGGCAGGCCCAACTCGGTCAGGTCAAACGACACATTCGGGTTGCGCGCAAAGTTCGAGTAGGTGAAGCCGTAGCGCAACGTCAGCACCATCGTGGGGCTGGCGATGGTGGTCAGTTCCGCCACCATCGACTTAGTGTTGGTCGAATTGGGCCCGCCCGTGTAGTAGGCCGGGTTGCCGTCGCCAAACAGGTTCGGATTCGTACCCTGGCTGATCACGTTGCTGTAGCGGCCGCTCAGGCGGTTGGCGGCGTTTAGATTGTGGTCGCCCTTGATGTTGATTTGATGGCTGCTGCTGCCGTTGATCCCTTGGCCAAACCAGTTAGCCGTGTTGGTAAACTGGGCGCCCGGTTGATTGGCGCGCGGCACGTAGGACAAGGCCTTCAGCGAAATGGGATCCATCATCGAAGCCGGCACAATGTTACCCGCAAACGGCAGGCGGTCAATCACACCCGCCGCGCTGGTGGTGGTGCTGAACGGATTGTAGACCTGCATCAACTGCCCGGACGCATTAAAGGTTTGCGAAAAGTTGCCGGCCCGTTGCAGGTCGGAAGGCAGGGTAATCGTCGCCACCTGTGGACTTTCCTGCTTGGTGTACTCATAGCCGCCAAAGAAGAACGTGCGGTTCTTGATCACCGGGCCGCCGATCACGCCGCCGTATTGGTCGCGGTGGAAGGAGGGCAGCGCGCGACCGGCACGGTTGGCAAACCAGTCGTTGGCGTTCAGCGCCGCATCACGCAGGAAGTAGTAGCCCGTGCCGTGGAAGCTATTGGTGCCGGAACGGGTCACCATGTTCACCACCGCACCGCCGGTCTGGCCATACTCGGCGGAGAAGAAGTTGGTCTGCATTTTGAACTCCTGCACGACGTCCACCGAAGGCGAAAACTTCAGATCGGAGATGCCGGAATTCTGTTCCACCGTGGTCACTGTTGCGCCATCCACCAGCACATCCGAGGTGGAATTGCGCGCGCCGTTGGCCACAAAATTGGTGGAACTATCGCCCCGCCGCCCGCCGGAGCCCACCACGCCGGGCGTCAGATAGGCCAAGCTGATCGAGTTACGGGCAATATTGGGCAGCGACAGGATGTACTTGTTGTCGATCACCTGGCCCAGATTCGAAATCGTGGTGTTCACGAGGGCCGCGGAACCTTCCACCTCAATCGTGGAGGTGATCTCGCCCACCTGCAGTTGGGCGTGGATGGTGGCCTGCTCCTGCACCGCCACCGTGAACCGGCCCGACGAGAAACGCTTAAAGCCCGGCGCCTCGGCCGTCAGCACATAGCTGCCCGGAGGCAGTGCGGTGACCACAAAGCGTCCCGCTGCGTCGGCCACCGTACTGGAAACGGTACCGCGATCCTGGCTGGTGACATTTATCTTGGCCGCCCCTATGCTCGCGCCGGAGACATCGGTGACGGTTCCATTCACGCTAGCGGTAAAGGATTGGCCCAAAGCAATGGGTACCACTAGGGCCGCCAACACGGCCGAATGCACTAACTGACGAATCTTCACGGATTCTTCTCCTGTCGTGGGAACTAATTCTGCAGGTCAACAACCGGACAGAACCCGCTGATTGTATATGAAAATCAGATTCGCGTGGGGGCGTGCAATCCCGGGGCACCCGGCACCTCAACCACATTTCCCGCTGAGCAGTGGGCCTTCACTTGGCACCGTTTTTGCAAATGAGAACGGCGCGGAACCCTCCCTTAAAAAGGCAAACGCGCCACCCTGCCGCCCGTCAAGGCGAGAGAGTGGCGCGTGGCGCAGTCTTGATGAGCGCTACTTACGCCGCCGCAAGGCGAAGGCGAGGCCGGTCAAAGCCGCCGCTGCCAAGCCCAAGCTGGCCGGCTCCGGCACGGCTTGGACGTCGATTGTCAGGGCCTTGCTGAGATCGCTGGTCGAGGTCAGTGTGAACAGGCCTTCGTTGCCATTCAGTTCCGAGAGGACGCTGAACACGCTCACGCCTTCGCTCTGGGCCAGAAACTTGAACGAGACCAGTGTCACCGTCGAATCCGTGTTGCCCGGAAAAGTGAACACGGCGATCTTGGTGTCCGGCAAGCCGAAATCAGGGCCAAAGAACGGGTTGATGTCGTAGCTCTGCAAGCTGATCGCGCTGGTGCTGACCAGATAATCCAAGCCAAAACCCAGGATCTCCTGCACATTGCCGCTCACCACCAGATCGATGGTGAAGGACTGGCCCACATAGGGCGTCGTGTCCGGTGTAACCAAGCTAATTGTCGCCGCCGCGGAGCTGAACGCGGAGACCGTGGCCAGGGCAAGTGTCAAGTAGAGTTTTTTCATTTCTTGTTGTCCTTAAGGTGAATTGTAGCTAGCGCTGGTAGGCGGCGGCGCAGGTGGACCAGCGGCTGAAATCGGTCAGCGTGATCTTGCCATCGCCATCGAGATCGGACCGGCGGTTGCCCGCGGTCAACGGCTTGCCGACCGCCGCGCGGATGATGTTCTGGTCGGCCGCATCAACCACGCCGTCGTCGTTCAAGTCGCCACACAGCGGGTTGAAGCCCACCAGCAGCGGGTCATGGTCGGAGGTGCGGAAGGCCCCGGCGTTATACCAAGCGGCCAACTGCGCCGCGCTCTTGGCCTGGCTGCTGCTGTTGCCGTCGTAGTCGGAATTGTAATCGAGCACCACCGGCTCATCCGCATTGATATGCCACTCGGAAACGCCGGTCACTTGACGCAGCAGGGCCGGGTTGGCCAGCGCATGATCGAGGGCGCCCGATTCGCCGCTGAACAGGTAGGAGTAGCCCGCCTTGTCGCCCAGCGTCGCAACCAGATCCTTGAAGACGGCGTTCGGGCTGGGCGGGAAGGCCGGGAAGCTGCCCGTGGCGGGCTTGCTGAAGGCCGTGCTGGTCAGCGCGGACAGCGGATCTTCCTTCAGGTGGGCATTCAAGTCGCCCACGATCAGAAAGCGCCGGTCAGCCGCGGGGGTCGGATCGGCGGTGGGGTTGGTGGCCAACCAGTCGATCAACGCCCGCGCCATGCTGACGCGTGAGAGATTGCAATTGTCCTGGCCATCGTTTAAGTCCGGATCGGACGGCGAGGAGGTGCAGGCGCTGCCCTTGGACTTGAAGTGATTGGCGACCACGGTAAAGTGCTGCAAGCCCGGCTTGGCACCCGTCAGCAGCTTGAACGTCTGCGCGATGGCGGGGCGATTCCGTCCATCCAGAGCGCGCGGGTCCACCGTGTTGTTGAGAACCTTGTAGCTGCCCACCGGCTCCACCAGCGCCGGTTGGTAGATGAAGCCGACGCGGATCTGGTCCGTGCCCACGACGCCCGTATTGATGTAGGCCCATTTGGCGGGGTTGCCCGCATTCAGGCTGTTGCCGAAGCTGTTGACCGAATCAAACACCAGGTCGTTGATCGCCGCGGTGGTGTTGTTTTCCAGTTCACTGATGGCGATCACGGCCGGGTCCATCGCCTTAAAGGCGGCAATGATCTTGTTGCGCTGCCGTTGGAACTCCGTGGCATCGTTCGCACCACGGCTGTTGTAGGTGGTGAAGTAGTTCAGCACATTGGCGCTGGCCACTTTCACGCGACCCCCAACGGCAGGCGGCGTCGTGGGCCGCGGATTGTCCGAGGGGCCGAAGGTGATCGGGTTGGACGCCACCGGTTGCAGGCGGTAGGTGTTGAAGCCGTACCCGAGAACGCCAACGACGGGCGTATAGGTGCCCTCCGCATTCACGTTTGGCCGGTCACCCAGGCGGAGAGTATTGGTGAAGCTTAGGCCACCGCCGTCGAACGGGTAGTTGGCGGTGGGCGCCAAAGCACTGTAGGTGTTGTTGGAGCCGTCATCCAAAAGGATGCGGGACTTGGCATTCAGCAGGCTGGCCGCATTGGCCGCCGCACCGGGAGCGGCCACCTGGCTGCCGGCCATCAGCCGCGTGTAGGTGACGCCATCGCCGTAGTTCGGTACAAACGCCAGGCTCAATTCTCCGAAGCGGCCCAGGTCATAGTTATCGGTGACGCGGAGCTGTTGCGGAAAGCGCACCAGCATGCCTTCGTACTGCTCCAGGGCACCCTGATTGGTGGCGGTCACCAGGTCATCAGTGGGCGCGGCTGCGGGGAACGTGATATCGGTCGGGGTGACGGTGCCGGTGCCACAGGTGATCATCTCGGTGACGGTGTTGATCACGGTCTGCTTAAAGGTCTCAGCCACCGTCCCCTTCAAGCGGACGATCTGGCCCTCGGAGACCGTACCCTTCGAACCACCCACGGATTCATCAATGAAGATGCCATCCGAGGTGGCCGGGTTGCCATCACCGGGATCCTGCACATAGAAGCCGTTCAGCTTGCTCGCACCCTGGTAGGAGCCCACCACCACACCCTGGATGACCTTGATCTGCCCCACCATCGTGCTGGCCAGGCCGGAACCCTGGATGGAGCCGATCGCGGTCTGCGAGGTGTCGGCGCAGCTCAGCGTCGGTATCGGAGCCGCGTTTACGGTCAGGCTGATGTTGAAGGTGGAACTACGCGGCGTGGCCTCTGTATCGGCCACTGAGCATGGCAGCGAGTACGTCGCGGCGGCCGTCGCGCCAGGGACCGCATAGGTTCCCGAAATGGTGGTGCCCACGACGATCAGGGCAAACGTGCTGCTGCCGCCCACTGTGGTCAGGTTGCAGGAGACGTTGTAGCCGGTCGAGGCGGGGTTGGTGCCGGCCGTGATCGTGCCGGCGAAAGTGGTCGAGCTGCCGGCCGTCACCGTCGAAGCAGTGGCCGTCGCGGAAGGAGGCGTGGAAACCGGTGGGGCCGAGCAGGGTGCCAGCGTGGTGGTGGTATTGCGCGGAGCCGGGGTGCCGGTTTGGAAGTCGGCCGAATTGACGTTGGTGTCCGTGCAGCCGCCATCCTTGCGGAACGCGGCCAAGATGGAGCTCAAGGTAGGCGCGGCCCCGGTTCCCTCAAAAAAGTTGGCGCCGCTGCCGCCGGTACCATAGCCCACCAGGTCAACAATCTGGCCCAGTTGCGTCGCGTTGCAAGGCTGTCCAGCGCTGCCATTGCAGGCCAAGCCGGTGGCAACGTTGGCCAGGATCACCTTGCCCGCCGTGCCGGACATGTTGGGCACCGTGGCGGAGGCGTCCGCGGTCGGCAGAAGTGAGCCCACGGCCCCACCCGATGCTAATTGGACCAGGAAGTACTGGCCAGGCTGAAGCGAGACATTGGGAAGTGCAAAAGGACTGTTCGCCGAAAAGTTTCCCGTTCCCGTGGCGCTGGAATATTGAATCGACCAACCGTTCAGGCTGACCGCGGCATTGCTGCGGTTAAACAGCTCAACATAGTCGTTCCGGAGCGTAGCGCTGGCATTGCCGCCCGCGCCATAGATCTGGCTGATCACCACTGACGGGTTCGTCTGCTGGGCCTGAAGGCCGATGCACGCGAGCGCCGCCAGCAGGGCGGTTGAGATGAGGTGCCGAACGGACATGCAAATTCCTCCAACTGAACTGACCGATGTCTACAGAAAGAGCAGGTTAGCACGGAGGTGTTGCAGCACCGTGAATTAGGAGAAGGCACTCTGTTTGAGCCCGAAGCGCCAGGCGCAGCCTTCGCGCGGTCGCCTGGTGCACACACCCGCCGTCAGCGGCCCGCCGTGCGAGTGGCGGTAAATGAGATGAGTCGCGCGCCAATACCGACGCCCATGACAGTACAGGGCCCGCCGTTCCACATCCCTTCCAGCCGGTCCTGCGTGAGCGTAGCGTTCCAGCAAGTGCCGTCAGCCTCAAACCGATAGCGGGAAGGGCTCGCGGGGAAGGTCTTGATGGCCCGAAGCGGTACCTTTCGGTTTGTCAAATGATGGGTTGTTCGACGCGATGGCTCATCTTGATCATTCAAGACAATCTCGACCTCGACGAAAGCAGTCTCAAGCATGCTCCCCTTCAGCCCTTTGCGCCCCTGCCACACGCGCAGGCGGAAATGTCCCTCTTCTTCGGACATTCCTCTGGGCAGGTTCCAAACACCTTCCCAGGAGCCAATCAGAGGGTCCGGGCGCAGCGGCTCAGCACCAAGCAGCAGTTGGAGCGAAAAAATCAACGGGAGCATGCAAAGCCTGAACTATTCGCGGCCCGCGGTTTCCAGTGCCAGCGCCCGCTGCCGTTGCCAAGCCAGCTTGCCCTTGTACTCTTCGATCAGCGTCGTCACGCCGGCCCAGTAGTAGCCAGCGACGAAGATCAACAGAAAGGGGACGGCCAGGAAGTTGTAGGTGTCGATGGCGAAACCCACCATGAACACGAAATAGGTACCAGCGGCCAGTTCAAGGTAGGGCAGAAGGCCAGAGCGGCTCTTGTAGGCAGTCTTGACGGCCACCTTTTGCGAGCCCGAGATGGCGTACTTGGGCGTGCGCGCAAACGCGGTGGAGACGCCAAGCACAGCTTCAAAAAACGCCTTAGTGTTCGAGAGCGTCAGCGCGACACCTGCCGCCATCAGGGCAGGCATGAAGAAGATGGTGCGCTTCCAGTTGTTGGGGTAGAGCACCCGCTGGGCGGTGAGATAAAAGGCGGAGATCGACCAGAAAGAGGCCACAATCAGCGGCAGGTCGATGTAGAGCATCTGCATCCAGCCCATGTAGAACCGGCAGATCATCACCGGCAGCATCAGCGCCGACACGATCAGCATCAACGGGTAGGAGATGTTGGGCGTCAGGTGGAATACCGCTTCCACCTTGTTGCGCACCGGCGCATCGGACTTCAAGATGTCGCGCAGCAGCTTGATCGCCACCTGCGTCAACCCCTTGGCCCAGCGCGATTGCTGCACCTGGAAGCCGTAGGTATCGACAGGCAGTTCCGACAAGCATTCGACATCGGGGCGGTAGACAAACTTCCAGCCCTTCAACTGCGCGCGATAGCTCAGGTCGGAATCTTCGGTCAACGTGTCATGCTGCCAGCCACCGGCGTCTTCGATCATCGAGACGCGTAGCAGCCCGGCCGTGCCGTTGAAGTTGAAGTAGAGCCCGCTGCCCGCGCGCGCCACATGCTCCAGCGCAAAGTGGCCGTCGAGCAGAATGGTCTGCACTTCGGTGAGGAGGTTGTAGTCGCGATTGAGGTACGTCCAGCGCGTTTGCACGACGCCCACTTGCGGGTCAGAGAAGTGATGGATCGTCCTTTCGAGAAAATCGACCGGCGGCAGGAAGTCGGCGTCGAACACCGCAACAATTTCGCCCGTCGCTGTACGGAGGCCTTCCTGCAGCGCGCCCGCCTTGTAGCCGTGGCGGTTGGTGCGGTGCACATACTCGATCGGGTGGCCCATGGCCTGATAGCGGGCCACCAGCGCTTCGGTGAACGGATGCGTCTCGTCGGTGGAATCGTCCAGCACCTGGATCTGCAGCAGCTCGCGCGGGTAGCGGACCTTCACCGACTCTTCAATCAGCCGCTCCACCACGTAGCGCTCGTTGTAGAGCGGCAGCTGGATGGTCACCTTCGGCAGTTGGGTGTACTGCGTGGCCGATTGGGTGGGGATGTTCTTTTTGTACTTGAAGTAGCCGTGGATGACGTGATAGCGATGGCAGCCGTAGATGGCCAGGATGGTGAGGGTAAAGAAGTAGGGCCCCATCAGCGCCCAATCAAACCACGACAGCTGGTGAATGCCGGCGAACGTATCGTCGAACAACAGGTTGACCAATTGGTCCGACGACGAGGCCGCGAACAGAAACGCGGGTAGGGCGCTGGATATCATGTAGGAACGATTGTAATCTTCTTTGGGCTGACCGGCATCATCCTCGAAGCACTCTGGCTCGGAGTGCTCCAGTTCGGCGACCTCCGGGATCATATTCCGGAGGCGGTCGGCTTACTTTTGGGTCTCCATTCAGTATATCTGGCGGCCGTGTGGTTTGCCCTCCGCCATCCCCCGCCCCGCTGGCTGGTGGCCGCCGGAGCGATTGTGTTCCGGTTGACGATGGCTCCGCAAGCGCCATCACTGTCGGATGATCTGTTCCGGTACTCGTTTGAAGGCCGCGTCCAATCCCAAGGCGGCAACCCCTACCGCGCCCGCCCGGCGGACCCGCCGTGGAAGCCGCTTGCCGATCCACGAACACCGGGCGCAGATTTCCGCGCGGTCTACGGGCCACTGGTTGAGCTCACTGAATGGGCCGCGTGGCAGTGGCCCAAGGCACCGGCGATCGTGGCCGATCTGCTGGTGTTGCTGCTGGTGGCGCGATGGCTGCCGCAGCGCTGGCTGATCTATGCGTGGTCTCCGCTGCCGGTGCTCGAGTTTTGGGGGCAGGGCCACAACGATGCGTGGGTGGTGCTGGCGCTGGTGGTGGCGCTCTATGGCCGAGAGAGTCGCGCGGGCCTGTGCCTGGGCGTAGCCGCGGCGGCCAAATGGTGGCCGCTGGCGTTGCTGCCCGCCTTTCAGCGTCAGGGCCGCGTGAAGTGGCGGGACTACGTACTCGCTCCGGCGGTGGTGCTCGTGTTGCTGGCCTGGTATCTCCCGGGCCTGGAGTGGAGCAACGCCCAATTCCTGTCCGGCTTTCTGGGTGGCTGGCGCAACAACGACAGCGTCTATGGCGTGCTGCTGTGGCTGATGGGCGATGCCGACCGGGCAAAGTATCTGGCGTTTGCGTTGTTCGCCGCGGCCAGCCTGCTGCTCAAGAAGCCGCTGTGGGTGGTGGTGGCCATGCTGGCGGTGTCGGGCAATGTGCACCCGTGGTATTTGAGTTGGCTGCTGCCGTTTTTGCTGGCCGAGCCGGTGCTCGCACTTCTCGTTTGGGCCGCCCTGATGCCGCTCGCCTATGAGGCTGTAATCGGCTGGCACATTCTGGGCGAGTGGCGGCCGTTGGCGGAAAATCGGTGGTGGATCTATGGACCGGTGATGCTGACGGCGGCCGTTTCCTGGGTGTGCCGCGATAGGTTCCGCTTGACTTCCCGTTCCGGACCACTAGAATAATCCATATTGCTTCTATGACTTCAGGGTGCGCCCACCCCCGGACAGAGTTCATCTACCGCGAGGATGGGGTTGATTACGTCAGGTGCTTAGGTTGTGGTCAGGTCTTTGAGGCCGAGGATCTGGACGCGGCGCCAGTGGCCGACGACGAGACTGACGATACTGCCTAGGGTTCGCGTTGATCTGGGGTCCGCTGGCGGGTGCGCCGGGACCGCGGGGAGAGGCCCATGCCTCGCTCTCGCCTGCATCTCGAGGAGGCCGAAGGAATGGCGGTCGTCAGCAAGAAACTATCACCCGAACCGGCCAGCGATGGCCCCGGTGGTACGAATGCGGTAAAACGGAGGGAGACAACTTCGGCGCCAGGCTCCGGCCGGCGCACGGAGAAGGATCCTTCTCATATGACCCCGGCCCATGTATCATCCCGTCCCAGCCGGCCCGATTCTGCCGGCGACCCCGCCAGTTTGCAGACAGGCCAATTTGAGCAAGCGATGACGCTGTTCCGCAGCGGCCAGTTTCAACCGGCCCGCGATCTGTTTGCTCAAGTGGCCGAAGGCCCCAGCCGCGACATCTCCTTTTCCGCCAAGATGCACATCCGCATGTGCGAAAAGCGGATGGAGCAAGCGGCCCCGGTGCTGGAAACCGCCGACGACCACTACAATTTCGGTGTGGCCCTGACCAATCAGCGCCGCCTCAGCGACGCCGCCCAGCAGTTGGAGCAGGCCCTGAAGATGAAGGACGTCAGCCATTACCACTACGCTTTGGGCTTCTGCCTGGCCCTTTCCGGCGACTCCGCTGCGGCCATCGCCCACACCAAACGCGCTATTGAGATGGATCCGGCCAGCCGTACCGCGCTCCGCAACGACTCGGAATTTGTGGCCGCCCTCGGCAACTCGAACGTACAGGCGATCCTCCGCTAACCCTGCCTCATGAATTCTCCCCTGCGCATCGTCGCCCTGGGCGGCGGCACCGGCCTGTCGTCTCTGCTGTCCGGGTTGAAGAGCTACTCCTACCTGCTGCCCTTTGCCGCCGACCGGCCCACCGCCGACATCACGGCCATCGTCACGGTGACCGATGATGGCGGCAGCTCCGGCCGTCTCCGCCGCGAGTTCGACGTCCTGCCCCCGGGCGATATCCGCAACTGCATGGTGGCGCTCTCGGAAGACGACGACTTGTTATCGCAGCTGTTCCAATACCGCTTCGCCGCGGGCCGGGGCTTGAAAGGACACAGCTTCGGCAACCTCTTTCTCACCGCGCTCACCGACGTGACGGGCGACTTTCTGAAGGCCATCCGCGTGTCGTCGGAAGTACTCGCGATCCTGGGCCGCATCTATCCTTCGACCCGCTCCAATGTCGTGCTCGAGGCCGAACTGGCCAGTGGCGAGCGGGTGCTGGGTGAATCGAAGATTGGCCGCGTCAAGGAACGGATTCACCAGATCCGCCTGAAGCCCAAGCGCGTCAAGCCGCTGAAAGAAGCCCTGGCCGCGATTGAGGCGGCGGACCTGATCACGCTAGGCCCGGGGTCGCTCTACACCAGCGTCATCCCCAATCTGCTGGTGACGGGAATCCCGAAGGCGATCCGTGAGTCCAGAGCGACCAAGGCTTACTTCTCGAACCTGATGTGGCAGCCCTGGGAAACCATGCACTACTCCGCGGCTGACCACGTGGCGGCCATTGAGCAGCATGGCGGCAAAGGCCTGGTCGATTGCGCGATCGTCAACACCCGCCACATTGGCGGCGAGCGGCGGCGTCTCTATGCGGCGGAAAAGGTCTACCCCGTAGTGGTGGACCGGCCTCGCCTGGAGGCGATGGGCGTCGAGGTGATCGGCCTGAACATGCTGGCCAAAGGCGAAAAGGTCCGCCACGATCCGGTAGCCGCCGCGGCCGTAGCGATGGAGTTAGCCCAGAAGTCCCGCTTGCGCCGGGCCGCCCAAGCCTAGCGCCTGGCTGCGTTACGTCAGAAGGCGCACGCCTCAAACCGAGCCCCGACCCGCAGGAGGGGCCTTTCCCATAGCAGCCACCTGCTGAACTAGCTCGGCGGCCCTAGATCGAATTGAGGCTCGAATTGGGGCGTTTCAGCGCTTTGAGGGCAGGCCCCTCCTGCGGGTTGGGGCTCGGTACGGCGGCTGATGTCGTTGAAGCACCTGCGATTCTTCCGGGCGGTGCAGAACTATCTAGAGCGGCTTGACGTCCAGCTCAAACGCGGCGGAGTTGACCAGTCCAGCACGCTCAAACTGCACCCAGACCTTGTGACGGCCTGGGCGCGGGAAGATCACGTTGAACTGCATGCGCGCGCCTCCATCAGCGATAAACGGATGCGTGTGGATCAGGTCCACGGTGTCGGCGCTGGCCACCAGCACATGGCCCCAGGCTCCGAGCCAAGGCGTCAAGTCCGTGGCCGGGTTGAGCGTGAAGTAGAGCCGGGTCTTCTCACCCGCAATCGCTTGGCCCGGCTCCGTCGCGAACTCGACCGTGGTGTTGGAAGACAGCGGAGCGATAGCCGTGTTCGCTTTGCCCGCTGCAACGTAGAGCGTCTTCACCGTCAGCTGCGGCGTGGCGCCCAACGGATAGTAGTCTGCCATCAGCCGATAGAGACCGGGCTTCGGGAAGGTCCACTTCAAGGTGAACTCCGCCGGGCCGCCCACCACGGGCGGTTCCGGATGCTCATGCGCGAAGACCGAAAGATCCTCACTGACGACAAACAGATGGAACGGCCTTTCGTGGATCAGTTCAAAGTCGCGGACGGGCTTTTGGGTCTTGGGGTGGATGACAGCCAGCCGGAGCTCGGCAGGCTCGCCCGCGCGAACGGGGCGCGGAGCCGTCGCCAGATCGACCCGGAACTCCATCGGGTCCGGTAGCCCAGCCAGCAGCTTCATGCCGCAGCGCGGGCACTTACCCGGACCTTTGGCGCGGACTTCCGGGTCCATGGGACAGACAAACTCCACCGGCTTTTCCGGCGGATCTTCGCCGGGGCCGGGCTTCGTCGCTTGCTGCGCTTCCAGAGTGCTGGCCGCCGCCAGAAGTGGGGCGGCCAACAGAGGAGCGATCAGCGGGCTAGCAAGCACTGTGCGCCGCGAAACGGTTCGAGCTACTGGGCGGGTTCGAAGGGCCATACTGCGGTGGTGGAATAGCCGCCGTCGACGTAGATTGTCTGGCCGGTGATGTAGTCCGATCCGGCGGAAGACAAAAACACCGCCAGCGGGGCGATATCTTCTGGACGGCCCATCCGCGGATTCGGTTGCGCTCCGGCCAGCCAGTTGGCCATGATCGGAGCCTTCCACATTTCGCGATTGAGGTCGGTCAAAATGAAGCCCGGCGCGATGCAGTTCACCTGGATGTTGTGCTTGCCCCATTCGGCCGCCATCACGCGGGTCAAGCCACCGATGGCGCTCTTGGTGATGGCGTAGGGGGCCAGATACGGCAGGCCGAGACCCGAGGTGAGGCTGCCGATGTGGATCACCTTGCCGCCTTCGCCACGAGCAATCATCTTGGCGCCCACCTTCTGGCAGAGGCGGAAGATGCCGTGCAGGTTGGTCTGCAGGATGCGGTCGTACTCTTCGGGCGAATAGCTTTCGATCTTCTGGCGCGAGTTGGTGCCCGCTACGTTGATCAGGATGTCCAGGTCCCCGGCGGCTTCCGCAATCGCGTCCACCGATTCGTTGTTCATCATGTCCAGCGGCAGGACACTGGCTTTGAAGCCTTGCGCCGTCAGAGCTTCGGCTTCAGTTTTCAGCTGGGGGAGAGAGCGCGCGGCCAGGATCGTATCCGCGCCCGCCTCCGCCACGGCTTTGGCGATGGCCAAGCCAATTCCGCGGCTGGCGCCGGCAATCAGGGCTCGCTTGCCCTTAAGTGAGAAGAGATTCACCCTCGCATCGTATCAAGAGAGCCGCTCGGGTTAACAGCAGCGTCGGGTGATTTACTCTTTGGGCGGCGCTTCGACAATCTGCCCGTCACGCATGTGGACGGTGCGATCGGCAAACTGCGCCGCTTCCGGGTTGTGCGTGATCATCAGGATCGTCTGGCCAATCTGCTTGTTCAGCTGGCGCAGCAGGTTCAACACGGCATCGGAGTTCTTGGTATCCAGATTGCCCGTGGGTTCATCGGCCAGCAGAATGGCCGGGTGGTTGACGATGGCGCGCGCGATGGCCACGCGCTGCTGCTCGCCACCGGACAGGGCGCGGGGCTTGTGGTCAAGACGGCTGTCCAAACCCAGCAGCTTCAACGCGTCCTTAAACCACTCCTCTTGCGGCCCACTGCGGTGGGCGATGGAGCGAGCGATCTCGATGTTGTCGCGCGCCGAAAGCGTAGGCAGCAGGTTGTACTTCTGGAACACGAAGCCCACCGTCTTCTTGCGCAACTCCGTGCGGCCTTCATCGGTGAGGGAGCGCAGATCCTGCCCGTCCATCACAATGCTGCCCGACGTCGGCGCGGCCAAGCCACCCAGAATGTGGAACAGGGTTGACTTGCCAGAGCCGGAGGGTCCGACGACGGCCAGAAACTCGCCGCGCGGCACGTCCAGATTGGCGCCTCGCAGAGCGTGCACGTCCACTTCACCCACGCGGTAGACCTTGCGGAGGTCCCGGACCTCAATGATGTTTGGTGTGTCGGGCATGGGGCTTAGTCGTAGGCCAACGCGTCAATGGCATCCTGCGTGGCGGCCTTCCAGGCCGGGTAGAGCGTACCCAGCAGCGCGCCCACCAGCGAAATGCCCATACAGATCAACCACCATTCCGGCATCACCTTCTGTTGCAGCGAGGCCGGCACCAGCGTCATGATCAGCCAGCGGGAAACAAAGCTCAAGCCGATGCCGACGATGGAACCAAAGAACGCCAGCACCGCCGTCTCCCGCAGCAGGATGTTGAGGATATAGCTGGGTGAGGCGCCGATCGCTTTCAGTACGCCAATCTCACGCGTGCGTTCCAGCACCGCGGTGTACATCGAGAGAAACACCACCAGGAAGCCGATCACAATGCCCAGGCCGATGATCACCCAGATAAACGCCTTCAGGCCCGGCAGGTTATTCACCGAAAACATGGACACCAGTTCCGAGGTGGAATAGATGCCGTACTCTTTCAGCGCCGGCGTCCCTTTTAGGCCTGCGATGATCGACTGAGTTTCGGTTTCGTTGTCCGCCTGCAAGTAGATCTGGCTCAGCTTGCCCTGATTCGATTCGAGCTCCTGCAGCACCGGCAGTTGCACAAACAGCCGCGCCAGCTTGCCCGATTCAACAATGCCGCAGACGCGCCACGTGCGGTTGATCAACTTGATCTGCTGGCCCACTTTCAGCTTGCCCTGGCGGGCGTAGTGCTCATCGACGATCAGGTCGTCGGCCGCCTGAAAAGGGCCGCCCGAGAGATAGTTGAAGCCGCCGCTCATCGAGGAGAAGGTGGCTAGGTCAATGCCGGTCACTGATTCCGGGAACACCAGCGGATGCACCACCGTGCCGGTGACGATCTTGACGTGGGGCAGCTTGCCAAAATATTCGAGCAGCTTTTCCGGCATCGGCGCGTTGCTCAAGGTTAAGGCCGAGCTTCCCGGAGGCCGGATGATGATGTCCGCGCCCACGCCACGCGCGCGGCGCGCCGACTCTTCCAGCATGCCGTAGCTTAGACCTACCAGCGTCAACACCATGGTCACTTCGATGCCGATGGCGACCATGCTCAGAAACGTGCGGACGGGGCGGTGCTTCAGGTTTTCAATTACCAGCTTGTTGATCAATGCAAAGTCTCTTGCGGAATCCGTCTAGCGGGCGCGAGAACGCCCCTGGGCCGAGCACAACGTCGACACCCTAGTGTAGCCGTTCAGACCTCGAACTCGCTTACTTGGGCGTAGTGCTGCTTGAAGTGAGAGGGGTCACCGCCCCGCAGAAGCCCAGCGGCGACGGCGTTCACCGCACCATGGGCGACGATGGCTTTGGGCCGCGGGTCAGCCAGCACGGTTTGGAGCACGCGCGCCACCCGCGCCGTAAACTCCGCCCAGCCTTCGCCCCCCGGAGGCGAGACGCCAAACCAGTTGCGGTGCAGGTCGCGCGTCAACTCCGGCCACCGCTGCTCAATCTCATCCCAACCCAAGCCGCCCCACTCGCCAAAATCAATCTCGCGCAGCTCATCGAGCACGATCTGCGGCACCGTAAAGTTAGCCGCCGTCTGCCGCGCCCGCTGCATCGGGCTGACGTAGACCACTTCCACCGCCAAATCAAACGTAGGAGCAGCCGCCCGCAGCGGCACATCATTGCGGCAGCCATGGAAGACGCCGGTCACTGTGGGTTCGGCGTGGCGGATCAGGTAGAGCTTGGGCATGAAATCAGGCGTGGGCTGCGAGCTAAGCGAACTCGTAGAGCGGCACCGACGAATGAGGTTGCCCCATGTCGGCCAGCAAGCGCTCAATGGCGCGTACGGTTTCCGGAAGGAACAGCACATCACCACAGACCGGGCAAACCTCCGCAGGGACGTGGTCAATCACAATGATCTGTCCATCGCGGCGGACAGTATGCGCGATACTTTGGGTCTCGTACTCGCCGGGACAGTTTTCAAAACTGCAGGTCATGACTTCTCACTCCTCTTCTCCGGCGTCGGCCACTTCGGCGGCTTCGGCTCATAAACGGTGATGATGATCAGCAGCGGCTGCGCTGTGGTGCACACCACATGGACCGGACGCCCGGTCCGGTCGCGCCCGCCGATCAGGCAACAAGCGCCGCGCCGGTGCTCTGGATAGTCCTCCAGCACTTGCCCCGTCAACAACGCCGCGTAGACATCTTCGAGCAAGATTGAATCAGCAACCATCTCAACTTGAGCATGGGCGGTGATTCGAACATCTTCCCGCCGAACCTGCTGTCGAATTCGCTCTTCGATCTCACTTGATCCCAAAGTATATTGTCCCTCAACACCATGCGGGAAGGGCCAGCGCCCTACAGGTAGAGCTCCTCAAAAGCTCGCGTGTCAGCGTTCTCCGCGAACCATTGCGCCAGCTTCGCGTACTCGCCGCGCTTAGGCGCCGGGGCGTCGACTGCGTGGCCCAGTATGGCGCTGGCGACGTGCGGGTCTTCGAGCGCGCCGTGCAGGTAAGTACCCAGAACCCGGCCCAACCGCACACCTTCCGGGCGGCCGTTGATGGTGGCGAAGGGTTCGGCGCCGTCCGGGCGTGTGGTGCGGCCCATGTGGATCTCATAGGCGGGGAAGCGGTGGCCGTCGGGCCATTCGGCTTCGACGGTGACGGTGATCTTCGAGTCCTCAAAATCAGTCTCCACCGGCAGCAGACCCAACCCTTCCAGCTCCCCCGCCCGCCGCCCCAGCATCTGGTAGCCACCGCAGATGCCCAGCACGGTCGCCCCCGCGGAATGCTGGCGGAGGATCCAGCGGTCCAGGCCTTGGTCCCGCAACCATTGCAGGTCGGCTTCGGTGGCCTTGGTGCCGGGCAGGATCAGGGTGTCGAACAGCCGGTCCAGCGGCCGGTCAATGACGACGGCGGTGGGCAGCAAGCGGAAGTCGGTCAGGTTTGATATTCGCGGGAACGCGATGATGCCCACCTTGCTCCCCGAACGCGCCCGGTCTTCGAGCGACACGCCGTCTTCCTCGTCGACATGGATGTCGCGCGTGTACGGAAACACGCCCATGCACTTCAAGCCCGTCCGCTCTTCCAGCATCGTGACACCATTTGCGAACAACGACCGGTCACCCCGAAACCGGTTGACGGCGAAGGAGCGCAGCAGCGCACGCTCGTCCGGCGGCAGCAGCACGTGCGTGCCGACAATCGAGGCGAAGACGCCGCCGCGGTCGATATCGGCCACCAGCATGGCTGGCGAGTTGATGCGCGTCGCGAGGCCGAAGTTCACCAGATCCGTGCGCCGCAGGTTCATCTCGGTCACGCTGCCCGCGCCCTCGATCACGATCACCTCAAACCGCGCCGCCAGCCGCTCATAGGCATCGAGCACGTGGCCCAGCAGGTAGTCAAAATTCTCGTAGTAGTCCCGCGCCTGCAGCGTCTTCCACACCTTGCCGTTAACGACCACCTGAGAGCAGGCGTCGGCATCGGGCTTCAGCAGAATGGGATTGAAATCGGGCGAGGGCTCCAAGCCACAAGCCTCCGCCTGGGCCACCTGAGCCCGTCCAATCTCGCCGCCGCCCGGGCAGGGGTAGGAGTTGTTCGACATGTTCTGCGCCTTAAACGGCGCGACCCGCAGGCCCCGTTCGCGGAGCCAAGCGCAGACGGCGGTGGTCATCCAACTCTTGCCGACATGGGAGGCGGTGCCGCCGAGGAAGATGGAACGGGCGCGAGGCATCTGGTTAAAGGGTCACTTACTCAGCTAGCGCGTGGCAGCACTTCCAACTCGACCCTGGAACCCTCAAGATCCCTGGCCTGGTCGAGTTCAAAATCCTGCTGCAGGCCTAACCATAGCTCCGCCGAGCAGCCAAAGTAGCGGGCTAGCCGCAGCGCCATCAGGGCGCTGATGCCTCGCTTCTCATTCACGATGCCGGAGACTTGGCTGGGCGGCACCCGCAACGCTCGTGCCAACCCGTTGATGGACAGCCCGAGTGGGAGAAGAAATTCTTCTCGCAGAATTTCGCCCGGATGAACCGGCGTCATATTGCGTTTGCGAACCATACTCATCTCCTTGGCACGGCCACTACACCACTAGTGACAATCAGTCAGCTCAGCTCCACATCGAAGGCATCGCCATTCCGCCAGTGACAGCAAATCCGGTACTGGTCATTGACGCGAATGCTGTACTGGCCGGCCCGGTCGCCCTTCAGCAGTTCCAGCCGGTTGCCCGGCGGCACTCTCAGATCATCCAAATTCTGCGCACGATGCAGAATCCGCAGTTTCCGCAGGGCCGCCCGGGCGATGGCTTTCCATCGCTTCGAGGCAAAGCGGTCAAACAGCAGCTCGGTCTCGCGGTCTCGGAATGACCGGATCACATCGCTATTCTATCCAACGTAATACCGGCGATGCAATAGCGGGCTGTGGACGGCCATCCCGGCGAATGGAGAAAGGGATAGAATCCCTAATCATGAACCGTCGGCTTTTTTTGGGAACTACCGCCTTGTCCGCGTCCCGCGTGATGGGGGCCAATGATCGGGTGAATGTGGGGTTGATTGGCTGTGGCGGGCGGGGGCGTTATGTGGCCAGCCTGATGCGGCAGGCGCCCAATACGGCTTTTGTGGCCGTGGCCGACGTCTACGACACCAACGCCAACAACGCGCGCGAATGGGCCGGGGGTGACGCGAAGGCGTTTAAGGACTTCCGCAAGCTGCTGGACATGAAGGAAGTGGATGCCATCATGGTGTCCGCGCCGGACCACTGGCATGCGATTCCGACGATTATGGCTTGCCAGGCGGGCAAGGATGTCTATTGCGAAAAGCCGGTCTCGCTGACCATCCGCGAAGGGCGAGCGATGGTGAACGCGGCGCGCAAGTACAACCGCATTGTGTGCGCTGGTACGCAGCACCGGTCCGCCAAGCACTTCCCCAAGATCGCGGAGATGATCCAGCGCGGTGATATTGGCGAAGTGAAGTTTGTGCGCGTTTGGAACTACATCAATGTCACGCCCAATGGCATTGGCCGCAAACCCAACCAGGAGCCGCCGGCGGGACTGGATTGGGATTTCTACTGTGGGCCATCGCCCAAGGTGCCCTTCAACCCGAACCGTTTTCTCGCTACCTACCGGCAGTTCTTTGACTATTCGGGCGGCTACATCACCGACTACGGCAACCACCGCATCGACACGGCGCAGCAGATCATGGGGTCCACTGCACCGCACACGATTTCTGCTTCCGGTGGACGATACATCGTCAAGGATGACGGCGATGTGCCGGACTTCATGACGGTGACTTATGAGTTCGACAACTACATCATGACCTACGAAGGGTCGAACTTGAATGGCTTTGGGATGGGTGCCGCGAAGGTGGGGCCCAAGTATTACAACGGCCGCGGCGAGTACGATCAGCCGAATGGGATCTGCTTTTATGGCACCGATGGCACGATCTTTGCCGAGCGGATCAGCTGGGCGATCTACCCTGAAACCTCGAACCCGCGGCACCAGGCCAAGCCGGTGCAAGTGTTCTACGAGAATGTCCCGGAGCCGACCAAGGATCACGCGGCGCACTTTGTGGATTGCGTCCGCACCCGCAAGACACCATCGGCCGATATCGAAATTGGGCATCGCTCCACCAGCGTCTGCCTGCTGGGCAACATTGCGCTCAAGACGGGCAAGAAGTTGAAGTGGGACGCCAAGAAGGAAGACTTCCTGGGCGCTCCCGATGCATCGGCGCTGCTCGGGCGGAAGGCGCGGAAGCCTTGGGATCTGGTGTAGCCCGGTTGGGGCACGAGCGAGTGACGCATTACACTAAAGCCATGCCGGTGATGAGGGTTGAGGCGCAGGCGCGCCCCTGTTTTAGATCTGATTTGCGCAGCCATTTTCGGCAGGATGCTGGCATCGGCGCATGAGCGAGCTTTGTCCGGCCACTCCATCGGAACTGGCGCAAGCTCTGGCGGACGCCGCATCCCGGCACCACAAGATCCGGCTGGGCGGTAATTTTTCAAAGCCCGGTGCGACGGCTGGAGACGTCACCATTTCGACGCGGGACCTGAACCGCGTGCTCACATTTGAGCCCAAGGATCTGACCATTTCGGTGGAGGCAGGACTGCCCTACGCCGAACTGACGCAACTGCTCGACCAGCATCAGATGATGATTCCGCTGGATCCGCCGTGGTCGGCACAGGCCACTATCGGCGGCGTGGTCGCGGCCAACCACTCGGGCCCACGCCGCCGTCTCTATGGCAGCGCGCGAGATCTGGTGATCGGCATGACGTTTGCCACGCTCGACGGTCAGGTGATCCAGTCCGGCGGCATGGTGGTGAAGAACGTCGCGGGCCTGGACATGGCGAAGCTGCTGATTGGCAGCTATGGCACGCTGGCCGCCATGGCGACGATCAACTTTAAGTTGATTCCGAAGCCCTCCGGGTCACGCACGTTCTGCCTGACCGGCGCGACGCTGGAAGAGGTAATGCAGCAGCGGGACGCGATTCTGCGGGGCGTGCTGCAGCCGGTGGCGCTCGATTTATTGAACCCGGAGGCGGCGGAGCGGGTGGGCTTGCCCGCGCAATGGTCGCTGCTGTTGCAGGCGGCGGGCAATGCGGCGTTGCTCGACCGGTATTCGCGTGAGCTGTCGGCCGCCAAGGTGATGGGTGAAGAGGTTTGGCCGCGGATCCAAGAGTTCACCCCCACCTTCCTGGCCGCCCATCCGCAGGGACGGGTGGCGCGGTTTTCGACGACGCTCACCGATGTCTCGGAACCATTCCAGGTGTGGCGCGGACCGATGATTGCTCGGGCTGCGACCGGGGTGGCCTATGGCTATTCCGAGAAGCCGCTTTCACTGCCTGCGGGCTTCAAGATGGTGATCGAATATGGCGAATCGCTGATGCCGTGGGCGCAAACGGGGAGTGACTATTCGGCGATGAAACGTGTGAAACAGATGCTGGACCCGCAAGGCTTGTTGAATCCGGGGAGGCTGTATGCACGGCTCTAATGATCAAGGCGCGGCGGTTCAAGGTGCGGGTGATTCTTCGTACGCGCGGCCGGTGCTGGCCGACCGACACCCTGACGCGCCGCAGCAGAAGGACCTGGACAAGTGCGTGCACTGCGGGCTGTGCCTGAACTCCTGCCCGACTTACCGCGAGCTGGGGATCGAGATGGATTCACCGCGCGGGCGCATCTACCAGATGGTGCAGGTGGCCACCGGGGCGGCACCGGTGAGTTCGGAGCAGTATCTCGAACACCTGGGGCTTTGCCTGGGCTGCCGTGGCTGTGAGACCGCGTGCCCGTCGGGCGTGCAGTATGGCCGGTTGATTGAGGCGGCGCGCACCGAGATCCAGGCCAAGATTCCGCTATCGCCCATGGCGCAGTTGCTGCAGTGGTTCGTCTTTAAGCAACTGCTGCAATCGCCATTGCTGCTGAAGATCGTGGGCCTGAAGTTGTGGATCTACCAGCAGAGTGGCTTGCAACGCTTGGTGCGCGCGTCGGGCATTTTGAAGTTGATGGGCGCGTTGGGTCGAGCCGAGAAGCTGGCGCCGGAAGCGGAGATGCCGACGTTTTACGGGTCGATCGGCAAGGTGTTTCCAGCCGAGGGCCCACGCAAGCACAAGGTGGCCTTTATGGCGGGCTGCATGGCCAACATCTTCTTTGCGCGGTTGAATGAAGCGACGGTGCGGGTCCTGCAGAAGAACGGCTGTGAAGTGCACATCCCGGCGGATCAGGGATGCTGCGGCGCTTTGCACGCGCATGCGGGGTTGCGGGACGAAGCCCGCAAACTGGCCCGGCAGAACATTGATGCCGTGCTGGACGGCGGCTTTGATGCGATCTTGACCAATGCCGGCGGATGCGGGTCGACGTTGAAAGAGTACGGCGAGCTACTGGAACATGACGCCGCCTATCACGCCAAGGGTGAGCGCTGGGTATCGCTGATGCGCGACGTGAATGAGTTTCTCGCCTCCATCGAGCTGAACCGCGACATGGGTGAAGTGAAGCTGACGGTGACCTATCAGGATTCCTGCCACTTGGCCCACGGCCAAAAGGTCCGCAGCGCGCCGCGGCAACTGCTGCGTTCCGTGCCGGGTTTGACGCTGAAGGAGATGGCTTCAAGCGACGTCTGCTGCGGCAGTGCGGGCATCTACAATGTGGTGCAGAACGAGATGTCGATGCAGATCCTGGAATCAAAGATGCGCAACGTGAACGCGACCGGGGCGCAGGCAATCGCCACGGCCAATCCGGGCTGCTTGCTCCAGGTGAAGGCCGGGGCCGAGCTCTACGGGCACGGGCAGAAGGCTTACCACGTGATCGAGATTCTCGATCAGGCTTACCGCAACCGGAAGTAGTGCTACTTCGCGAGTTTGAGACCCGAATGCTTGGCGAACATGGCGAAGCCCTTGTCGCGTGTGAGAAGAGGGACCTGGTAATCCAGGCAGCATTGGACAATCAGCGTATCAGCAAGTTTCGGACGCAGACCCATCCGCCACAAACTGGCCCGCAACAAACCTGCGCGTTCCCAGAATCCCGGTCCTAACTCCAGACGCGGGACCGACTGCAAATCGCTCCGGTGGCCGCCGGGCATATCCGGATCGCTCAGCAACTCTGACAGAACTGGCGGTGGCATCATGGCCCGCTGAAACCTCAGGGCGATCGCCAAGGTCTCTACATCGTCCGCCTGTTCACCAGCCAAGTGGGCGATCCAGATATTGGTGTCGGCGCTGACCATCCTAGTCTCGCAAGGCGGCGAAATCCATCTTTGATTTGTAGGTGCCGCGCGCCGCCAACAGCCGGGCGTACGCCTCCTTGGCCGCGACTTTCCGGAGACCTTCCACTACCGTCGCCGTGAGCCCTTCACCATTGGCCTTCATCGCAAGGTCCAAGACATCTGACGGGACGTTGACGGTAATCTTTCGATTCTCGGACTTCTTCGCTTTCGTCACCATAGCCTCAGTATGCCATATCGGTTGCGGCTTGGCGTATGGTCTACTTCTTGCGCGGCGTCGCCACCCGCCCGGCTAACGCATCCTCAACAGCTCGCTCCGCCAGAGGAGCCATCAGGCGGTAGCCCATGGCGTTGGGGTGCAGGCCGTCTTCGGCGACGTCCTTGCGGAGATATCCGGCGCCATCGCGGACGGAGTTGAAGTAGTCGAGATAGACGTAGCCTTTGCTCTCGGCCAGGGATTTCATCCAGGCATTCAAGGCGTTGATCGTTGCGGGCGGACGCTGCGGGCTGCGGGCGAAGCGCGGGTCGATGTTCTGGTTGTAGTCGTGGATGGGGAGGACCGAGCCGAGCACCACTTTGATGTGCGCATGGTCGGCCAGATCGCACATCATGCGGAGGTTGTTCTGGATGATCTCGATGGGCGTGCCACGGGCGATGTCGTTGGTGCCGGCCAGGACAACCATCACCGCGGGCTTGAGGTTGATGACGTCGGCCTGCATGCGGCCCAACATCTGGCCGGTGACCTGGCCGCTGATGCCGCGGTTGACGAAGTCTTTGCCGGAGAAGTACTCCTTCAGGGGCCAGCCATCGGTAATGGAATCGCCCATGAAGACGACGCGCGGCTTGCCAGAGGCGGGCGCGCCGAGCTGCGAGTTGGCCTCTTTGTAGCGGGCCAGGTTGTCGCGATCGGCGGGCGTCAGCTGTGATTCGCGGCTGTCGATCAAGGCCTGGAAATGATTCTCCAGCTTGCCCCAGCCATCGCGCAGTTCATTGAGTTGCTGCGCGCCCACGGCCGGGAATGGGATGGGCTTGGGCAGAGCATCGGCAAGCATCAAGTAGTTCTTGTAAAGGCCCAGCAGGGTGTAGGTGAGCTTGGTGCTTTGAGGCGTGCGGTCCAAGGCAAGACGGGTGGGGCGGATCTGCTCAAGGATGGGCCCGGCAGCGCGGGGCAGGTCCGGGATGACGATGGCCACCGATTCCGCCACCATCTGCATCCGCTCAGTCAGCTTGCTCAGCTCCGTCGCCGGGAGCAGGGCGGGCTGCTGCGCATAGGCGGCGGTGGCAAGGGTGGCTAGGCTGGCTAAGGCCAAAAACGCTCTCATGGATTTTCCTCTTTCACCAGTTGCAGCGTGATGGTGCCGATCAGAATTTGCAGACGCACGCGGATCTGGACGGGGATCTTGCGGTCGTCGTCGGTCAACCAGAAAAAGACACGCCCGCTGCGGGGATAAATGACGTTGTTCAGCAGATGGGCTTCATAGCGCACCGCCTTGAAGACACCCAGTGGCGTCTTGACGGTCTCGCGCTCCTGCGCTTCGACGCGCACGTCAGCGAACTTTTTGCCGTCACTCACTGGCAAGCTGCCACTTTGGCCGACGGCCAGATTCATGCGGCGCAGAGCCATCAATGCGCCGAGAACATCGTGCACGCAGGCCGGCGTCGAGACGCTGTGGCTGGCGATGACGGAATTCTTGACTAGGTCGCGCTCGACAAAGGAGGCTTGCTTCTTTTCGCGATCATAGGTGACGCGATTGGAGCGTTGGCGATTGCCTTCGCGCACTTCCATGCCCGTCTCGATGGCGCAGAAGCCGCCGGCCAAGTTGGCGTGATAGTCGTTGTTGATCTTGTAGAGGCGCGAGACCAAACCGGATGACTCGATGTGCAGCTTGGCTTGGCCAGCGGTGGGGGCGGCGGGCTCCCATTTGAGATCCACCGTACCGGCTTGGATCAACCGCCATTCCGCGTTGAAGGTCAGCGCCAGCGGTTTGGGAGCCTGCGCCCAAGCCGCCGCACTTAGCGCAACCGCGACGAGGAGCCGCAATTACTGCCGAGCCCCCGTATCCCGATAATTGAGCGGTGCCTTCTGCCCTTCCGGCAACCGCGACTTGTAAAGCACACCGCCACGGCGCTTGTCGAACGACTCGCGCGCCAGCTTCACCTGCTGCGGGTCATGAAACAGGTCGAGCGCGGTCAAGGCCAAAGTCTTGGCGGCCACCATCATGCCCTTCTGGCCGATCGACATGCCATTGGCGGCCACGGCCTGCCAGCTGTGCGCGGGCGTGCCGGGCACCCACGTGGCGGCGTTGAACTCAGCGGCCGGCAGCATCCAGGTGACATCGGCAAAATCGGTGGACGCACCCGGGGCACCGGCGTCGGGCGGAAGAATCTGCTCCTGCTGTCCCATCGGGTGGTCCTCCATCATGCCCAATGTGGTGCGGAGCTTGGTGGCGAAAGCTTGCTCTTCAGCGGAGTACTTCACGCCACCCACCAGCTTCAGGTTCTTGTTGAACAACGACGACAGATAGTCGTTCGGCAGAATGTTGTAGACCGCGCTGACCAGTTCCATCTCCATGCGCGTCTCAGTCGCCAGCGCTCCGGCTTGGGCGCACTTGATGATACGCTCCCAGACGCCGTCGAGGATGGCCATGGAGGGCGACCGGGCGTAGATGTAGACCTCGGAAAAATCGGGCACGATGTTGGGGGCCGCGCCGCCGTTGGTGATGATGTAGTGGACCCGCGTCTCTTGCGGGATGTGCTCGCGCATTAGTTCGACGGCGTGATTCATCACCATCACGGCGTCGAGCGCGGAGCGGCCCTCTTGGGGCGCCATCGCTGCGTGAGCCGCCCGGCCATAGAACTTGAACTTGGCAGTGATATTGGCCAGTGAGCTACGGGTGGAAGCTTGGTTGGCGTCGGAAGGATGCCAAGTGAGCGCCACGTCCACGCCCTTCAACGCTCCGGCGCGAGCCATGTAGATCTTGCCGCCGCCACCTTCTTCGGCGGGCGTGCCCAGGAAGCGGATGGTGCCGGACATCTTGTGGCTTTCGAGGTACTCTTTCACCGTGATGGCGGCATGCGCGGCGGCGACGCCAAATAGATTGTGGCCGCAGCCGTGGCCGGGCGCGCCGGTCTTGATCGCTTTGCGCTCCGGCACAGAATCCTGCGAGAGACCCGGCAGTGCGTCGAACTCGCCCAAGATCGCGATAACCGGGCTGCCGGAGCCCCACGTCGCCGTGAACGCCGTGGGGATACCCGCAATGTTGGACTCGACCGCAAAGCCCTGCTCACGCAGCGTCTGCGCCAGCAAGGCCGAGCTTTTCGATTCCTTGTAACCGACCTCAGCAAACTCCCAGATCTGCCGCGAAAGGGCCGCGTATTGGGGGGCGCGCGACTCCATGCGATCCATCAACTGGGCGCGGGCCGCGTCAGGCGTTTGCGCCAGCACGATTGCTAGCGCCAGCGTTACCATCCCATCCGCTCCCGCAAGGAGGTGATGTGCGCCACGTGATGGCGGCCATGCCAGGCGTAGAGCCCGAGTGCCTTATCAAGCTCCGTGCGGCCGTTGGCGGGATGGATGAATGCCTTCTGCCACTGCGCTTCATCCAGGGTCCGCAGCATGCGCGCCCAGCGCCGATGGAGCACTTCGATCAGTTGCAGTGAAGTCTCCACGGGCTCCGCCTTCGCGTCGTCGAATTCGGCCCACAGCTGCTCTTCGTAGGTGTTGATGGTTGGCTCCTGCTCGGTCAAGGCCAGCCGGAAGCGGACGTAGCTGTTGATGTGGCTGTCGGCGGTGTGGTGAACCACCTGGCGCAAGGTCCAGCCACCTTCGCGATACGGGGTGTCGAGCTGAGCGTCAGTGAGGCCGGCGACGGCCGCCTTCATCTCAGCGGGGAGCGTAGCAATTTGTTCCAACCACTCAGCCCGGTTGGGTCCAGCATAGGAGAAGCGGCCGATGGGGAAACGGAGATCGGTGGACATGCTTCTTAGATTGTCACGACTGCGGGCCGGTTTGCCGCGCCGTTGAAGAGGTTGAGGTTTGGGCGCCGCCTGACGCGTTAGACACGGCCGCGGAAGCGCTGGATTTCGCGGCGGTCGCGCTTGTTGGGCCGCCCTTCAGGCAGGGTCTCAAACTGGGCTTGGGCTTTGCGTTCTTCCGCCAGCTTGGCCCGCTGCGCGCGGCTGGCATCCGTTTCGCGGTAGAGCGTCTGCGCCTGGGCCGCGGGCCCGCGCATTTCGCTCAACAACAGCACTTCCACCTGAAACTCCCCGCCCTCGTTCTTGATCTGCAGCAGGTCGCCCACCTTCACCTCGCGGGCGGGCTTGGCGGCGATCGAGTTCGAGAGAATGCGGCCCAGGTCACAGGCGCGGGAAGCGAGTGCGCGGGTCTTGAAGAAGCGGGCGGCCCAGAGCCATTTGTCGATGCGCATGGTGGTTGTGGTGCAGGGGATTCGGCAGAGCGCGCGGCGAACTGAAGGACGGCCGAAACCTGCTCCCTAGTCTAGATCGAGAATAGCGGGTAGGCGAGGGCGATGCGGCGCTTCTAGCGATCCCGCCTCGTGTGCTGTAGTGCGTGAAACTGTGTACAGGTGAACACGCCATGACTGAGACGCTATCGATCCGCCTCGACTCCGAAACCAAGAAGCGTCTCGATGCGCTTTCCAAACAGTCCAAGCGCTCGAAGTCTTTCCTTGCAGCGGAGGCCATCACCGCATTTGTCGACTCTGAGGAATGGCAGTTGGGAGAGATTCACCAGGGCATCGAAGATCTCGACTCGGGACAATCCGTCGGCCATGAGAAAGTTTCAGAGTGGCTCAAGTCCTGGGGCAAGGCCGGTGAGACTAAAGCTCCGCGATGAAGGCCGTTTGGTCTCGCCGAGCGATCCGGCATCTGGTTTCTCTGCGTAACTTCATCGCCAAAGATTCCGAGCAGAACGCGGCACTTGTTGCTGAGCGCATCCTGGACTCTGTTGAGCTCCTCGAAACGCAACCCGACAGGGGAAGGCCGGGGCGAGTTCTAGGTACGCGAGAGCTGGTTATCCCCAACACTCCTTACCTGATCCCCTACCGAGTCCGTCGGGGCCGGCTTGAAATCATCGCCGTTTTTCACGGCCGTCAAAAGTGGCCATCCAAGCTCTGAGCGAAGTTCAGAAGCTCCCGATCACCGCGAGAGACTCTTCAAGGTGACTCGTTCGAGAACGCCCTCCACAATCCTTGCTACGTCAAGTCAAGTGCAGAACGACGTAAACATTTATCAGCACCCATCAGCGGCTCAGCGCCGCGATGATCATTTCGGCGTCGTAGACTGCCCCGCCCCAAGGGCCACCGCTGGCTTGCTGCAAGGCCGCCCAGAGGCGGGAATCGGCGGGGAGGAGCGGGTCGGGTTGCAGGCCGGGGTGGGGCTCTCGCGCCAGTAGCTCCGCTTCATCGCCCACGAAGTTCACGGTGCCTTCCAGGTTGTTGCGGTCGATGATGATCTCGATCGGGTCGCCATCGCGGAGCTTGCCGATGGGGCCGCCAGCCAGGGCTTCGGGCGTGACGTGGCCGATGCAGGCGCCGGTCGAGACGCCGGAGAAGCGGGCGTCGGTGATGACGGCGACATGCTTGCCAAAGTCGAGCATCTTCAAAGCAGAGGTGACCTGGTAGGTCTCTTCCATGCCGGAGCCCAGGGGTCCGCGGCCGGCCAGGATCAGGATGTCGCCGGCCTTGACGGTGCCGTTCTTGATGGCGGCGACGGCGGAAGGTTCGGTGGTGAACACCCGTGCCGGGCCGCGCTTGCGATAGATGCCATCGGCATCGACGACGGAGGCATCGATCGCGGTGGACTTGATGACGGAGCCGCCGGGCGACAGATTGCCGGTGGGGAAGCAGACGGTGGAGGTGAGGCCGCGGGAGCGGGCGGTATCACGATCCATGATGATGGCCCCCGGATCGATGCCGTCCCGCTCCTTCAGCGCTTTGCGGAGCGCGTGGCGGCGCTCAGAATCCTGCCACCAATCAAGCAGCGTGTCCAGCTTTTCGCCGGTCACCGTGGTGGTGCCCAAGTTCAGTAAGCCCGCAGCGCGCAAATGGAGCATCACCTCCGGCACGCCACCCGCCATGAAGACCTGCACCGTGTGGTGACCCACAGGACCATTGGGCAGAGCGTCCACCAGGCGCGGGACTTGGCGGTTGATGCGGGACCAGTCATCCACCGTGGGCCGCCGCAGACCGGCGGCGTGAGCGGTGGCGGGCAGATGCAGGATCAGGTTCGTCGAGCCGCCAAAGGCCGCGTGAAGTACCATCGCGTTCTCGAGCGCCGCCGGTGTCAACACGTCGCGCATGGTCATGCCCTTCGACATCAAGTGCAGCACCGCCCGCGCCGAGCGTCTCGCCATGTCCAGCCAGATGGGGTCGCCTGAGGGGGCCAGCGCGGAGTGCGGCAGCGACATACCCAGCGCCTCCGCCACCACCTGTGAAGTGGCCGCCGTGCCCAGAAACTGGCAGCCGCCGCCGGGCGAGGCACAGGCTTTGCAGCCCATCTCCTGCGCGTATTCCAGCGTGATGACGTTGTGCGCGAAGCGGGCGCCGATGGTCTGGACCTTGCCCGCGTCTTCCGCATCTTCCGGGGAGAGCGTCACGCCGCCCGGCACCAGCACGCACGGCAGGTCGAGCGTTCCAGCCAGCGCCATCATCATCGCGGGGAGGCCCTTATCGCACGTGGCGACGCCGATGACGCCCTTGCGCGTGGGCAGCGAGCGGATGAGGCGGCGGAAGATGATGGCGGCGTCGTTGCGGTACGGCAGCGAATCGAACATGCCGGGCGTGCCCTGGGTGCGGCCGTCGCAAGGGTCCGTGCAGAAGCCGGCAAAGGGCACCGCGTCGCGTGACTTCAGTTCCTCCGCCGCGGCCTGCATCAGCAAGCCCACTTCCCAGTGGCCAGTGTGATAGCCCAGGGCGATGGGCGTGCCATCAGCGGCGCGGATGCCGCCGTGCGTCGAAAGAAGAACCACTTCCGGTCCGCCCAGCTTGGCCGGATTCCAGCCCATGCCAGCGTTTTGGGTCCAGCCGAACAGGTCGCCGGAGGGACGGTTCAGCAGCATGTCCTCGGTGAGCGGGAGAAACCCGTCGGGTCCCTTGGCTTTGCTGCGCGGCGCAAACAGAGAAGGGTCGCCGGAATCCAGGATTTCCGGAAGGCTGGGTTGACGGGACGAACTGAAACTCATGACGAGCGTCAGTTTATCAAGTGGGCCTTCTTCAAAACGGCCAGATAGCGCGGCTCCCGCTCAATCGAAGTGAAGATGGGGTCCGCCACCACCCCCGGCGTCAGCTCCTTCGCCGGCACTTTCTCCAGCGCATCCAGCGCCAGGCTGGTTTCGGTCATTAAGGCGTGGAAGCGCGCTTGCTCCAAGGGAGAGGCCGAACTCAGCTTCGCGCGCGCCTGGTCGATCTTCTTCGAATCGATGGCGGCCAAGCCCCACATGGCCAGGATGGACGGACTCAGATCGCCCTCGACCTGTTCCCAGGTTTTGGCCGCGGACTTGCGGCCGCCGTTCCACCACAAGGCCTTGGCCAGTTCAACCCGTTTCGGATCCGTATCGGCGTGGCCTTTCAGGCGGGCGATGGTGGCATTGAAATCGCGCGCGGAGGCTCGCGCCTGCTGCAGCGGTGTGGCGGGGGCTGGCTTATCACTGTGAGGTTTGCGCGCCGGCGGTTTGGTCTGGACGGCCGCCGGCTGCGGCGCTTCGTCATCAGCGGTGTCCTTGTTGAACAATTTCAGGCCGAACCAGATACCAGCGCCCGCCAGCACCACTCCCGCCACCGCCAGAATAGGCTTCACCGGAAGCTGCCTCTGCGGCTCCTCCGGACCATTGTATTCAGGACGGAAGGTCGAGACCGGGGCGTTCTCCGCCCGCACGAAAATCACATTGAAGGCGCCTTTGGGAACAACAATGTGGATCGGGTCCCGGAGACCTTCGCGGTGGTAGTATTCGGCCAAGCGGTTGCGGAGATGCGACACTTCCAAGCGCACGGTGGCGTTGGTGCGGGGGTCCCAATCACCGCCCAAACGCATGATCTTGACCCCGATCTCGTACTCCCGCAAGGGGACATCCGGCGCTGCCAGCGCCCGCTCCACCATGAAGCTGATCAGTTGACGGAGCTTGTCGTGGTCCCCCAGCGTGTTCGATTGGACGATCGATGCCAGACAGACCCGAACGTCTGACGGATCCACGCGGCGAGATACGGAACTATTGGAAACACCCGTGCTCATGGTTCATACAACCTCACGGGCCTCATCGGCGTGTAAACGGACGTCTTTAAACCGAACATTATTGTGCACTCACAAATGCACTCGACGCGGACATTATCGGCGGTGGCAGCCATTGCGCCCGGGGCGGTGGCGGAGATAGAATTCCGGGGCGATGCCCCACACTTCACGCCGCTACTTTTTGGGTGCGCTCACGGCCGCGGGTTCCACGCGGGTCTGGGGCGCCAATGACCGGGTCCAGGTTGGCTTTATCGGCTACGGCCTGATTGGCGCGCAGCACGTCTACGACTTCAAGAACCAGCGCGATGTCGATTGCGCCGCCATGTCGGACGCCTATCAGCCGCGCATGGAAGAAGGGGCGCGCGTGTGCGGACCGAATACCAAGCAGTATTCCGATTTCCGCAAACTGCTCGATGACAAAGAGCTGCAGGCGATCGTGGTCTCAACGCCGGACCATTGGCATTGCCTGCACACGCTGATGG
>JAPKYZ010000020.1 GCA_026394055.1 Acidobacteriota bacterium
CATGGCCACGGGCCGCAGCGTGCCCTGTTGACCGTTGCGCGGGATCGGCGGAAACTCCACGTTGCCCGTCACGCGCAGGGTCTCCAAATCGACCACCTGGATCGACTCGCCCCCCGTGTTGCCCACGTAGAGTTGCGAACCATCCAGCGACATCGCCATCTGGTGGGGCAACTGGCCCACCTCAATCGGGTCCAGCCACTTCAGCTTCTTGCGGTCAAAAACTTCAATCCGGTTCAGGCCGGAGTTGGTCAGATAGAGGCGCCCGCGCGGCTCATCAATCAGCATGTCGAAGATGCCTTCGCCGGTCACCAGGCCATTGTTCTGCAGCGAGGTGGGGATCGGGAAGACAAGGCCACGCTGATCGCTTTGCCGGAAGTTCATGAACAGCCGGATGACGGGCGGCAGATTGATCGCCTCGGGCGAGGAGAGAAAGATATTCACCGGGGTCCCCTGGTTGTTCGCGCCGCCGGTGTACAGATTGGTGCCGGCCTGCCGGACAACGTTGGTCCGGCCGGGCTCCATGGTGAACTTGATCGACGAAGGCGCGACACCGCTCGAAACCTCGGCCGTCAGGGCGTTGCCCGGGTTGCCGACGGCGTAGGTCAGCTTGCCTTTGCCCGCGTTGCCGATCCGGATGGAGGTGCGGGCCAGGCCGCGGTTGCAATCGTCGACCGCCATGAAGACGGTGGTCGAATCCGGCTGGATGATCGGGTAGTCGTACAGGGCGGCCACCGGGAGGTCCAACAAGCCCGACTCCGAAAGGGCAAACAGCTGCGAGCCGTCGGAGGTGATCACCATGCGGCCCAACACGCTCTCCGGCAGCCGGATGCCCAGCGGCGTGTAGAGGTGCCGCGGGTTCGAGACAAACAGCGTAGAAGAGGTGGCCCGGGCGCCGTTAGCGGCATTGTTGAAAGCGCTATAGAGCGTCGCGCCATTGGGCGAAAAGGCGCTGCCGCCGTAGTTGAACTGGAGATTGATCGCGGTGCTGGAGGTGCTGTTCAGGAAGAACTGCATATTGGCCACGTTCAGTTGCGAGTTCACCGACAGCGTCGCGGTGTCATACTGCGTCGAGCCCGCCATAAACCGCGCCCCATCGGGCGAAATCGACAGCACGGTGGATTGTCCGGTAACAATCCGGTTACGCAACACGGTGCCGGAGGCCACCTCATACACAAACAAAGTCGTGGAGGCGCCGTTGGTGGTCTGGTTGATCGCCACCATGCCGATGATGAAGTTGCCGTCGGGGGTGGTCAGCAACCGGCCCGGAAAAGCGGTGGCCGGGCGGCCGACAAAGACGGCGGGCAAGGGGTTGGGCGTCGAAAGCGTGGGGGGCGAGGGCACGACATAGATCTGCTGGCCCGCACCCTGGCGGGGGTCGTAGAGCAGCAACGTGTTGGTGGTGTTGTTGGTGCCCGTGCCTTGCGTCGTGATCAGGACGCGCCCGTCATTGCCCACGGCCACACCTTCGGGCTTGGCCGGAAGGCTAATGAATTCGGTCACCCGGTCCGCGCCAAGCTCAATCACCGCCAGCGACGACGCCTGCGTATTGGTGACGTAGAGCCGCGCGCCGTCGGGCGACATGGCCGCGCCGATGGGAAAACTGCCCACGGGAATGGAGCCCGTTACCTTCTTCAGGCGGTAGTCGTAAAGGTCAATGCGGTTGGCGTTGGAGTTAACCAGATAGAGACGCCCGCGCAGTTCGTCCACGACAATGTCAGCGGGCGTACCACCCAGTTCGACGGCGTCGCCAAACGTCGCGCCCGTCGTAATACTTTGCGACCAACTGGCCGTCGCGCACGCTATCGCGGCCAAACCGCGGACGAGGATTCCCAACCGTTGCAAACGCATGCTCAGTAAGCTAGTCTAAACCCTGAACCGGGGCGGAAGTTTTGCGCTCTGCATCATCTTGTCAGATAAGAGGCGCAACAATTTCCTCTCAACCGGGTTCCACGATTACGCGGCGGATTCGGGTGCTAAATCAGACCCGGAACGCTCAGCTGGCCGACCGCGCCGCCGTCGCCAATACGAGCCGGTTACGCCGTACGGGTCTATTGCAGCACGAGCGGTTAGAGCCCGGGGATGGGTTGTGGATCGTCCCCTGCGAAGCCGTTCATACGTTTGGCATGAAGTTTGAGATCGACGTGTTGTTCTTGAATAAGAAAAAGCAAGTGCTAAAGATTCGCCACTCCATGCCCCGCCGCCGGATGAGCCTGCTGCTGTGGGCCCACTCGGTGCTCGAATTGCCTGCCGGGACGGCGGCCCAAACCGGCACGATGCGCGGCGACCAGCTGGAGTTTGAAAAGCTTCCATGAGCTGGCCCTCTCAGGCTGTTGGTATCGGTCTCACGTTGGCGCTGGCGGCACTGCCCGGCTGCGCCCGCCGCTCCACGCAGGCCTGGAGGCCGGCGGGAGGCGCTCCGTCGGCCCTCAACCGTCAGGTGAGAAATGCCGTGGATGCGGGCGATGGCGACCTGCAGGTGCGGGAATGGCAGCGCCGGATGGCCACCCAGCCCGAAAATCTCGACGCCCGTCTGCAATTGGCCCGCCACTTTGAAAGCCGCCAGATGCCGGATTTGGCGCTGGAGCACTACCGGCTGGCCCTGTCTCGTTTCCCGGACGATGTCGCCGCGCGCCTCGGCGCTGCCCGCAGCCTGCGGCAGATGAGCTTGGCGGTGGAAGCGGCTGAGCTGCTGGCCGCGGCTCCGGCCAAGAAATCCCCGATTCTGTCGACGCTCGGCATTGTCCAGGACGAGCTGGGGCGACTTTCTGATGGCGAGCAGTCCCACCGGGCGGCGCTGGCGCTGGAACCCGAAAACGACAGCTTTCACAACAATTTGGGCTACAACCTGATGCTGCAGGGGCGCACCACGGACGCCGCCAGCGAGTTCCGCCGGGCCTTAGCGTTGCAGCCTAAGTCAGAGGTCGCCCGTGGCAATCTGGCGCACGCGCTGGCGGGCGAGAACCCCAAGGAAGCGCTGCTGCACTGGGAATCGTTGGGCGGTCCCGCGACGGCACACAACAATCTGGCGGCGGCGTTGATTGAGCTGGGTAAGTACGCGGAGGCCCGGCAAGAGCTGAAGGCCGCTTTCGCCACCGGGGCGCCTCTGCCGGAGGCCATGCACAATTTGAAGCTGGTGAGCGAACTGGACGGTGGCCCGGCCAGTTTTGAGCTATCCTCAAAGCCCCACGCGTTGAAGCGCTGGGGGCGGGCGTTTCGCCACTGGTGGGTTCGTCACGAAGATGAGACCGGTGCCGCGGCGGCATCAGGTCGCCGCTCTAGTACCCGGACAGTTGCAGTCCGGCGGGCGGACCGGTAAGTTTGATCGAAGGGAAACTACAACATGAACATGCTCCTCCAATTCACCGTTAACCTCCTCCAGCGGTTTGCCCGCGAGGAAGATGGTCAGGATCTCGTTGAATACGCTCTGATTGTGGCCGCCGTGGGTCTGGCGCTGATCACGACGGTCAACCAGTTGACCACCGCCGTGGTGAGCCTGTATTCCAGCATCACCCAGGGCTTGACCTCGATTGGCGCCACGGGCGCCTAAAGCGATCTCCGGTCTCCCGGCTCGCCTGATTCCGAACGCCCGCTGGCTGATGGCGTCGCTGACGCTGGTCTGGTGCTTCACCCTGTTTGACGGGGCGCACCAGCTGTTTCGCGATTCCGACGCGGGGTGGCATATCCGGACGGGCGAGCGGATTCTATCCACCGGCCAGCTGCCTTATGCAGACCCCTACTCTTTTTCGCGCGCCGGCCGTCCCTGGTTTGCCTGGGAGTGGGGAGCGGACGTGCTGATGGGGGCCTCGCACCGGATGCTGGGGTTGCCAGGGGTGGCGCTGCTCTATGGGGCGGCTCTGGCGGCGGTGACGTGGCTGTGGCTGGCGCTGCAGTTTCAGGCAGGGGCCAGCTTTCTGCCTGCCTTGCTCACCATCCCGCTGATGTTTTCCACCGCCAACCTCCACTGGCTGGCACGGCCGCATGTGTTTGGCTGGCTGTTTCTGCTGGGGACGATTCTCTGGTGCGAGCGTGGTGCCCGGCGGCCCGGCGGAGCGCTTCTGCTGGGGGCGGCGTGGGCCAACATTCACGCCAGCTTCTTTCTAGGGCCGGTGGTCTTTTTGATCTACGCGGCGTTTCGAGGGGGAAAGTACTGGACGGCGGCGCTGCTGGCGGGGTTGGGTACATTCTTCAACCCGTATGGCTATCACGTGCACCAGCACGTCGTTGCCTATCTGGCCAATGGCGAACTGCTCCGCCGCATCGGTGAATTTCAGACCTTCAACTTTCAATTGGAAGGCGCGGCGCAGATCGTGCTGTGCTTTGCCATCTGCGGCATCGGCGCCGTGCTGGCCTTAGTCGAGAAGCGCTACGAGTGGGCGCTGCTGATCGGCCTGTTCTGGCTGATCGCCCTGCGTTCGGCGCGCGGGCTGCCGGTGCTGGCCGTTTCGGTGTTGCCGCTGGCGGTGGCTGCGATTTCGATCTGGAGCCGCCGGGCCTATCCTCGGCTTTCCGGTTTCTTCCGCTACTCGGACAACCTGCGCGCGATCGATCGCGGTCTTAGCGGCGCCTGGGTGATGGTGCCGGCATTGGCGCTGGCGATGGCGATGGCGAGCAAAGCTGGCTTTGCGGCAACCGAGTTTCCCGTGAACGCAGTGGCGGCGATTCCGGCGGGCGCCCGGCTTTTCGCCCCGGATAAGTTTGGCGGCTATGTAATCTACCGCACCTCCGGCGCGCAGCCGGTGTTCTTTGACGGACGCAGCGATTTTTATGGGGTGGAGTTCATGAAGGACTACATCCGTATGGTGGAAGTCCGGCCCGGGTGGCAAGCTTTGTTTGATGCCTGGCACTTCACCCATGCCCTGGTTCCGGTGGACGCTCCGTTGCGGGCGGCGCTGGAGGCGCGTGGGTGGCAGACATTAAGCGTGGACAAGGCGGCGGTTTTGATGGCCCCGCGATAGGAGAGCAGGAAGCAGGAGACCTGGAACAAGGCATGGATCGGCAAAAACTACTCATGATCTTTGGCGGCGCCGCCGTATGCGCCACGCTGCTGACCTGGTTTCTCTGGTCCCGGACGGCCGCGCCCAAAACCGAAGCGATGACCACCGTGTGGGCCGCCGCGCGCGATCTCCCGGCTGGCACCAAGCTGTTGAAGGGCCATCTGAAGGAAGTCCGGCTGAGCACCAAGGACGCCCCCACGGCCGCCATCCGCGAGCAGGCGGCGGCGCTCGACCGCGCGTTGCTCTACCCCGTCTCGGCCAATGAGACGCTGACCAGCGTGAAGCTGACCTCCAGCACCGGCATCGACGGCGTGCCTTCCATCATCGCGGCCGGCAAGCGCGCGGTAAGCGTGCAGATCGCCGATTCGAGCGGCGCCGCCGGGCTGATCCAGCCGCGCGCCCATGTCGATGTGTTGTTCACCCGCACCGGCTCCATGACGGAGGCGATCACCACCACCATCCTGCAGGATATCGCCGTGCTCTCGGTGGGCCGCGTGACCGAGGCGCAAAACATGGACACCAAGGGCCCGCGTCCGGCGGCGCAGGCGGTCACGCTGCTGGTGACGCCCGAAGAAGCGGGAAAGCTGGAGCTGGCCAAGAATCAAGGCAAAATAAGTCTGGCCCTGCGCAACCCGCTCGATCAGAGCCGGGTTGATGAACCGGTGGCGGTTACTGGCGACGCACTCGACCCCTATCTCGGCAAGCCCCGCAAGGGTCCACGCGGGCTCAACCTGCGGGATAGCAAAGCCTGGGCGCAGCTGACCGAGGCGGACACGGCCGTTGCGAAGAAGACTCCGCCGCCCGCCCCGCCGCCTCCGCCCAAGACCGTGGTGGATGTTTACCGCGGCGAGAAGCACGTCCAAGAGGTTTTCAATAAGTAGGCTCGCCCGCCCCCAAACTCCGATGATTCGAACCGCTCTGCTGATCGCTATCTCGCTCGCACTGGCCGCCCAAACGCCCCGTGCTGTCAATCTGCTGGAAGGCCGCGGTGAACTGCTGACCTTTAAGCAAGAGATCACCAAAGTGGTGATCGCCGAACCCAAGATCGCCGACGCGGTGGTGGTCTCGCCGCACGAAGTGATGGTGAACGCCAAGGGCGGCGGCCACACGACGTTGATCGTTTGGGAGACCGGCACCGGTCCCCACAAGTTTGAGATCAACGTCAATCTCGATACCGATGTAGTGGACCGCTTCCGCGCCGAACTGGCCAGCGAACTGAAGCGCGACCTGCCCGATGCCACCATCAACTTCTCGGGCAACGCCGATACGATCGTCATCTCGGGCAACGCCAAAAATCGTGAGCAGGCCGACAAAGCCGCCGCGCTGGCCTCGACGCGCACCAAGAAGGTGGTGAACCTGATCACCGTGCCGCCGGTGGCCGATCCGCGCCAGGTGCTGCTGCAGGTGAAGTTCGCCGCGGTCGATCGTGCGGCCTTGACCGAGATGGGCTTCAATCTGTTTTCGCGCAACGGCACCATGCTGGGTGCTACCTCGACCCAACAGTTCCAGCAGCCCCGCTTTAGCCAGTTGCAGTTCCAGAATGGCGAGTTCTCCAACTCCACCGTCAACTTCGCCGACCTGTTGAACCTGTTCGTCTTCCGGCCCGACCTGAACATCGGCGCAACGGTGAAGGCGATGCAGCAACGCAATCTGCTGCAGATCCTGGCCGAGCCGAACCTGATCGCCATTGAAGGCAAGGAAGCCAGCTTTGTCGCGGGCGGCGAATTTCCGTTCCCCGTGCTGCAGGCCACCGCCACCGGCGGCGCCACTTCGCCCGTCGTGACGGTGCAGTTCCGGCCGTTCGGCGTCCAGCTGGGTTTCACGCCGCGCTTGACCGAGACGGGCTCCATCCACCTGAAGGTGCGCCCGGAAGTCAGTTCGCTCGACTACAACAACGCGGTGAACGTCCAGGGCACCCTGATCCCGGCCATCGCCACGCGCCGCGCTGAGACCGAAGTGATCTTGAAGGATGGCGAGAGCTTCGCCATTGCCGGGTTGATCGACAACCGCGTCATCAAGACCATCAACAAGGTCTACGGCCTGGGCGACATCCCGATTCTGGGCACGCTGTTCCGCTCCCGCTCCACGCGCAAAACGACGGACGAACTGCTCGTCGTGATCACGCCGCGCTTTGTCCGGCCGCTGTCGGCCGAAGAACGGGCGACGCTGCCCGAAACAGTGGAGCCGTTCCTGCCCAGCGTGGCGCAGGAAAAGAGCAAGGACGGCAAGAAGACCAAGTCTGACAAGGACGCAAAGAAGCCGGAGATTGCTGGACCTCGTGGCCATCAGGAACCAAAGCGCTAGACCGGCCGCGGCCGGACGGCTGTTGACGGTGCGCCGGCCCCGGGCTGGTTCCCGCAGCGGCGCGGCGGCATTGTCGGTGCTGGTGATCCTGGCTCCGGTGCTGCTGGTGCTGATGGGATTGGCCGTCGATTTGGGCCGCCTCTATCTGATCAAGGGTGAATTGAAGACCGCCGCCAACGCGATGGCTTTAGCGGGAGCGCAGAACCTGGTGGGCACCGAACAATCAACGGGCCTCGCCACCGCCAACGCGCAAACGGCCATTCAGGTCTCAAGCAACCTCGGCAACAAGTACGACTTTGCCGGCCTCACCATCGGGCAAGAAAGCAACTTGCTGGCCAGCTCCGTCGATGACCCGGAGTACTTCGACACCGCCGCCTCCGCCATCGGCGAAAGTGAGAACGCCACCGGCGGCACGGCCAGCGGTGCCGCGGCGCGCCACATGCGCATTACCCTGCGCGCCGAAGCACCGCTGATCTTTTTCGGACTGATCCCGCTGGGTCAGGACCGCAAGGTGCCCATCGTAATGCGCTCCGTCGCGGGCATGAGCGCACCGCTCTGCCAGGCCTGCGGCATCACCAACATCGCCATCGCCGCCATTGACACCGCCGACGGCACGGACTTTGGCTACGTACCCGGCACCCGCTACACGCTGGGCTACACCTGCACTGGAGCGCCGAATCCGGGCAACTTGCCGAACACGACGGCTCGGGTGCCGTATCTGCTGCTCGACAAGCTGGATTCTGATGCGCAGATCTTTGCCGATGAGACCTCGCAGCTCTACCGCATCGGCGCTAGCGGTCTACCGGCCTCCACCAGCGAAACCAAGGCGTGCTTTCAGATCAGCAGCACCTCGCTGATTTGGACGTCCGCCGCGACGCTGGCCTGCAACACCAACCGCGTTCAACCGGCCGTCACCGCGCTGGGGTGCGGCCTGGCGGCCCGCTTTGATCCGACGGTCCCGGCGGCCTGTGCCTCCGTGGCGGAGGTGGACACGCTGGCAGGACTGAATACGGCGGATACGGATCTGACCGATCTCGACGACTACACGCAGTACACGGGCAATCTACGCCGCGTGATCACGGTGCCGGTGGTGGATGCCCTGGCCGCCGGGACTGAGATGACCGTGCTCGGCTTCCGGCAGTTCCTGCTCCAGCCGTCGAACGGTGCAACCACGCTCGACGTCGATGCCACCAACGGCCGCTTTCCGGCGCTCTACATTGGCAGTGTGGTTCCCTTGCGCCAGGGCCGGATGAGCGGTTGCACCATCACTGCGGGTCCCGGCAAGGTGGTGCTGCACCGATGAGCTGCCGCGCCTTTCAGACACGCCGCCGCGGGAGCAGCTTGCTCGAGACCGCCCTGCTGTTGCCCGTGCTGTTTTTGCTGATGCTGGGCATGGTGGAGCTGGCCCGCGTCAGCTACACCTACTACACGCTGCAAAAGATGCTCACTATGGTGGCGTCGTATTTGGGCACGCGGCAGGGCGTCAACTTCTGCGATGAGGCGGACCTCACTGTCACCCAAGCCAAGGCCTTCGCCTTGACCGGCACCAATGAGGCCACCAACACTCCGCTGGTGCCGAATCTCGATGCGGCGGGCATTCGCGTGCGCGCCGAACGTGTGGCGGTTGATTCCGGCGACCTGGGTGAATGCGATTGCACGGCGCAGGGCTGCGACCTGGCCTCGGGTGGACGGGCGCCCGACTACGTCACGGTATCGCTGACCGACGGCTACACCGTCCGCGTCGCCCTCCCGTTCGTCAATCTGGAGCCGATCATTCTGCGGCCCCAAGTGAGGATGCCTTATGGCGGCACTTAGTTACTTCTCGCAGGACTCAGCAAAGACCGCTCCCTCACGGTCGCGGCTCGGTAGTGCATCTAGCCTTCTGAACCGCGCGCGCCAGCAAGCGGCCCCGGTTAACCCCCGTGCCCAGCATCGCCAACGTGAGCGCGGCCAAGCCGTAGCCGAATTCGCCATCGTCTACGCGGCCATTTTGCTCCCCGTGACCTTCGCCATCATCTATACGGCGCTGCTGTTGTGGGTGTGGCACTCAATTGCTGACTTCACCCGCGAAGGCGCGCGCTATGCGGTGACGCACTGCTGGCAAAGCGGTGGCGGCAACGTCGTCAGCTGGATGCGCAACAACTCGCCCATCACCTGGGATCGTGACCAGTTCATCTCCGGCCCCGCCGAGATCACGGTCAGCTACTACTCCCGCAATGCCGATTCCGGGGCGCTCGAGGAATTCACCTGCGACGGCGAATGCAGCGTCAGCTGCGTGCCGGATCTGGTGAAGGTCTCCGTGTCGAACTATGAGTTCCGGGGCTTTGTGACCTACCTGGGACTGTCGCCCATCCGCATCCCCGATTTCCAAACCTCGCTCGCCGTGCAAAGCGCCGGCTGCGACCCTGAGCAGGTGACCTGTGTACCGTAAAGGAAAGCTTCTATGTCCGTCTCATTGATTGTCGCCTCCGCCGATGAACGCTTCCGCGAGTCCGTGCGCGAGAACCTGTTGAACGTCCCCAACGGCAAGGTGGCCGCCGAGTTTCCCGAAGTCGCCGCCAATCTCTATATCCGCGTAATGCAGGAAGTGGAGCGCCACCCGGAAACGGCGCTGATGGTGGACTTGGCGAGCGATAGCGAAGCCGCGCTGAAGGCTTTGGAAAAAGTGAAGCAGGCCATTCCGGACCTCTATGTGATCGCCTCTAACTATCATGCCGATGGCGAATCCGTCATCGCCACCGTGCGTGCCGGAGCCAATGATTTTCTCTTGCAGCCGCTGAAGCGCACCGAGTTCCGCGACGCGATGGAGCGCCTGGGCCGCGCCCCGCGCCGCGTTTCGACCACGGCCAGTGGCCTGGGCAAGATGTACACCTTCCTGGGCGTCAAGGGCGGCGTTGGCACTACAACGCTCGCGGTGAACTTTGCCAGCGTGCTCGCACAGCGCAAGCAGAACACGGTGATGATTGACCTGGACGTGATGGCCAACGACGTGGCCATGCAACTGGGCGCCGCGCCGCAGTACACGCTGGCCGAGGTGGCGGAGAATCTCAATCGCATGGATCAAGCCTTGTTTGAAGGCTTCGTCACGCGGGACCCGTTGGGCTTCTATCTGGTGGGCCCGCCGGAGACGCTGGAGAACCGGCTCTACTTCACAGAGCCGATGTTCCGCGAGTTCTCGACGTTCCTGATTGAGAAGTACCAGTCCGTCGTCGTCGATGCGGGCAAGATGATCGCCGATGATCTGGTGTACGGCGCTCTGCAAAGCTCCGGCACCATTTTTCTGGTGATGACCCAAGAGTTCCCGGCCATCCGCAATGCCCAGCGCTACATCTCGTTCCTGATGCGCATGGGCTTCAATCAGGATCAGATCAAGGTGGTGGTGAACCACTACCGCAAGAAGCTGCCGGTTGGCTGCGCGTCGCTCGAACAGATTCAGCAGACGCTGAACCAGAACGTCTTTTACGGCATCCCGTCATCGCCCGCGATCCTGGAATCGATCAACCGCTCGCGGCCCTTTGTCGCCAATCGCGAGGCCGCGGGCGAGCTGGACCGCGTCTTCCGCGCCTTTGTCGACAAAGCCACCGGGGGCAAGACGCCGCTGGCCAAAACCGCCTAATTCGAGAAACTAGAGAACTCACCACCGCATGGCCTCGCGCACCACACCTCGACCCGCCACTGGCAGCGACCGCTGGTTCGGCATCAAGACCCAGATCCATGGGCGCTTGCTGAACTCGCTGTCGCCCGACCAGTTGCGGTCGCTGTCGAAGGACGGTGTGCGCGATCAGATCGGCGTCGCGGTCGAGAAGCTGATCCAGGAATCCGGCACGCCCATGACCATGGGCGAGCGCGACCGGCTGATCGAAGAGATCCTCGATGAGGTGTTCGGCCTCGGCCCGCTGGAGCCGTTGATGAAGGACCACACCATCTCCGACATCATGGTGAACGGCTTCGATTCGGTCTATGTCGAACGCGCTGGCCTGGTGGTGGAAACCAACGTCCGCTTCAAGGACCAAGCGCACGTCCGGCTAATCATTGACCGTATCGTCTCCAACATCGGCCGCCGTATTGACGATTCCTCGCCTATTGTCGACGCCCGCTTGCCCGACGGCAGCCGCGTCTGCGCGGTGATCCCGCCACTCTCGCTGATCGGCCCCGTGATCTCTATCCGCCGCTTCGGCAAGAAGCTGCTCTCGACGGATGACTTGGTCCGCAATGAGACCTTCACCCGGCCCATGCTCGACTTTCTGGCGGGCTGCGTGGAGGCGCGGTTGAACGTTGTCGTGAGCGGCGGCTCGGGTTCGGGCAAGACCACGATGCTCAATACGCTTTCGCGCTTTGTCCGCGAATCAGAGCGCGTCGTCACCATTGAAGACACGGCCGAGCTCGCCCTGCAGCAGGAGCATGTGGTGCGCCTGGAAACCCGGCAAACCAACATCGAAGGCGCGGGCGCGATCACGCAGCGGGACCTGGTGATCAACGCTCTGCGTATGCGTCCGGACCGCATCATCATTGGCGAATGCCGTGGCCCCGAAGCGCTGGACATGTTGCAGGCGATGAACACGGGCCACGACGGGTCGATGACAACGACGCACGCCAACACGCCGTTCGATTGCTTCTCGCGCCTGGAAACCATGGTGATGATGGCCAGCCAGCACATCCCGGACAAAGTGATCCGCCACATGCTGGCCTCGGCGGTGCACATCGTGGTGCAGACCGCGCGGCTGCCTGATGGCTCGCGCAAGATCATCGCCATTAGCGAGGTGACGGGCGTTGAAGGTGACCATATCGAATTGACCGAGCTGTTCACCTTTGAGCGGCACGGCGTCAGCGCGCGTGGCAAGTCCGTCGGCCGCTTTAAAGGGCAAGGCCACCGCAGCATCCACATGGACCGGTTGAAGGCCTATGGCATCAAGCTGCCCGATTCGATCTTCTCCGACGAGTATGAGGTGAAGGACCGCTGATGTTCGTCATCACCGCATTTGTCATCTTTCTCGGTGCCTTTATGGCGGCCGCCTACTATGCCTGGATCCAGCCGCAGCACCAGGTCAACGATGCGCTGGGCCGGCGGTTGCGCGAACTGCGCGTGCGGTCCGGTGCGGGCGCGCGTTCGGGCGGCAGTGACCTGGTCCGGCGGACGAACAAAGGCACGTTCGATTTTGTCGGTGAATTCTTCACTTTGTTCGGCCTGCTGCGCAAGCTGCAGGAAACCATTGATCAAGCGAATCTGAAGTACAAGGCCAGCACGGTCTTCGTCCTCTGTGTGGGAATTGCTCTGGTGGCCTATCTGTTCTTCGGCCTGCTGGGCTTGAAGATCTTGTCGCTGCGGGTGGTGTTCTCGTTGATTCTCGGCTACATCCCCATCTTCTATGTGAACAGCGTACGAGCGCGGCGCCTGGCCAAGTTTGAAGAACTGCTGCCGGACGCGATCGACTTATTCAATCGCTCCATGAAGGCGGGCCACAACCTGCAGGCCGGTCTCGAAACGATTGCCGGTGAAACACTGGACCCGGTGAAGATGGAGTTTCGCAAAGTGATGGAGGAACTCGCGCTGGGTTCGCCCACTGAGCAGGCCTTGCACCGGCTGGGCGCTCGGGTGCCCATCATCGACCTGAAGTTCTTCATCACAGGTCTGATTTTGCAGCGCCAAACCGGCGCCAACATGGTGGACATGCTGGAGAATCTGGCCCTACTGATCCGCGAGCGGCTGAACCTGAATGCCAAGCTGAAGGCGGGTACTGCCCAACAGCGTTTGTCGGCGGGCTTGTTGTGTTCGATGCCGATTGTGGTGGGGTTGGGTTTCTGGGTGCTGAAGCCCGAGTTCATCGAAGTCCTCTACAAGGATGAGCGCGGCAGCATGATCCTCACTTACGCCATCGTTTCCGAGATTCTGGGCATTCTGGTCATCCGAAAGCTGGCCAGTCCGAAATTCTAGACACCCCATGCTGCTGCTCTTTTTCCTATTGACGACGCTGACCGTGGGGACACTGGTTTGGTCCGGCCTGATGATCTTCCAGGAGCAGGAAGATCCGCTGGCGGACCGCCTGGAAGAGCTGCAATCTTCCGCCATGGCCACCGCCTCACGCGGGCCGCGGCGCCGCGCCGGGGGCGGGTTCTTTAACGGCGTGCTCTATGTGGTGAGCATCATCCCGGGCGGGGAAGACTACCTGTCGGAATCAGAAAAGGAGCTCAACCAGGCGGGCATTCGCAACCGCGCCGCGTTGGCGCTTTACGTTTTGGGCTCGGTCGCTTTCACGCTGTCTCTGGTGGGCTTCTTTCTTTGGCTGGGCCGGGACAACCCGCCGACCAACCGGTTTGGCGGCTTGATCGCAGCCGGCCTGCTGGGCTATCTGCTGCCGAAGCAAGTGCTCCACCGCCTGCTGAAGGCTTACCGCCAGAAGCTGCAGGAAGCTTTGCCGGATACGGTGGACTTGTTGGGCATCACCTTGGGCACGGGCCTGTCGCTTGACCAGGCGATGTTGCGCGTCAGCGAGGAAATGCAGTTCATCTACCCGCATCTGGCGGCGGAACTGTCTACCGTTGTCATGCAAGTGAAGGCTGGGCAGGAGCGTGCGAAGGCCTTTAATCAACTGGTCCGCCGCACCGGCATTGACGACATCAAGTCACTGGCGGCGATGATCATTCAAAGCGAGCGCTTCGGCACCAGCCTGTCGCAGGCCTTGAAAGTCTACGCCGACGCACTGCGCAACCGCCGCCGCCTGCGCGCGGAAGCGGCCATCGCCAAGGCCGGCATCAAGATGCTGTTCCCGATCATCATCTTCATCCTGCCGGTGCTGTTCGCCATCACGCTGGGCCCGGCGGTGCTGACGTTCCTGGGTGGTGCATCGGGCATCGGCACGGCCGGCCGGTAGCCGGTCCGGTACCGGCAGCCCACGGAAGCGGGCGCTGCGATATGCTTCCTTCTGATAGGAGCAAGTCGGTTGCGGTTTCTTGTCTCAGTTTTGCTGTTGTGCGGAGTGGTGAGCGCTCAAGCGCCTGCGCCCACGCCATCCCCGCTGCCTCCCGCCGTCCTGCGGCAGAAGTGCGAAAGCTGCCACGGTGCGCGCAACCCGGCCTCCGGCTTCTCGATCCTCAGCACGGAGGCCATCCTTCGTGGTGGCAACAAACACGGCACCGCCATTGTCCCGGGCCATCCGGAGCAAAGCGCTCTGCTCAAGCTAATCGATGGCGACTTGACCCCGCGCATGCCGATGGGCGGCGAACTGTCGAGTGTCGAGCGCCAGCAGATCGAACAATGGATCCGCACCCTGCCCGCTAGTGTGGCCAGTGCTCCTAAGCCGGATCAAAGATGGGCTTATGAGAAGCCGGTTGCCGCGCCCGTGCCGGAGGTAAAATCCACCGCGTGGCCTGCGGGCAATACGATTGATGCGTTTCTGCTGGCGAAGCTCGAAGCCAAAGGCCTGACGCCCGCGCCTGCCGCTGACAAACGCACGCTGGTGCGACGCCTCTATTCCGATCTGGTAGGCCTGCCCCCGACGCCCGCTGAGTTCGACGCCTTCATGAATGACAGCTCGCCCAAGGCGTATGAGACCTTGATCGACAAGCTGCTGGCCGACCCGCGCTATGGCGAACGCTGGGGCCGCCACTGGCTGGACTTGGCGCGCTATGGCGAAACCAGCGGCCTCGAAGGTGACGGCGCGATCGGCAATGCCTGGCGTTATCGCGACTGGGTGATCAACGCGTTCAACCAGAACATGCCGTATGACCAGTTCGTCCGCCTGCAAATCGGCGGCGGCGACGAACATTCGAAGACCCGCAACAACTATCAGCCCGACGCGCAAGGCTACATCCCGACGGCCTTCCTGCGCCTCGCTCCGTGGGACCGCTCGAACCTGGTGGCCGCGGAAGTCCGCGCCAACTATCTGGCGGAAGTGACGACGGCGACGGCGTCGGTCTTCCTGGGACTTTCGGTCGGCTGTGCCCGTTGCCACGACCACAAATACGACCCCATCCCCCAGCGCGACTTCTACCGCCTCCAGGCCTTCTTCCAGACCACGCAAGCCGCTCGCGATCTCGATGTGCCCTACAAGGACAAGACGTGGGCGGAGCGGGCCAAAACTAAGGCTGCGGAATATCGCGCCAAGGTGGACTCGGGGCCCGAAAAGAAGGATCTCGAAGCGTTCGAGAAAGTTCTGCTGGCCAAGCTGGTGGCGGCCCGCAAGAGCCAACCGGCCAAGGAGTTGACGAAGGCCGATCTGCGCCTCGAACTGCGGCTGAAGGACACTCGCATCTTCACCGAGGGGGAACGGGAGCATCACGCGGATCTGCTCGAAAACGCGGACCGCACGCTCGACAAAGAAGAGCAGGATCTGCTGGAGGCTTACGAAGCGCAGCTGCTCACGAAGCTGAAGGCGGCCTACGCCAATGGCACTGATCCGGCGAAGCGCTTTGAGGCGCTGGGCGCGGCCGACGTGCGCCGTGAGGCGCTGGCGGAGTATTCCGGTAAGTCGATCTTCACGCTGGAAGAGAAGAACAAGTTCGCCGAACTGGACGGGCAGTTGGACATCTTCCGGCGCCGGATGGGCCGGTGGAATCAAGCAGTGCTCGCAGTGAGCCAAGTGCCCGGTCCGCCGTCCGGACCCGACATCGCCCCCGCCCGCATTCTGATCCGTGGCGACTATCGCCAACCCGGAGACGCTGTGGAGCCGGGCTTCCTGTCGGCGATCACCGGCAACTCCAAACCCGCGAAGCTCGAAACCGACCGCTACCGCCAGTTCCCCACACGCGGCTGGCGCTTCACGCTGGGCCAGTGGTTGGCCTCACGCGACAATCCACTGACGGCGCGCGTGTTCGTCAACCGCGTCTGGCAACATCATTTTGGCGAGGGTATTGTCCGTACGACGAGCGATTTTGGCCGCAATGGCGACCGGCCCAGCCACCCGGAACTGCTCGATCGTTTGTCGGTCGAGTTTATGGACTCGGGCTGGGACGTCAAGGCGCTCCATAAGAAGATGCTGCTCTCCCACGCCTATCGCCAAGCCGCCGACCACCCGGAAGATGCGAAGGCCGCAAAGGTGGACCCCGAGAACCGCCTCTTCTGGCGCTTCGGGCGGCGCCGCTTGGAGGCCGAAGTGATCCGCGATAGCATCCTCGCCGTCAGTGGCCGGTTGAATCTGGAAATGGGCGGACCCAGCGTCTTTCCGCCATTGCCGAATGACTTGGCCGACTTCGCGCGCTACGGCCGCACCGGCGGACTGATGTGGGAGCCCAATGAGAAGGAGGACGACGCGCGCCGCCGCTCCGTCTACATCTTCCAGCGCCGCTCCCTGCCGTTGCCGATGATGGCCGCCTTCGACGCGATCCCGTTCAGCGAATCCTGTGACCGCCGCAGCACCACCACCACGCCCCTGCAAGCGTTGGCCATGATGAATGGCGACCTGGTACACCAGGAAGCAGAAAGCCTTGCGCGCCGCGTGCGGCAGGAAATGCCAGAGCCAGCCCGTCAGCTGGATCATTTGTTCAACCTGGTGCTGAACCGCCGCGCTACGCCTGCTGAACGTCAACAGTTCCAGCGCCTGGACGCCACGCTCGAATCCGCCGCCCGCGTGCTGCTCAACTCCAATGAGTTTCTGTATGTCGAATAGCCTCCGGTTTGTCTTAGGAGCCACCGCATGAAATCCCGCCGCCAACTACTGCTCGACTCCTACCTGGGCTTGGGCAGCCTCGCTCTAGCCGACCTGCTCGCCACCGATACCGCCTCGGCGGCCACACCGGAACAGCCGCTGACGCCCAAGCCCCAGCATCATGCGGCCAAGGCCAAGAACTGCATCTTCCTGTTCATGGAAGGCGGTGTCAGCCAGATGGACTTGTTCGATTACAAGCCGGAGCTGATCAAGCGGGCCGGGCAGCAGCTGCCCACCGCCGCCAATACGACGGGCGAAATCGCCACCTTCTCGGCCGCGCCCAACCGCATCATTCCGCCGTATTGGGATTTCAAGCAACACGGCCAATCCGGCCGCTGGATGTCGGCTCTGCTGCCGCACCTGTCCGGCGTGGCCGACGATCTCGCCTTCATTCACGGCGTCAAGGTGGACAACAACAACCACGGACCCGCCGTCTACCACTCGCTCACCGGCAACCAGTTCCCCGGCAGCGCCTCCATCGGCGCCTGGGTGACATACGGACTGGGCACGGAAAATCAAGACCTCCCCGGCTTCGTGGTGATGGGTGACCGCCGCGGGGCCACCATCGGGGGCGCGGGTGTCTGGGGCAATGGCTTCCTGCCCGCGGCCTATCAGGGCACGCTGTTCCGCAATGGCGACACCCCGATTGTCGACCTGCACCGCCGCGCGCAGATGTCGCCCGAACAGCAGCGCCGTGAGCTCGATCTGTTGAACTGGATGAACCAGCGTCACAGCGCGGAGCGTACCAACACCTCCGAACTCGACGCCCGCATCGCGGCCTACGAACTGGCTTTCCGCATGCAGTCCAAGGCACCGGATCTGGTGGATCTGGGCCAGGAATCAGAGGCGACCAAGAAGCTCTATGGCCTCGACAATCCAGCCTCGGAGCCCTTCGGCCGCCAGTGCCTGCTCGCCCGCCGCATGGTGGAGCGTGGCGTACGCTTCGTCAAGCTATTGCACGGCGCCGGTGGGGACCGTTGGGACGACCACGGCAATATCAAAGAGCGCCTGCCCGTCCACTGCCGCGAGATTGACCAACCGATCGCGGGGTTACTGAAAGACCTGAAGTCGCGCGGCTTGCTCGATTCAACGCTCGTGGTCTGGGCCAGTGAGATGGGCCGCACCCCGTTCGACAACAACCTGGTCACCGACAAACCCGGCCGGGATCACAACCAGTACGGCCTCGCGATCTGGATGGCCGGCGGCGGTATCAAGCCGGGTGCCACCTTCGGCGAAACCGATGATTTTTCGGTCCGGGCAGCCCAAGAAGAGATCCCCCTGCGCGACGTCCACGCCACACTGCTGCACCTGCTGGGCCTAAACCAGAACCGCCTCACCTACCTGCACGCCGGGCGCTATAAGAAGCTCACCGATATTGGCGGGCGGGTGATCAAGGAAGTGCTGGCGTAGCCGACGTCCTGAGGCTCGGGCCCCGCCCGTCACTCCCAGACTGATAAACTGACGGTTTCCCATGCGAGTAGGAATCATCGGCACCGGTGCGATTTCGCACAAGCACGCGCAAGCGTACAAGAACATTGGCTTCGAGGTTGTCGCGGTCAACGACAACGCGATGGAGCGGGCGGAGGAGTTCACCGCGCTCTATGGCGGTGAAGCGTGCATCAGCTACCAGGAGGTCTGCCGCCACCCCAAGGTGGACTTCATCGATGTCTGCACCTTCCCAGACTTCCGGCTGCAACCGCTGAAGGTGGCCGCGGCCGCCGGTAAGCACGTGCAGGTGCAGAAGCCGATCGCCACCGATGTGCGGACCGCGCGCGGCATGGTGGAATTCTGCGCCCAGAGCAACGTGCTGCTGAACATCGTTAGCCAGCACCGTTTTGATGACTCCATCCAGTTCTTGAAGCGCGCGATTGCCGCCGGGCGCTTGGGTAAGATCATCCAAGCCGATGCCTACGTCAAGTGGTGGCGCAGCGCCGAATACTATTCGCGGCCCATCAAGGGCAGCTGGCACACCGAAGGTGGTGGCGCCTTGATCAACCAGGGCATCCACCAGATCGACATGCTGCTGCACTTGTGCGGCGCGGTTTCGGAAGTGTTCGGCTACTGGCAATTGGGCGCGATCCACAAGATTGAATCAGAGGACGTGATCACTGCCGTGATGAAGTACGCGAGCGGTGCCACGGGCGTCATCCAGGCTTCCACCGCCATGTGGCCCGGCTACACGGAGCGCCTGGAGATCCATGGCACCAAGGGCTGCGCCGTGGTCTCCGGCGACAAGCTCACCACCTGGGACGTGCAGGACGATGATGCCTCGGACCCGGCTCCGCTCGCGAAGGAAGTGGCCTCCGGCGCTTCCGACCCGATGGCGATTTCGCTGACGCCCTTTGAGCGCCAGTTCACCGACTTTGGCGATGCCATCCGCAACCATCGCGCCCCGCTCAATTCCGGCGAAGAAGGATTGCGCGCGCTGGAACTGGTGGAGAGCATCTACAACTCCTGCCGCTCCGGCGACAAAGTGAAGTTGGGCTAGCGATGTCCGGTCATCACTGGTCGACGGTCCGGGTTCCGGCCTCGAGCGCGAACCTCGGTCCGGGCTTTGATGCGCTTGGTTTGGCGCTCGATATCCCGCTGACGGTCCGCTTCCGGGCCTCCGATGAGGTGATCATTCACGCCACCGGTCGCGATGCGGAATCGATCCCGCCCGGCGAGAACAACCTGATCTGGCAAACGGCCCTGCGCATTGCCAGCGAGGCCGGCCGCACACTGCCGGGCGTTGAGATGGAGATCCACAATGAGATCCCGCTCGGGCGCGGCTTAGGCTCGTCCGCCTCGGCCCTGGTGGCGGGTGTGGTGATCGCCAATCAGTTGCTCAACCTAGGCTGGTCCACTGAGCGGCTGCTCGATGAAGCCGCGCGCATCGAAGGCCATCCGGACAACGTCGCCGCCTGCGTGCTGGGTTCGATCGTGGCCAGTGCCATCGATCAGCACGGCACCGCGCGCGCGGTCCGGTTGGAACTGCCCGATTGGTGTGGCGTCTCGGTGATCGTGCCCAGCTTCGTGCTGCCCACGGTGGAATCGCGGCAGGTGCTGCCGACCAGCTATTCCAAGGCTGACGCCATCTTCAACGTGCAGCGTTCGGCGCTGCTGATCGCCGCGCTGTGCACCGGCAACCGTGCGGCCTTCCCCACCGCGCTCGAAGACCGCTTCCACCAGCCGTATCGCGAGCGTCTGGTGCCTGGCCTCGCGGAGATCTTGAAGCTGCGCCTGCCGGGCCTGCTCGGGTGCGCGCTGTCCGGTGCCGGCCCCAGCGTGCTGGTGTTCTTTGAGCGTGGCTTTGAACAGGTCTGTGAGCGGGTCCGGGAGCAGTTCCTGCTGAAAGGCCACGAAGCCGAAGTTCTGCCCGCGCCCATCGCCCAGACCGGATACACTCTCAGCCAGGATTGATCATGCCTTTCGAATCCGCCCTCCGTTTCCCTGATGGCGCCCACTGCCGCATCGAGATCCCCTCCACCGAATCACCGCGCGCGCTGCGTCTGGTGCTGGATGAGGCCAAAGCCCGCCGCGTCCCCGTGCACCGGACCAGCCAGGGCTCGGGCATCATGCTCACCACTGATGACGAGATCCGGGAGATGGTGGCGATTGCACACGAAGCTCAAATTGAGATGAACCTGTTCGTTGGTCCTCGCGCCACCTTCGACACGGGCGCCCAGGCGTTTGCTCCCGCAGGCAAAACGCTGGGCTTGAGCCTGCGCGGTGCGGAGCAGATGCGCTTCGCGCTGCTCGACATTCAGCGCGCAGTCGAACTAGGCTGCCGCAGCATTCTGGTCAGCGATATTGGTCTGCTCAAGGTGATGGGCGACATGCGCCGCCAGGGCGAGCTGCCCGCCGAGTTGATCATCAAGACTTCGGTGATGATGGCCCCCTGCAACCCCTATTCCGCACGCCTGTTGCAAGACCTGGGCGCCGACACCATCAACATCCCCTCGGACCTGTCGATCGATCAGATCGCCGAGATCCGGCAAGCGATCACCGTACCCATTGACTTCTACGTCGAAGCCCCCGACAACATCGGCGGCTTCATCCGCTACTTCGAACTGCCCGACATCATCCGCGTCTCCGCGCCAGTCTACATCAAACTGGGCTTGCGCAATTCGCCCGACATCTACCCTTGTGGCACGCACATTGAATCGACTGCCATGGCCTTATCGAAAGAACGCGTCCGCCGCGCGCAGATCGCCTGCGAGATGATCGCGCGGCATGCGCCGTGGGCGGTGTTCTCGAAGTCGACGACGGCTTAGAGCGGAACCCGATGCAACTGTTCATCGCTTACGGTTACAACGACCGCGACCGTTGGGTGGAAGAGATGGTTTTCCCTATCGCCGAAGCGATCGGTTGGACCGTGGTTCACGGCCGGGTGGTCTTCGGTGGGCCGTTAAGCGCGGAGGTTCAGCGGTTGATTGAGAGTTCGGATGCTTTGATCGGTTTCACCACTCGGAGGGACGGTGATGATCAACAGGGATATGGAACTCATCCTTGGGTGGCGCAGGAGATCTCGGCGGCCCATTTCCATCAACCGCGAATCCCTTACGTGGAGGTGAGAGAGCAGGGAGTGAGGGCACTGGGTGGGGCACTGGATTCAGCCGACTTTCAATGGATCTCTTACCGCGAGGAGAATCGAGATCGTTGCCTCGTCGAGATCGCGATTGCGCTGAAGCGGCTTGCTGAATTGACCCGGACCGTATGTGTGGGCGTCCATCCCGAAGAAGTTGCCACAGCGATCAACCGGGTCATCAATGAGCGGTCTTTCCGCTGCGAAGTTGAGACAATGAACGGGCTTCGAAAGGCAGGACCGTTTCCGGCTGAGATTCGTCCCGTTCAAGGGGCGCTGCACATCTACGTTCGTGGCATCCGGCTGGAAGACCTGATCCGAATCTCCATCCACTCCGGCGGGACGAGTTGGGTCTCGGACTTTGAAGCGCAGGATATACTGAAGGTGGTATTGAGATAGCCATGGCACTCAAGCTTCAGCAGGAAGAGCACTATCAGGGGAACGACTACTGGTCATGGGAAGTGTGGCTTGATGGTTCACCCGATGATTTGAACCAAGTGGAGAAGGTACTCTACGTACTTCATCGGAGTTTTCCGAATCCGGTGCGTGAGACGAATGACCGGGCATCGGGCTTTCGCCTGAAATCCGCCGGATGGGGGACCTTTCCATTGCTGGTGAATGTGACATTGAAGAATGGCCGGGAAATCCACCTCACCCATGATCTTCAGCTCCACTACCCCAACGGCGAACTCACGACGGCTTAAGTCCCCCGAACGTCGCCCCAAATCGCCACATGCAGCCGCGGCGTAAAGCGGTAGCCGGTCTGTTTGCAGACTTCGGCCAACCATTGTGACCGCTCCCGCAGCAGCGTCTCGTCGCGGCCTTCGGGCATCAGCAGCACGCGAGCCCGGTCGGCCCGGAGCTCTTCTACCAAGCGGTGAATCTCGGTGAGATCCTCCGGGCCCGTCACCACGAACTTCAGTTGGTGCGGGTATTCGCTCATCAGGCGGCGCAGCACGCGCGGCGCATAGCGGACGCGATCATGTTGGGCGGCCCAGCGGCCACCGTCACGCTGGAGCGGCGTCGAATTGGCCAGCTTCGGCGAAATGCTCATCAGGTCGCACGCTACGGGAGCGGCCACTGTACCCGCGGTCTCGATGGTGATGTGGTGGCCGCTGTTAGCCAGTGCGATGGTCAAGTCCGCGATGCCGGGCGCGATCATCGGCTCGCCGCCGGTCACCACGACATGGGAGCAGTTGAAGGCCCGCACGGCGCTGGCAATTTCCGCAACGCTCTTTTCAGTGCCTTCGGGCTGCCAGGACGTATAGGGCGTATCGCACCAGACGCAGCGCAGATTGCAGCCGGAGGTGCGGACAAATACGCTCGGGACACCCAGCAGCGTGCCTTCGCCCTGCAGTGAATAGAAGATCTCGGAGATCTTCATGCCGCGCCCTTCGCATAGTGCAGGGGATCAGCGAGGCCGGCCTCTTCAAAGCCCTTCAAACGCAGCAGACACGAATCACAATGCCCGCAAGGCTGGCCATTGTCCGAAGGGTCGTAGCAGGAATGCGTCAGTCCGTAGTCAACCCCCAACTCCGCGCCCAACACAATGATCTGCGCCTTCGTCAGCGTGATCAGCGGCGTGTGGATGCGCAGGCGCTGCACGCCCTCGACACCGACCTTGGTGGCCAGGTTGGCCATCTGCTCAAAGGCTTGGATGAACTCCGGGCGGCAGTCCGGGTAGCCGGAATAGTCCACTGCATTCACGCCGAGGTAGATGTCGGAGGCACCCAGCACTTCCGCCCACGCCAAGGCGAACGAGAGAAAAACCGTGTTGCGCGCCGGGACGTAGGTGATGGGAATGCCGGCGCCCAGATCCTCCACGTGGTCGTGCTTGGGGACCTCAATTTCGGCTGTCAAAGCGGAGCCGCCAAACGCCCGCAGATCAATCCGCATCGTCTGATGACCAGCAGCGCCCAGTTGCCGCGCAACGCGCACGGCGGCCTCCAGTTCCACCCGGTGCCGCTGGCCGTAGTCAAACGACAAGGCATAGCTCTCAAACCCATCGCGCCGCGCACAGGCGAGCGTGGTGGCCGAATCGAGGCCGCCTGAAAGTAAGCAGACCGCGCGTTTCATTTCTGGGGTAACTTCAGTGCCAGCAGATAGCCGGCGACAGGGAATACCAGCAGCGCCAGTAACGCCTTGTGCAGGGTGAAATGATCGGCCGCCCAACCCACCAGCGGGATAAAGATCATGCCCGCCGTGCCCCAGGCAAAGCCCATCATCAAGGCCGAAACCGTGGCCGCCTGCGTGGGTGCGAGTTCCTGCCCCATGGTGAGGTTGACGGGAATCGTGAACAACAAAATCAGGCCCCCCAGCGACAGGCCCACCAGCGACCACAAGCCGGTGGTCAAGAAGAACAAGGCCAGGAACGGCACGGAGGCGATCATCGAGATCAGGATCACGGTACGCCCGCCAAAGCGGTCCGCCAAGTTGCCTCCCAGAAAGCCGCCGATGGCGCCCGAGGCCAGGTAGAGCGACAGCGCGAGGCTAGCCGCCTCCAGCGTCCAACTGCGCTCGCGGCTCAGGTAGAGCGGTAGAAACTGCGTAAAGCTGATCTGCACAATCGACCGGATGAAGACCAGCAGATACAGCACCATCAGCGGGCGCCAGACGGCCTTCAGTTCAGACCAATCAAACGACGTTCTCCCCGTCCGGCTTTCCGGTGCCGGTGACAGCTGGAATAGCAGCAGCGTCGTGATCAGCACGCCCGGAATCATGCCCAGCCAAGTCATCTCGACACCCAGCCGTCCGGCGAGCGCTGAAAAGAACGTCGGCCCAAAGGCCAAGCCCAACGTACCGCTCGAGATGAACACCGCCATCCAGCGGCCCTTGTTTTCGGTGACGCCTTCGGTGGCCCGCGTTGCGCCCTGCGGATGGAAGCTGGAGATCCCAGCGCCACCCAGCAGCACCATGGCGATGGCTGCCGAATAGCTGGGCGCGGCGCCCAATAGCGAGATAAAGATCCCGGCCATTGCGGGCGCTAGTGCGACAAACATGCGGCTGCGGAAGCGGTCTGAAAGATATCCGTAAAGCGGCTGCGTGGTGGACGACGAAAACACCAGCAAACCACCGAGCACTCCCGCCTGTGCCAGCGAAATGCCCATCCGGTCAACAATCATCGGCTGAAAGGCGGCCAGCGCACTGGAGTAAAGATCGATGAAAAAGTGCGCCACACACAACAAAATCAAGGTGGCGTTTGACCGGCGGGCTACTACGGTAGAGTCGGTACGCACTCCGCCGGGCGAGATAACTCCGGCCTCAGGTAATGCGGGGACTTTCGATGTCATGCTAGGGGGTACTTCCAGTATATGGTCAACAAACGTGTTCTGCTCGCATCCCGTCCCGTGGGCATGCCCACGCCAGAGAATTTCACCATCACCGCCGACGCGCTCGAAACGATGACGGCGGGCGATGTACTGGTGCAGGTGCTCTACCTGTCGCTGGACCCCTACATGCGCGGCCGCATGAGCGACGCCAAGTCCTACGCGGAGCCGTTCAAGGTGGGCGCCGTCTTGGGCGGGGGCACCATCGGCCGCGTGGTCCGGAGCAATTCGGAAAAGTTCCGCGAAGGCGACATCGTTGAAGGCCAATGCGGCTGGCAGCAGTACGCGCTGGTCCCGGCGGCGACGCTCCGTAAGGTGGACCCTCGGCTCGCCCCCATCACGACTGCGCTGGGCATCCTTGGCATGCCGGGTATGACCGCGTATTTCGGCCTGCTCGACCTCTGCAAACCCAAGGCGGGTGAGACGGTGGTGGTCAGCGGCGCGGCCGGTGCGGTGGGCAGCTATGTGGGCCAGATCGCCAAGCTGAAGGGCTGCCGTGTTGTCGGCATTGCGGGCACTGATGAGAAGTGCCGCCTGCTGGTGGAAGAGTTCGGCTTTGATGCCGCCTACAACTACAAGACCACCACGGACCATTCCGCCAAGCTGAAGGAGCTCTGCCCCAGCGGCATCGATTGCTATTTCGACAACGTCGGCGGCGTGATCTCGGACGCCGTCTTCAGCCGCATGAACACCTTCGGCCGCGTCTCCATCTGCGGCCAGATCTCGCAGTACAACAACACGAAAGTGGAGATCGGCCCCCGCCTGCTGAGTACCATTCTGGTGAAGCAGCTCAAGGTGGAAGGCTTCATCGTCATCCGCTACTTTGAGCGCGCCCGGGAGTTCTATACCGACATGAGCCAATGGCTGCGTGAAGGCAAGCTGAAGTACCGGGACACCGTGGTCGACGGCATCGAGAACGCCCCGCAGGCCTTTATCGGCCTGCTGCAGGGCGAGAACACCGGTAAGATGCTCGTGAAGGTGGCCGACTAGCGGCGATGCCAACTGTCTTCCGGGAGGGGCCCTACCGTTTCTTTTTCTGGAGCGCCGATTCGGTTGAGCCGCCTCACATCCACGTGGGGAGGACCGGCATCAGGTGAAGTTCTGGCTGCTTCCGGTGGAGTTGGCCGGAGAGTCGCCCTTTGCCGATCATGAAACGCGCCGAATAGAATGGTTGGTAAGGAGAGAACAGCAGCGCCTGTTGCAGGCTTGGTATGACACCTTCCGATAAGCTCGCGATCGTCTCCGTGGAGGCTACGGGTAAGACCCTTACGGTAGGTCTGTCCGATGGCCGCACCATATCCGCTCCCATGGTGTGGTACCCCCGGCTAGCGCAAGGAAGCCCGGACCAATTGCAGGATTGCTGGATCTACGAAGGCGGCGTTGGCGTGCATTGGCCCAGCTTGGATGAGGACATCAGCCTGGACGGCCTGCTTGCTGGTGCCCCATCGCCTGAATACCGGCGTGCGGCGAGGGGTGTCTTCTTCCCCAATGCCGGCGATCCGGCCAGCCTGGTCGCTGCCCATGGGTTCTTTCAGCGCTTGTTGAACGAATACTCGGAACTGCTCCGGAAGCAGCCGGCAGAGGATCAGGCCCGTCTCCGAGAAGAAGTATTCCGCGCCCTCGGCAATCGCCCGGCGGCTTAGCGCCCCACCTGCCCGTACCACATGGGTCCGCCACGGTGGGCGGGGAAGCCGTAGCCGTTGACGTAGATGATGTCGATGTCCACCGGTCGCAGCGCGATGCCTTCTTCCAAGATCTTCTTGCCTTCGTCGATCAACGCGCCGACGCAACGGTCGATGATTTCCTGGGCGCTGATCTCGCGGTGGCCGGTGCGGTGTTGTTCGATCAGTGCGCTCACCCTGGGGTCAATGGAGGGGTTGCGCTTCTCGTCGTACTTGTACCAGCCGGCGCCGGTCTTTTGGCCGTAGCGGCCCATCTCGCAGAGGGCATCTTCAATGGGAGCGGAGCCGACTTCGCCGCGCTCCTGCCGGATGCGCCAGCCAACATCGAGGCCCGCCAGATCGCCCACCGCCAACGGACCCATCGCCATTCCCCAATCGTAGAGCGCCTTGTCGACGGCCATCGGGTCCGCGCCTTCGATCACCAGTTGCTCCGCCACGCGGCGGTACGGCCCGAACATCCGGTTGCCCACAAAGCCAAAGCAGTTGCCCACCAGCACACCCACCTTGCGCAGCGTCTTGGCCAGCGCCATGGATGTCGCAAGAACCTCCGGCGCGGTGTCCTTGCCGCGCACGATTTCGAGCAGCCGCATGACGTTGGCCGGGCTGAAGAAGTGGTGGCCCACCACCATCTGCGGGCGCTTGGTGGCGCTGGCGATTTCGTCGATGTCGAGCGTCGAGGTATTGGTCGCCAGAATGCAATCGGCCTTGGCGATCCCGTCCAGTTCGGCGAAGATGGTCTTCTTTAGCGCCATGTTCTCGAACACCGCTTCGACGATGATGTCAGCGGTGTCGAAGCCCTCCCAAGTGAGCTGCGGCGTCAGCAGCGCGAGCCGCGAATCCATCCAGGCTTGCGTAAAGCGGCCCTTGGCCACGGAGGCGGCGTAGTTCTTGGTGATGGTGGCGACGCCGCGGTCGAGCGATTCTTGCGTAGTCTCGCGCAGCCGCACCGGGATCCCGGCGTTGAGATAGTTCATCGCAATCCCACCGCCCATGGTGCCCGCGCCGATCACGGCCGCGCTCTTGATGGGCAGCACCGGCGTGTCCTTGGCGAGGAAGGGAATCTTGGCCACTTCGCGTTCGCCAAAGAAGACGTGGATCATCGACTTTGACTGTTCGTCGAACAGGCACTCTTCAAACAGCTTCCGTTCGTAAGCCACACCTTCAGCGAAGGTCAACCGTGTGGCGGCTTCGACGGCGTCGATCGCCTTTTGAGCGGCCATCAGTCCGCGAGCGCGTTTGGCGGCCGCGGCACGGGCGGCAGCGAAGACGGTGGGGTCGGCGGCGGCTACCGGCAAGTCGCTCACACGGCGCACGGGCTTGCCTTGCGCGAACTCCACCGCAAAGGTCAGCAGGTCGCCACTGGAGACCGCGTCGACGATGCCGTGCTGCAAGGCGTCAGCAGCGGAGATGGGGTCGCCCTGCCAGCACATCTCCATTGCTTTCTGGACGCCCGCCAGCCGCGGCAAACGTTGCGTACCGGCCGCGCCGGGGATGATGCCGAGTTTCACCTCGGGCTGGCCTACCTTGGCCGCCGGGTCGATGACGCGGTAGTGCCCGCCCATCGCCACTTCCAGGCCTCCACCCAGCGCCTGCCCATGGATGGCCATGATGACGGGCTTGGCGGACTGCTCAATCCGGTCGATCTTGTCGGCCAGGCCAATGTCCGACTTCTGGCCCGAAGTGATCTTCGCGAACTCCTTGATGTCGGCACCGGAGATGAAGGTGCGGCCACCACCGATAATGACAATAGCGGCGACGTCCGGGTCGGCGTTGAAGGTGGTGACGCCTTCGACGATCCCCTCCGGCACTCCCGGACTCAGAGCGTTGACGGGTGGATTGTTGATCGTAATGACACCAACATTGGCTAGCTTCGAGAGGAGGACGAGATCGCTCATGGTGTTGAGCCTATCACTCATGCTGACGGCCTTGGCACTGCCGGGGCAGGACTTGGCCGGGCAGGGGTTGGCCGGGCAGCGCTTGGTTGAGCAAGGCCCCGTGGTCTATGTGTGGCTGTCGCCCGAGTGCCCCGTTTCAAACCGCTATGCGCCGGAGCTTGAACGCATTGAGCGCGACTACCCCGCCGTCAAGCTGATCCGGACCAGCTCGCGTCCGCTTGCCCGTAAGTACGGGGTCACGATGACGCCGGAGGTGGCCGTGGTCGACGCCCAGGGCCGCCTCTTCTATCGAGGCCGCATCGACGACCAGTATGTCGACTACGGCAAAACCCGGCCCGCTCCCACACGGCGCGATCTGCGGATTGCGCTCGATGAACTTTCCGCCGGCAAGCGCGCCAGTCTCGCGCGAACGAAGGCCTTTGGCTGTGCGCTGACCACGCTTGAACTCCGCCCGCCGTCTAACAGGTTGCGGAAAAAGGCCGGAGACCGCTTGCTGACGCGCGCGGCTCAGTTACTGCGCACGCGTATTTGCAACAGCTTACAGAGCCACGACCGTGAGGGAGTGGTCCTGCAGAACCCTTTTTCCGCAGCCTGCTAAGGACTTCAGCGTAGGTTCAATCGCACTGATATCCGCGTGGTGCCCATTGTCCGGACGGCCAGCGGGCAGATAGGCGTAGATGTCGCCGCCCAGGTCGGCGGGCAGCTTACTGCCTTCTTCGCGAATGATCAGCGTATTGGCCTTGCCTTTCAGTCCGGTGAAGTAGCCCGCCTCAAAGATCACGTTGTCTCGGGGCGCCGCCACGATGCCATCCTTTGCTGGAGCGCCACTGGCGGCATCGGCGGAGGCTTCGGTGGCCAATTGGTCATCTTTGGTAAATAGGAAAATTCCAGCCTGACAGCAGGCCGCCGCCCGGGAAATCTGATCCAGGATGGAGCGTCCCGGGTCAAAGTCAGTCTTCCAATTCAACACCGACACGCCCTCGCTCTCGAGAAACCGGATCACTGAATCGGCAGTCTTTTGGGCGTTGCTGCAATAACCCACAAAGACGTCACGGCGTTTGGCCAGCTTCTCTTTCCAATAATTAAACGGGACCGTGAACTGTTTGTCGAAAAGCCAGCTGGGCGTGGCATTCGCGGGCATCTCTCCGACATAGTGGCCAAAGCTGGCATGCAGGACCACTCGCCGCGCTACGTCAGCTTGTGCCAGCACCAGGGTCGGCAATCCCAAAGCGTAGGCCACGGCGCCTTCGTAGTGATTGAATTCGGTGGGCAGCAGCACCGGCTTTCCGTCCTTGTCGCTAAAGTCCCACCGCGCCATCCCAATGATTACCGCGCCACAGCAGCGGCGCGCGATCTGGTCGGCCCGTTGCGGTGTCCAAACTTCGGATGCGGCCAGGCTTTTGGCTCCGCGTGGGTCGGTAAACACTTCGGCGACGTAGCCCAGCTTCTCGATCTCATCCACCAAGGCCCACTTCAGGTCATTCATCTCCTTAGTCAGCCATTGATCGGCGGGAAGGCTGACATAGATGCGGCGGGTAATTGGCACGGTGTTAGTGCTCCTTTAAGAAGCACTATACACGCAAACCATCCACGCCGGAAGTGACCATCAGGAACTAATAGAGGAGCGCCCGCTGCCGCTTGGCCATAAAGTCAGCCATGTCCCAGCTGCCGACCACCCGTCGCGGGTCGTCACCTTTCTTGATCGCCTCCATCGTTGCCCGGTTGCCGATCAGGCGGGCGCAGGCTTCGATGTCGATCTTGCCGGGGTAGAGCTTCTGGAGCGCTGCCGCCAGTTCCACGCCAAGCAGCGTGGAGTTGACCGCCTCCCGCTCCGTAATCACCAACCGCACGCCGGACTTTATGGGGTAGGCGCGAATGCCCGGAATGAAGCGCTGATTGAGATAGCCCGCGAGTTCCGGACCGTTGATCCATTCGGCGGAGACTTGCTCAAACGGCGCATCCGTGCCGCGACCTACGGAATAGCCTTTCGAAAACTCGAGCATCGCCACGCCGGGGTAGAGCAGCGCGCCGTTCAGGCTTTTCATGTTGGGCGAAGGGTTCACCCAAGTAAGGCCGGTCTGGTCCAGCCAGTAGTCGCGCTGCCAGTTCTGCATGGGCACGACAGTCAGGTCGGCCTTCACCTCTTCGTTGATCATCCGCGCCAGTTCGGCCAGTGTCATGCCATGACGGATGGGCATGGGGCGGATGGCGATGAAGGACTGCCGGTCCGCGTCCAGCATCGGCCCCTCGACGCGCGTGCCGGTGATGGGGTTCGGCCGGTCCAGCACGACAAACGGCAGCTTGCGCCGCGAAGCCTCTTCCATAGCGTTCACCATGGTCGAAAGAAAGGTGTAGAAGCGCGCGCCGATGTCCTGGATATCGAAGACCAGGACGTCGACATTCTTTAAGCTCTCATCGCTGGGGCGGCGCTGTTTGCCGGAATAGAGGCTCCAGACCGTGAGGCCGGACTTTTCGTCTTTGCTGTTGCCGACGTTCTCGTGATCTTCCTTGCCCGCGATGCCGTGCTCCGGCGAGAACAGGGCGGTGAGTTGGACGCCCGCCGCGATCATCGCGTCGATGTTGCGCTGGCCATCGCGCGCGAGACCCGTGTGATTGGTGATCAGGCCCACGCGCTTACCCGCCAGGCGCGCGAACTTTTCGCCGATCAAGACATCGAGGCCCGTCAGCGTGTTGCCGCCGGTCACGGCCTTGGCCGCCTCCGTCGCCACCGCGCGGCGCAACGCGGCGATGGGCGGCGTCCGCTGCGGGTGCACGGCGTTGGTCAGCAGGATCACATAGGTGCGGGAGACGGGGTCCATCCATAGAGACGTCCCGGTGAAGCCCGTGTGGCCAAATCCGCCAATGGGGAACAACTCGCCACGCGGGGCGGAATACGAGGTATCGATATCCCAACCAAAGCCCCGCACCGGTTTGCCCGCGGGTGATTGGGGCCTGGTGAAGTCGGTCTTGCGGGTCAGCATCCAGCGGGCGAACAGCGCCAGGTCATCGGCCGTCGTGAACAGACCGGCATGGCCGGCGACGCCGCCCATGAAGCGGGCGGTGGGGTCATGCACGACGCCGCGGATGGAGGTGGCCTCGCCCTTCAGGCGCTCCGTGGGGGCGATGCGCCCTTTCAGGCTGGCGGGCGGCACGAACTGCGTATCCTTCATGCCCAGCGGCTGGAAGACCATGCGGCGGGCGTAGTCATTCAACGGCTCGCCCGAGACGCGGCGCACGATCTCACCCAGCAGTAGAAAGTTGATGTCGCTATAGACAAACTTCTCGCCGGGCGGGGTCAGGGGCTTGTCCACCAGCGCGCGCCGGATGCCTTCGCGCTCGCCGGACCATTCGGGTTCCAGGTCGACATCGGGCCGCAAGCCGGAATAGTGGGTCAACAAGTGGCGCACCGTGATCGTTGTGTAGGGATACTCCGGCAGATAGGAGGTGACCGTGCGGTCCGGGTCGATCCCCAGCAGCATCACCGAACTGGTCGTGGCCACCACCTTGGTCAACGAAGCGGCGTCGAAGATGGTGTCGAGCGTCATCTTTTCGCCCGGCACTTCATAGCTTCGCAGTCCATAGGCGTGGCGATGCAGCACCTGATCCGGCTGGCCGGGCACAGAACGGCCGACAATGGCCACGGCTCCGGGAATCTGCTTCTTCGCGATCGCTTCTTCAATAGCGCGCGAGACCGCCGGGATCTCCTGTGCGCCCGCGGCCAGCGCCGCACCCAACCAGATCAAAAATCTCATGCCGCTCCCAATTTTCCAGCGAACTCGTCCAACTTCTTCGCCAACGCTACATCCTTCGCCGTCACGCCGCCCGCGTCGTGCGTCCACAGATCCACGACCACGCGGTTCCAGACGTTGAACCATTCCGGGTGGTGATTCATGGCCTCGATGGCGATGGCGGAGGTGGCCATAAAGCCAAAGGCATGGACGAAGTCCGCGAATTTGTACTCGCGATGCAGCTTGCCCGCGTTGTCCGTCCAGCCCGGCAGTTGCGCCAGGGCGTCAGCCATCGAGATCTTGCTCATGGAACCTCAGACCTTTCGCAGCAACCCGCTCACCGTCGAATCCGCCTGCACCAACTCGAGCAGCGCCGCACCCACGACCGCCCGCTTCTCATCGGTGTCGATGGTGCCCGGCAGCACGGCGTTGACAAACACCCGGTCACCCGCCACTTCTTTCGCCAGTACTTCGATAAAGGCGTGGAGCGCGGCTTTGGTGGCCACGTAGGCGGCCATCCCCGGGACCCGGGCTTCGGCCCCCGCCGCACCGATGGCTACGATGTGTCCGCCGCCTCGCCCGGCTAGACGCAGTGCCCCTTCGCGCAGGATTGGAACCGCCGCCAGAATGTTCATCTGGATCAGTTTGTGCCACGCTTCGTCGCTGGAGCCCATCTCAAAACCGCCCGCCAAATGGACCACAACATTGAACGCGCCGGCTTCATCCAACACCCGCTGCGCCTCGGCCGGATTGCTTAAATCCACGCCCCGGACGGGCACCACTTGGTAGCCCGCTTGTTCAAACTGCCCGGTGACCACCCGGCCCAACGCGCCGCCGGCGCCCGTAATCACTGCTATCCGCTTCATTATTCGAGTGTAAAGTGATTTCCGGCCAAACGCGCGTTTGTGTGTACAGTAGAGTCATGCCACTGGCCCGCCTGCGTCTCGATCTGGAGTTCATGCCCTCACCAGATGAGAACCAGCCCGGCCTGCTGGTGCGGGACCCGATGCGGTATTCGGACGCGGTCCTGCTGATCCCGCCGCCGCTGATTCCGTGTCTGGCGATGTTCGACGGCGAAACCTCGGAGCTGGACTTGCAGCACGCGCTGTTTGAGGCGCTGGGCGATCTCCGGGTGGGCGAGGTGAAGGACAACCTGATCTCTGCGCTGGACCAGTCGGGCTTTCTCGAGAACGAGACGTTTGCCGAAATTCGCGACGGCCGCTACCGAGAGTTTGCGGAGGAAACCAAGCGCTGGCCCGCCCACATTGGCCCGGGTGGCTATCCGGAAGATCCAGTGGAGCTGCGGACCACCTTCGATGAATATTTCCGGGGCTCGCGGCCTGCGGCGGATGAATTCACGCAAGCGATCGCCGCGCCCCATGTCAGCCCCTTTGGCGGCTGGGAGTCCTACGCCGACGCCTATGCCGCCATTCCGGCCTCGGCGGCGGACAAGACCTTTGTCATTCTGGGCACCTCCCACCATGGTCCGATGGACCAGTTCGGCTTGACCCGCAAGCCGTTCGTCACGCCCTATGGCGAAACGCTGCCCGCGCTCGATTTGATCAACGAACTGGAGCAGCGCGGCGGCCCGGCAGTGGCGATGGAAGATTACTGCCACTCCATGGAGCATTCGATCGAGTTCCAGGTGGTCTTCCTGCAACACCTCTTTGGCCCGCAGGTGAAGGTGCTGCCGATCCTTGTGGGTTCGTATGCGCGCAGCATCTACCAGGGCGGGATGCCGGAAGATAACGAGGACGTCAAGCGCTTCCTCGATACCTTGGGCAACCTGGCCGCGCGCGAAGGCAACAGCCTTTTCTGGACCCTGGGCATCGACATGGCCCACATGGGCCGCCGGTATGGCGATCCGATTCAGGCCGAGGCGCAAGCAGGCGAGATGCTGCGGGTCGAAGCGCGGGACCGGGACCGGATTGAGCGCGTCGCGCAAAAGGATGCGGTGGGGTTCTGGGAACGGGTCCAGGAAAATCGTGACGACCTGAAGTGGTGTGGCTCGGCTCCGCTGTACACGTTTCTCCGCGCGCGTCCGGACTTGAGTGGCGAGCTGCTGCGCTATCAGCAATGGAATATCGACCCGCAGAGTGTCGTGTCGTTTGCGGCGATGCGCTTTCAGTAAACTCCGCCCGAAGGTTCGGCGAACCGCGCAGGCACGAAAACAAAAAAAGGCCCGCAAGAAACTGCACCCCAGGACGCCAACAGTCCCGCCCGACTGTCGGCAGATATATGGGGGAGTGCTCTTGCGGGCCACCGTGGCAGGCGCTGAGATGGATCGGTTTGGGGCTGGTTGCCCCGAAACTCGTCTATCAGGCACTGATCACAGGAGCAAATCTGTTTCCAACAAGTTGGCCCACACTGGAGACTTTAGGTCGCGAGCAATCCCGCCCGACTGCCTGCGATGACCGCCGAAACCAGGTGTGGGTCAACCTGCGAAAGGACAACCAGCGGTAGAACCCCTCCGTAAAGCTTCTACCGCTGCCTTCAATCTATAAGGCGCATTCGTTTTGTCCGGTACCGCATTGCACCCGGAATTTATTTGACGGCCGGCGTAGTGGCCCTAGAGGTGGGCTACTTGGCGGTGGCGGCCAACTGCCCGTAAAGGTAGTCGCGCGCGGCTTCCCAGTCGCGTTGCACGGTGGCGAGCGAAATGCCCAGCAGTTCGCCGGCTTCTTTTTGGGTGAGGCCGCCAAAAAAGCACAGCTCCACCACGCGGCTGGCCCGGGGATTCTCGGCGGCCAGCGCGGAGAGAGCATCGTCCAGGCTCTCGATCTCCCGGTCCCGCAGCAGGCCAACGTCCCCCGCTTCCTCCAGCGGCACCCGCGGAGCGTTACCGCCGCGAATTTGGGCATTCTTCCGCCGCGCATGATCCACCAGCACCCGGCGCATCTGGCGGGCCGCGGTTGCGAAAAAGTGCTCGCGATCTTCAAAGACCATCGTGTCTTTGTTGGCCCCGAACAGATCCACATACACTTCGTTCACCAGTGCGGTGGCTTGCAGCGTGTGGCCCTGACGCTCGTACTTCATGTAGTACTCGGCCAGTTTGCGCAACTCTTTGTAGACCAGCGCCATCAATTGGTCGGCCGCATCACGGCGGCCGCCGCGCAATTCATCGAGCAGCGTTGTGAAAACGTGGGAGTTCTGACTATCCATCCGCTTGGGGGCTCTGGCGAAAGGATATCATGGGGGTTCTTTCGATGAGCGTACGCATTCTAACCGTGAACGCAGGCGACGACCTGCTGAGGGACATCCCCAAGCGCGCCGCGCACCAGGATCTCACGGTGGAACATGTCCCCGCGGAGCTGGCCGCGCAAGCCGCCGAAAGCGAATATCCCTTGATTTTGGCCGACTTGCATCAGCCGGAACTCTGCGATGCCGACCTGATCCGGGAGCTGCGCCATTCGCGGCCCCACCAAAAGGTGCTGGCCGTTTGTTCCCGCGGCGACGCCGACGCGATTGCCGCCATGCTGCGCCAGCATGCCTTCGGGCTACTGATCCGGCCGCTGACGCCGCAGCGCGTGCGGGAGGCGATTGAGCTGGCCCTGGTCGCGCGCGACTGGGAAGACGATATCGAGCTGATCAGCGGCTCCTCCCAATGGCTGCAACTGCGGCTGCGCTGCAAGATGGAAGCCGCGGAACGGGCGGTGCAGATGTTCCGGGAACTGCAAGGGGATCTGCCGGAAGATGAGCATGAAGAGCTCACCACCGCGTTCCGGGAACTGCTGATGAATGGCATCGAGCACGGCGGCGGCGGCGACCCGCGCAAGTCACTTTGGGTGAACTACGTGGTCACCAAGGGCGCGCTGGTGTTCTACATTCGTGACCCAGGGCCGGGCTTTTCCATGACCGGCCTGAAGCACGCCGCCATCTCCAATCCGCAGGGTTCGCTGGAGCATACCAACGTCCGCGAAGAGAAGGGCATCCGACCCGGCGGGTTCGGCATTCTGCTGGCCAAAAACATGGCCGATGAACTGATCTATTCCGAACGCGGCAACGAAGTGATCCTCATCAAACACCGCCGGTCCCGCCACGCCGCCAGTGAAAACGCCGAGAGTGGAAACGTAGCCCCGTAGCCGTGCAACTGCTCCGGGTCCTGGGGGTCGCTTTCGGTATCGCCGTCACGCTCGGCGCCACGTTGGGTGTGGGCATTCTGCGCACACCGGGCCTGGTGGCGGCGCAGACCGGCTCCGTCTGGGGTGCGATGCTGGTGTGGACCTTGGGCGCCGTCTTCGCCCTGATCAGCGCCGTCTCCCTGGCTGAGCTCGCCATTCGCCTGCCCAGTGCCGGGGGCTTCTACGTCTATGCGCGAGAGGTGTTGAAGGAGCGCCCGTGGGGCGATGCCGTGGCCTTTGGCGTCGGCTGGTGCGACTGCCTGGGCCAAGCGGCGGCGGTGGCCTTTGCGGCCGTCACCGCGCAGGACCTGCTGCAACTTCCCGGTACGGCCGTGGGTCTCGTGCTGCTGTTGACGCTGCTGCAATGGCTGGGCATTCGCACCGCCAGCCGCATCCAGCAACTGATCAGCTTTTCGCTGGCGCTGGCGTTTCTGGTGCTGGTGGGCGCGGCGTTGATGCAGCCCGGTGCTGCCCCTGCACCTCAGCCCTTGCGGACCACGTCACTGCTGGCGGCACTGGTGATCGCGCTGCGCTCTGTGATCGTGGCCTATGACGGCTGGTATGGCGCCATCTATTTCACCGAGGAAGTGCACAACCTGAAGGAGAGCCTGCCGCGGTCAATGATCATGGGCGTGTCCGTGGTGGCGCTGGTCTACCTGGCGGTGAATGCGGCGCTGCTCCATTCGCTGGGGCTGGCTGGATTGAGCGCCTCCGCCTTTCCCGCCATGGATGCGGCGCGCAAGCTGTTTGGCCCTGCCGGGGATCGCGCGATCACCTGGATCTCGATTGCCGCCATGCCGTCGTTGATGAATGCCGTGATCCTGCTCTGCACGCGGATTGTCTACGCCATGGGCCGCGATGGGGTCATCGGTGGCGTGGCCCATGTCAACGCCCAGGGGACACCCACCGCGGCGCTGCTGGCTAGTTCAGCCGGCATTGTGGCGCTCACCATGTCGGGCACGTTTGACCGGCTGCTTTCGCTGGCCGGGTTCTTCTTTGCGATCACGTACTCTACCGGCTACCTCAGCGTCTTCCTGATGCGAAGGCACGAAGGGCGGGGGCCGTATTCGGCTTGGTCGCACCCCTGGGGAACAGGCATCGCGCTGGCGCTGTGCGTCCTGTTTGTGGCGGCGGACGTTTGGAACGACCCGAAAACCGCGCTCCAGTCCGCCGGGTTGCTGGCGGCCAGCTATCCGGTGTACCGTCTTTCCAAGCTATTCACTTCGCAACACACAAGGAGCAACGGATGAATCGACGCGAATTTTTGGGGTCCAGCGCCATGCTGGCCGGGTATGACTATTCGGTCTACGGCGAAGTGGTGGTGGAAAAGAAGCAGGCCGGTAAGCCGCATGCGGGCAAAGTGCTGGCCGTCATCCAGCCCCATTCCGATGACTTCACCATCTTCAACGGCGGCCTGGTGGCGAAGCTGATTGATGAGGGCTATCAGGCTTACTTGATCCGCGTCACCAATGACGATATGGCCGGCCCGGGCTCAGTGGGCAACACGGTGCTCGAAAACGAGAAGGACAACAACCGGTTGGTGAAGCTATTCGGCTTTGCGGGTAACTTTGACTTGAACTACCCCAACCACAACATGGACAACACCTCCCCCGCGGAACTCAAGAGCCGTTTCATCTTCCTATTCCGGTTGTTGAAAGTGGATTGCGTTATCACTTACTCGCCCTGGGGACATTACGAAGAGAACCCGGACCACTATGTCACCGCGCAGTGCGTCGAAGCCGCGTGCTGGATCGCGGGAGGTGACAAGGACTATCCCGAACACTTCGCCGCGGGCTTGAAGCCGCATGGCGTGCGCGAGAAGTACTACTACGGCCGCTTCGATTGGAAGGTGAACCGCGTGGTCGACATCGGCCCTTGGGTGGAGCGCAAGATCGATGGCCTGATCGAAAACAAGGCTCAAGGCCCGGCCGGGGAGAAGGGCTCCCAACTCCGTGCTCGTCTCGCCAGCCAGGGCCTCCGCCTGCCGTTGTTGGGCAACGATGATGCCGCCGCCAACCGCAACTACATCCGCGAATTCGTGCTGCGGCGCAACCGCGAGCTCGGCCAGAAGTACAACCTCGAATACGCTGAGCCGTACCTCTACATTGGCCCGGAACCTGATCCCGTCGAGGAGTACGTCAAGAAGAACGCCGTGCGCTTGTGACGTGAACCGCTGAGGCTGGGGGGACTGCCAATGTTGTTGCCTGACTGTCACACGGTACAATCAGCCCGCCCGATGTGTTTGTTCCGCTTGGCTGACGTGATAACCTCACTTTAAGGCTCACCAAAGAGCCACCACACCCAAGGAGGACTTTCTGTGACGTTGTCAAGATTTTCGATCGTGGCGACTTTGATGATGGTGACGGCGGCTTACTCACTCGCCAGCCCCATCACTTACATCTATTCCGGCACTGGTTCCGGCTCAATCGGCGGCTCGAGTTTTGCGGATGAGGCGTTTACGATCACCGCGACGGCTGATACGTCCAATATCAGCCCGTGGTGCTGCAGCCCGCTCCAGAATACGCACCTTAGTACGACGATCAAGATCGGCAAAGCGGCGGTCTTCACCATTCTGACGCCGTCGCATACCTGGTTACAGGAAGGCTTCGCGTTGGGGTTGGGCGAGAACCTGAGCAACAACTGGCTCAGTTTGCCCGCAGCGGCCTTGGTGAACGTTGGCTACGGCCTGGCCACGGCCATCGGACCGGTCACCTATGTTTCGCCTTGGGACGTGTATCAGTTCAACGGCATCTCGACCAGCGGCGGCGCTCTGACGTTCACGTCCATCTCTACCGCAACGTTTGAAGCTGTTGTTCCCGGTGCGGTTCCGGAGCCTTCCTCGATGCTTCTCCTCGCCACGGGCATGCTCGGGTTGGCCGTGGGCCGGCGGGTCTATCTGTTGAAGCCCTAACAGCACCTGATTGGTATTTTGGTCGAGCCGCATTCCTCTCGGGATGCGGCTCTTCTGTTTTCTGGGGTGCTCTCTACCGGATGCACGATTGCCAGACCTGCCCCGCCCTGCGCGGGAGCCTGATATCTTCGAGTGGTGCACCGATTAGAATCGGTGCGGGGAAGCTAGCGATCATGCGTTTCTGGTTCAGTCTCATCGCCGCTTGGCCACTGCTGGCCGCCGATGCTCCGGCCACCAAAGCGGCCAAGGGTATTGACTTTGAGCGGGCCCGCAAACACTGGTCCTTCCGGCCGCTGCGAACGGTTCCAGCGGGCGCGACCATTGACGGGTTGATGAAGCCGGGGGCGGCACTGAAGGTGGATGCGCGCCTGCTCGCGCGCCGCGCCTATCTCGATGCCATCGGCCTGCCGCCCACGATTGATGAGGCCTCCGCGACAGCCCAGCGGCCGTGGAGCGAGACGGTGGACGCGCTGCTGGCCTCACCGCATTTTGGTGAGCGCTGGGGCCGCCACTGGCTCGATTGTGTGCGCTTTGCCGAGACCGACGGCCACGAGTTTGATGTCGACAAGCCCAACGCCTTCCGCTATCGCGACTACGTCATCCGCGCCTTGAATGACGACCTCCCCTTCAACCGCTTCGTGCTGGAGCATCTGGCCGGGGACCTGCTGAAGGACAAGCGCATCGTCGATGGCATGGACCAATCCACCATCGCCACGGGCTTCTACTGGCTGGGCGAAGTGATCAATACGCCGGTTGATTCCGTGCAGTCCATGGCGGATCGCGTCGACAACCAGATCGACGTGTTGGGCAAGGCCTTCCTGGGCCTCACCACCGCCTGCGCCCGCTGTCACGACCACAAATTCGACCCCATCCCCACCGCCGACTACTACGCGCTGGCGGGCATCATGCACAGCTCCCGCCCGCGCCAGGCCGCCGTCGCCGGACCCGCCCGCACCGCGCCCGACAGGGCCGCATGTACGGGTTACGACTGGCAGTTCTCCGGCCCCGGGTTTGAATGTGTTGACGGCCGAGTCACCTCCGGCAAAGCGACGTTTGCGGCCACTGGCTCCGCTGTCTCGAACACGTTCACGATCCCCAAGCGCTACCTCCATGTGCGCCTGTCGGGGGCGAGCGAAATGCGCCTGGTCGTGGATGAATACCGCTTCCCGCCCGCCCGCCAACGCGGCCAGCCGCTCGAGATGAAGTGGGCCACCATCGACCTGAAGATGGTGGAGAAGCGCACGGCTTACTTCGAGCTGGCGGATCTGGAAACCGACGCTTATCTTGAACTCGACCAGCTGGTCTTCTCTGACGAGAAGGAGCCGCCGGCTTCGCCCTCGCTCGCCCGCATCCCTGGGGAACGCGGCGACGCCGCAGCGGCGCCCTTTGCTTTGTCGACCACCGAAGGCGACCCGCTCGATGTCGGCATCTACGTCCGGGGCGACCACAAGACCCGGGGTGCCATCCAGCAGCGCCGCTTCCTGACGCTGTTTTCCGGCGCCGCGCAGCCACCCATCACCGCCGGCAGCGGCCGGATGGAGCTCGCGGAACGTTTGCTCAAGGACGCTGAGCCGTTGCTCGCCCGCGTGGCCGTCAACCGCATCTGGCATCACTACTTCGGCCAAGGAATTGTGGCGACGCCCGACAACTTCGGCTTAACCGGCCAGCCGCCAACGAACCCTGAGTTGCTCGACTGGCTGGCCAGCGAACTGATCCGCAACGGCTGGCGGCAGAAGCCGATCCATCGGCTGATCTTGAACTCGCAGGCCTATCAGACACGCGTTGCGCCTCGACGTCTGGATGCTGAGACGTTGCGCGACGCCATACTGGCCGTGGCCGGATCGCTGAATCGGACCGTGGGCGGACCCAGCGTGCCGGTCTACGTCAGCCCGTTCATGGATGGCGACCCACGCGGCAAGCCCAAGTCCGGACCGCTTGATTCGGGGGGCCGCCGCGCGGTCTACATCAACGTGCGGCGCAACTACCTGCCCGATTCGCTGACGGTGTTCGATCACCCGCAGCCGATCTCCACCACAGGCAAGCGCAACGTCTCCATCGTCTCGTCGCAGGCGCTCTATTTGATGAACAATGAGTTCACCCATGAGATGGCCCGCCGCTGGGCTGCCCAGCCCGGCCAGAGCATCACGCGCATGTACCAGCAAGCCTTCAACCGCTTGCCGGAACCAACAGAGATCGCGGCCGCCGAAGAGTTCTTGAAGTCGGCCGACCTGGCCAGCTACGCGCATGTGCTGCTGAACACCACGGAGTTTCTGTTCACCCGATGACCCGCCGCGACCTACTTCGAAGCGCTGCTGGCTTTCCGGGCTTTGCCCTGGCGGGCCTGGCCGCCACTGAGTTCCGCAACGGCCTGCACCATCCAGCCAAGGCCAAGTCGGTGATCTTCCTCTACATGGACGGCGGGCCGTCGCAGATGGACACCTTCGACCCCAAGCCGCGCCTCCGCGCCGAGCATGGCAAGCCATTGCCGATGAAGGTGCCGGACACGCAGTTCAACGACAACGGCAACATCTTCGGGTCACCCTGGGAGTTTAAGCAGTACGGCCAATCCGGCATCCCGGTGAGTGAGCTGTTCCCCCATGTGGCGCAGTGCGTGGACGATCTCGCCATCATCCGCAGCATGGTGTCGGACCATTCTGAGCACACCGCCGCCAACTACCTGCTCCATACCGGCTTTGGGCTGCAGGGCCGCCCCTCGATGGGCGCCTGGACCAACTATGGGCTCGGCAGCGCCTCAAAGGAACTGCCCGGCTTTGTCGTGCTCGACGGCGGCCTGATCCCCGCCGGTGGCATGGACAACTTCGGCAGCGGCTTCCTGCCCGCGGCTTTCCAGGGGACACTCTTCCGTCGCGGCGCAACGCCCATTGCCAATATCGAACGGCGCGAACTCTCGCCGGACTTGCAGCGCAAGAAGCTGGACCTACTGGCGACGCTGAACCAGGGCGTGGCGGCGAAGCTGGGCTCATCAAGCGAGATCGACGCCGCGATGGCCAACTTTGAGCTGGCCTTCAAGATGCAATCGGCGGTGCCGGAGTTGGCCGACATCGCCAGCGAAACCCCGGCCACCCGGGCGCTCTATGGCCTGGATGATCCGGCCACCGAAGTGTTCGGCCGCGAATGCCTGCTCGCGCGCCGGCTAGTCGAGCGCGGTGTACGGTTCGTGCAATGCATCACCCCCAAGGTGGCGGGGGCGGACCGTTGGGATCAGCATGCGCGCCTGGTGAAAGGCCACACGGACAACTCCCGCACGGTGGATAAGCCGATCGCGGGTCTCTTGAAGGACTTGAAGTCCCGTGGTCTGCTGAATGAAACGTTGGTGCTGTGGGGCGGGGAATTCGGCCGCACGCCGCAATCACAAGGCACGGACCCGGAAAAGATGGGGCGCGATCACAACCCCTTCGGCTACACGATGTGGCTGGCCGGCGGTGGTGTAAAGGGCGGCACCATCCACGGTGCCACCGACGAGTACGGCTACTACGTGGCCGAAGGCAAGGTGCATGTGCATGACCTGCACGCCACCATGCTGCACCTGCTGGGCGTTGACCACAAACGCCTCACCTTCCGCTGGAGCGGCCGCGATATGCGGCTTACCGACGTGCACGGCGAAGTAGTCAGAGAGATCCTGGCCTAGGCTTGAGGGTCATGAGATTCAACATCGTTGGTCTCAGCCTTCTCATCTTGGCCGCATGCTCCGCGCCGAAAACCGGCCCGCCGCTGGTTAGCGGCCAATCCTCGTACAACGCCTTCAATGAATGGCGCAAGACCAGTGGCTCTGGCGGCGATTGGGACCGGTCGGTCCGCTTGTACCGCGAGAAGCTGAGCGCGGACGGTCTTGATGCCGCCGCCGTGGATCGGGCAATGAGAGCCGTTGATGCGTACGGCGAAGCCGAGTTGTATGACCGGGTCTACACCGAGCCTGCCACCTTCAACACCAAGCCAAATCAGCTGCTGGTGGATGCGGTCAGCGGGCGTCCTCCTGGGGCGGCTCTCGACATCGCCATGGGGCAGGGCCGCAATTCCATCTATCTGGCGGGCCAAGGCTGGCGTGTCACTGGGTTCGACGTAGCGAAGGCGGGGCTCCGGGTGGCTGAACGCGTGGCCCAGGAGCGATCACTACCACTCACGGCTGTTCATTCTTCCGATGAAGACTTTGATTTTGGTGAGCAACGCTGGGACCTGATCGCGATGATCTACGCGATGGAGAAGCGAAGCTTACTCCGCATCAGAGCAGCGCTGAAGCCCGGAGGCTTGGTGGTGGTGGAAGCCGGTCACAAATCCGCTTCCGGGGCGCCGTTTGAGTATGAGTCAGGAGAGCTGCTGAAGATCTTCGAAGGGTTCAAGATCATCCGATACGAGGAACCGATCGCCGCTCCAGATTGGAGCCATCGCCCCATCCGTCTGGTGCGCCTCATCGCCGAGAAGCCGCGTTAGGCGCTTAAGGGATCTCAGACGGCACGTTCGGCTTCGCCGGGCCTTTGGCCGCGGGGCCTGGGGCGGCAGCTGGCGCTTTGCGCACTTCGTCGAAGTACTGCTGCACGTAGTTGTGATACATCAGCGGCACTTCGTCGCGGTGGATCTCGCCGCCGGCGTCGCTGTGTTTGGCGGCGCGCTGGGTGTACTGGGTTTTCAACTGCTGCTTGGAGGAGTTGACCTCCACCATGATCTCGCCCTGCAGGTTCTGGTTGCGCTTGCCGATGATCTCGCTGATCTTGCCCATGGCGGCCATCTGTTCGGCCAGCTTGACGTCTTTGTCGCCGTCCTGCTTGCCCATGCCGGACTTGTTTTCTTGATTGGAGGCTGATTGCGAGTTCTTGTCGCCGGGCTTGCCTTGCGACGCTTGGGAGGCCTCTGATTCCTGGTCCTGATCGCCCTGCTGCTGGTTGTTCGAAGCCTGCTGCTGCTGATCGGCCTTCTGGCCCTTAGACGGCTGCTGACCCTTCTGTTGCTGGCGGGCATTGGCGGATTGCGAGCCGGACTTCTGCTGCTGGTTGCCGGGCTGATTCTGCTGCTCGCCACCCTTTTGCTGCATGTTCATCTTGGACATCAGGTTGGCGAGCGCGTCCTTCATTTTGTCCATCATGGAGGAGTTCTCGCCGGGCTGTTGCGCCGCGTTGTTCTTGGCCTGCTGCTGCCCGTCCTGTTTGCCTTGATTGTTGGCGCCCTGCTTGCCGTTGTCCTCGCCTTTTTCGTTGCCTTTGCTGGCGCCTTCGGATTCTTCGGTGCCTTCGCCCTTATCCTGGCCGTCGCCCATGCCAGGGCCTTTCTCGTTGGTCTTGCCGTTGGCCTGCTGGCTGTTCTCGTTGTTGACGTCGGGCACTTCTACCGTCCCCAAGGCCGACTCCGGCGCCGCGTCCAGGCCATCTTTTTGGCCTTCTTCAGCGGGCTGCACGGAGATCGACTTCAGATACTCATCCATCGGCGAGCCGGGCTTCTTCGCGGCGCTCGCTTGCTCCTTGGGGGTGCTGCCAAACTGGTCCAGCGTAAAGGCCACCAACGGACGCTTCAGGTCGAGCGATTTCTGGACGCCGTAGCGCGTCACAAACAGAGCGGCCACCACCGCCAGCGCTAATCCGCTCCACTTAGCGGCCTTCGGCAGCAGCAGCGGTACAGCCAAGTTGGCTTCCACGGTTGCGGCTTGTTGTTCCGCTTGACGACGTTGCGCCACCGCGACTTCGTTCGAGGAGTTCTGATAGTGCCAGGCAGTGGACAGCGCGTCGTGCAGGTCCAACTGCTGGTCAATCTTTTGGGCTACCTGGTATGAGTCCGGCAGGGCTTGCCCGATGCGCCACAAGCCATAGCCGAACGCCCCGGCAAATAACACCACGGGCCAATACCAATTGAGGATCTGCGTTCCGGCCACCAGCAGCAAGGCCGCGCCGCCCAGGGCGATGGTGAGGGCCCAGGTGGACTGGTCAAGGATCAGGTTGACGATCGACCGGCGTCGAGCATCCGAGATTAATTGGTCCAGCTTGCCGCCAGTCATGCTTTATTGTACACGCCGATTTCAGCGGTCGCCGCCCCGCTCACGGCAGGTGCCGCTCCGCCAACCTGCTGGTTGCTTGCAGGCGGCGGAGAAAGGTCTTGCCAGACCACTCCCTCACGGTCGTGGCTCTGTAAGCTGCTGCAAAACAAGAACACGCTTTCTGAGCCGCGCGCGTCAGCAAGCCGTTCTCGACCCTTTTTCCGCAGCCCGCCAAGCCGCGTTGAGCGATCCGCCCGTACCATGGAGGGCATGCTCGTCCGCCTCCGGTCCCGCCGCTCCTGGGTCATTTGCGTGGCTGGCATCATCGCGGCGGGGATCTTCTCCCGGCTGGTCCACACCGGGTGGGTGATCTTGGACAAGTACCTGGGCGACGCCCTCTACGCCGCCATGGTCTACGGGATCTTGCGGCTCAAGCTCCGGCCCACCACGTCCGCACCCGTCGCGGCGTTGGCGATGGCCGCGATTGAGCTATTTCAATTGACCGGGATTCCGGCGCGCTTGTTTGCGAGCGAGTCGCTAGTGGTGCGGCTCATCGCGCGGTTGATGGGGACGGAGTTCAGCGTGCTTGATCTCGCGGCCTACGCCGTCGGGATCGCCGGCATTCATCTGGTTGATCGGCTTCAACCGCGCGACCCGGTAACCGGACAACGCAACTGAGCCGCGCGCGTCTGCAAGCGGTCCCGCTCGACCCTCCCGTGACGCCAATGGAGCTACACGTAGCCCAGTTCGAGCCCCTTCAGCACCGCGCGAGTGCGATCCCGGACACCCAGCTTCGACATCACGCTGGAGGCGTGGGTCTTGATGGTGGCTTCGCCCGCGCCCAGGGCATCGGCGATCTCTTTGTTGCTTAATCCGGCGGCCATCAGGCGCAGCACTTCCACTTCGCGCTTGGTCAACGGGTCCGGCAGGTCAGCGGACGGGAAGTCGGTCTTCATGCCGGAGAGGCGTTCCAGCGCGACGCGCGTGATCGCGGGGCGGAACACCCGCTCGCCCTTGAGTGCCGCGTCGATGGCGGTGGTCAGATCTTCGAGCGAGGTGTCCTTGCGCAGGAAAGCACTGGCGCCGCTGCGCATGGCCATCAGAAACGCCTCTTCATCATCAAAGGTGGTGATCAGGATGACGGGCACGGCGTTGCCCGAGGCGCGCAGGGCCTTCAGCATTTCGATGCCGGTCTTGCCGGGCAGGCGGACGTCGGAGAGCACCAGGTCCGGCTGATGCTGCGCGATCACCTGCAACCCTTCATCGGCGCTCGATGCGGTGGCCACCACCTGATAACCGGGCTTGAAGCTGAGCAACTGGCTGAGCCCTAGGCGCACCAGCGCTTCATCTTCCACCAGCACCAGGCGCGTCATGCGGCCACCACCGGCAGCGGCACGGTGACGATCAGCCGAAAGCCCTGGGCGGTCGCGGTCTCAAAGCGTACGCTCCCACCGAACTCTTGCATGCGAGCCTCCATGCCACTCAATCCATTGCCCGGCACCACGGCCGCGCTGCCCTGGCCGTCGTCTGCTACTTCCAGCACCAGATGCTCCTCCTGGCGGCGCAGCGAGATGGTGATGTGCCGCGCGGCGCCGTGCTTCAACGTGTTCGTGATGCCCTCCTGCGCGCAGCGGTAGAGCGCATGCGCCAGCGCCGGACCCGCGGAGGGCAGGCGGTCTTCAATCTCGATCTTCAGATCGACGGCCACCGTTCCCGTGGTGAGCGACCGCAGCGCTTCCGGCAGCGCGGTCGATGATTCCGCGCGCCATTCCGAAACAGCCTGCCGGATGTCGGCCAGCACCAGGCGCGACAAGAATTGCGCCTGCCCCAACTGCGGCCGCAGCTGGTCATCCGGCAAGTGCTGCGCCACCTCCAACTGCAGGTTCAGCGCGGTCAAGTGATGGCCGAGCGAGTCATGCAGTTCCCGCGAGATCCGGAGCCGTTCAGACAAGCGGCTGGCATCGCTCAACAGCAGCTGTGCGCCGCGCAGTTCGGCATTCAGGCGCGCCAGTTTCTCCCGCTCGCCATTCAGCCGGACGATCAGCACGGCCGCGGCGAAGGCGAACAACTGCCAGGCCAGAGACTCGATGGCGCTGCTGGAGACGGCGGCCAGGATCTCGGTCTGCGTGACCTCTCGTGGGATGCGCGGGATGGCGGAGCGGATCAGCCACGTGGTCTGGCCCACTACCAAGGCCACTTGCGCCAGCATCCAGGGCCGCCAGTATCGGGAGCGCAGGACAAGGGGAATGGTGGCCGTGGTCAGCAAGGACACCGTGGCGGTACCGAACGGGATCGACAGCGCGTATTGCGCGCAGAGCATCCATTTCTGCCAGGGCCGCTGCTGCGGAAAGGGCTCCGTGTTCAGCCAGAAAGCCATCCCGTAGGCCAGCGCCAGGCTGGCCATCAGCACCTGCCAGCCGAGCGTGGTGGCGGGGTCCTGCTCCCGTTCGAGAGTGCCCGAGATGATGATGGCGATCATCAGCACGACACCGCCCAGCCGGATGTAGAGCACCGGCGAACGCGAACGGAGAAACTCAAACGATGCCCCGGCGATACCCATGAATTTGGAGTCTAGCGGATTGGCTTGGGAATCCGCCTCCGCCAGAAGTAGGAGCTGAGATTTCGCCAACTGGCTGATTCGATCAACCGCCCCGCCGCCGCAAGCTGGGGGCATGTCGAAACTTACTTTATGCAAGACCGTCATGCTGGCCTTCGCGCTCGCCGAATCGGTGGCCGAGGCGCAAACCGGAACTCCGGTGCCGGAATTGGCTGCGGTGGAGGCGGTGATCAACTCCATTCTCCAGCGCTTCCCCGTCCCCGGGGCCGCGCTCGCTATTACCCGTGAAGGGCGATTGGTCTTTGCCCGCGGCTACGGCTGGGCCGATCGCGACCTCAAGATTCCCGTCCAACCGGACTCCCTTTTCCGCATCGGCAGCATTTCCAAACCGATCACGTCGATGGCGATCCTGCAGTTAGTGCAGGAAGGGAAGCTGCAACTGGACGCGCCGATGGTGCCCCTGCTGGGCCGTGTGACGCTGCCGCCGGAGCTGATCGTCGATACCCGCTGGAACCAGATCACGGTGCGGCATCTGTTGTGGCACGCGGGCGGCTGGGACCGCAATGTCACCTTCGACCCGATGACCGACGCCGAATCGCTCGATGCCCTGGGTCTGACGCTGCCGCTGCGGGAGCCGGTCGAGTTCGACCGCCTGGTGCGTTACATGGCCACCCAGCCACTGCAGTTCACGCCTGGCACCAACGAAAAGTACTCCAACTTTGGCTACGGTCTGCTGGGCCGCATTCTGGAGCGGGTAACGGGTGAGCCTTACGAAACTTATGTGCAGCGCAAGCTGATGGTCCCGCTGGGCATTCAGCGGGCGCAGCTGGGCCGGTCTGTGCGTAGCCTGCGGGCATTGGGCGAAGTGGAATACTACCCGCCGGCAGGTGAGCCCGACAGCTTTCCGGTCTTCCCCGGCATTGGCGACTCCGTGCCGACGCCCGACGGCGGCTTCTATCTCGAGTTCGCGCAAGCGGCGGGCGCATGGACGGCCTCGGCGATGGATCTGGTGCGTCTGGCCACACTGCTCGATGCCCGGACGCCGCACTTCAGCTATTTCATCCGCAACGAACTGGCGGCGCGTCCGCCCTACGCCCCGTCGAACTCCTATTACGGATTGGGGTGGCAGTTTGAAACAACTCCGGAAGGCGTGGTCCAACTCCACGACGGTTTGGTGACCGGCAGCTACGGCATCTTGATCCGGCTGGAGAACCTGAACGTCAACATCGCCATCGTCTTCAACTCCTTTGAGCAGCAAACGGACTTCTTCGCCGCCGCGCAGCTAGAGCTGGTTGCGGCTGTTCGTCAAGTGCGCGAGTGGCCGCAAGGGGACCAGTTCCCTGACTACTACCCGGCCAGTCCGCGGATCTCGCAAGCCGGTGTCGTCAACGGCGCCAGCCAGCTGCCCACGCCGATCGCTCCCGGGCAGCTGGTGACGGTGTTTGGCGAGAATCTGGGGCCGCTGGTGGCTTCCAAGGCTGGCAATGGGCCGTTGCCGACCCGCCTGGGGGACATCGAGGTGATCGTCAACGGAATCGCGGCTCCGCTGCTGTCCGTGTCGCGGAATCGGATTGACTTGATTGCGCCCCAAGCTCTGCCGACGCTGGGCCGCCGCACGCTGGCCATTCTGGCGGGCGGCCGTTACTCGCGGACCACCTATTTTGACGCCGCTCCCACTTCTCCCGGCTTGTTTAGCGCCTCAGGCAATGGCCGAGGTGCGGTGTTGGGCAGCAATGCGGAGGGCAGCACCAACAGTGAGGAGGCTCCGGCGGCGCCTGGGAGTATCGTGACCCTGTGGGCCACGGGCTTGGGTCCGCTGAACGAAACGGCTCCCGATGGCGACACGCCCCGAGCCCCCAGCGCGATCCGCATTCCCGCGCAAGTCAAGCTGAACGGCCAGGAGGCGCGCGTCGTCTCCGCTACCTCCGCTCCGGGTTTTCCGGGGATGGTGCAGGTGAAGGTCCAGCTGCCGATGAATCTCGCACCGGGACGGGTGATGGTGGACCTGACGCAAAACGGACAGGCAGCCCGGCCCGGGCTCTGGCTGTGGGTCCGCTAACCAGCGGAGCCTGCTCCACCGCCGCCCTGGCAGTCACCAAAACCAGAAGGGCGGGGCCACTCCCGAAGGAGCGCCCCGCCCTGGCTGAGAGGACTGCGGTATGTCTTACATCTTGCGGCGGATGGTGAAGGCCAGGGCGGCCAGACCCGCTGCTGCCAGGCCGATGGAGCCGGGCTCCGGCGTGGCGGTGGAGGAATTGAGGCCACCCGCGTAGCCACCGAAGGTGAGATCGTCGAGCACGATGTAGGCATTGCGCAGGCGGAAGGCTTCAATGTCGGCCGTGCTGCGGGCGATGCCGCGGAACTCGCCGCCGTTGGTGGCGTAGGGCGTGCTGATGGGGGCCAGGTTGGTGAGGCTGTAGGATTCCAGCACCGTGCCGCCCGCGCCGATCGCTTCGATGATGGCGTCGCCGTAGTAGGTGGGGGCATAGTTGATGAAGCCGCCCACGGCCTGCACGGCCGCACCGAGGAAGGTGAACTGCATATAGCCCGAGCTGGAGTTGAGGCCGGCGTGGGTGAGTTCCCAGTAGCCATTGTTGCCCAGGCCGTATCCGCCGCTGCCCACCACCGCCGACCCGTTGGTGGCGGTGAACTCCACCGGCATGCCGGGCAGATTGCTGACCGCCGTCGGACCGGCACTGAAGTTGTAGGAGCCGAACTGGTTGAAGTCGACCACCTGGGGTGCAACAAAGCCTGCCGACGAGCTGACGAGCCCGGCTTCAATCGAGGTCATCGAAGCCGCGGCGAGAACCGCAATAGAGAGGGTGTGACGGAGACTCATGTTGTTTTCTTTTCCTATTCGAAGGGCCGTATTCGTTGCCCGTGAGACCATTGAGCGGCTTCGCCTTCGCTGAACCGATAGACGCGTGGTCCGGTGTGGTACTGGGCCAAGTACTGGTCCGGGCGAGCCCGCGTGCCTGTCAGACATTGGTCTCCCTGTGGTTGCGCTGGAGCGGGCTGGCGCGTATGATGTCCACGCTCAGCTTCGCTGGGCCAGTGTTTAGTCAAGCGGAAGAAAAAGGATTCAAGAACCATGCCTTTGTCGAAACGGGCGATTGCGGAAGCGATCGGGACCTTCTGGTTGGTGTTTGGCGGATGTGGCAGCGCCGTCCTGGCTGCCGCGTTCCCGAATGTGGGGATCGGGCTGCTGGGCGTGTCGTTGGCGTTTGGCCTGACAGTGCTCACCATGGCGTATGCCATGGGGCACGTTTCGGGGTGTCATCTGAACCCCGCGGTATCGGTCGGCTTAGCGGTGGGCGGGCGGTTTGCCTGGAACGAGCTGCCGGCCTACGTCATCGCGCAGGTGATCGGCGGCACCGCGGGAGCCTTCGTCTTGCAAGTGATCGCCAGCGGCGCGCCGAACTTCCAGTTGGGAGGCTTTGCCTCAAATGGCTTTGGTGAACATTCTCCCGGCGGCTATTCCTTGATGGCGTGCGTGGTGGCGGAAGTAGTGCTGACCGCCATGTTCCTGTTTGTCATCCACGGCGCCACGGACCGGCGCGCGCCCAGCGGTTTGGCGCCGGTGGCGATTGGCCTCTGCCTGACGCTAATCCACTTGATCGGCATTCCGGTCACCAACCTTTCCGTGAACCCCGCCCGCAGCACCGGCCCGGCACTGGTGGTAGGCGGCTGGGCGATTGAGCAGTTGTGGGTCTTCTGGGTGGCTCCGATTGTGGGTGGCGCGCTTGGCGCGCTGGTCTACAACGCGATCTGCGCCGAAGAGCCGGCCGGTAAGGCCAAGCCAATGACGGCGTAGGCGGTATCACGGAATAAACTTGGCCCAAAACCAAAGAGGCTCCGGAACCACTGATTTCAGCGGTCTCCGGAGCCTTTGGTTTTCGTGCCACCTCCCTTTGAAGGGAGGGTGCGCTACATCTTGGCGGTGGTCTTGGTGCCCTTGTGAGCCTTATGCTCAGCCTTGTGGGCTTTCTTGGCCTTGGTGGTCTTGGCGGCCGGGGCAGCCGTGGCCGGAGCAGCCGGGGCGGCTGCCGGAGCCTGGGCCAACGCGAGGCCGGTGGTGATCAGGGTCGCGGCGATAACGGTGTAGATGCGGTTCATATTGATGGTTTCCTTTAGTGACGTTTCTTGAGGATGTTGTCTGTCCGCGGTTACTTTCAGCCAACCGTGTCATCCAAGTTTCAACCTCTGTACCATTGAACGTCGGGTAACTCTGAAGCGTTGCATTATGTACTGGACTTAACGTGGAACCTAATTTACCAGTCATCGCGGAGGCCGCCTTTGAAGAGGCCAAACAGCGCGCGGCCCACTGGATCGTCTGCCGTCCTGGCTGCGACAGCTGCTGCCGCCGGCCGTTTGCCATCACCCAGGCTGATGCTGAGCGCTTGCAAGCGGTGGCGACCTTTGAAATTCAAGCGCGAGCTCGCGCAGCCTGGCAGCGCCTGCAGGTAGACTTCCCCGGCGATGCGGCTACGGGCACGCTGACCGATCGCGAAGATTGGCGCGAGTGGTTCTTTGCCCGGCACCAGGGCGTAGCGTGTCCGGCGCTGGATGAGGCGACGGGAAGTTGTCTGGTGCACCAACAACGGCCAGTCGCCTGCCGCCTCTATGGCCCGTTGATCACCATTGGCGGCGAAACCTCTGATCCGTGCCCGCTCTGTTATTCAGGCGCCACCGCGGCGCAAATCGAGCAGACGCGAGTGACGGTAGAACTGCCACCGGGGCCATCGAGCCCAGCCCGCGAAACCGTTATTGCGTGGGCGTTCGCTTCCATGACGCTTCCGTGATCCTGCCAGAAGCATCGGCGGTGAGGCTGTAGTTCACCAACCGGCCATCGGGCCGCGCCTGACGCCACAGGTAGAGCTGGCGGCCCGAGAGGCCGTTGATGATCTCATCCGGATCCCCGAAAGCGCGCCGCGCCTCAACCAGTGTCGTGAGCGAGCGGAGGCGCGCCTCGATTTCGCGGCCTTCGTGCTGGTCCCGCCGGCGGCGCAGATACTCGCGCCCCAGCGAATACAGCATCAGCGCCAGCAGGCTGCAGATGAGGACAAATGTCTCAAGGACGAGCAACGACAATTTTCCCGAAGTGGGCGGCTTGCTCCATATGGTCGAGCGCCTGCCGCACTTCGTCAAACCCAAAGACGCGATCGATCACAGGCTTTAGATGCGCCAACTCCATGGCCCGGAGCATGGATTCGAACATTTCACGCGACCCGACAAAGATGCCCTTCACGGTCAAAAACTTGTGCAGGATCATGCCGACGTTTACTTCGGTCGACAGGCCGCTCAAGTTACCGATCACGCTCACCCGCCCGCCACCCCGCGTGGCCATCATCGATTTCACCAGCGTGCCCGCGCCACCCACTTCGACCACGTGATCGACGCCGCCCGTCATCTTCAGCACTTCCTTGTGCCAATCCGGTGTCGTGTTGTAGTTGATCACGTGGTGGGCACCCAGCGCCTTCAGCCGCTCGATCTTGGCATCATTGCCGGTGGTGGCGATCACGCGAGCCCCGTGCAGACGCGCCAACTGCAGCGCAAAGATCGACACGCCCCCGGAGCCAAGCACCAGAATCGTATCCCCCGCCTTGATCTGCCCCTGCGTCACCACGGAATCCCAGGCCGTCACGGCGGCGCAGGGCAGCGTCGCGGCTTCTTCGAGAGAAAGATAGCTGGGCAGCTTCACCAGCCCGTTGGCGTCCAGCAACACCTGCTCCGCCAGCACGCCTTCAATGGCGCCGCCCATGGCCGTCTTGCCGTGCTCGTCGCGGTAGTCACCAGAAAGCCAGCCTTGCATGAAGATGCCGGCCACGCGATCACCCGGCTGGACGCGCGTCACGCCTTCGCCCACCGCCAGCACTTCGCCGGCGCCATCGGAGAACGGCGTCATCGGCAGCTTCATCTTGGGGTTGTACTTGCCCTGGATCACCAGCAGATCCCGGTAGTTCAGCGACCATGCCTTCATCGCCACCACCGCCTGGCCGGGGCCGGGCTGCAGGTCGGGCTTCTCAATCAGGGAGAGGGCGTCAAGGCCGAATTGGGGAATGGAGTAGGCGCGCACATGGTCAGCATACGGCAACTGGCCAGCGGGATGTAAGCCGGGCGCCGCCGCCTCGGAACCGAGCCCCGACCCGCAGGAGGGGCCTGTCCCACTACCGGCGACCTCGCCCCTCAGTCGCGCCGCCGCCTCCGGACCGAGCCCCGACCTGCAGGAGGGGCCTGGCCTAACAACCGGTGATCGCCGCCCGCAGGCTCACAAAAAAAGCAAAGGCCGGAGCGGCGAACCGTCCCGGCCTTCGATCACGGAGCTAGAACGGTGCCTTTAGAAGAACACCGCCAGCGTCAGGTTCATCAGTGGCTGACCGCCGAGCGAAGCCGTGCGCGGGTCGGCGTTCACTTTGCCGAACTGCCGCGGGTTGCGGAAGTCGACGTTCAAGGCACTGCCGGAGAAGATGTAGTTGTACGTCTTCAAAGCGTTCTGGAAGTCCCAGCGGAGCTGCGCGCGGAACTTCTCTTTGAACTGGAAGTTCTTCTGGGCGGACGCTTGGCTCCACACGAGCGGTACGCCGATGATGGCGTTGCGGCCCAGGTTGCCGATGCGGAAGTCGCACTGGGCGCGGTTGGTGGCGGTGGTGGCATCGGTGCAGCCGCCAGGCAAGGCGAAGTTGGCCAGGCCGTTGTTGTCGCCCGAAAAGACGCTGTTGATGTTCAATACATTGAAGCGGTCCCCACCCATATCGCGGAAGCCGTCGCGGATGGCGGCCGGTCCCACGATGTCGGGGCGGCGGTTTCCGGCGAAGGTGCTGTAGTAGTTGTACGGGCTGTTGGCGATCGAGAAATTGAGCGGGTTGCCGCTTTCCATCGTCTGCACCCACGAGATCTCAAAGCCGCCCAGGACATACTTCTTCCAGCCGGAAGCGGCCCACTTCTTGCCCGCGCCGAACGGCAGTTCGTAGTTCACGACGCCCAGCACGCGATGGGCCCGGTGGTAACCGGCCAATGCTTTTTCAAGACGCATGTTCTGGATCGGCGCAATGCCCGTGCCGTCGTTGTCGCCATCCTGGCTGTTGATCGCCTTCGACAGCGTGTAGAACGACGAGAACATCAAGCCGCGCGACATGCGCTTTTCAATCTTCACCGTCGCCGAATGGAACGTTGAATGCCCGAAGTTGCCGCGGACCCGGACGTCGCCAAACTGCGTGAAGGGCCGGAAATTCTGGGCCGCTGCATTGACCGCGTTCTGTTGCGTGGAGTTGCCGGCGAAGTAGTCGATGGGGAACGTGTTGTACTGCCACCGCTCCGACAGGCCGACGCCGGAGGAGCCCTGGTAGCTGAAGTCCAGCAAGTAATCGCGCCGGAACTCCCATTGCACGCCCGCGTTAAAGTTCAGCACATAGGGGTTGTGGAAGTTGGGGTTCCACCATTCCACGCTGCGGCCGCCGAAGTTAGTGCCGACAAAAGGCGAGCTGCCATCGGGGCGGACGTTGAACTTCACCGGACCCGGGCCTTGGCTGATCCGGTAGACCGGCGTGGGGTCACCCGGCAGTGCCTGCTGGTTGGCCGTGGCCACGTATTCGTCGTACTGGCCGCGCTGCTGCGGGAACTTCATGTCCACGGTGTACATGCCGATGCCGCCGCGGAACACCCACTTCTGCCACGGGTGCCAGGCGAGGCCCAGCCGCGGGTTGAAGTTGTTGTTGTCGCGATTCCACAAGCTGCCGGTGGGGTGAATGATGGCCCCCTTGCGGCCCGTGAGGTCGTCGGTGCCGGTGGGATCAAAGTTGCTCATGCGGGCGTTCTTGGTGGAGAACGGCGCTTCGTTGGAGTAGCGCACGCCGATGTTCAACGTCAGTTGCGGCGTCAGCTTCCAGTCGTCCTGGAAGTAGAAGCTGTGGATGTTGGACCGGGGCAGCCAACTCGTCAGCTCCTGCGTAAAGGTGCCCTGCCGGACGTAGCCGGTCAAGAAGCCGGCAAAGGTGTTGCCGGTGTTGGGCGCCGCCACGCCATTGGCCTGCAGGCCCGCCGTGACGCCATCAAAGAAGAACTGCGAGGGGCGCGCGAAGTTGGCCGAGTTCAACCGGAAGTAGAGGATCTCATAGCCGAACTTAAATGCATGGGAGCCCTTGATCCAGGTGGTGTCGTTGCGGAACGAGAACGTCTCGTTCACCAGCTTGCTGGGCGTCTGCGCACCCAAGCCATAGATCGAATTCGCACTGTCGCGGCCCGCGCCCGTGTCGCCAAACAGCGGCATCAGCGAGTTGTCATTGTTGGGGATGCCCAACTGCGTGGACCAGCTCTGGCCGAACGACGGCGACATCGTGTCATTGCGGCGGCGGAAGTAGCCGATGCGTGAGTCATTGACCAGCGAGGAGGAGGCGACCCACGTCGTACCGGCCGAGGCGTTCACCTGCCGGAACGGCGCGTAGTGGCCCTGGTAATAGTCAAATGCGCCCTGGTCGCCTTTGATGTTGATGGGGCGGTTGAAGCCGGTCTGCCGATTCTCGGTGTAGCTGCCATAGAGCTTCAAGGCGGTGGAGAATTGATGGTCGATGCGGAGGTTGTAGTCGTCAAAGAAGGTCTTGGCGAACTCATTGGCCAGCAGGTTGCCCTGGGGGCCGGTGGAGTCAAACGTGCCTGCCTGATTGGGGGCCACCCACGGATCGATGGCCAGCACCTTGCGCGCCACCGGGTCGATACGGCCGCCAGGGACCACGAAGTTCGGGAACGGGTCGCGCGCCCAAGTGCCATCCGCCAAGCGGCGCGTGGTGGCCGGATCAAAAATCGCGGTGCGGTTGGCAACGCCCGGGAAGGCGAAGTCGCCCGCCTTCATCGCCGCCGTGGGCGTATTCGCCACTACCTGCGCCACCTTCTTTTCATGCAGGCGCTGATAGCCAAAGAAGAAGAAAGTCTTGTTGCGGCCATCGTAGAGTTTGGGGATCATCACCGGGCCACCGACATTGGCGTCGGGTTGCATGAAGAAGACCGGAACACCATTGGGCGCGCCCGGCGTCGCATCGGAGGTGCGGAACTTGTCAAAGAACAGCCGATGCTGCATGCGCCGCGTGCGGCCATACCAGCTGCCCATGCCGTGCAGTTCGTTGGTGCCGCTCTTTTTGACGACGCTGACCACACCGCCCGCCGAGTGGCCGTATTCCGCCGGAGGCACGGTAGTGATCACCTTCACTTCCGCCACGGAGTTCTGCAGCGGCTTGATGGTGCCGGTGCCGCCCATCTGGTCATTGCCATTGACGCCATCTTCGAAGATGCCGATGGCGCCCGCGCGTTGCCCGGCCAAATGGTAGGAGCCAAGATCGCCGCCATAGGCATAGCCGCCCGACGTCATGCCCGGCACCAGGTTCAACGTCGAGTTGATGTAGCGCTGATAGAGCGGCATCTCATAGAGCGTGTCGCCACTCATCACCGTGCCGGTGGTGGATGTTTCCGTCTCCAGCAACTGCGTTCCGCCGGAGACCTCGATCGATTCCGTCACTTGGCCCACTTGCAGCACGGCGTCCACCGCAAACGTGTCGCCTGTGCGCAGCTCCACGTCGTCGCGCAAGGTCTTCTTGAAGCCCGCCGCCTCAAAGGTGACGCGGTAGCCACCGGGCTGCAGCGACGGTATGCGATAAATGCCTTCCGAATTGGTGACGGAGGCGAAAGTGAAATTCGTCGCTTTATTGACGACGTTGATGTTGACGCCGGCGACGACGGCGCCGGTGGAGTCAGTGACGCGGCCCGTGATGGTCGAGGTGCCGATCTGGGCCAAAGCTGACACCCCAAGGGCGAGTAGCAGCGGGAGCAGTTTCTTCATGGAATCTCCTGAAACGCAGCGGTCCTGCAAGGGCCGCACGATTAGGGTAGATATAATCACGTTTCATGCAAAGATTCAAGGTGATTTTATTGCCCGGCGACGGAATTGGCCCGGAGGTGGTGAATGAGTCGGTCCGGGTGCTCCAAGCCGTGGAGCCACACTTGGATGTCCGGTTTGACCTGCAAGAGCAGCCCTGCGGCGCGGGCGAATTCCTTCGAAATGGTGACCCCTTGCCTTCGGCCACCGTTGAAGCTTGCCGCAACGCCGACGCCACCCTGCTGGGCGCGATGGGGCTGCCCGACGTGCGCTGGCCCGATGGCACGGAGATGGTGCCGCAGATCGACATCCGTGAGATTCTCGACCTCTACGCGGGCATCCGGCCCATCTATCTCTACCATGAGGCGCACTGCCCGTTGAAAGGCTACGGTGCCGGCGACATCGACTTTGTCATCTTCCGCGAGAACTGCGAAGGCCTGTTTGCCTCGCGCAAGAACAGCTACCCCAAGGGGGCCTCGCAAGTTGAAGACACGCTGCGCATCACCCGCCACGGAGCGGAGCGCATCATCCGCGCCGCCTTTGATTGGGCCATGAAGCGCCGCAAGAAATGCACGCTAGTCGACAAGGCAAATGTGCTGCCCACCATGGCGTACCTGCGGTCGATCTTTGATGAGATCGCGCGCGAGTACCCGGAGGTCGCGACCGAGCGGATTTATGTCGATGCTGCTTCTCTGTTCCTGTTGCAGCGCCCCAAGGACTTCGACGTACTAGTGACGGAGAACATGTTCGGCGACATCTTGTCCGATCTCGCCGCGGGCTTGGTCGGCGGCATGGGCATGGCGCCTTCAGCCGATATTGGCCCCCAGCACGGCGTCTTTCAGCCCTCGCACGGCACGGCTCCGTCGATCGCAGGCAAAGGCATTGCCAACCCGGTGGCCACCATTTTGTCGGTCGCGCTGATGCTCGATTGGTTGGGCGTGCCCCAAGGTGGCGACATGATCCGCCACGCCACGGCTCGCGTGCTGGCCGATGTGGCCAATCGCACGGCCGACCTGGGCGGGAGCCTCTCGACAACAGAGATGGGAACCAAGATCATCGCTGCTCTGTAGAAGAGTGGCCTGCCTAGGGTCAACGGAACGTCCAACCGGATTACTTGCGTTTGCGGCGCTCCTGTGCGGCCGCGCGTCGCTGTTTCAACAGCTCGGCCATTCCTGGCGGTTGGCTCACCATCTGCGTGGCCGTGCTTTGGACGGCCGGCAAAGGCGTGCCCGTGGGCGGGGGAGGGGGTGCAGCGGGAGGCGCTGCCGCGGGGGCCGCAGCGGCGGCGGGCGCCACCGCAGTAGTCAGAAGGGGCGGCGGTAACGGTAAAGGTGCACCTGGACCATGGAGATAGCCATCTGCGGCGGCCAGGTTGATCATCATGTTCATCATTGTCGCGTTCCACACATCGCCGTGACTGCTGGAAATGTCACGACCCACCTCTATGATCCAGGCCGGATTTGCCGGAGATATGGTTGCTGTATTCTTGCGGACCACGAGGTGTGCCGCGCCGGGCTTGGTGTTCCCGGGAGTCTCAAACAGGAACACTTCGTCTTTGACGGGATCCACGGCTTGTCCGGTAGCCCTGACAATCCGATGAGTCTGCCTCCAAGGCAAGAATGCGGCTGGGTGCTGCAACGCGGCGACGAAGAGCACGAAGCGGGTGAGATAGTCTTGTGCCGCAGACACTGCGAGGAAGACGGGGTAGGGCTGGCATTTCCGCATCGTCGGATCTTTTTGGCACGCATCACGGTCAAAGGCCCAGTTGCGCACAATCACACTCTTCGAAAAATCCGGCTTCGCGAAATCCTTGCACCCGTTTCGCCGGTCGCGGCATGGTTGGCACTCATGCAATTGCCGCCGGACGTATGCCGCACTGGTGGCGGCATTCTCAAACAGGACCACATCTGCCGTGGCCCTAACCGGCGACTTGTCGTGCGCCACCACTTTACAGGCCCCGCTGATGATCGAGGGCCGGTGGCCGATCACGGCGGTCTCCAGTACTCGCGCTCCAAAACTATGGCCGATCACAAAGACATACGGGTGACGCCCTGCGGCCAGACTCGCTCGATCACGGATAGAAAGTTCCACCAACCGGTCGATGTGATCGTTAATCATGCCGTTGCCAACCCGGCGAGCAGCGTGGCTCCGAGTCCAGAACGATACCCATGAGATCCATCCCGGCAGATCCAGTGAGCGCCCTCGCCAGGCGAGGAAAATACCAACGACCGGCCTTTTCGGGCCGTCTTTGACGTACTCGTAGTACGTTTCCAAATAGGATTGGAATCGCTCGACGTCGGCTGTCTTGTTGCTGGCGTTGTTCTTCCAACCGTGCACATAGATGAACACCGTGGCCGGCCCCATCCGTTCGGACCCGGTGGCGGAACTCCGGCGAGCGCTTTCTATGAGATCTTGGGCTACTTTGAATTGAGCCTCCTCAAACGGCTCGCCGTTCTCCTGATATTCAACAAAGCTCATCGTGTATTTCCGCTTGCGAATCACGAGAGCCGTGTCTTCTTTCTGCGCTCCGACGGGCGGCTTGTGACAAGCCGGTCCATGGTCACCGCAGAAGGCCCGGCACTCATCTCCGGTTTCCCCTGAACAAAACCGGTATTGCTGATCTTTGACCAGCACTTGCCCATAGGCGTCATCAGCCAGCGCTGCTGCCAGACTGACGGCGCACAGCACGGTTACATCCATTCGGGTTCGCATCGGCATCAATCTCCCAGGTGTTTCTTCAGAAAGGCGGTTACTTTGTCAAAGGCTTGGCGCCCATGAGAGGCCGGATTGTCACAGTACGCAAGCGTCAGACTGGCATGGGTGTGGCCCCCATGACTCCGATGCGGGCAGTGCGGGTCTGGTTCGATGCGGACGTACTCAAACGGCCGGCCACGGAATCGGGCTGCAAGCCCCAACATGCATTCTTCCGGAACTAGTGAGTCGGACGTGATGCGGAGGGCCAGCACCGGCACGCCGGACTGCGCGGCGCGACTCAGCATGTCTTCAGTCAGCCCTAACGCCATTCGGGCGCGACCATGGGGGGCACCAAACGGCCCCATCGGCAAGGCCGGCTGAGCTACCACGCACGCCCGCAACAGGGTCTGCGCCTCCTGGTTCGCCATCAAGGCCAACGGCACTGCACCGGTTAAGCAATTGCCGATCACAGCGATTCCGCGCTGGTGATGATCGCTAATCGCCTTAGTGAGGCGCGCCGTCCACTGGACGATCGTGCCCAAAGATGTGTCCGAGAAGCACTCGAATTCCTCACCCCGGCAGGGAGTTCGCAAAAGCGTACCGATAAGGCTGGACCGGCCTGCGCGGCCGAACAAGAGAGGCAGATAAACTGTGAAGCCGCATCCACTCAGGCGCCGCGCGAAGTCAACGGCTTCCGGAATAAGGCCCGGAAGTTCATGGAGGAACAAAACCGGCGGCCCCTGGCCGATGCGATAGATCTGCTTGCCCTCAGAGCCTGCGGAGGAAGGGAAGCGTCCGAAGTCCTCCAACGAATCGGTCTTGTTGCAGAGGGCCGGGATGGCGCCGGCCAGGCCCATCACCGCCCGGCGGCTCATTCTGCGTGCGACTTCATTCATTGGCGCCTTCCTTACGTTCTTTCGCCATGGCACTAGGCCCAAGCCGTGTTTTAGGCACACGAAGCGGCCAGACTTGGACCGGAGGCGGAAGAGATCCTGCCAGAGATAGCGTGAACGACCGTCGCCAGGGGACAGCAGCGAGCGAACAAAATTTGCGATAGGCTTTGACGAAGCCGGAGTACCCCATGGTCATTTCAACGATCCAGCCCTTTTCCGTGAAACAGCCAAGCGATGGCCGAACTTACACTTTGCTCCGAGTGGCCGCGCGCGATGGCACGGTGGGGTGGGGAGAATGTGCCAGCATCTCCGCCCGCGATCTCACTCTCGCCACCGCGGTCTGCCAAGGACAAGAAGCCTCGCGCTTTGAAGTGCTGCGGACCAAGCTTGATGGCGTCAGCGGCGGGCTGCGCTCCGCCATCGTCATGGCGCTGGTGGACATCTTGGGCCAAGCATCCAAGGCACCGGCTTATCAGGTGATGGGCGGGCCGACGCGGGCCAAGGTGCGCGCGCTTACTGAATGGTCCGACGCGGCGGCGAAGGCGGGTCATCGAGCATTTGTTGTCGACGCGAAGTATCAGCCGCAAGCCGGGTTTGACTATGTGGTGAATGGCGGAGCTTCGATGACACCCGTGGCCGCCTCATTGCTGGCCGTGCAACTGGAAAAGCAGCGGCCGATGTGGCTCGATGAGCCGTGCCGAGCCTCCAACTTGGGCGCGCTGCGCAAGATCTCGGAAGAAAGCGTCACGCCCATCGGTTGGGGCAGCAACGCCACCTCGACGGCCACCATCCAGGACATGCTGCGGGAGCAGGTGATCGACGTGGTGCGCCTGGGCCTGCGGAGCTTTGATCTGTGGACCATCCGCAAGACCGCGGCCTTGGCCGAGACCTACTACACGGCCGTCGCTCCCGGCGCCGGACACGGTCCCGTGGCCACCGCGGCGGCGCTGCACCTGGCCGCCAGTATGCCGAATTTCTTTATCCAGGAAGTGCCCTGGGCCTCGGGCGAGGATGCCAAGATGCGGGCCGAGATTGTTGGCGCCGAGATCGAGAAGGTGAAGGAAGGATACTTCGCCTTGCCCACGGGACCTGGGCTGGGCCTCAAGGTGAATGAGGCGGCTTTGCGGAGGTATGCAGCATGAACCGGCGTGACTTTTTGAGTGTCTCCGGCTGCGGTTGCAGCCTGATGCCGCAAGCCACCCAACGGGACCCCAACCGCGGCACCACTGGCCCATTAGGCGCGGAAGCTTTCACCGATGTCGGCACCAAGGTGCGCATCACCAACGTGAAGACGTTCGGCGTCACGTTGCCCGCAATGGAGCAGCGGGACCGGCCCTATGTCTTCGTCAAAATCGAAACCAACCAAGGCGTGGTGGGCTGGGGTGAAGGGACGCTCGAAGGTAAGGCCGCCGCCACCATCCACTGCATTGAGGACTTCAAGGAGTTCCTGATTGGCGCGGACCCGATGCTGGTGGAGCACCACTGGCAATCGATGTACGTGCATAGCTTCTATCGCGCTGGCCCCGTGATGGGCTCGGCGATCTCGGCCATCGATCAGGCGCTGTGGGACATCCGCGGCAAGATCCTCGGCATGCCGGTCTACAAGCTGCTGGGCGGGCCGTATGACCCGCAAGGTGTGCGCGGCTACTATCACGTCCGCGCGGGAACGCCGGCTGAGATGCGGGAGGTCCGGGCGAAGGCGAAGGAGCTGGGCGTCACCGCGATCAAGGGCGGCATCCCCGGCTACTACGAATGGATCGAGACGCGCGAGTCGATCAACAAGGCGATCAAGTCAGTCGAAACCCTGCGCACCAACCTGGGCGATGAGATCGATATCGGCATCGACTTCCATGCCAAGACCTCGCCCAGCGTCGCCTCCATCCTCTGCAAAGAGATGGAGCCTTACAAGCTGATGTTCATCGAAGAGCCGTGCCCGCCGGAGAACGTGAAGGCGATGCAGCGGATCGCCAAGCGGTCCAAGGTACCGATCGCCACCGGTGAGCGTCTGGTGGCCGCCTACAACTGCCGCGAACTGATCGAACTAGGTATCGTCGACATCGTGCAGACCGACATCAACCACGTGGGCGGCATCACCGCGCTGTGGAAGGTGGCTGCGATGGCCGAACCCTCCGGCGTCAAGATCGCGCCGCATGCCTGCGAAGGACCGATTGGCGGCTTGGCCACGGTGCATGTCGATGCCGCCATGCCGAACTTCCTGGTGCAGGAGATCTGCTCTGGCGTCGAGCCCGGTGAGAAGGAAAAGATCTGGCACGAATGGTTCGGCTTCCCGGCGATGCGCATGGTGAACGGCAAGTTCCCGCTGCCGGAAAAGCCCGGCCTGGGCTTTGAGCTGCGGGAGCAGGACGTGGTCAAGTTCAAGTTTGAAGGCACGCGTCCCATGGCGCGCGTCTTCCATCAGGACGGGAGTGTGGCGGCATGGTAGTGCGCTGCGTGGCCTTGCTGGCGCTGTCCGCCGGATGGGCACTGGCGGCGGACCCCATCGAGATCCGGCTGTGGCCCGGTGGCGCGCCCAATGGCTGGAAGGCTCCGGCGGGTGCGGAGAAGTGGGAGGAGCGCGGCAAGGACGGCGTGCCGGACCGGTCCGTCCTCAACATCGGGGACCCGATGATCACGGTGTTTCTGCCGCCTCCGGAACGGCGCAACGGGGGCGCTATCCTGATCGCCCCGGGTGGTGGCTATCATCACTTGGCGTATGACAAGGAAGGGCTCGACATTGCGCGCTGGGTGAATACGCTCGGGCTGGTGGGTGTGGTGCTGAAGTATCGCATGCCCGATCTCCCCGCCGCCGCGTTGCGCCCCGCCCTGTTTGGAGACGCCAAGGACGCCGCGAAGGCGGTCCATGTGGCGGTGGAAGATGCCGAGGAAGCGATGCGCATCATCCGAGCTCGTGGCAAGGAGTGGGGCATCGGACCGCAGCATGTCGGCATGATGGGCTTCTCCGCGGGTGGCCACCTGGCTGCCCTGCTAGGCATGAGTCCCAACAAAGAAGTGCGGCCGAACTTTCTCGCGCTGCTCTATCCGGCCATTCCGGAAACGCTGTACGTCAACGGAGAGACGCCTCCGACCTTCCTGGCTCACGCTGATGATGATGCGTTGAGCGCGGAGAACAGCGTTCGCTTTTACCTGGCGCTGAAGAAGGCCAAGGTTCCGGCGGAGCTGCACGTCTTCGCAGGCGGCGGACACGGCTTCGGCTTGAAGAAGACTGGCAAGACATCCGAAGCTTGGCCGGACCGATTCGCGGCGTGGCTAGGCCGAGGGCACGCCCACTAGGCGGTAACGGCCGAGGCGAGCTGGGGGTCGGTTATGCTCAAGGAAGAGGCGTGAGGCGATGGAATTAACCTTGGATCCCCACATTCAGGCCCAACTTGACCGGTTGTCCCTGCGGACTGGCCGGCCCGGTCCCTCTCTGGTGGAGGACGCTGTGGTGGGCTACTTACTGGAAGTCGAGCAAACCAGTGAGATGATCGATCGCCGCTTGGATGAATTGCAGACCGGCAAAGTCACCTTAGTCTCTCCGGAGACCGTGGCCGCCCGGTTTGCCGCTCGCAGCCAAGCCCGTCGCAATGGTAGCGGCGTTTCCCCATCAAGGGCACGTTCGGCCGGACCTGACTCTGCGGCCAGTACGGTTCATCGTGGTGCAACAATACCTGGTGGCCCACGCTCCTGATGAAGAGCCGGTCTGGGTATTGGCCATCATTCACGGACGCCGCAGTCCTCGCGTGATGGCGGCGATTTTGCGCGGCCGGGAGTGAAGTCACTGGCCCGGTGCCTCAAGAGCAGCCCAACTGCGGTAGTCTCGAAGATTGCCTGACTTACTGCCAGCGCTGATCGCTTTTGCCGCCGCCTTTGCGGCTGGGGTGATCAACTCTGTGGCCGGTGGCGGAACGCTGGTGACGTTTCCGGTGCTGGTGTGGCTGGGGGTTCCCTCCATTGTCGCCAACGCCACCAATGCGGTGTCGATGACGCCGGGTTCGCTGTCGAGCGCTTGGGGCTACCGGCGAGAGATCGGCTCCAGCCAGCGGCTATTGATGCTCGTGGCCCCGAGTCTGGCGGGCGGCATTGTGGGAGCACTGCTGCTGAAGCTGACGCCGCCGGGGGTGTTTGACCGGTTGGTGCCATTTCTGATCCTGTTCGCCACCGTGCTGTTTATGGCGCAACAGCAAGTGCAGCGCCTCTTGAAGACCCAAGCCGCCATGGACCATTCCTCTAGCCGCTGGCTGGTGGGCGCCATCATTTTCCAGTTCTTCGTCAGCCTCTACGGCGGCTACTTCGGCGCGGGCATGGGCATCCTGATGCTGGCCGCGCTGAGCATCATCGGGCTCACCGACATCCACCAGATGAACGGCTGGAAGAACGTGTTCGGCACCTGCATCAATGGCATAGCCGCGGTCTACTTTGTGCTGTCCGGAATGGTCTCCTGGCCCTATGCCATCGTCATGACGGTGGGCTCCATTGTAGGTGGTGCGAGCGGCGCGGGCCTGGCACGCCGGATGGGCCGCGACATGGTGCGCCGCATCGTGATTGTGATCGGCCTGGGAATGGCACTATCGCTCTTCTTTAAGCGCTAGGACGCTCGACCGAATGCTGACGAGGCGTTTCAGCCCCATGCGTGAGAGTCTGTGTGAAAACCCGTAACCACCGGGCTCACAAAAGCGACTTAACAGGTATGAGCCGCTATGTGGTGTACAACCCGGATCAAGATCAGCTGCTACCTTCCAGTCTGCGGGAAGAGTTGGGGGAGGGGCATCTGGCGATCTTTGTGCACCGGCTGGTCGAGCGGCTGGAT
>JAPKYZ010000007.1 GCA_026394055.1 Acidobacteriota bacterium
ATTGCACCTAAGACGCCGCCTCGGCCTGCTCCCCGCCCAGCCCCCGGCTCCCCTATAATCACCCCAGACCCCCGGCGGCTCTCCTGAAAAGTGTTACCGATGTCTCCGGTCTAATGTGTTACCTATGTCTCCGTTTGGACAGCCGACCAATCAAGCCACCGCCCCAAAGCTTCGCGCCGCACGTCCGCTCGGAAATCTGGTTCCTCCGCCACTGGGCCTTTCGAGCGCTGGAAGGGCACCCCGCTCCATGGCTGTCGCGGCTCGGCGGGCGGCCGTACTCCACCTCAGTCCAATCCCTAGGCTCCGAAAGTGCGAGCGTTTTGAGGGCAGACCGCTCCTGCTGGCCGCGGCTCGGTTCCGGCCTCAGACCAGGCCCCGACCCGCAGGAGGGGCCATTCCCGCAATGCGCACAGCATCCTTTCTTAACAGTTGCCCATTGGGTGGCCAGCACCCTCGCATGCTGTAATTGAGGTATGACCCGACGCGAACTGCTGGCCGGGACGGTGGCGCTTGCTCCGTCCGCGCTGGCCGCCAAGAAAGACAAAGACCAGCAGAAAGAAAAGAAGAAGAACGCGGGGCCACCCCTCCGGCCGAACATTCTGTTCATTCTGGCGGACGACCTGGCCAGTTGGATGCTGGGCTCCTATGGCAACAAGGAGATCCGCACGCCGCACATGGATCAGTTGGCGCGCTTGGGCACCCGGTTCTCGAACCACTTTGTCGCGACGCCCATCTGCTCCGCGTCCCGGGCCACCATCTTCACCGGCCGCATGCCGCGCCAGCATGGCATCCACGACTTTTTGACCGATTCGCCCATCGCCCAGCCGCCGCAGGGTCAGAAAGACGTGCCGGAGTCTTTTGCCAAAGAGGTGATGCTTTCGGAACTGCTGGCGCAGCAAGCCGGGTACCGCTGCGGCTATGTCGGCAAGTGGCACATGGGCCAGGATCGGAAGCCCGGTCGCGGCTATGAGTATAGCTACACGATGCTCGGCGGCTCGCGTTCTTATACTGACCCCGAGATGTCGCTGAATGGCGAGATGGTGCAGGAAAAGGGCTATCTGGCGGAGCTGATGACTAAGCGCGCCGCCGACTTCTTGGGCATGCAGTCGGCGTCGAAGCCGTTCTTTCTCACGGTCGGTTATCTGAACCCGCACACCCCCTACGACGGCCATCCGCAGAAGTACTACGACATGTACGCGGGCAAGCTGTTCGACACCTTTGGCTGGGAGAATGGGGCTCCGAATGCGCTGCGCGAGAAGGAGATGTTGAAAGACATCCCCGGCAATCTGCGCAAGTGTGCTGCGGCCACCACGGCTCTTGATGACCAGATCGGCGCGTTGCTGAAGGTGCTGGATGATCGCAAACTGCGCGACAACACGCTGGTCATTCTGGCCGGTGACAACGGCTACCTGCTGGGCCGCCATGGCCTGTGGAGCAAGGGCCTCGCTTCTGACCCCATCAACATGTATGAGGAAGTGATGCAGGTGCCGATGATCTGGAGTTGGCCCGGCCGGGTGCCGCCCACCAGCGTGCGGCCTGAACTGGTCTCGACCTATGATCTGCTGCCCACTCTGTGCGACTTTACCGGCATCGACGTGCCGGAGCGCAATCTCCCGGGCCGCAGCTATCGCACCCTGGTGGAGGGCAAGATCTATGGCCAGGTAGCGAAGTACACCAAGGAACGGCCGTGGCGCGACGTGGTCTACGGCGGCTTCCGCAACACCGACATGATGCGCGACAACCGCTTTAAGCTGGTGCTGCGCGACAACGGCCAAGGCCCGGGCGACCTGTTCGACATCGTGGCCGATCCGCGCGAGAAACTGAACCAGTACTCGAATCCGCAGTTCCTGACGGTGCGGGAACGCATGACCAAAGAGCTGCTAGCCTGGCGCGAGAAACACAGCTCATGAAGGTAGCCGTCTTTTCCTCGAAGCCCTACGAGGAAGCGTCGCTGGCAGCGGCCAACGGCGGGCGTCACGAATTGACGTTTCTCGAAGCTCACCTGAATGCGCGAACCGCGCCGCTAGCGGCCGGGCATGACGCCGTTTGCGCCTTCGTCAATGACAACCTAAGCGCTCCGGTGCTGGAAGGGCTGGTGCCCGGTGTGAAGCTGCTGGCATTGCGTTCAGCGGGCTTCAATCATGTGGATCTAGCGGCCGCCGAGCGGCTGGGCCTGGCGGTGGTCCGCGTCCCCGCCTATTCGCCCTATGCCGTCGCGGAGCATGCGGTGGCGTTGGTGCTGGCGCTGAACCGCAACATCCACCGGGCCCACAACCGGATCCGCGAGGGCAACTTCGCGTTGGAAGGCTTGATGGGGTTTGATCTGCACGGCCGCACCGTGGGCGTCATCGGCACCGGCAAGATCGGCGCCGTCTTCGCCGGCATCATGCGCGGCTTCGGCTGCAAAGTGCTGGCCCATGATCTGGCCGTCAACCCGGAGTGCGAAGCGGCCGGCGTCCAGTACGTCAAACTGGCGCAGCTGTTCGCCGAATCCGACATCGTCTCGCTGCATTGCCCCTTGACGCCGATGACCCGCCACCTGATCGACGACGCGGCTCTATCGCGCATGAAGACCGGCGTGATGCTGATCAACACCAGCCGCGGCGCCTTGATCGACACCCGCGCCGTCATCGCCGGTCTCAAGTCCGGCCGCGTGGGCTATCTCGGCTTGGATGTCTATGAGGAAGAGGCCGAACTCTTCTTTGAAGACCTTTCCGGCCAAGTGCTGCAAGACGACATCTTCGCGCGGCTGACCACCTTCCCCAACGTGCTGATCACCGGGCATCAAGCGTTCTTCACGCATGAGGCGGTGAAGAATATTGCGGAGACCACCATTGGCAATATCACGGAGTTTGAGGCGACGGGTCAGTGCGCGAATGTGGTGAAGCTGCCTCGATAGACCGCATTGATCGTCGCCCCAACCTCAACCTCGATCAACCGGACCTGCGGTGGGCGTGTCGCTTGTGGGGGCTCGAAATAGAGCTCTAGTGCTTCCTTGAGATTGGCCAACGCTTCAGCCTCGGTTTCACCTTGGCTGGCCACATCCAGTTCGCGACACTGGGCGACATACCATTCGCCTTCTCGCCAAATGCTCGCTTGGAATGGACGCTTCACTGCTTTATTCTGGCACTCGCGTGAGCCTCGGCAACTTAGCTCACAACGCCGTCGTAATGAGTTTGGGTGCCTCTCCCTCGTCGAAGTGGCATGAAACCGCATCCTTCACCATCGCTTGTAGCTCCAGCTCCGAGTCAGCCGCGGTGAAAATCGAGTGCCCGAGAGCTCTCGCGGACAGCCCCCCTTCGGGCGCGTCTTCGACGAGGAATATGATTTCGTTCATTGCTGCCTCTGAAGACCATGCTACATCGGTGCCTGCCGGTTGCTCAAAGATGGCATACCCTTAAGTCGGCCTCATCAGCGCCCAAAGATAAAGCGCCCCCGCCTCGGGTCAGCACCGCCTTCCAGCACTCCGCCATCCATCTTGATCACCGTCGGTGCGGAGCCATTGGACCAGGGTCCCTTTACTGTCACCTTGTGGCCACGCTCCTGCATCGCTTCAATGACCGGGCGGGGTAGGCGGCTTTCGAGCGATAGGCCACCGGGGACGTAGCGGGCGCCGGCTAGGGAGGGGTAGAGATGCTCGCTCTGGAAGCGCGGGGCTTCCACGGCTTCCTGCGACGTCATCTGGAAATCGAGCAGGTTCAGTACCACCTGCAGCATCGCCTGATCCTGGTTGTCGCCGCCGGGGGTGGACATGGCGAAGTAGGGCTTGCCGTCGCGAAGCACCAGCGTGGGCGAAAGCGTCACGCGCGGGCGCTTGCCGGGCGCGAGCTGGTTGGCGTGGCCGTCGTCGAGCACGAAGCTCTGCAGGCGGCTGGAGTAGGGGATGCCAGTGTCGCCCGCGATCACGCTGGGCAACCAGGCACCGGAGGGCGTCGCCGAAAAGACGTTGCCCTGCCGGTCGACGACGTTGACGCACGTGGTGTCCTGCGCGGAGCCTTCGGCGGCCGAACTGGTGGAGGCAGGCAGCTGCGCGCCGGGGGCGCCGGGGCGGTGTTCTAGTGAAGCCTTGCGCGGGTCAATCAGCTTGCGCCGTTCCGCCGCATACTCTTTTGAGAGCAGCACGGCGGCCGGGATCTTCGAGAACTTCGGGTCACCATAATGCGCGTCGCGATCCGCAAAGGCCAGCTTGGCCGCTTCCACCACGGTGTGCAAATAGTCCGGCGAGTTGTGGCCCATCGCTTTCAGGTTGTAGCCTTCGAGGATGTTCAACGCCTGGATCATGACGGGGCCTTGGGTCCAGAAGCCGGGCTTGATGATCTCAAAGCCGCGGTAGGCGCCCGTGACCGGCTGATCGATTTCGGCCTTGTAGCCGGCCAGGTCCTCATAGCGGATCAGGCCGCCATTCTTCTCGCTGAAGTCGGCGATCTCCTTGGCGATGGCACCCTTGTAGAAAATGTCATGCACGGCCGCCAGACGCTTCTTGCGGTCGCCGCGAGCCTTCTTTTCGGCCTCGGCCATGCGCTCAAGGGTGCGGGCCAGGGCGGGCAGCGGATACAGCATGCCCGGCTGCGGAGCCTTGCCTCCGGGGAAGAAGAAGGCCTTCGAGGTGGGCCACATGTCCAGGATGCGGCCGGTGTCGTTGACGAAGGCGCTGAACTCTTCGCCGATGGGGAACTGGCGGGCGTACTCGATGGCGGGGGCGGAGACTTCAGCAAAGCTCTTGGTGCCATACTCCGCCAGTGCCAGCAGCAGACCATCGACCACGCCCGGCAGGATGGCCGCTTCAATGCCGATGGAGGGCAGCCGTCCGGCGCTGCGTGGGTCCTCCCAGGCGCGCACGGGGCGCTTGCGGTAGTAGTCCGCCGTGGCCAGCTTGGGAGCCGTACCGACGCCGCTGATGATGATCGGGGGCTTGCCCGCCATCTTGATGATGAGCGGCATTTCGCCGCCCAGGCCAAAGCGGGCCTGCTCCGTGACGGCCGCCGCCAGCACGCTGGCCACTCCGGCGTCGACGGCATTGCCGCCCGCCATCAGCATCCGGTAACCAGCTTCCACTTCAAAGTTGTTGGCCGCGCCCACCATCTCGCGCGTGCCGCGCACGGCGGGGAACATCGTGTACTGCGCGAGCGCCGCGGCGGCAGAAGCCAGCGTCAACAGAGCCAGACGGAAGGTCATGCGTTTGATTATCGCGCCAATGCGCGGTACTTGCGCAGCAGCTCATAGAGCACCACGCCCCCGGCGGTGGCCACATTGAGAGAATGCTTCACGCCCAACATCGGGATGCGGATGTGGACATCGCAGGCTTCGCGCAAAGCAGGGCTGAGGCCTTCCACCTCGTGGCCGAACAGCAGGCAGACCGGGAAGGCGGGCTGCCAGTCAAACAGGTCGACGGAGCGGGTGGATGTTTCGATGGCGGCGATCTGGTGGCCGCTCTGGCGGAGCTGTTCCACCAAGGCCACGGGATCTTCCGCTCCGGCCCACGGCACAGTCTCCTCCGCGCCCAGGGCGGTCTTCGAGATCTGATTCTTGGGCGGCCGCCCGGTGATGCCGGTCAGAAACAGGCGCTCCACACCGGCGCCGTCGGCGGTGCGAAAGAAGGAGCCGACGTTGTACATACTGCGGACGTTATCCAGCAGCACGCTGACGGGCATGTGGCGCAGCTCGGCATAGCTTTCACCGGCTTCAGTGGCGCGAAAAGGGACACGATCACTCATCAGCTGTTTGGGTGGCTATCCAGTGCAGTAGAGGGAAAAGGTGGTGACCGATTCAAAGCCCAAGCGCCGGTAGAGCGAAAGGGCCATCAACGATGATTGCAGCACGATCGGCATGGGCCCATAGTCGGCAAAGACCTCGTCCACCGCCTGACGCATCAACGCCTCCGCATAGCCACGCCGCATCGCATCGGGCAGCGTCGCCACGGCGTAGATTCCCAGCACCCCGCCCGCCACCACCGTGGCCCCGGCCGTCACATCGCGCCCCTCCGCGCGGCCCACAAAGCCGCGGAAGGATCCATTCCAGAAATGTGGGCGGCTGTACATCGCGGAGAGCTGATGGGCCGCTCCTTCAAAGCCCACCGACATCAAGTGGCAGAAGCTGCGGCGGGTGGTCTCGTCTGCTACACGTCGCACCTCAAGTGCTGGAAGCAAGCGCTGCGGAGACGCCAGCCGGTCCGCCACCATACCCGGGGCGGAACTGGCCCGGCGCAAACGATGGCGGCCAAAAATGTTTGAGACCTGGCGGCGCAGCGATGGATCAAAAAAGCCTTCGCCCACCCAATAGGACCACGCGCCTCCGCGGCCATAATGCTCTTTTGCGGTGGTGATCGATTGATCGAGTTGCGCTTCCTCAAGCACCCGTTCCTGCAGGATCACCGAATTGAACGCGGCCAAATGCTGGCCCACATCCACGAGCGTGGCGTGCGGAATCAGCTCCACGCGCGAGCCCGGCTCAGCATCGGCGAAGCTGCGCATGGTGTGCGTCAGGTTGGCCGCCATCGGGCCAATCCATTGGGCGATCAGCGGCGATTCCATCACATCAGGCTCATCGGGTCCACATCAATCACCAGCGCCGTGGCGGGCCATTTTTGGGCGAGCGCGTATTGGCGCAACGTATGCAGCGTTGTCGCCAGCGTTTGCCGGCTGGCGGATTTGAGCAGCAGCTGATAGCGATACTCGCGCTTCAGCTTGGGCACGGCCGCTTCGCTGGGGCCCAGCACCTTCATGCCTTCAGCGGGCGGCGTCAGCAATTGCGCCAGCTCGCCACTCATGCGCATGGCCGCTTCCTTCTCTTCGGACCGGACCACCAGATTGGCCAGGGCCGCAAACGGCGGGTACCGCATCGCGCGGCGGAACTGGATCTCTTTCTCGTAGAAGAGACGGTAGTCCTGCACGGCGGCGAAGCGGACGGCGTAGTGGTCAGGGTTGATCGTTTGGATCAGCACCTGCCCCGCCACTTGCCCGCGCCCCGCGCGACCGGCGGCTTGCGTCAACAGCTGGAAGGTGCGCTCCGCGGCCCGGAAATCGGGCATGCCGAGGCCGATGTCGGCATTGATGATGCCGACGAAGGTGACGTTCGGAATATCGTGTCCTTTGGCGATCATTTGCGTGCCGACCAGGATGTCGAACTCACCGGCGCGGAAGTTGTTGAGGATCGATTCATACTGATGTTTGCCCGTGATCGTATCGCGGTCCATGCGGGCAATGCGGGCGGTGGGGAATTCGCGGTGCAGCTCCTCTTCCACCTTCTCGGAACCAGTGCCCAGAAACTGCACATGCTCGCTGTCGCACTTGGGGCACTTGTCCGGCACCTTCTCGGCGTAGTTGCAGAAGTGGCACAGCAGCCGATTGTCGCGGCGGTGATAGGTGAGCGTGATGGAGCAGTTGGCGCACATGATGCGCTCGCCACAAGCGCGACACGTGACGAAGCTCGAAAAGCCGCGCCGGTTCAGCAGCAGCATCACTTGCTCGCGATTGGCCATTCGCTCGCGGATAGCGTCCAGCATGCGGCGCGAGAACGTCAGCTGCTTGCGGGTCTCCAAAAACTCCTGCCGCATGTCGATCAGCTCGACCTCGGGCATCGGGCGGTGTTCGATGCGTTCCGGCAGTTCCAGCAGCGCGTACTTGTTGCGCTCGACGTTGTGGCGCGATTCGAGACTCGGCGTTGCCGAGCCCAGCACCACGGTCGCGCCGGTCATGCGGCCTCGCACGATCGCCACATCGCGGCCGTGATAGCGGGGGTTCTCTTCCTGCTTGTAGCTGTTGTCGTGCTCCTCATCGACGATGATCAGGCCCAAGTCCCGCAACGGCGCAAAGACGGCGGAGCGCGTGCCGACGGCCACCGTCACTTCACCCGCGTGGATCTTGCGCCATTGGGCCGCCCGCTCCGTGTCGTTGAAGGCCGAATGCAGGATCGCTGCGCGGCTGCCGAAGCGGGCAAAAAACTGCGCGGCCACCTGCGGCGTCAGCGCGATCTCGGGCACCATCAACAGGGCGCTGCGGCCTTGGGCGAGCACCAGGTCGATGCTGCGCAGGTAGACTTCGGTCTTGCCGGAGCCGGTGACGCCCTGCAACAAAAACGGCTGAAACTGTTTTCCGGCGAGTGCCGTGGCAATCGCATCGAGGGCGCCCTGTTGGTGTGAATTGAGGGCATGGTCGACACGCGGAGATTGCGAGCTCAGCGCGGGCGCCAGCAGTTCCACGCGGATCAAGGTTTTGCGTGCCAGGGCGCGCGCGGCGGTGGCGGCTCCCGCGAGCAGTTCTTCCAACTGGTCCAGCCGGTGCGTGCCGGGATGAAGCTCGAGGTAGGCCAGCAGCTCCCGCTCCTTCTTGGGTAGCTTCGTCCCTTCGCCGCGTGAAAGAAACTCCGCCTGCAGACGATCTGTGGGGGAGCGCAGCGGGTCGCGCGCGGCCGCTTCATCTTCCAAAATGAGGAAGCCCTTCTTCAGTAGGCTTTTCAGAATGCTGGCCGCCTTGGGCACCTTCTGCGTGAGGGTGGCTTCAGACAACGGCCGCTGGTCCAGCAGGCGCAGGATCTCGACGGA
>JAPKYZ010000062.1 GCA_026394055.1 Acidobacteriota bacterium
CCATCGACACCTACGTCGACCAGCACAATACCCAACCCAAACCCTTCATCTGGACCGCCAAGGCGACCGACATCCTCGAAAAAGTCAAACGCGCCCGCTCCGCATTGGATAATACTCGATCCGTGTGACGCAGTACACTAGAAATCGGAGGATTGAGGGGACGTTCTCATGGCGGCGCCAACAACTGCTCGTTCATATCGGCGGGACGCTCACGTTTGAGGTACCTGTTCCGCTCGCCTTCAATGGGATTCCGGTTGTTTCCCTCACGCGTGATCATGCCGGATGTCTCCTCACATCGATAAACATGTTGACGGCGTCGATCATGCCCCGCCTTAGGATGTTCGAGAATGACTGGATCTCCGTCGGAACACCAGTGGATCTCGAAGCTCCTCCGTTCGGTCGAAAACTGTCGGCGCGGTATTCCAACGGAGATCGCTTAAGGCTTGAATTCATAACTGTGGATGATCCAGACGCTTTGGCTGAATGCCTTCCTAGAATGGATCGAGCACGCCTTTGGGCCAGTTCTCTCATGCACGAAAGGAAGGCCGGTGTTCCCGCGCTGACCTTCCCGGCAGTTTTGGCCGACATCGAGTTCGAACTGCCAGATGCTGGAATTTCGATCACATCACAAGGGGTGCGGACGCCAATGCTCGAAGCTAGCGGACATTATGTTGCCTGTGCACCCTGTGCAGTCAATCTTGGCACCCCGGCCCCCATTCCCACAGTGCTTAATTCAATCGGAATCTCAAGGGAGAAACCCAATCTCCGGTTCGCATCAATGAATGATCAAGAACTGTGGAGCATCTCAGGACGAAACTTTAGCGGGATGGGGTTCCTCCTGGATGGCCACGAGTTCGAAGGGTGCAACTTTGATCAGTGTTGGTTCTCGATGCGCGGCCAGAGGTTCGCGCTCAAACACAATACGTTCAGCCCAATGACCCTGATGCCGTCGCCAGAAATTCAAGCCGCTTACGACGTCATCGAAGCTCTAACGGGGGCGGGCATCCCTCCGTTTGTGGCGGCGGCGGAGCGACTTGCCAAAGCCGCAGCAGATGGAAGGACTCAGAATCCCAACGCCAGTTGATTGCGCCCCTTGCCCGGGCCGAGCTCGTGCTTGTGCCAAACAACGCAACTTCGCAGTCCAGCGGACCAGAGATCGCCCGCTCCCAGTATGGCTCCAGTGGTGATACGCTCACCTGCGGATGACCACTGGAGGCCCCATGCAACGCCGCGCACTATTGAAAACTCTCGTTGGAGCCGCTGCCGCTCTGCCACTGCCGCTGGCGGCCCAGAAGGCGGAGCAGAAGTCGCCGGGCTCAATTCGCATTACGGGCGTCGACGTCATCGTCACCAACCCCGGCGCCACGGCGATGAACAACTTCGTGCTGATCAAGATCTCCACCAATCAGCCGGGCCTGGTGGGCTGGGGCGACGCGACGTGCACCGGCAGCGAACTAGGCGTCGCCAAGTTCATGGAGGAGCACCTGACGCCCGCGCTGATTGGCCAGAACCCCATGCACAGCGAGCGGCTTTGGCAGCGGCTGTTCTTCCTGCCGTACTACCGCTCGGGCAGCGTGCAGATGTCGGCCATCTCCGGGGTCGACATGGCGTTGTGGGACATCAAGGGCAAAGTGGCCGGGCTGCCCGTCTACGACCTGCTGGGCGGCAAGGTGCGCGAAGGCATGCTCACCTACACCAACGCCAGCGGGCGCGACTTCAGGCAGGTGGAAGACAACGTCCGCAAGCTGATGGAGCGCGGCTACAAGGTGATCAAGGTGCAGGTGGCCCTGCCCGGCAACGATGGCGGCTACGCCGTGCCCCAAACCGCGGCGCAAGCGGCCAAGACCAAGGAAGCCTACGCCGCCGGGATGCCGCCCGATGAGGTGTGGGACCCGATGGCCTACACCCGCACACTGCCCAAGCTGTTCGACCACCTGCGCAAGACCGTAGGCGATGAAATCGAGCTGCTGCACGACGTGCATGAGCGCATCACGCCATCGCAAGCTCTGCAACTGGGCAAGGCACTGGAGCCCTATCGCCTCTTCTATTTTGAAGACCCGCTGCGGCCGGAGAACCTGGACACGTTCCGGCTGATGCGGCATCAATGCTCGACGCCGATTGCGATGGGTGAGGTCTACACCGGCCAATGGGACGGCCTGTTCCTGATCACGGAGCACTTGATCGACTACGTCCGCCACGACCTGGCGCACTGTGGCGGCATCACCACCGGCAAAAAGATCGCCACCTTCTGCGAGCCCTACGGCATCTTGTCAGCGTGGCATGGGCCGGGCAACATTTCACCGATCACGCATATGGCGAACGCCGCGGTCAGCCTGTCGATCCCCAACTTTGGCATCCAGGAGTTCGCCACCGGCTGGGGCGACCCGGTCCGGGAGGTTTTCAGCGATGTGCCGCAGTACGCCAACGGAATGGTGACCGTAAATGACAAGCCGGGACTGGGCATCGACGTGAATGAAGCCGTGGCGCGAAAGTACCCCTATGTCCGCCGCCTGCGCCCGGCCATTCGCCGGCCCGATGGCACGCCCTGGGCCTATTAGGCGGGTAAGCTAGCGTTAGCTTGTTTTTCGCCAACCACACACTCGCCCGGCGTCTCGAACTGGTGGAGACGCTGACCGGCCGCTGCTTCGGGGGCCAGATTGAGGCCATTGACTATGCCGGCGGCGTCGCCATGTTTGCCGGCGTTGGATCACCGGTCACGCATGCGATTGGGACCGGCATGCAGGGCGTGGTCAACGCTGCGGAGATCGATGCGATGGAGCAGTTCTACCGCTCCCGCGGCAGCCACGCAGAGATCGACCTGTGCCCGCTCTCGGACGAAAGCTATCTGCCGCAGTTGAGCGAGCGCGGCTACCGCGTGGTGGAGCTGAACAACGTGCTGGCTCGCGTGATCACTGGCGAAGCTCCGCCCGCTGACCCGCGTGTCGCGCCCGGCGATGGCGCCACCTACTCACGCGTCGTGGCGGAAGGCTTCTTTGGGCCTGGTGAGCCGCCCCCCGAAATGCTGTCCATCGGCGCCGCGCTCTCCAATGCGCCCTTGCAGCCCTACCTGGCCCATCTCGAAGGACGGGCCGTGGCCGGTGGCGCCCTGAACATCAGCCAGAACACGGGCTTCCTGTTTGGCGATGCCACGGTAGCCTCCGCCCGCGGGTTGGGCTTGCAGCGCGCCCTGGTGGAAACGCGGCTGGCAGCGGCCGCAGCGGCCGGTTGCGACCTGGCCTTCGCCGCCACCCTGCCCGGCAGCCAATCCCAACGCAACTATGAGCGCTGCGGCTTTCGCGTGGTCTACACCAAGCTGACGCTGCGGCGTATCTGGTAGCGGGTCATGACACAGCCTGGCGTCCGCCCACCCGGAGGTTCAGCCCAACTGCCGCCAGGATAGCCCCCACGTTCTTCATGGACGGGTTCCCTTTGCGCGAGAGCGTGCGATAAAGGTGCTCCCGGTTCAGGTTGGACCGTTGCGCCAAGGCCGCGACTCCGCCTCTGGCCTCAGCCACGTGGCGTAGGCCGAGCAAAAACACCTCCTCCGAATCATTGAGGCATTCGTTCAGGTACCCGATCGCGAACTCGTCATCCTTCAGTTCTTCGTAGAGATGCTCCTCGAATGGGACCCTCTCCAAATCACGATTCCCTGCCATCGCCTTCCCTTTCCGCGGTGTACCGGCGCCACAGGTCAATGGCCCGGACGATGTCATCCGCTGGTGTCCTCTTGGTTCCGCCGCGGAGGATAATCACGATTCTCCGGCCCTCACGGCCGAAGTTACACCCGATAACCGGGGCCGAAGAGAGCGCCGAAGGAGCCGCACCTCGTGGCGATCAACCATGAATAAGTGTGGCGCACACGCTACTATTCTTGTCAGAGGCGGCCGAATGGGTGTCCGCATCGCGTCTTCACCGCACCGGGTTCAAGAATCCAGTTGCCAGCTGGGCCGCGGATTCGCTATCTTCGTCACTTGGCTACTACTGTCATCGCTTAAGCCGCTTGCTCTGCCGGACCCGGTGCCCGGCTGGCAAGCGCTATCCTTCTTCGGCTCCCGCGCCGGACGTGTCTGCATTTGCGGACTGGTCCCACAAGAAGAAAAAGAGCAACCCCTTGAGTTTCCGAATTACCGCGCAGCATCGCGGTTTCTGGATGGTGAACGATCTGCCAGCCACGTTGGCCGGTAGCTTTGATGGCCCGCGCCCCTGCGTGGGCGATTGGGTGGAACTGCGGGAGACGCAAATTGTCGCCGTTGCCCCGCGCAAGACGCTCTTCGCCCGGAAAGCGGCCGGGTCTGGCGTGGAGGTGCAGGCCATTGCGGCGAACGTCGATATCGCGTTCTTGGTGATGGCGCTGGACCATGATTTCAGCCTGCGGCGCCTCGAACGCTACTTGGTGCTGGCCCGCGAGAGCGGCACCCGGCCCGTGGTGCTGCTGACGAAGGCGGATCTCGCTGAGGACGTGGCGGGGTCTGTGGCGGCGGTCCGGGGCGTCTTAGACAGCGGCGAGATCGAAGCAATCGCCGCCGTCCACGGGCACGGTGTCGAGCAGGTGCGGCGCTACCTGCCCCCCGGCATCACGGCCGTGCTGCTGGGCTCTTCCGGAGCGGGCAAGTCGACGCTGATCAACGCGCTGTTGGGTGAGGAGCGGATGGCCACCCAGCCGGTCCGGCAGGCCGATTCCAAGGGCCGCCACACCACCACCCACCGCGAGCTGCTGGAGCTACCCGGCGGCGCCTTCCTGATCGACACGCCCGGCATGCGGGAGCTTCAGCTGTGGGCCACGGGCGAGAGCGTCAACGCCACCTTCGGTGATATTGGGCATTGGGCATCGCAATGCCGGTTCTCTGATTGTTCGCACTCAAACGAACCGGGCTGCGCGGTGCGTCAAGCGGTGGCCGACGGTCTGCTGGACCCGGAGCGCCTGGGCAGCCTCCACAAGCTGCGCCGGGAGGCGGAGTATCTGGCGGTGCAAACCGACGTCCACCAGATGCTGGCCCGCAAAGCCAAGTGGAAGTCGATCCACAAGGCGATGCGGAACGTCGACAAGCGGCGTTAACCGCCTGCGTCAAGTCAAGGGCGGCGGATCCCGGGCGATGGGAGACCAGGCCGCCCCTGAAAAGCTGAGACTGCCGCCTAGCAGGCTGCGGAATAGGGGTTTTGCAGGACCACTCCCTCACGGTCGTGGCTCTGTACGTTCTTGCACATGAAAGGGAATACTTTCTGAGCCGCGCGCGTCAGCAAGCGGTTTCTGGCCTCTTTCCGCAGCCTCCTAGAAAGCCAGCCGGAGCGCCAACTGGATCTGGCGCGGGTCGCCCGCGGCGGCGACCTGTCCAAATGACGGGTTGTCCGCCGTGGCGTTGGGATAGCTGAAGTTCGGGTGATTGGCGAGATTGAAGGCTTCGCCCCGGAATTGCAGGCGGATCTTGTCGCGGAAATAGAAGTTGCGGCTGAAGCTCACGTCGACGTTCACGAGGCCCGGACCCTGGATGATGTTGCGCCCGGCGTTGCCGAAGTTGCCCACCGCCGGAATGGCGAACGCGGCGGTCGAGAACCACTGCTGCACCGTCTTGGGTCCAGAGTTGGGGTCGCCGATGAGGTTGGGGCGATCACTGCCGCCGAAGGTGTTGCTGGTGTTGACGCTCAGGTACGGCGTCAAGGGCCGCCCGGTCTGGATGCTGAAGATGCCGGAGACCTCCCAGTTCTGCATCAGCCGGTCAGTCAACTTGCGGCCGCCTTTGCCGAAGGGGAGATTCCAGATGGGGCTCCACACCAGGCGATGGCGGACGTCGAAGTCCGATAGGCCGCGCTCAGCATGCCGGTCGAAGCTGTTTTGCGGAGTGCTGTTGGAGGCGTTCGAAGTCGACCCCGTGCCCGGAGCGTCATCAATCGATTTGCCGTAGGTGTAGGAGGTGAGGAACGACAAGCCGGCACTGAACCGCTTTTCGAGCTTCGCCTGCAGCGAATGGAAGTTGGAGTTGCCGTCGTTCTGATACCAGGTGAGGTTGCCGTAGGTGGGGAAGCGGCGGCGGGCGTTCACCTGCGCCGTGGTGCCCAGGCCAGGGGCGGGCTGATTGGGGTTCTGGCTGGTTTGCAGATGCGTGCCTTTGGCGCCAAAGTAGCTGGCTTCCAGCAGCACATTGGTGGTCAGCTGTCGTTGCACGCCCAGGCTCCACTGCTGCCGGTCAGCCAGCGGGAAGTCCTGATTGATGCCCCAGGCGGTGTTGGACCCGCTGGCCAGCGTGGTGGGGAACGGGTCCTTCAACGTGATCACCGAGGTCCGGCTGGCGTTGAAGGTTTGGGGGTTGCGGAAGGGCGCGTTCAGGGCCAGCGTGTACATGCCGTTCAGAGTCGTATTGGGGTTGTAGAAGACGCCGTAGCCGCCGCGAATAACAGTGGAGGATTTACCGAAGGGCTGCCAGGCAAAGCCAAACCGCGGCGCGAAGTTGTTCCGGTCAGCCTTATACAGCGCCTTGCCCACTCCGTTCTGCCCCATCACGCGCAGCACGCCCGTATCAGCATCAAAGGACGACATGCGGTTGTATTTTTCGGTGAGCGGGCTGATGTATTCCCACCGCAGGCCCACGTTCAAAGTCAGGTGCGGCGTGATCTTGTAGTCGTCCTGCACAAACCAGTTCCAGGAGCCTTGCCGGTTGTAGAAGAACGGCTGATACGGGTTGCGGCTGGTGCTGGTGGGCAGCCCCAACAGCATGTCAGCCAGCGGGTAGCCACTGGTGAGCGCGGTGGTGGCGCCCGTAAAGTTCAGTGAGCCGCGCCCGCCGGACGATTGATTGTTGCTGCTCTGGAACTGGCGCCATTCGATGCCGAACTTCACGGAATGCTTGCCCGTGATCCAGCTCAAGTTGTTCACGATCTGGTACGTGGTGTCGGCCCGGTTGGAGGGCAGGTTGGTGGCGCCACCCAGCCGGGAAAAGCCGGTGACGGAGGTGGACGGCAGACCGGTGTTGTCCGGGATGGAATCAAAGAAGGCCCCGGGCAGCGCCGGGAAATCGGCCTTCACGTCTTCCTGCAGGCGCGGCTGCACCAGCCGGTTGACGCCCGCGCGAAACTCATTGATCAGCGTGGGCGAAAAGACGTGCACTTCGGTAAGGCCACCCAGTTGCGTGGTCAGCCCGGAGTCACACCCAAAGCCCGGCAACACGGCGCTGCCGCAGAGGCGATTGGAGGGTTCAAACGACGGGTCAGTGAAGCGGTTGTAAGTGACCGTGAGTGAGTCATTGGCGGAGAAGGTATGGTCCACCTTGATGCTGTTTTGATCCAGCGTTTCGCGCCGCGTTTCGCTGAAGTTGTAGTTCGACGCCGGGAGCGCGCCCGCGGGCGTCGGCCGGTTGGGCGCCGGATAGAAGGTGGCCAGCTTCACGCCGAGCGAATCGAGCAGTTCCGGATCGATCACATTGGGCGTGCGGAAATTCAAGCCCGTGAAGGGGTTCAGCACGCGTCGCGGCGAGGCCAGCGCCAGCAGTGACCGGAAGTCGCCGGTCTTCATTTCCTGTAGCGGCACCGTGGCCAGCGCAGCCACCTGTTGCCGCAGCCGCAGCCCTTCATAGCTATAGAAGAAGAACGTCTTGTCCTTGCGGATGGGCCCGCCGAGTGTGCCGCCGAACTGGTTGCGCTTAAAGGCAGGTGAGGCGGAGGGCGTGAAGTAGTTCCGCGCATCCATCACCTGATTGCGCAGAAACTCAAACAGGCCGCCACGTAACTGGTTAGTGCCGGACTTAGTAACCACCACCACCTGCCCGCCGGACCCGCGGCCGTACTCAGCCGGGTAGACGCCGGTGAGCAGCTTGAACTCTTGAATCGAATCCACCGACGGCCGGAACGACGGTCCGTTGACGCCGGTGTCGTTGTTGTCGATGCCGTTGACGGTGAAGTTGTTGCTGGTCTCGGTGGCGCCCGCGACGTTGAAGCCCCCGCGGAAGCCCATGGTCGAATTCTGCGCCGGCGCATAGGCGCCCGGCACCAGCAGGGCCAGGCCGTAGAACTCGCGGCTATTCAGCGGCAGCTCGATCACTTTGCGATTCTCGATCACCGTTCCGGAGGCGGCCGATTCGGTGGCTGTCTGGGGAGCTTCCGCCACCACTTGGATGACGTCGTTCACCTGCCCCAGCTCCAGCTTGACGTCCAGCCGGGCATCCTGGCTTACTTGCAGTGTGATGCCGCTTTGCACGGACCGGCGAAAGCCCGGGGCTTCGGTCACCAGCTCATAACTGCCCGGCGGCAGCAGCGGGAACAGGTACTGGCCGGAATCGCTGGTGAGCACCGCGCGCTGAATATTGGTCTCGACATTGCGGATGGAGACGCGGGCGTTGGCGATCGCCGAGCCACTGGGGTCTCGAATCTCGCCCGCCAGCGTGGCGGTGGGGTTCTGCGCGCGTGCCAGCGCAACGGTCAGCAGCAGCAGGGTAAGGCTTCGAATCATGGACAGACACTCCTTGGGCCGGGGACACGCGGTTTTGCAGGACATGCTGCAGATCACGGACGACTGGAGAGCGAAGCAACAAGGGTGCGCGGACGGGCGCGATGAGGGCCGCTCGCGGCATGACGGGGGGTTACCGGGGCGAGCGGATTGACTCAAATTGTAATCGATTGCGATGCCGTTTGCGCGCCACCAGGGCATCTCCCGCGGCGGCAGAGCCTTCCGGCAGAGTCCTCCGGGGCCCCCGCCGCATCCAAGGGGTGTATGATACTCGATCAAGCACAGCGGACGATCAAGGCAGCCGTCATGGAATGGCCGGATGTTTCAGTAGAGCCCCACCGGTTCGGTGGCATCGAGTTCCGCGTGGGGAAGCGTGAATTGGGACACATCCACGGCAATCATCTGGTGGATATTCCGTTCCCGAAGGTAGTTCGCGACGAAGTGGTGGATTCAGGATTGGCGGAAAAGCATCACTACTTGCCGGAGACCGGTTGGATCAGCCGCTATCTGCGCGCGCCCGATGACATCAGCACGGCCATCGCCTTGCTGCGCCGCTCCTATGACCTGGCCCTCGCCCAGCGCGAACGCTATTCCGGGACGGCTTCCGCAGCGTAATGGCCCGCCCCGCCGCTGCCCGATCGTCCCGCTGGAGACGCGCCTTGACGGGGCGGCGCCTGCTGTGGGGGCTGTTGATGGCGGTGGTGGGCATCTACGTCACGCTGGTGGCGGCCACCGTTGTGCTGCGCTGGGTGGACCCGTTCACCACCGGCGTCCAGATCCAGCGCCGCGTCGAGAGCTGGTTTGCGAAAGGCAAGTACCAGAAGCGGCAGGTGTGGGTGCCGCTCGAACGCGTCTCCCCGCACATGCCGCACGCCGTGATCGCCTCTGAAGATGGGCGTTTCTATCAGCACCATGGCATCGACTGGCTGGCCGTCGAAGAGGTGCTGGAAGACGCCGAAGAGAAGGGCAAGATCGCCCGCGGCGCCTCCACCATCACGCAGCAGTTGACCAAGAACCTCTTCTTCACCACCCACCGCAACCCGCTGCGCAAGCTGGCCGAGTACACACTGGCGCCCGTGGTCGACACCGTGCTCGGCAAGAAGCGCGTGCTGGAGCTCTACCTGAACGTAGTGGAGTTCGGCCCCGGCGTCTTTGGTATTGAGGCGGCGTCGCAGTACCACTACGGCATCTCCGCCTCCAAGCTCAGCCGGGAGCAGGCGGCGCGTTTGACAGCGTGCCTCCCCGCCCCGCTGCGCCGCAAGCCCGCGCGCATGAACTGGTTCTCGAACAACATCCAGGAGCGGATGAAGATGATGGGCTGGTAGCGCTGAAGACCATCGTTGGGCCTCAACAGACCGCTTACTGACGTGCGCGGCTCAGTTAGTGTTCGGCGTTTCAGAGCCGCGACGGTAACGGAGCGGTCCCCCGCCCGCTAGACCTTGATAAACCACTTCTTGCGATACATCACCCAAGCCGCCACCCACATCAGCAGCGTGTAGGCAATGGCGTAGAGCAACGACGCATTTTCGGGCGACCCGAGCGGCGCAAACCAACTGAGATAGATCCACCGCCGCAAAGAGATCTCCCCGGCCGCACCGGTGAGGTGAATAGCATTCAACGAGATGTCGGTCAGCTCAGAGAGCATGTAGATCGCAATCGCATTCATGCCCATGATCACCAGCGGCTTCACTGCTTTGCGGTAACCGGCCAGGTCCACCACGCAGGTGAACATCGCCAGCAGCGTAAAGTCGATGCCCGCCATGAACAGGGTGAAGCTACTAGTCCAGAGCTTCTTGTTGATCGGCAACCACAGATCCGCAATCAAGCCTGCCGCCAGCAACAGTTGCCCCAGAAAGAACATTGCCGTCGTCCGCTCGGCCAGCGTGCGGCCCCACCGCAGCAGGTGCCCGGCCATCACTCCCAACAGAGCCGTGGCGATCGAAGGCAGCGTGCTGACGATGCCTTCCGGGTCCCAGGTGCGGGTCTCGGAATAGTTGTGCGCGCCCAGCACCAGCCGGTCAATGTAGTGCGCGAAGTTGCCTTCCACGTCCAGCCGCCCGGCGCCATAACCCGGCACGGGCGCCAGTGTCATCAGCATCCAGTAACTAGCCATCAGCCCCACAATCCAAGCAATCTGCGCGCGCCACGTGGTGGTCAAGTAGATCACCGAGGACACCAGATAGCAGATGGCGATGCGCTGCAAAACTCCCAGAGCGCGCTGCGTGGCCAGGTTGAAATGAGGGAAGCCATACACGAACAGCCCCAGCGCATAGATGATGGCCGCACGGCGCAGCACCTGCGTAAACAGCTCGCGCTTAGACGCCCCCGCCGCGACCCGGCTACCCAGCGACAACGTGATGGCGACGCCAACGATCCAGACAAATGACGGGAACACCATATCGGTGATGGTCCAGCCGTGCCAGTCCGCGTGCTGCAACGGACCATAGCTGTGATTGCCGTCACCCGGGTCGTTCACCAGCACCATCAAAGAGATGGTGGCGCCCCGAAAGGCATCAAGAGCAGTCAGCCGAGTGCCAGCGCCCGGCAGAGCGCTGGAGGCGGAAGGTGAAGGTGTGCTGGCCATGACGGTACGGTGCGCACCATTATAGGCAGGATCGGCCAGTGGTCCACCATGGCGCAGTCTGGCCGATATCATGGAAGGCGTGATGGCCCCGCCTCTTGGTCCTTTGGCCGGTCTGTTCCTGCGCATTGGCAACCTCACCTTCGGTGGCGGTGGACCCACGATTGCGGCCTTTCAGCGAGAGCTCGTCACCCGTCGCCGCTGGCTGACACCGGAGCAGTTCGCCTTGAGCTACGCGCTCTCTCGCATCACGCCCGGCACAAATCTATTCGCCTTCTGCACCTGCGCCGGAGCGCTGTTGCGCGGCTTGCCGGGCGCACTGGCCGCGCTGTTGGCCGCTTCCGTACCCAGCTGCTTGCTGGTGGCGGTGTTGACCGCCGGGTTCGACACCGCCAGCCGATTCGGCGCGGTGAATGTGGCGATCGATGGAGCGGTGGCCGCTTCGGTGGGCATTCTGCTGGCCAGCTGTTGGGCGATCGTCGCGCCTTATGTCACTCGGGCCAATGGTCTCCGTACGGCGCTGATCGCGGGCGCTAGCTTTGGCCTGTCAATGCTCGCGGCGCCGATCCTGGTGCTGGCCTTGGCGGCGGCGGTGGGCTGGTTCTGGGAGGAACGCGAATGAGCCTGCTAGCGCTCTACCTGCTGCTGCTGAAGGCCACGCTGAGCTCCTTTAGCGGCCTGGCCTCACTGCCGATTCTGCGCGATGACTTTGTGGTCCACCGCACTCTGCTCACCGACCGCCAGTTGAACACCGCGCTCGTCATCGGCCGCACCACGCCCGGCCCCAAGGGCCTCTATGTCGTTTCGCTCGGTTACTACATCGCCGGTTATCCGGGCGCGGTGATGGCGTGGGCGGCACTGGCGACGCCTGCTCTGCTGGTGGTGGCGATGCTGGGGGTGGCCTCACGTTTTACCGGTGATGCGCGGGTGAAGCGGATGCTGCGGGCAGTGGTGATCGCCAGCGCCGGGGTCAGCTTATCGGCCACGTTGCCGCTGGGCGTCGATGCGTTGACCACGCCACTCGGGTGGATCCTGGCCGCCGCCGCGCTGGTGATCCTGCTGCGGACCGAATGGGACACCTTGTGGGTGATGGCGGGCGCGGCGCTGGTCAGCCTGGGCGCTTCCCTGTTGCCGCTGGCTGCGCGCTGACCGCCGGGCGCCCGTTGGTTGCGGAAGTAAGCCCAAAGTCCGCTTGCTGACGCGCGCGGCTCAGAACGGAGGCGCGGCGTTTTCCGCAACTTGCTGAGCCACGGCCGTCTGGGAGTGGTGCGTCAGAGCGCTTTCCTCGGCCACTAGAAGAACTTCCGGATCGCCTCAAACTCTCGTTCGAAATCGCCCATCAGCTTCCAGGTAGTTTCCTCGTCGGTCAACCGCTGGATCGGCTCAGTGGGATGTTCGTGTTTGGGCGAATCGGCCGGGATCTCGTGCACGGAGACGCCCAGGCGGTTCACCGCATTGTCGGCCGCGGAGACCAGTTCCGCCAGATGGAACGCCGCGCCTTCCTTTTCGGCCTGAAAGGTGGGATTCTCGCCGGGGCGATGGTGGAATTCCACCGCGCGCCGGATCTGGGTGGGCAGGTTCCACTCCTGCAGGGCGATGGCCGAGCATTCGGCGTGGTCCGCCCCGATCACTTCCCGCTCGCAGCTGGATAAGTCGCGGCCGGTGGATTGCTTCAGCTGGTCCACTTGCTCATATTCGGCCGGCAGGGCCACGGCCATCAGTAGCTTGCCGAAATCATGCATCAAGCCGGAAACAAACGCGCCTTCCGGGTAGTTTACGGAAAGATGTTGCGCCAGATTGTCCGCCATCACCGCCACCGCAATCGAGTGCAGGTTGAACCGGGCGGGAGACCAGATCTTGGGCGTCTTCACGCCGGACCACATCCGCGATATCGAGAGCCCCAGCACCACGTTGCGCAGCTTATTGATGCCCAGCACCGAGATCGCGTGCGGGATCGAGTTGATCTCGCTGCGCCGCGCATAGGCCGCCGAATTGACCAGGCGCAACACGTTGCCCGACATCACCGTGTCCTTCTCAATGATTCCGGCCAACTCCGAGTAGGCGACATCTTCGCGCGCCAAGGTCGCCAGCAGCTTATTGAGCACCGGAGAGAAGGGCGGCAGCTGGCCCAGGCTCTTAATAATTTTAGTGCGGTAGTCCAGTTCAACGGTGACCATGGTTGCTCCCCTGTCTCTATCGGCGATAATCGAAAGGACTATTAGCCTATGGAGCCGCCGAATACCGATATCCCCGGGCAGGAGCTTGCGGCTCCAGCCTCCGCCGCGCCGGAACAGGCCGCGGAACTCGCACCTCCAGCCGGAGCTGCGGCTCTTGCAGCCCCCACGCCCGCGGCGCCGCCCGCGCCACCGGCCATCGAGCTGCGCGGCCTAACTAAGATTTATGGTGAAAAAGCCGCCGTGGATGGCCTTAGTCTCACGGTACCTTCGGGCTGCTTTTTCGGATTTTTAGGCCCTAATGGCGCCGGAAAAACCACCACCATTAAGATGCTGATGGGGTTGGCGCCGCCGACGGTGGGTTCGGTGCGGATTTTGGACCGCGTGATGCCGGCCCAATCGCTCGCCATCCGGCAGTTGATCGGCGTGGTGCCGGACGACACGCTGCTGTTTGACCAGCTGACGGGCCTCGAGTTTGTCGAATTCACCGGCCGCATGTACGGCCTCTCGCGGCCGGTGGCGCAGGAGCGTGCCAAGGAGCTGCTGGCCCTCTTTGAGCTCGACAACGCGCCGCGCAAACTGATCGCCGAGTATTCCAAGGGCATGCGGAAGCGCACCGCCATGGCCGCCAGCCTGATCCATCGCCCGCAACTGTTCCTGATGGATGAGCCGTTTGAAGGCGTCGACGCGGTGGGCGCGCGGCTGATGAAGGACATCCTGCTGGAACAAGTCCGGCATGGGGCCACCATTTTCTTGACCTCCCACGTGCTGGAAGTCGTGGAGCGGCTGTGCGATCGCGTGGCGATCATCAACGAAGGGCGCATCGTGGCCGACGGCACGGTGAATGAGCTCCGCTCCGGCGCCGAGACGCTGGAGGATCTCTTTGTCCGGCTGGTGGGCGGCGGCCGTTCCGCCGAATCACTGGATTGGTTGTAGCCCCCATGAAGTTCGGGCTGACCCAGAGGCGCATGTGATCAATTCCCAGGCACGGGCCATTCTCGCCACCCAGTGGCGGATGCTGATCAACTTTTACCGCCGTCACGGGCGGGTGGCGTTTATCCTCTCCGGCATCTTCAGCGCCGTCTGGTATTTGGGCTTCGCCGCGTTGGCCGTCTTTGCCGCGGTGTTTCTGGCGGACTCGAGCTCGCTGACGCTGGCCCGGAAAGCGCTGGGGCCGATTCTGTTTTTGGTGTTCCTCTACTGGCAGGGCATGCCCCTGCTGATGGCCAGCATGGGCGGCATGCTAGATCTCAAGAAGCTACGGGTCTACCCGATTGCGGAAGCGCGCCTCTATCGCCTGGAGATTCTGCTGCGCAGCACGCTGTTTCTCGAAATGCCCATCGTGATGCTGGGCGCCACCATCGGCCTGCTGCTGAACCCGGGCTTGCCGAAATGGTGCGCGCTGGCGCCGGTGCTCTACACCGTGTTCAACCTGACCCTCGGCGCCGGCTTGCGTGACCTGCTGATGCGGGCGCTGGCGCACAAGAAGGTCCGCGAAGTGGGTCTCATTGTGGTGGTGCTGCTGGCCGCCGCACCCTCCTTCCTGGCCTCGCGAGGTGGTGACAAGACGCGCGAGTTCGGCAAGCAGCTGGCGCTGTGGACCAGTGGCCCGTGGTGGCCCTGGAAAGCAGCCGGGTCCGCCGCGCTGGCGGAAGACGGAGCCGGACCCTGGCTGTGGTTGATCGGCTTCGCGTTGATCGGCTGGGCGTTTGGGCGCTGGCAGTTTAACCGGAGCCTCTACTTTGACGGCGACGCGGAACGCTCGAAGGAAAAGCGCGAGGTCAGTAGCCGCTACGAGTGGATGACCAACTGGCCTTCCCGCATCTTCCCGGACCCGCTGGGAGCCTTGGTCGAGAAAGAGATCCGCTTCTTAAGCCGGATCACGCGCTTCCGCGTGGTCTTCTTCATGGGCTTCAGCTTTGGCCTGTTGATCTGGCTGCCGCTGGCCAGCGGCTTCGGCCCGGGAGCCTCTTCGGGCGGCTGGATGACGCAGAATTTCCTGTCGGTGGTGGCGGTCTACGCCCTGATGTTGTTAAGCGAAGTCTGCTTCTACAACGCCTTCGGGTTTGACCGGTCCGCCACGCAGATGTACTACCTGGTGCCCGTGCCGCCGGCCACCATCTTGAAAGCCAAGAACATCGCCGCCTCCTTCTTTGTGGTGGCGGAGATCTCGCTGGTGGCCGCGGCCTGCACCATCTTGCGAATGCCCGTGACGGCCCAAAAGCTGGGCGAAGCGGCCTGCGTCTGCGCGCTCTTCACGTTGTTCCTGCTGGGCATCGGCAACCTCGGTTCCACGCGAGCCCCGCGGGCGATGAACCCCAACGAAGGCTGGAAGCGCAGTGCCGGGGCCAAGGTGGCGATGTTTGCCCTGCTGGTCTACCCGCTGATTTCGATGCTGGTGGGCCTGGCCTATCTCAGCCGCTATGCGTTCAGCCGAGAGGAGGCGTTCTATGTGGTCATCGGCGTCGGCCTGTTCATCGCGACCTGCTTCTACAAAGTGGCACTCGATTCGGCGGTGGAAACCATGTCCCGGGACCGGGAAAAAATCCTCACCCTGCTGGCCCAAACCGACACCCCAGTCCTGTAGCGTTTCTACCACCCGCCTCCGCCCAGAAATCAAGCCCCAGCCTCACACCGAGCCGCGACAGAATGGAGCGGAGTGCCACTACCCATCACCGCCGCCCGAGAAAGCATGCACGTCGGCAGGTCTGGCCGCTGGGAATCTCCAGCAACGCCGCCGAATCGGCCATATTCGAGGCTTGAAACAACCCGCTCCTGCTGGCGAACGGCGCTCCAGCGGACCAAACCACCTCAAGGGGCCGCTTGAATCCTTTTCGCCAAAAGCACATCAAACGACATGTAAAAGGTTGTGACAACGATCACAACACCGGAGCTTAAGGAGGCTTCCCATGATCACCATCCGCAAATCCGACGACCGCGGCGCCGCCAACTTTGGCTGGCTCGATAGCAAGCACACCTTCTCGTTCAACACCTATCACGACCGGGAGCACACGCACTTCCGCACCCTCCGCGTCATCAACGACGACATCGTCCAACCGGGCCAGGGCTTCGGCACGCACCCGCACCAGGACATGGAAATCTTGACCTGGGTGATCAGCGGCGCGCTCGAACACAAGGACTCCTCCGGCGGCGGCGGCGTCATCCGCCCCGGCGAAATCCAGCAGATGTCAGCCGGCACCGGCATCTATCACAGCGAGTTCAACCACTCCAAGACCGAACCCGTGCGGTTCCTGCAAACCTGGATCTTCCCGGAACGCAAAGGCCTGAAGCCCCAGTACACGCAGACCGGCTTTGCGGACGCAGAACTGCGCAACCAGTTCAAAGTAGTCGCCGCCCCCGGTGCGCCGAACGGCGCGGTGCCCCTGAACCAGGACGCCCAACTGTTGGTCTCGCGCCTGGACCCCGGTGCCTCCGCCACCCATACCTTGGGCGAAGGTCGCGGCGCCTACCTGCAAGTGGCCCGTGGCTCCGTCACGCTGAACGGCCAGACGCTGGCCGAAGGCGACGGCGCGAAGGTGACCGAAGAGTCGGCGCTGACGGTCACTGGAGTGAGTGACGCGGAAGTGCTGTTGTTTGACTTGGCGTAAGTGCGGAAAAGGGGTGGCGCTCCCCGCAAAGGAACGCCATTCCTCATCGCTTTACAATATGGAAGAATGTAAAGTGATGCCTGACGCTACACTCTCCGCCAAAAACCAGATCGTCATTCCTCGCGAGGCACGCGAGGCGCTGCATATCAAGCCGGGTGACAAAGTCTCCGTTGTGGTGCGCGGCCAGAGGGTGATTGTGCTCGAGCGGCCGAAGTCTTATGCAGATGCCATCCGCGGACTGGGGAAGGGCGTCTATGGTCCCGAATACCTCAAGCAGGAGCGAGAAAGTTGGGATTGACGGTGCTGAGCCGCTATCTCCGGCGGCATCGCCTGGTGGCCCTCGACACCAGCATCTTCATCTATCAGTTGGAAGCGAACGAGCGATACATCCATCTGGCCAATGAAGTCTTCACGTGGCTCGAGAAAGACGATTCACGCGCGGTTACTTCCACTCTCACGATGACTGAGCTGCTGGTGGGTCCCTACCGAAACGCCGACGATCAACTGGTGGACGAGTACTTCGCCTTGCTCTCTCGATTCCCCAACTTGGCTTGGATTGCCCCCGACCTTGAAATCGCAGATATCGCGGCCCGGCTCCGCGCGCAACACCGCTTGCGAACGCCCGATGCGTTGCTCGCGGCCACTGCGGTGAGGGCTGGCGCCACGGGCCTCATCTCCAACGATAGTGTCTTCCGCCGGGTGCCGGGCATTGAGTGCCTGATCCTGGATGAGCTTCTCTAGCACATCTGCCCCTCAAGTCCTGATAAATTGGACGCCACCATGAACCGCCGCCAATTTCTCTCCACCGTCGCCGGGGCCACCGGGGCTGTCTTTTCTGCGCCCTATCAGGCCAAGGCGGCGGCGCTGGCCAAGAAGGTGAAGATCACCGACGTCAAGATCATGCTGATCCGGGGCAGTTGGGATTGGAACTTGATCAAGATTGAGACCGACTCCGGCCTCTACGGCATTGGCGAGGCCTACTGGGGCTGGGGCGTCAAGGATCTGGTGCTCAACAAAATGAAGGGCATCATCGTGGGCGAAGATCCGCTGAACGTGGACAAGCTCTACACCAAGATGCTGATGCAGAGCGCGGGCGCGGGCGCCATCGGGGGCGTCACCATGACAGCGGCCAGCGGCATTGAGATCGCCCTCTGGGACCTGTGCGGGCGCATCCTGCAAACCCCGGTCTGCAACCTGCTGGGCGGGCGGTTCCGCGACAAGATCCGCTTCTACCGCACCCTGCAAGCGGTGAAGAATGTCGAGGACATGGGCGAGTGGCGCGCCCAGATCGCCGCCGCGAAAGACGAACAGTGGAAGTGGACCGCGCTGAAGTTCCAAGGCGACGGCATCCCGCCGCGGGCCGATCCAGGCTACAAGGAACCGGGGCATGACCCCTATGGCCGCGGTCTTACCAACAAGGACTACCGCCGCATTGTGAAGGCGATGGAGACCGTGCGCGACACCGTGGGCCCCGACATGGACTTCGGCGTCGAATGCCACTGGAAGTACGACACCCAGGACGTCATCCGGCTGGGGCGCGAACTGGCGCACGTCAACCCGGCGTGGCTGGAAGACCCGGTGCCGCCCGACAACATTGAGGCGATGCAGCGGGTGACGCAATCGATCCCGGTGCCGGTGCTGACGGGCGAAAACCTCTATGGCCGCCAGGGCTTCCGCAAGCTGATCGAACTGCAGGCCTGCTCCGGGATCCACATCGATATCCCGAAGTCCGGCGGGCTGCTCGAATCGAAGAAAATCTCCGACCACGCCGAGATGTACTACATCTGGACCGCCTGCCACAACCCGGCCAGCGCCCTGGGCACCATCGCCTCCTGCCACGCCTCCGCCGCCATGCGCGAGTTCCGCATCCATGAGCTGGCCAACTACGTGCCCTGGTGGCCGGATCTGGTTATCAAAGAAGGCCCGTTTTGGAAGGACGGCTACTTCACCATCGAAGACAAACCCGGCTACGGCGTCGAGATCAACCCGGATGTCGCGAAGGCCCACTTGGCGCCGGGCGAAGTGTGGTGGGGATAGCCCCCCAGCCCCATGCGTGAGCTTGGGGCTTTGGTGGGGTACGCGAAAAAGCCCCAAACTCACGCATGGGGCTAGGTTGGGATGGCCGAACCGGCTGGAGCCCTCGGAGGTGTTGACCAGGGTAAGGCCCGCTCCCTCGCGGTACGCGGTTCGGAAGGGCAGCCTACGCGATGATGTCCTTCAAGATCTCGCCGTGGACTTCCGTCAGCCGCTCCTTGCGCCCCTGGTGCAGGTAGCTCAGCGCGTCCTGGTTGAGGCCCAGCTGGTGCAGGATGGTGGCGTGGATGTCCCGGAAGTGTGCCGGCTTCTCAATGGCCTTGAGGCCGATCGCGTCCGTGGCACCATAAGCCATGCCGCCCTTCACGCCGCCGCCCGCCATCCACATGGTGAAGCCCAGGTTGTGATGGTCACGCCCCTTGCCGCCTTGCGCTTCCGGTGACCGGCCGAATTCCCCGCCCCACACCACCAGCGTCGAATCGAGCAGCCCGCGCTGCTTCAAGTCCTTAATCAGCGCCGCCACCGGCTGATCGCTCTGCCGGGCCATGCGCGGATGATTCTCTTCGATGTCTTCATGCGCGTCCCACTGCAGATTGCCGGGACCACCACCGTGGACCACGGTCACAAACCGTACGCCCCGCTCCACCATGCGGCGGGCGAGCAGGCAGCGGCGGCCATAGTCGTCGGTGGGCTCCGTGCCGACTCCGTACATCGCCAGCGTCTCGGGCGATTCCTTCGTCAGGTCGAACACCTCGGGAGCCTCGGTCTGCATCTTGAACGCCGTATCGTAGGCCGAAATGCGGGCCGCGAACTCTTCGTCTTCGCCCGGCATCCCGGCTTCGTTCAACGCCCGGATCAGATCGATCGTCTTGCGCCGGTCAGAGAGTTTGACGCCCTCCGGCAGGTCCAAATTCAAGACCGGACGCTTCCCCGGACGCAGCATGGCCGGTTGATAAATCGCGGGCAGGAAGCCGTTCAGATACATCGGCTGCCCCGCCTCCAGCGCGCCGTCCGGATCAGGGATCACGGCATAGGCCGGCAACGACTGGCTTTCGCTACCCAGGCCATACACCACCCAGCTGCCCATCGACGGATAGCCCGGGATGATGCGGCCCGTCATGCACTGATACTGCGCCGCCGAATGGACCACCATGTCGGCATGCACGGAGCGGATCACGCACAGGTCGTCGATGATCGTCTTGTGGTGCGGCAGCAGGTCCGACACTTCCAGGCCCGATTTTCCGCAGCGCTCAAACTGGCGCTTGGTGCCCAGGATCTTGGCGTCGTTCTGGACAAACTGATACTTCGCTTCACCAAACTCCGCGGGGCGCTTCTGCCCATCTAGCTTGTTCAGCAGCGGCTTGGGGTCAAACGTCTCCAAATGAGACGGCCCGCCCGCCATGAACAGGAAGATCACCGACTTCGCCTTGGCCTTGTCCGGCATGTGCGGAGCCTTCGGCGCTAGCGGATTCTTGATCGCGGCCGCCTGCGCCTCCAGCGACGCAAAAGCCAGTGAGCCGAAGCCGCAGAAGGCATCGGTCAACCATTCGCGCCGGTTGCGCGTGTAGCGGACGTGGGGTTGGCGGAGAAACTGGTCCATGGTTAGTTCACGTACAGAAACGAGTTCAAATTCAAGACGGCCAGCGCGAATTCGCGCGTCGAGCCAGCGGCCAGATACCGTTGCGCGATCGCGCGTTCCTTCACCGTCGGCAAGCGTCCCGCGGCAAGGCGATAGGCCAAGTCGATCCGCGCGGCCGGGGTCTTGGCTTCCTTCTCTAAGCGCCCGGCCAGCGCCACGGCCATCTGGTTCGAGAAGCTGCCGTTCAACAGCTCCAGCGCCTGCGGAGCATGTGTCGACGATTCCCGCTTCGGGCAGGAGATCAGCGTGTCCGGAGCATCAAACACTTCCATGTAGGGCAGCCGGAGGTTGCGCTTCTGGAACAGGTAGACGCTGCGCCGGTCGTGCTCAGCCGCATCCGGCGTAACAGCCCACTGAGACGGCTTGTACATCAGCCCGATCAATTCCTGATCCACGGGCACGATCACGCTAGGCCCACCGGCCTTCGTGTTCAATCGCCCCGCGACGGCCAGCGTCGCATCGCGCAGCTCTTCGGCTTCCAAACGGCGGCGGCTGAACTTCCAGAGCAGCTTGTTGTCCGGGTCCTTAGTCGCCGCAGCCTTCTCAATCAACGGGTTCGCACTCGCCTGCTGGTAGACCTTTGAGAGCAGAATCTCCCGGTGCAGTTTCTTGAACGTCCAGCCGCCTTCGACAAACTGGTTGGCGAGATAATCGAGCAACTCCGGATGCGTCGGCCGTTGGCCCATGCGCCCGAAATCATTGGGTGTCGCCACAATACCGCGTCCAAAGTGGCTGTGCCAGACCCGGTTGACGATCACCCGCGCCGTCAGCGGATTCTCCGCGGTCAAGATCCAGTCGGCCAGCTTCGCGCGAGGCTTTTCGGTGGCCAGCGGCAGTTCCGGCAGCCCCTCCGGCAGCAGGACCCCCAGCGGACGCATGCCCACCGCCGCGCCCTTGTTGGCAAAGTCGCCCCGGGCCAGCACATGGATGGGCGTCGTCTTTTCACTGTTGTCGGCCACGCTATAGAGCGCCGGCAGCGGAGCGGGCAGTTTTGCCTCCATCTCCTTCACCTTCTGCTCCATCTTTTCCTTCTCCGCACCTTCCATCTTGGCCATCTGCTTCTGCAGCGCCTTCATCTGATTGGTGATGTTGTCGGTGGTGGCTTTCCACTCGGCTTGCGCTTCCGGTGAGGCGAGCGAGATGTCCTGCTCGTGCGTCGCGGCGAAATAGCCCTGGATGCGGTAGTAGTCTGTGTGGCGGATCGGGTCGAACTTGTGGTCGTGGCAGCGCGCGCAACCCAGCGTCACGCCCAGCAAGGAGGCGCCGACGATGTTGGTCATTTCGGTCAGCACTTCATTGCGGCTCGACGCCACTTCTTGATTGCCTGCGTTCTTGCGCAGCGGGCCTAGGCGGTTAAAGCCGCTGGCGACGCGGAAGGTTTCATTCTTCGGGTTGAGTTCGTCGCCGGCCAACTGCTCGCGGACGAAGTCCGTGTAGGGCTTGTCGGAGTTGAACGAATGGACCACATAGTCGCGGTAACGCCAGGCATCGCTGCGGTGGGTGTCGTACTCAAAGCCATCGGATTCGGCAAACCGGACCACGTCCAGCCAGTGCCGCCCCCACTGCTCGCCATAGCGTGGGGAAGCGAGCAAGCGGTCGATCACCTTCTCCCACGCCTGCGCGGAACGGTCCCGCACAAAGGCGTCGATCTCCTCCGGTGCCGGAGGCAACCCATGCAGATCAAACGTGACGCGCCGGATCAGCGTGGTGCGATCGGCCGCCGGAGCCAAGGCTAAGCCTTCAGCCGACAACTTGGCCATCACAAAGCGATCGATCGCCGTCGCGGCCCCTTGTACCTCCGGCGGCGGAGCGGCTTTGCGAGGCTGGAAGGCCCAGTGTCGCCGTTCCACCGGAGTGTACTTTTCGAGCGACGCGACGGTGTTCGACGCCGCCGCTCCAGGCGCCGGGGCCAGCATCGCAAAGGCGATCACGCAGGCAATGGATCGATCAAAGCCGTACTTGCTGAAGGTCATGGTTCGAAAAATACTCCGCTCACTTACCGCTGAATCCGCTGCATCCAATTGCCCAAGCCCAGGCCCGCGCGCGCTGATAGTATCGCAGCCACCGCCGCCCACGCCATCCGCGTCCAGAACTCACGGGGCGAGCTTTCAAACGTTGAATAGACATACCGGGCCGCGTCCGATTGGGCCGGAACAAAGAAGCCCAAATAGTGCGACCCGAAGAACCAATTGCGCGCTGCCGGAGATTGCAGGAAGTCTGAGAACGGCCACTGGATGGCCGCAAACAAGCCCAGGAAGGTCAAGCCCAAGATCGCGGCCAGCATCCAGTCATTCCGCTTGCCCAACCGCTGCCACAAGGCATCCACCACTAGCAACGCAGGCGTCACCAACAAGGGGAACCCGCCCGGCGGGATAAAGTGCGTGATCTCGCGGAACACCGGGCCCAGCTTGGGCTCGGCCGGGAACAGCGGCAGGATCCACAGGAAGGCCAGCGAGATCGCCGTGCTCAAGCCCGACACCAGCGTCAAGCCCCACTTCAGATTCGCCGCCCGCGCTACCGCAAAATGCCCCAACGGCAGCGTGATCGCCAGCATTAAAAAGAAGCGCGCCGAATGCTGCATCGTGCGGCCCATGTATTCCAGCGAGAAGACCCCGATGACGTCGCGTGCCAGCAACGCTCCGACAAAGATGAAGAACATCCGCAGCTGCGCCCGAGCCGCATCGGTCGCACGATTCATCTCGCCCAGGATGATCAACAGGCCACCGAACTTGATCGCCAGCACGCCCAAGATCAGCACCACGTGCGGCGGCGACAGCACCTTCACATCCAAGCCATAGGCTCCGTGCCACCAGTCATCAAACGGCGCGGAGACCAGCATCGCGGTGGCGCCCCAAGCCGCCACAAACGCACCGAGCGGGCCTTTAAAGCCCCACATGCTGATCGACGAACTCCGCAACTGTGGCATCGCCCCAAAGGTGGTGCCCAGGATCAGCGCGGCGCTGCCCAACCCGCCCAAAATGCCGCACAGGTAGATCAAAAAGTGGGCCGGGGTCCAAAAGGAATCGCGGCCAATCGACAGGTGCCAGGAGATGTCCCAAACGCCGCCAATGGTGACCGACAGCACCGCGGCCGCGAAGTTCCAGACATACCAGGGCGTGGACACTTGACGCGCGCGCGTCTGTACGCCTAAGGCCGGAAGGGCAAGAGTTTGGCCCATAGAGCTTGTCCTTATTCTCCTGCGCTCAAGTTTATCACCGGATTTTGAGGCTCGGTAGCGGCCAGCCCTTGGCCGCTGGCCAAGCATACGAGGCCCATCCCCCGGAAGGCTCCCCTTCGTTCGCGCGACGGCCCCGTGCCGGACGATGCACGCTGGGGTTCTGATGCGCGTCAACCGGTCTAACCCACTAACAAGTGCGAACGGTGAACGACCGGCGCATCCCGCGCCGCACATACTTTATTCCCGGGCACACATAATTATTTACATCTTCCAGACGGACCTCACTCGATCCCTTCCAGATTGTTCCATTTTGTCCGTGACTTATTCCACCCGTGCCGCGAACTGATACACAAGCGGGGAAGGCCCGCGCACTCTTTCAAGGGAGACGTTAACTACAAATGAAGCCAACTCAAGCATTGCTGGCCACCATGGGTCTACTGGCGGCCCAAGCCATCCAGGCCCAGAATCCTGCCAGCAACTCCGGCTGCGCCGTGGGGGCGGTATCGGGCGCCATCGGCACCGACATTCCACCCACCTACCAAGGCCCGCCGCCGTCGTCGGTGGATAAGCGCCTGGTGGGTCCACTGCAGCTGATCACGGCGGGAACGCTGGACATCAAAGCCTCCACGCTGACGCTGCCCCTCTATCGCGGCGAGATGCCCGATGGGCGGAATGTCTGGTACGTCATCACGGACACCACCGATCAGGCCAATGCAGAAGCGCTCGGCATCAACTTCTCCGCCAAGCTAAACTACGCCAACACCGGCAAGGCCGTCCGCAATGCCACCCTGCGCAAGGGTGGATTGCTGGTGTTCGACCGCGGCACCGTCGATTTCTCGCCCGCCCTCCGCATTGAAGGCATTGATGGGGCCAAGCCGTTTCCCCCGGCCATTGGAAAGCCGGGTTCGGTCGGGGATGCCGACTACACGCCGCTGGTGCGGATCGCCAACGCGGGCGGCCACATCTACAACGCGCCGGTCATCTCGTTCAGCACCTCCGCCGCCAACATCCACGCGCCGCGCGGCAATCCGGACTATCGGCTGGTGCACGACAAAGTGGTCGCCATCGACACCCAAGCGATGACCGTCACGCTGCGCCTGACGCAAGGCTTCAGCTTCGCCAAGCCGGTTCTCTATCTGAGCTTTGATGCTTCGGTCGAACTGGCCGCGGCGATGGAGGCCTCCACCTGGGCGCCCGCCATGAACGACGTGGGCGTCGGCGGTGATGACGGCCTGTTCAGCGCGGTGGAGCGCATTTTCGGCTTCATCAACGGAGCCACGGGTTGCGCGCATCCTCAACGCCAGGGCTTCAACAGTGCCCTGCTCGATGGCCGGAGCCCGCTAAATGTGTTCGGCGGCGTGCCTTTTGTGGCCACGGACTACAGCCCGCTGTGGGATCTCAATCTGGCCGAGTGGACACCCAGTGCGGTGGGGGCCAACTACCGCTCGCGCTTGATTGAGGAGTTCCAGATTCTCGCGTTTGCCGATGCGGGCCACATCACTGGACCGGGCGGAGCGCAGTACGGGTCAACGGGCATCATCATCAACTGCCCCATCGTCTTCCGCTTCCTCTAGACACGAAGGAGATCGCCACCATGAGAATACTCTGCTCCGTGATTCTCAGCTTTGTGGCGGCTGGGGTAGGGTTGGCGCAAACCACGCCAACTCTGCCCAAAGACCACGATGGCATGTTGCGGCTAAAGGCCAGCGCGCCCAACAAGCCCGCCGAAAGGCCCCGCAAGGAAACAGCACCGGCCACGCCAGCCGTCGTGGCGCCCAAGCATGACGGCACCTTGGGTCTGGCTGGTCCAGAACCGCAGGCCAAGGAGATGAAGATCGCACCCGCTTCCCTGGTGCCCTTCCCCGCGCGAGAAGGCCAGCCGATGCTGGCGGGGTTTGACCCCGTGGCGTGGGTGGCGCGGAAGCAGGCGCTGGCGGGCTCCGCCACCATTACGGCCGACTATGACGGCCGCACGGTCCGGTTCGCGAGCATGGAATCTCGGCAGGCGTTCTTGAAAGAACCCGGCCGCTACCTGCCCGAATACGGCGGCTACTGTGCCTTCAGCCTGGCGCAAGGTGAGGCTCGGGAAGGGCAGCCTACGGCGTTCCGCATTCTCGCCGGGCGCATTTACTTGTTTGCGACCGAAGCGTTCGCCGTTTCCTGGGAGCGGGATGCCGCCCACTTAGTCCCCCTGGCGGACGACGCCTGGCGCACGGCGCAAGCCACGCGGTAAGTAGCAGCGCGTTTCCTGAGCCTTCATGTTAGAGACTTCACTTTATCCGGGCACCGGCCCATAGAAGGACGAAACTCGCGGCACCGGAGTGCATCTATCTAACTAGTGTCCTTTGATCCATCGCGCGCCGTTCAAGCCGGGCGGCAGGTAACTCTGCCCGGCCTTGGCAGCGTGCCCGCGTCTGGCGCCACAGGGGCCACAGGGGCCACAGGAGCCACCGGTGCCGCCTGACCCCGCGGCCGATGCCGTTGACCGAACGCTGGAACAGTTGATGGCCGACTACCAGCAGGCCGACCCCGCGGCCGCGGCGGAACTAGTCCAGCGGCTGAGTCCCCAATTGCACCGCTTCTTTGCCGCGGCAATGGGCAACCCGATGGACGCGGGCGATATGCTGCAAGAGATGTGGTTGCGCATCCACCGCTTGCGGCACACCCACCGGCCCGGTGAGCCGCTGCTGCCCTGGGTCTACGCCATCGCCCGCCGTGTCCGGGTGGACAACTACCGGAAGCGCCGCCGGTCGCAAGCGGAAGTCGCGGTCGACCAACTGCCAGAATTGGCCACTCCACCGCTAACCGCCACCGCCCCTTCGTTCCACGATCTGCTCGCGGGCCTTCCAGAAAGCCAGCGTGAAGTGCTGGTGCTGCTCAAGCAGCAAGGCCTCAGCTTGGAAGATGTGGCCCGAGTCACGTCCAGCTCCGTGGGAGCGGTGAAGCAGAAGGCCCACCGCGCGTATCAGGCCCTCCGGACACTACTGGAGCCTGCCGGCCGCGTCCCGGCCCGTCGCAAGGGGGTGGCACCGTGAACGACCGGACCGTGAACGACCGGACCTCGAACTACCGCACCTTGAACGACCGCGATGTGAACTGCCGGGATATTGACCAGTTGCTGACCGCCCACCGCTCAGCTTCGCTCCCCGCCTCCGCGCGGCAACATCTCCAGGTGTGCGAGCGGTGCCATGCTCTGGTGGACTTATTAGAGGCCCCTGGGTTGCTTCCGCCGCCATCTCCCGGCCAGCTGGATCAGGCCACCCATCTGCTGCTCACCGATCTGCAGCCGGTGAAGCTCCTGCCCGGCCCCGCCGCGCAGTTCGGCCTCCTGGCGGCCCTGACTTTAGCCGCGCTGACCGTGGGCGGAGCAATCTTGGGACTGCGTGGGTGGGACGCCCTCCAGGCAGGCCAGCGGGCTGGCGTCTTTCTGGTGATGGCGCTAATCGGCACGGCGCTGGCCATTTCCCTGACGCGGCAGATGGCGCCCGGAGGTCCACCGGCAGTGGCACCGGCGGCCTGGGCGGTGGTGCTGGGGGCCGCTCTAGCGATGCTGACGTTGTGGCTTTTTGAGCAGCGGGCGGAAGCGGAGTTTCTACGGACCGGTCTGGTGTGTCTTGAAACGGGGCTGACGGTGGCGGCGCTCACCGGGCTGTTGCTAGCCTGGGCGCTCCGTCGAGGGGCGATGCTTTCGCACGGCTTTTCCGGATCCACCGCTGGAGCGCTGGCGGGCCTGACGGCCTTGGCGGTCCTCGAGCTGCAGTGCCCCAACCTGAATGCGGCGCATATCCTGGCGTGGCATCTCCCGGTGGTGATCTTCAGCTCCTTGGGGGGATTGGTGGCCGGTTTGGTGATCGGCCTGATTCCGTCCCAGCGGCGCTTCCGCGGGCGCGGCGACCACGGAGCGTAGCTCCGCACCGCAGGCCACTTTTCTTGAGCACCGGCAGCCGTTGTTACACTCAGTTTCTGGACGATGCCCGCAACGGCTGAGCTCCTGAAGGCTGCCACTCATGATCTCTGTACTTCTTCTCGCCTCCTCCGCCCTAGCCCAGGTGCCCATCATCATCGAAACGGATCTGGGGAGCATCCATGTCCAACTGGACGACAAGCGCGCCCCCGTCACCACGGCCAACTTTCTGAAGTACGTCGACGCCGGCCATTTCCAGGGCGGCCGCTTCCACCGGACGGTGAAGTTGAAGCCTGACAATCAGCCGCAGTCCGCCGTCAAGATTGAAGTCATCCAGGGCGGCGTCAATCCGGAGCGCAAAGACCAGGGCTTTGGCCCCATCAAGCTGGAGCGCACCACGGCCACGGGGCTGAAGCACCTCGACGGCACCATCTCGATGGCCCGCTCCCAGCCTGATTCCGCCACCAGCGACTTCTTTATCTGCATCGGTGAGCAACCGTCGCTCGATTTCGGCGGCCAGCGCAACCCTGACGGCCAGGGCTTTGCCGCATTCGGACAAGTGACGCAGGGCATGGAGATCGTGCGGAAGATCCAGGCCGCGCCCAGCGGAACCGGCGATGACGGCACCAATGCCACGTTGCAGCGTCTGACGCCTCCGGTCCAGATCCGGAACATCACGCGCCGCCAAAAATAATTCTCAACTTTTTTGAGAATTTCTTCGCCGTGGGACACGCTTCTCAGTAAGGACTATCCCGTGAAGCTCCCCGCACTACACCCCCGGTTTTTCGGGCTCACCTTCTTGCTGAGCCTGGCCGCGCTGACGGCCTTGCAGTGCCTGCTGCTGACGGTGGTGAATCCGCGGCGGTACTTCGGCTCGTCCGATGCATTCCCGCAAGTGTTCACCAACAGCCGCCGGGTGAAGACGGAGGCGTTCTTGCGATTCCAGCAGGAGGCGCCGGTCACCGGCCTGATCCTGGGCTCCAGCCGGTCCATGCTGCTGGCTCCCGCTGAGTTCGACCGCCGGACCGGCTTGCGCTTCTTCAACGGCGGCGTCTTCGCGGGCACGGCGGAAGATTTCTTGAGCGTCTATCGCTTTGCCCGAGCCCAAGGCCAACACCCGCAAGTGGTGGTGTTGGGCCTGGACCCCGCCGCCATCTTTGAAGGGTCGCCGTCAGAGGAACTCGCCGCCAACTTCGCCCTAGCTTCGGCATTGGAGCCACCGGCCGCCGGGCCGCTCGCGTGGTGGTGGCACCAGTTGAAGCTCTACAAGAAGATGCTGCGGCTGCAGTCGTTGGTGGAGATCGCCACCTCCCTCCACCTTTGGCGGAACCCGCCGGAGGAGCGCAACCACTTCTATGCCGATGGGCAGCTCCACGAACAGACCACCGAGAAAGCCATCCAGACCGGCCGGTACGACTTTCGCCGCGAAAATGAGCGGTCCCGGCAGCGGATGCTGGAAAGCCTCCGCAACTCAAAAGGTCTCTCAGCCCGGCGCACGCGCATGGTGGAGCAGCTGATCCAGGAGGCCCAGGCCGACCACGCCCGCGTGATCGTCTGGATGCCCCCGTTGCACCCCGCCCTGCGCCAGTCCTTGACGGCACTGCCCGAAGCGCGCGCGGCCGACGAGCACGCGCGAGACTTCACCTTGAGCTTGAGGCAGCGCTACGCCGTTCAAGTGATCGACCTAACCGATCCCGGCGCCTTTGGGGGCAACCCGGACCGCTGGTACGACGCCATCCACCCTTCTCCCCAGGACGCGGACAAGATTGCCCGCCAGTTAGCCGCCTATGGTATTTAACTCGGACGTCTTCCTGCTGGCCTTTCTGCCGTTGGTCTACTTGTTGTTCTGGACCGCGCGCACCAAGCAGTTACGCTATGTGCTGCTGACGACGGCCGGGTATCTTTTCTATGGCTGGTGGGACTGGCGATTCTGTCTGCTGCTGCTGTTCTCCAGCCTGCTGAGCTTCGCCGCTGGGCTCGCGATTGCGGCCTCCCCGTCCAAGCGAGAAGCGCGCTACTGGATGATCGGCGCCGTCAGTGTCGACCTAGGCCTGCTGGTCTTCTTCAAGTACTTCAACTTCTTTGCGGGCAGCTTGCGGGCCGCTTGGCCCAATGTTCCGCTGCCGGTGCTGGAGGTGGCGCTGCCGGTGGGGATCAGCTTCTACACCTTCCACACCATCAGCTATGTGGTGGATGTCTACGCCGGGCGGGTGCGCGCCACCCGCAATCTGTGGGAGTATTTGACTTACGTCAATCTCTTCTTCCAGTTAGTCGCCGGACCCATTGTCCGCTTCCGCCAAATCGAAGACGATCTTGATCATATCGATGGCCCGCCCCACCCGGATTGGACCGCGCGCGGCATCGCCGTCTTCGTCGTGGGGCTGCTCAAGAAAGTCTTGATCGCCGACCACCTGGCCACCATCGTCGACCCGATCTTGAAGCAGCCCCACTGGAGTTTCCTCGAAGCCTGGACGGCGGCGCTAGGCTACGCCGGGCAGCTCTACTTCGACTTTTCCGGCTACTCCGACATGGCTCTCGGGCTGGGGCTGCTGTTCGGGCTCCGCATCCCCCAGAACTTCGATTCGCCCTATCGCGCTGCCGGCATCCAGGACTTTTGGCACCGGTGGCATATCAGCCTTTCCACCTGGCTGCGCGACTATCTCTACATCCCACTGGGCGGCAGCCAGCGTGGGACTTACCGGACACAGTTCAACCTGCTGCTCACCATGTTACTCGGCGGTCTGTGGCATGGGGCTAACTGGACGTTTGTGATCTGGGGCGCCTACCATGGCCTGCTGCTGATCATCGACCGCACGGGCAGCGGCGTCTTCTTGAAGTGGCCCCGGGCCGTCTATCAGCTGCAGACCTTCCTACTGGTCGCGATCGGCTGGGTACTGTTCCGGTCAGACAATCTCCCGATGGCGGGCCGCTGGCTGCAAGCCATGTTCCAGCTGGACACGATCGGCACCCTGGCTCCGCGAGCCGCGGCGTGGATGGCGGTGGCGGCAGCGTGGGTGCTGCTGGTGCCCGAGACCTGGGCCATCAAGTTCCCGACGAGGCTCCGCTGGGCCCCGGTATACGCAGCGGGCATGATGCTGGCCTACTACTACATCAACGGGACGGAGTCGGTCTTTCTCTACTTCCAGTTCTAACGAGCGGAGGCGCGCAGCCTCAGCAGACCGCTTGCTGACGCGCGCGGCTCTGTAACAGCAGTGCGTTGCTCTGTGCGTTACCACACAGTTAGCGGCCCTACATTGCGAGCAACGCGGCCAGCAACTCGATCCCGTCCCACAGATTGCCGATGCGGGCGTTCTCGTTGTGGGTGTGCTGGTTGTCGTCGTGGTTGGCGATCGGCACGGCCACCAATGGCACGCCCGTCACTTCTTCAAACACCACCAGCGGCAAGCTGCCACCGGAAGAGGGTTCCAGCACCACCGGCTCCTTCACCCGCTTGGCCAGAGCAATGATCTTCTGCGCCACCGGCAAATCGAGCGGGGTGCGGAAGGCGTTGTAGCTCAGGTTGACGTCGACGCGCGCCACCTTGGCATTCTTGAGCCGTTCCTGATCGGTGGGGTCACGGCCTTCGATCACGAAATAGCCTTGCTCCCGCTTGTGGGCGATCACTTTATCGGCATGACGGCGGCCATCGTTGCCCTTGACAAGACGCAGATCAATGGAGGCCTTCGCCTCGGGCGGCACCACGTTGGCCGCTTTGGTGCCCACTTGCGCGCTTTCCAGGCCCCGAATATTCAGCGAGGGCTTGTAGTAGCTCTCCCGCAGATCGCCGTTGAACTGCTGCGTGGTGCCGAGCAAAAGCTCTTGCTTCAGCTCTTCATCCTGCTTGGGGTTGCTCATGATCGCGTCACGTTCCAACTTGCCCAAGGGCGTCACGTCGTCATAAAAGCCCTTCACCAGCACCTTGCCTTCGCCATCGGTCATCGACGCCAGCAGGCGCGCCATGTTCATGGCCGGGTTCGGGGCCCAGTTGCCGTAGTGGCCCGAATGGAGGCCGCGCTTGGCTCCGTAGACCGTCACGTCCAGCCCCGCCACGCCGCGTGCGCCAAAGCTCAACTTCTGCGCGCGGCTCTGGTGGATGGGACCGTCGCAGATCAGCCAGACCTCGCCCTTCAGCTTGTCCTTGGCCTTCTCCATCAGCCGCCGCAAATTGGGCGACCCGGCCTCTTCTTCGCCTTCAAAGAAGAATTTCAGATTCGCCTGCGGCTTAATCCCGGCCGCCGACAAGGCGGAGAGCGCGGTGGCCAGCGAGATGATCGGGATTTTGTCGTCGGTGGCGGAGCGCGCAAACAGGCGCCATTCCCGCTCATACTTCGCCTGGTCCAGCGGCAACAGCTTGCCGTTCATCTCGACCGGCGCGGTGCGCAGCACGGGCTGATAGGGGCCGGAATCTTTCCACTTGGACGGATCCACCGGCTGGCCGTCGTAGTGCGCGTAGAACAGCAGCGTGCGCGTCGCGCCGGGAACCAGCAGTTCGCCATAGACGGCCGGGTTGGCGCCATCCACCTCGATCAGCTCCGTCTTGACGCCACGAGCCGCGTACATCTTGGCGATGTGCTCGGCATTGCGGCGGATATTGGCCTTGTCCGCGGCCACGTTGGGGATGCTCAGCAGGTCCACATATTCGCGGATGATCTTCTGCTCGTTGGCCTCGCGATACTTGCGCGCGGCATCGGCGGCGGGAGGGCGCTGCGCAAGAAGGGGGAGAGCGGCCAGCACCGCCAGAATCCGGGCGAAAGACATGACATCAGAATAGCGAAAAGCGGGTTTCCTCAACCCCGTGATAGCCTGAAATTTGAGCTTCACCGATTCTTTCTTCCCCCGTAAATTCGGCCTTTCGACAGCGGATCTCGAAAGTTACCTCAGCGTCGCCCTCAGCCACGGCGGTGACTATGCCGACCTGTACTTCGAGTATGTCGCCACCAGTTCGCTCGGCATCGACGAGGGCATAGTAAAGAGCGCCAGCCAAGGCGTCTCGCTGGGTGTCGGCGTCCGCGTGCTGTCGGGCGAGAAGACCGGCTATGCCTACACCGACGATCTGAGCCCCGACAAGATCCGTCACGCGTGCAAGACCGCCGCCTGCATCGCCAATGGCCCGTCCAAGGTGGAAAAGACCGGCCTCAACGAAGGCCCCCAGCGCGACCTCTACCCCGTCCTCACCGCTCCCAACGACACCACGCTCAACGAGCGCGTGGAGCTGATCAAACGGGCCGACCGCGCCGCCCGCGCGTATGACTCGCGGGTCTTCCAAGTTCGCGCCAGCTATGCCGACAACGTGCGCGAGATCCTGATCGCCACCAGCGAAGGCAAGTTGAGCTATGACCGGCAGCCAATGGCCCGGGTGAACGTCACGGTGCTGGCGCGGCAAGGCGAAGGCTCACCGCAGGAGGGCTATGCGGGTGGTGGCGGCCGCATGGGTCTGGAAGTTTTTGAATCGGATAAGAGCCCTGAGCGCTACGCTCGCGAGGCCGCCCGGCAGGCGATCATGCAACTCGATGCTATCGATGCCCCGGCGGGCGAGATGACCGTCGTGCTCGGCCCCGGCTGGCCCGGCGTGCTGCTGCATGAAGCCGTGGGCCATGGTCTGGAAGCCGACTTCAACCGCAAAGGCGTTTCCGCTTTTTCGAACCGCATCGGCCAGAAGGTGGCCAGTGAGCTGTGCACCGTCATCGACGACGGCACCATGGCGCACCGCCGCGGGTCGATCAACATGGACGACGAAGGCAACCCGACGCAGCAGAACGTGCTGATCGAAAAAGGCATCCTGCGCGGCTACCTGCAAGACAACCTCTCCAGCCGCCTGATGGGCGGAGCCTCCACCGGCAGCGGCCGCCGCGAAAGCTATCAGCATGTCCCGATGCCGCGCATGACCAACACCTTCATGCTGGCCGGAGACAGCACGCCGGAAGAGATCATCCGCTCCGTGCCCAAGGGCCTCTACTGCGTCAACTTCTCCGGCGGGTCCGTGGACATCACCTCCGGCAACTTCGTCTTTTCGGCAAGCGAGTGCTACGAGATCGAGAACGGCCGCCTGGGCCGCCCGGTGCGCGGCGCTTCGTTGATCGGCAATGGACCAGAGGCCATGAAGTATGTCTCGATGGTGGGCAACGACCTGAAGCTGGATGAAGGCATCGGCGTCTGCGGCAAGGAAGGGCAGTCCGTCCCGGTGGGCGTCGGCATCCCCACCGTCCGCATTGACCAGATGACCGTCGGCGGTGTCGCGTGATCCAGCAGCTAGCCACTGATGTCGTCGCGCGCGCCTTGAAACTGGGCGCGACGGAGGCCGAATGTACGGTCGCTGAAGGCAATGAGTTCTCCGCCAGCGTCCGGCTGGGTGAAGTGGAGCAGCTCAAAGAGGCCGGCTCACGGGGCGCAGGCATCCGCGTCCTGATCGGCCAACGGACCGGCTCCGCCACCACCTCCGATCTCACCAAAGAGGGCGTGGAGCGCATGGTCCGCGCGGCAATCGACAATGCCAGCGTCACCACCGATGACCCATTTGCCGGTCTGCCCGATGCGGCGGAGTTGGGCTCAATCGACGTCGATCTCGAAACCTATTCCGAAGCGGTGGAGCAGCTGGAGGCCGAGTGGAAGATCGCCCAAGCCAAGGCGGCGGAGGCAGCGGCGCTGCAGTATGACCCGCGCATCACCAACTCCGAGGGCGGGTCGTTTGACACCTACCTGAGCTCCCGCGCCTTTGCCAACTCGCGCGGCTTTTCGGGGCTGGCGCGGTCGTCTTCCTGCTCCATTGCGGCGATTCCCGTGGCCAAAGAGGGCGAGAAGATGGAGCGCGACTACTGGTTCTCCATCGCCCGCCGTCCGGACCGGCTGGAGGCGGCGGACCTGGTGGGCCGCTTGGCGGCTCAACGTGCGGTGCGCCGTTTGGGGGCGCGCAAGGTATCGACGCAAAAGGTGCCCATCGTGTTTGAGCCCCGCATCGCGCGCAGCTTGCTGGGCAATCTGTTTGAGGCGGTCAGCGGCGATTCGATCTACCGGCAGGCTTCATTTCTGAACGGCCGACTGGGCGAGCGGGTGGCCAGCGAGTACATCACCGTCATCGACGACCCCACCATTCCGGGCCTGTTCGGCAGCTGGCCTTTTGATGATGAAGGCGTGCGCGCCCGCCGCAAAGTGGTGGTGGATCGCGGCATTCTGAAAACCTACCTGCACAACACCTACACGGCGAAGAAGCTGGGCACGTCGACCACCGGCAACGCGGCGCGCGGCCTGGCTGGAAATGCTTATGTCGATCACGGGAACTTCTTTCTGGAAGCGGGGTCTAAGACCTCTGAGCAAATGATCAGCGGCATTAAGAGCGGCCTCTACGTCACCGAACTGATGGGCCAGGGCGTCAACGTCGTCAATGGCGACTATTCGCGCGGCGCGGCCGGCATGTGGATTGAGAATGGCGAGCTGGCCTACCCGGTGAGCGAGATCACCATTGCGGGTAATCTGAAACAGATGCTGCTCGATATCGAAGAACCCGGCGCGGACCTGGAGTTCCGCGGCTCCGTCGCCAGCCCCACCCTCAAGATTCGGGAGATGACCGTCAGTGGCAACTAGAGCAACTCGCATTGCCCTGCCCTTGCTCGCCCTGCTGTCGGCCTGTGCCACGGGTCCCAAGGAACCCACCGCGCTAACGCCAGAGGCGAAAGCCTACGTGAAGAACCTCGGCCTGGCGGGCGTCGAAATGAAGGCCGCCGAATCGTTCTCCGGCCAGCAGGTGGTGGAGATCCTGGGCCAGATCACCAACAAGGGCGATCGCCATCTCAAGACGGTGGAAGTGATGTGCGTCTTCTATGACCCCACCGGCCAAGTGGTGGCGCGCGAGCGCGTGGCCATTGTGCGCGAAAAGACCGGCGGCCTGAAGCCGGGTGACACCAAGCCGTTCCGTCTGCCCTTTGACACGCTGCCCGCCAGTTGGAACCAAGCGGCCCCGGGCCTCGTCATCGCCGCGATTGTGTTCGGCTGAGGCGGCATCCTCCGATGGCCCACATCCTGCTGGTGGAAGATAACGCTGACCAGCTATTGCTGCGCCGCCTGATTCTGGAGCGCGCCGGGCACACCGTCACACCCGCCGCCACTGCCGCCGAAGCTCGCTTGGCGCTGGAGCCCGCGCCCGATGTGGCGGTGATGGATTTAAGCCTCCCCGGCATCGAAGATGGCTTGGCGCTGGTGCGTGACGTGTCGGCTGCGTGCCCTTCAACGAAGATCGCCATCTTGAGCGGCTGGACGGCTGCTCTTGAAGGGCGCCCCGAAAAGGCGCTGGTAGCTGCTACGATCACGAAGCCTTCTACGGCCAAACATCTCATGGACATCATCGCCAAGCTTGCCCTGTGTCTGTTGCTGATCCTGCCCGCCTGGGGCCGGGAGTTCGCCTTCGAATCCACCGGCCGCGGCGAAACAGTAGCGGAGCTCGATCTCCGGTCAAACGCATCAGACTGGGGCATTGCGCGACGGCAGGCGGCAGTGGCCAAGGTATCGGTCGATGGCGGGGACCCGCAGCATGTCTGGGTGCTGGGCGAACGCAAGGGCCCGGTCAGCGTCTTTTTGGGCCAGCTGCCTGCGGGCAAGCACCGGCTCTCGATCGAGCGCGATGAGACGTTCTCCGCCCCGGATTCGACGCTCGATGTGCGGGGGGCGAAGTTCAGTGAGGACTCCGGCGCCATCCTCGCCAACGCGCCTGTGCTCTATGCCCGGGAAGATACGATGGGCAAGTTCTCCGACATCCCGCTGCTGGTCTACGCCGAGCGCCTGCCCGGCGGCATCCTGCAGTACACCATCGTCTTTTCAAACGAAGATGGCGGCACCTCCACGCGCGGCCTGATGGCCGTCTGGGGCCGCACCACCGACATCGAATACATCTACCGGGTCGGCACCGACGGCAAGGCCATCATCCAAGCCAAGGATCACAAAGACATCCCCTATGATGGTCCGCTTGAAGGGCATCACCCGCTGCTGGTGCCGGTGACCAAGAACAACATGGTGGCGCCCACCACGACTGAAAAGAGCAAGACCGCCATGCGCTTCCAGCTGGTGCCCATGGAAGTGGAATTGAGCACGCACTCCCGCGAGATCGTGATGGACCGCGCGCCCTGGACCTACGCCGTCGCGGCCAAAGAGCTGACCCGCGAAGGGCGCCTGGATCAGATCGGCGACCCGCGCAACTATCTCTATCTCGAAGCCAGCATCACGAGCGTCAAAGCGCGCCTGGGCTTCAAGGTCCGCTTGGTGACGGAGACGGCCTGGCGCATGTCGCACCGGGATGACCGTCGCCTGGCGATCGAACGCTCCGGCTGGGTTCGCTCGACGATTGCCCTGCCTGCGGGCACCAGCCCGAAGCAGATCGCCGAATTTGGCTACGACTGCCTGCCCAACGAGAAAGACGGCGTCAAGGACCCGGGTGCTGCGTGCAAGATCGAACAGATCTCCCCAGCCTTCTTCCTGACGCCGGACTACCTGCCGGGGCGCCCGTTCAAGCTGCCGCCCACCGTCATCCCGGCGCCACCAGCGCCACCGCGCAAGCCGTGAAGACCGTCACGCTGAACGTCAAAGTGGTGCCGCGCAGCAGCCGGTCAGAAGTGGCGGGCACCATGGACGACGGCACACTGAAAGTGAAGGTGGCGGCAGTGCCGGAAAGAGGCAAGGCAAACGAAGAATTGTGCTCCGTCTTGGCCGCCCACTACCAAGTACCCGCGCGCGACGTCACGGTGATTGCTGGGTTGACGTCGACGCGCAAGACGGTACGGATTGTGCTGCCGTGACCGGCTAGAGCCGTGCTTCACACAGAGTGGCGTGAATGCCACCCAAGCGTGTGGCGCAGGCTTCAGCCTGCAGCGGGACTTCAGTCCCGCCCGGCCAGCGCCGCAATGTCGTGCCGCTCTCCCGAAAGTTCCCCCGGGGCGGACTAAAGTCCGCCTGCAGGCTGAAGCCTGCGCCACACGTGACATAGCAGCAACTACACCATGAACATGCCGCCATTGATCTCAATCGTCTGGCCGTGAATAAAGCGGCCGGCGTGGGAGCACAGGAAGACGATGGTGTCGGCGATCTCTTCGTTGGTGCCGAGCGCACCGGCAGGCGTCGAGGCCTTCATGGTGTCGAGCATCGCTTGCGTCGAAAACACTTCGTGGAAGTGGTTGTCCACCGTGCCAGGGGAGACTGCATTCACTTGGATGCCTTGCGGGGCGAGCTCCTTCGCCATGCCCTTGGTGTAGCAGGCCACGGCGGCTTTGGCGGAGGCGTAGAGGGCCGCGCCCAGGCCGCCGCCATTGCGGGCGGCGATGGAGGAGAGGTTGATGATCCAGCCAGACTTACGCTCGATCATGCCGGGCACGACGGCTTGGGCGATGAACCAGGCGCTCTTGACGTTCAGCGTGTAGACTTCATCGAACAGCTCCGGCGTGGTTTCGGCAATCCGCGCGCGCTTCACCAGCGATCCGGCGTTGTTGACCAGGATGTCGATCGGCGCGTTCAACCGCTTCAACGCGTCGCAGAAGGCGGCGACGCCTGCCGTCGAGCCCAGCTCACCCTGCAGGATCTGCGCCGTGGCACCGGCCGCGCGCACCTCGGCCGCGGTCTCTTCCGCACCCGCCAGATGGCCGCCGTAGTGCACGATGACGTGCGCCACGCCCGCCTTCGCCAGCGCCACCGCCGTGGCTTGCCCGATCCCGCGCGAGGCGCCCGTAACTAGCGCCGTTCGTCCTTGAAACTCACTCTTACTTAGTAACTGGCTCATGCTTTCACTTTTCTCCTGGTCGACCGCACGGGCTTGGCCGGTGCCGCGTCATGATTCCATCGCCCCAACCGGTACCGGCGCGCATAGTCCGCGGTCTGGTTCTCGATGGATACTTCCACCACTCCATTTTCATCGCAGGACCAGGCTTCGACAATCTCCTGTTGCTGCGCCACGCCACTATGACACACGGCGGCGGGCGATAGTTGGTCCACTCCCCGCAAGGCCGGGTCAAAGGGAAACAGAATCTCATCCCACAGCGTCAGGTTGCCCGCCGGTTCTCCATTGGGGCCCAAGGCGGTGGCCTCCAGATAGCGGAAGTGCCCGATGTTGTGCGCGGGCGAATACGTCCGCTGGCGCACCAGCGCGGGCTCTCCTGGACGCGGCAGGATGGCGCCTTTGGCGAAGATGGGGTCGAAGATGATGCGCGTGCCGCAGTCCGCTTCACGCCAGACGCCGAAGTAGCGCGAGAAGCGCTCACGGAGCGTGAAGCCGCCCGCCCCGTCAGCCTGGATCGCGAGCCCAATGGCCGTCGCCGCCCGCGTATAAGCGGAGCGCTTCACCCGCCGCCCGAACCGCTCCCGCAACATGCGCGACACCAGCGGCAGCTCACTGGCCCCACCGGTGATGTAGAGCACGTCGGGAGGGGCGCCATTCGTGTCGAGCAGCAGGTCGTCGACGGCATGCAGCGTCTCTTCGATCAGCGGGCGGCAGCGCTCATAGTAGTCGGTCACGGGAATGGTGACGGGGCCGTGGTCCGTCTCGACCAGCAGGCGGCGGCTGTTGGGTGTCAGCGACTCCTTCAACTCGCGGCACTGTTCCAGCAGGCGGAAATGCGCACCGGGACCCAAGCGGTCCAGTTGACCATCGGGCAGCGCTATTTCGGCGATCACTTCATCAAAATCATCGCCGCCCAACGTGGAGATGCCTTCGGTGGCCACCACTTCCTGCTCCCCACTGCGGAGCACGACGCGGGAGGCGTCAAAGGTGCCTCCGCCCAAGTCGTAGATCAACAGCGACTCGCACGCGGGCGTGGCCACCGGAGCCGCCTCGCCTCGGCGGGAAGCGTGCATATATTCCAGTCCCGCGGCGGAGGGCTCATTCAGCAGACCCAACACCGCAAACCCGGCGCGGCGGAAGGCTTCGCCGGTCAGGAAGCGCTGGTTGGAGTTGGCGTTGGCGGGCACGCCCAGGAACACCTGGTGGACATCCGGCCGCAGTCCGGCGCGGATGGCCATGGCGAGCCCGGTGAGCAGATCGAGCAGCAGATACTCTGTCGCGCCCACCGCCACGCGGGTGGCTGGACCGGCCGACTCAAGCAGGCGCTTCAGGCTGCGCAGGAGGGTCCACGACGGGTCCGCCGCCACCGCCGCCGCCGCCCAGCCGAAGCGCAGCTCAGGACCACGGACCGCAGCCAGAGCCGGAATCCACTCGCGGGGCTGGCCCTCGGCGTCGTCAAACGGGAGCACGGGATAGTTGCCGCGATCAGCGGCGGCCACCACGATACGGGTGGTGCCGAAATCAATGCCCAACTTCATGTGATGGTCCGGCCGGAAAATGCACCGGGACCTCTAGCTTAGCGCTTGCGGTTGGGCGCAGGCGGCGCGCTTTATGCTTGACCGGTGAGATAGTGGACGACGACGTAGCAGAGGGCGGCGACAAGGGCGGCGGCCGGCAGCGTCAGCAGCCAGGCCCACACGATATTCGCGGCCAGCTTCCACCGGACGGCTTTCAGGCGTTGGATGCTGCCGACGCCCGCGATGGCGTCGGTAATGACGTGGGTGGTGGAGACCGGGATGCCCAGGTAAGTGGGGAACAGAATCGCCAGCGCGCCGGCTGTCTCCGCACAGAACCCGCCGCGCGGCTTCAGGCGCGTCAGCTTGGCGCCCATGGTGTGCACAATGCGCCAGCCGCCGGTCATAGTGCCCAGCGAGATGGCGGCATGGGCGGAAAAGACCACCCAGGGTTGCACGACAAAGTCGGTCAGGTACCCGCCCGCGATCAGGGCGCTGGTCATGATGCCCATGGTCTTTTGCGCGTCGTTGGCGCCGTGCGAGTAGCTGAACAAGGCCGCCGAGACCAGCTGGAGACGGCGGAACCAGGAGTCCATGTTCTTGGGCGTCGACTTCCGGAACATCCAGTAGACCGAAATCATGAGGATGTAGGCCAGGATCATGCCCAGCAGGGGGGCGACAACGATAAAGAACATCGTCCGGATCCAGCCCGCCGGTACGATGGCGCCCAGCATGGTGGCGGGTCCGGTGGTCAGCGCGGCGCGGGCCATGGCTGCTCCGGCATAGCCGCCGATCAAGGCGTGAGAACTGGAGGTGGGCAGGCCCAGCCACCAAGTAATTAAGTCCCAGGCAATGGCGCCTAATAGACCAGTAAGAATGACATAGGAGTTACTCGAAAACTCGGCCGTCACCATGCCGGAGCCGACGGTTTTGGCTACTTTAGCCGCATCCAGCGCCAGCAACAGCGGCACGGCGGCGATAAAATTCCAGAACGCGGCCCAAAGGACGGCCTGAAACGGGGTCAGGACGCGCGTGGCGACAATGGTAGCTACTGAGTTCGCCGCATCGTGGAAGCCGTTGATGTAATCAAAAATCAGCGCTACGACGATGATGGCGATGACCAGAATGAGGGTCGTCGACATAACAGGCGATCAGCTATTTTTCACGACAACGTTTTGGAGCCGGTCCGCGACGTCCTCGCAGGCGTCGGTGGCCGCTTCCAGCGTTTCGTAAACTTCTTTGTACTTGATGAGCCGGATGGGGTCCTTCTCCTGCTCAAACAAAGCTGCCACGGCGGCGCGGACCACCCGGTCGGCCGCTTCTTCCAGCCGGTTCACCTCAATGCAGTGCACCAGCACGGATTCCTGTCTTTCCAGCGCCAGAAACGCGCGTTGCAAGTTCTGCACGCACTCTTCCACCAGCTTCACCAGGTCCTTAAGCGGCGGCGTTACCTGATCGATGCGGTAGGAATTCATCCGGTGCGTGGCGTCTTCGATGTAGTCGATGACGTCGTCCAGGTGCGAGGCAAGCGATTGGATGTCTTCCGGATCAATGGGCGTGATGAAGGTCTCGCCCAGCTTGATGTAGATCTCGTGGATAACGCTATCGGCCTGCTGCTCCAGGTCGGTGACCTTTACCTCGGTTTCTGGTAGAGCGGTCAAGCCTTGCTCCAGCCCGTGGCGCAGGGTCTGCGCGGACGCCAGGATCAAGGAGACCTGTTGATTGAAAAAGTGGAAAAACTTCTCTTCCCGTGGGAGAAATCGCATACGAGGCTAGTCTTTTGGTCTCTTTTTGGTGCGTTTTCGCGTCTGTCGGCAACCTATCTTCGCATCGCGCCGAAAGGCGGGTCAACCGAAGGTTGGTTACGAACTCGTTAAAACAGGGAGTAGGGTATCCGCCGGAATTTCATCGGCGGCGTCCGGGTCCAGATAACGTGGATCGAGCAGCCTTTGGGGCTTGATGTTGCCCATCGCCCCCAGCAGCGTCTCTTTCAGATAGGGGTGCTCCTGTTCCAATTCCACGAAAATGTCGCGCAACGACCGGCGAACGGTCCCGGTCTTCTGGGAGCAGCCGCAGGGGATCACCGGAGCCGCCAGCGTACCCGCGTACTGCGTGGTCAATTTCTCATCCACAAACACCAGCGGACGGATCAGGCGAAAATCCTTGTTCTTCGAATACGTCACCGGCGGCAACGCGGACAGCTGCCCGGTGTACATCGCATTGCGCAGGAAAGCCTCGCAAAAATCGTCGGCGGTGTGACCCAGCGCGATCACGTTGGCGCCCAATTCCTTGCCCACCTGATAGACCGCGCGGCGCCGGAAGCGGCTGCAGACGTCACAGCCGTGGTCCGGCTGCTCGTCGATCAAGCGGAAGGAGGGGCCGTCTTCAAAATAGGTCCATTCAATGCCACGGGAGCGCAACCACTCGCCAGTGGGGGCGAACGGAGCCAGGAATTTCCCCTGTTCGATCGTAAACGCGCAGACCGAAAAATCAATGGGAGCACGCTTTTGCAGCGACAGCAGGGCGTCGAGCAGGGTCAGTGAGTCCTTGCCGCCGGAAACGCCCACGGCCACGCGGTCGCCATCGCGGATCATCTTGAAGCGTGTGACGGCCTCGGCTACTTTGCGGCCAATGGTTCTTTCCAGGTCCAATCTTCCATTATAGTTTCTTACAGCACCAACTAGTTGAGGAAAGAAGCCACAAAATGAATCTGGTTCCATTACTGCTATCGCTGCCGACGTTGTTGCAGACCGAGATGAACGAGCGCGGCATCCCCGGCGCGACGCTCGCGATCATCAAAGACGGCCAGATCATCTATTCCGCGGGCGTCGGCGTGGCGAGCACCGAGACCAATGAGCCGGTGCGCGCCGAAATGCTGTTCCGCGCCGGGTCGACCACGAAGATGATGACGGCGGCGGCGCTGCTGCAGTTGTCGCTCGACGGCAAGATCGCGCTCGATGAGCCGATCGGCAACCGCGTGCCCACTCTGCCCCCAGCGCTGCGCAGCTTGACCATCCACCAGTTGCTCAGCCACACCAGCGGCCTGATCCCCGATACCGGCTACAACGGCTCCCACGACGATTCCGGCTTGGCGGCCAACATCATGAGCTGGGACGAAAAGCGCTTTTTCACCAAGCCGGGCCGGGTGTACAGCTATTCGAATCATGGCTATGCGCTGGCCGGGTATCTGGTGGAGAAGCTTTCCGGCAAGCCGTTTGCCGATGCCGTGCGGGAGATGGTGTTCCGCCCCGCGGGCATGACCCGCACCACCTTCCGGCCGCTGGAGGCCATGACGTATCCGCTGTCCCAAGGCCACAACGAAAAGAGCGCGGTGGTGCGGCCGTCGGCGGACCATACCGGATTCTGGCCCGCCGGATCGATGTTTACGAATGTACTGGAACTGGCCCGTTTTGCCGATGGATTCATGAAGCAGCAGTTCCCGGACCAGCGGCTGGATGGGCGGGTAGTGGCTGGGTTAACGGCGCCGCGCGTGGTGCTACCGGCGAATCCGGCGGCCAGCTACGGGTATGGCGTGATTGTGGAGCAGTGGCGCGGCGTGACGCGGTGGTCGCATTCGGGGTCGCGGGAAGGCTATGGCAGCATGCTGATCATGGCGCCGGAGCAGCATCTGGCGATTGCCTTGATGACCAACCGCAGCGGCGCGAATCTGCCGCGCACGCTCGAGAAGATCCAGGAGGCGCTGCTGCCGGTGGGTCCCGCTCCGGCGGCGGCGACGGCGGTCAGCTTTGCGCCGGGCGAGATGGAGCGGTACGCCGGGGTGTACGCGCGCGGGACGCAGAAGGCGGAATTGACAGTGCGGGAGGGCAAGCTGTGGCTGGCAACGCCGGGAGGTCCGGCGGAGGTGACGCGGATGTCGGACGGGTCAGTGAGGGCGCACGGGCAGACGGGCTGGTTCTCGCTGCTGGAAGGTGGGCGGATGCAGTATCTGCATGTTTCCGGGTTGCCGTATGAACGGGTGCCATAGGGCGTTGGAGCACATCGGGAAGACCGCTCCCTTACGGTCGCGGCTCGGTTGCGTTGGTGCCGATCGAACGGTTGTTCGACTGAGCCGCGCGTGTCAGAAAGCGGTCCGATCGGCCCGGCAGCAATGAGGGTAGCGCTCGATGGCGCGCCGCTGGGGTTGGTGGCGGGCGGACTGCGGCGCTATGTGGAAGAGCTGACCACGGCGCTGCGGGCGGAGTTTCCGGCGGATCAGTTTGAGCCGCTGACCCCGTCGGGCGGGCGGTGGTGGTTGAACGGGGTCTGGAAGCATCCTTTTGATGTCTTCCACGGCACCAATTTCGAGGTGCCGGTGTTGCCGCTGCGGCCGGCGGTGGTGACCGTGCATGATCTGGCGCCGTGGCGCTATCCGGCCAACAATCCGCGGGTGCGGCAGCGGACGCCGTGGCTGCTGCGGCTGCGGCTGGCGCGATTTGTGATCACCCCCAGCGAGGCCGTCCGCCGGGAAGTGATCGGGGAGTTTGGCTTGCCGGCGGACCGGGTGGTGGCGACACCGCTGGCGGCGCCAGAGTGGATGCGGCCGCCCCGTGAGGCACCGGACGTGGGGCCGCCGTTTTTTCTCTACGTGGGTGATGACATTCCGCGCAAAAACGTCCAGTTGATCCGGGACGCGGCGGCGGCGCTGGGAGTCGAGTTGCGGGAGACGCGGGGCCGGGTGCCGGATCGGGAGTTGCCCGCGCTTTACGCAGCGGCGGCGGCGGTGCTCTATCCGTCTCACTATGAAGGCTTTGGATTGCCGGTGCTGGAGGCGATGCAATGCGGCGGAGCCGTCATCACCTCGCGCGACCCGGCGCTGATGGAAACCGGAGGGGAGGCAACGTTGGCGGTGGAACCAGACGGTTGGGTGGAGGCGATGCGAGCACTGCTAGAACAGCCGGAGCGGCGGCGGACGCTTCAAAAGAAGGCGCTCGATCGCGCCCAGACATTCTCCTGGGCACGTACGGCCCGAGCCACGTACGATATTTATATTGCCGCGCTTCGTTAAAAAGGCTCTCGTCCTCTGCCCTGAATCTCCCTTTCCTATGCATGGGGGCGGGCCGCTGCGGACGGCCTCGATTCTGGAGTACCTGCGTAAGCGCGATTTTGCGGTCGATCTGATCCTGTTCAACGCGCCCTCGGAACCGCCCGGGTTCGAGGACGTGCTGTCGATTAACCTGCCCAAACATTCCAAGTCTTTCCCCGCCCGCCTGGTGCGAAATGCGATTCGATTTATCCGGCAAGTGCCGCCCTTAGTGGACCGCTTTTCCGGGTATGAAAAGCTGATCGCCAAATGGCTGGAAGGGCGCACCTACGACGTCGCCGTGGTGGAGCATTTTTGGGTGGCCCCCTACGTCGACCTGCTGCGCCGGCACGCGGTTCGAGTTGTCTGCAACCTGCACAACGTAGAGAGCGTCTGGCTTAAAGGGATGCACCTGCCGTTTGTATCCGCCGCCCGGCGGCTGGAGCACAAGCTGCTGCCCATGTTCGATACGGTGCTGGTGACCTCCAAAGACGACGCCGCCCGCATCCCGGTGCCTTCGGTGATCTATCCGAATGCGATTCCCTACCGGGAGAAGCCCATACGGCCCCCGGTGGCGGCGGGTCAGCCGCGGATCGCAATGTCGGCCAACTTTGAGTTCGCGCCCAACTCCCAAGGGGCGCAGTGGTTCGCCCGGAAAGTTTGGCCCATGTTGAACCATATCCCTTGGAAGCTGATCGGCCGATATAGCGAACAAATGTCTTTGGGCGTGCCGACCGGGCAGGTGGAAGATGCGCTTCCTGAGTTGGCGCGGGTGGATGTGGCGATTGTGCCGCTGCTGGCCGGATCCGGCACGCGGTTGAAGATTCTGGAGGCGTGGGCGGCGGGAACGCCAGTCGTTTCCACCACCATCGGGTGCGAGGGTTTAGGCGTCACCAGCGGCGTGGAATTGCTGATCGGCGATTCGCCGGAGGAGTTTGCGGACGCGGTGGAACGGTTGCTCGAAAGCAAACATTTGCGTGCGGCTCTGGCGATCATGGGCCGGCGCCGGTATGAGGAAGAGTTTACCTGGCCCAAAGCCTGGGAGAAGTTGGACGAAGCCCGTGCACTATACTGAGAACAACGTCATGCGGATTGCGGTGGACGCGCACGCTATCGGGCGCAAGTTAACGGGAAACGAAACCTACATCCGGAATATTATCCGTGAGTTGGCGCGTACCGACGAGGAATCGGAATACCTGGCGTTCTTCTCCGCCGAAGGGGCCGAACGCCACATCCCAAAGCGTTTTGCGACCCGCCAGGTCTCAAACAACCCCTTTGTCCGCCTGGGCTACCAGTTGCCCCGTGAGCTTTCCCGCCTGAAACCGGACTTGGTGCACGTGCAGTACACCGCTCCGCTGGTGTGCCCCGTGCCGGTGGTGGCCGTGGTCCACGACATCAGTTATCTGGACCATCCCGAATTCTTTCCCAAGTCCCGCGCGTTGCAGTTGAAGGTGACCGTTGCACGGACGGTGAAGATGGCCGCGCGGATTCTGACGTTAAGCGATTACTCCCGCAAAGCAATCCTCCGGGCCTACGGCATCAGTGATGAGCTCGTCCATGTCATTCCGCTGGGCGTGGACCCCTGCTTCCGCCCGATGTCGCGGGTGGCGGCGGTGAGCGGCGTGCGGGCCTCCTGCGGCATTACGGCGCCCTATGTGTTGACCGTGGGCGATTTGCAGCCCCGGAAAAATCAAGTAGGTCTGGTCAAGGCTTTTGCGGAACTGCTGAAGGATCAGCCGAACCTGCCGCACCATCTGGTGCTGGTGGGCAAGGAGACCTGGCACGGGCAGGAAGTGCGGGAGGCGGCCCGCAAGTCCGGTGTCGCGGATCGCATCCACTTCACTGGCTTCGTCACCGATGAGCAGTTGCGGGAGCTCTACTGCGGCTGCGACCTGTTTGTCTTCCCGTCTTTCTACGAAGGCTTCGGCCTGCCGGTGCTGGAGGCGATGGCCTGCGGACGCGCGGTGGCTTCGTCGAACGCGACGTCGTTGCCCGAGGTAGCGGACTCATCCGCATTGCTGTTCGATCCGATGTCGATCCCGGAGATGGTGCGGGCGATGAGGGATCTGCTGGTGGATCCAGAATTGCGGGCGCGCATGGAGCGGCTGGGCTTGCAGAATGCGGCCCGGTTCAGCTGGGAGCGGGCGGCCCGGGACACGCATGCGGTGTATCAATTGGTGGCCGGACGCCGCAGAGCGGCAGCGGCGGGTGTTCCCGCGCGTTCCTCTTTGGTGCGCCGGCCGTGAAAATGCTCTGGGCGTTGGTTGCGCTGGGCACAACGGCCCTGGCTGACGAAAGCCTCCGTTACGCCATCAACTGGCCCAGCGGGTTGAGCCTGGGTGAGGCGCAGCTGGAATCGAAGGCCGTGGCCTCGGGCAAAGACGCGCCCTCACGCCTCGAGTACCGGTTCTTTCTTGATGCCTCCGTGCCCGGGTATTCCGTCGCGGACCGGCTACGGTCGCTGGTCTCTGACCGGCTGTGCTCCATTGAATTCGAAAAAACCATCCAGCACGGCCTGCGCAAGAGCACCGAAAAGATCACCTTCAAGCCGGAGGCGGGCGTCGCCACGCGGCAGACGGTGGGCGGCGGCCAGGGCGATATCCCGATTTCGGGCTGTGCTCACGATGCGCTGGCGTACCTCGACCATCTTGTTTGGCGCTCCCTATCAGATCAGCGTGCAGTTTTCCGGCACCGAAGAAGTCCGCGTGAACGACCAGCGCATTCCCACCGACCGGTTGGAGGCTCGCCTAAAGGGCCCGGCTTCGCAATCGAAGTTTGAGCTGTTCTTCGCCCGCGATGCGGCGCGAAGATTGGTGAAGGTGCGAGTACCGCTGCCCCTGGGATCATTCAGTATGGAGTTGGCCGAGTAACCCCCCACATGCGCCTGGCGTTCTTTTCCCCGCTGCCTCCCTCAAAAAGCGGGATTGCTGACTACTCTGCTGCGTTGTTGGGTCCTTTGGCCAAGCAGGCCAGGGTGGACATCTTTCGCGAGGCTCCGCCCCAGTTTGACCCTTCGCCCTACGACGGCATCGTCTATCAGCTGGGCAACAATCCGGACCACAGCTTTGTCTACGACTACGCTCTGAAGTATCCCGGCACTGTGGTGATGCATGAGGCAAATCTCCACCACCTGATCGCCTACCGCACCATCGGCGCCGACAACTGGGATGCCTACCTAAACGAAGTGGCCTTTGACGGCGGCGAAAAGGCGCGCCGGTTCGGTGAGCGGGTGCGGAAGCTGGAAGTAGGCCCAGACTACGAGGGCGTGCCGATGCTGCGGCGCGTACTCGCCGCCTCAACCGGAGCCATCGCGCACAGCCGATTTGTGGCGAGTCAACTGGCGGACAATGGCTTCACCGGACGCACGGCAGTAATCCCGCATGGCGTCTGGCTGCCTGAGATTGACCGGCTGGGCTATCGCCACAAGCTGGGCGTGGACCTGAAGGCGCCCCTCATCGGCACTTTTGGCCACTTGAAGCCCTACAAGCGCATTGCCGAATCGCTCCGCGCGTTCCGGCGCCTAGTGCAGCTGATCCCCGATGCCAAGTTCATCCTGGTGGGTGAGCCGCACCCGGAATTGCGCCTGGACGATCTGGTGGTGCGGCTGGGCCTCGAAGCACACGTGCGCCACATCGGCTACGCACCGATTGACGACTTTACCGGCTATCTGGCGGCGTGCGACATCGTGCTGAATTTGCGCTATCCCACCGTGGGCGAAACCTCGGGCACCCTGCACCGCTCCTTGGGGCTGGGCCGCGCGGTGCTGGTGAGCGATGTCGGCGCGTTCAGCGAGTATCCGGATTCCATCTGCATGAAGGTGCCGGTGGGCCCGGGCGAAGAAGATCTGATTTTTGAGTATCTGAACCTGCTGTACTCTCAGCCGTCGCTCGCGCGCGGCATGGGGGAGCGGGCCCGGGCTTGGGTGGAGCGTGAATGTCCGTGGGACGTGGTGGCGGGGCGTTATCTCGGGTTCCTGCAGGGCGACTCGCGAGATGAGTTTGTCGTGGGAGCTGAGCCCGCCGTCAGTGGAGACCCGGGCGGGACTGAAGTCCCGCTGCAGGCTGAAGCCTACGCCACCACGTTGAATGCGCCACCCGCCGAGTTCACCGCCGAGCCTGTGCCAGTGAGCGCCATCACCACTTGGACCAATCCGCAGCCGGAGGTGGCCGCCTACGTGGACACGCATCTCACCCGCTTTCAGCGCACGCTCGAACTGACGCCGCCCGGTGGTCCGGACGACCATGTGCTGGAAATGGGCGCCTACATGATGATCACGGCGACGCTGAAGTATCAGCTAGGCTACGGCCACGTGCGCGGCTGTTATTACGGCACCCCGGGGCACATCGACGTGAAGACGATCGAGGCCGAAGATGGCCGTAGCTTCACCTGCGAGATCGACCATTTCGATGCCGAAAAGCACGTCTTCCCTTACCCGGACAACCACTTTGCCACCGTGCTGTGCTGCGAGCTGATCGAGCATCTGCCCAATGACCCGATGCACACCATGTCCGAGATCAACCGCGTGCTGCGGCCGGGCGGGCATCTGGTGCTCACCACGCCCAACATCGCCTCGCTACGCTCGATTGCCGCCATGCTGAACGGCTATCACCCGGCGCTCTTCCCCGCCTATCTGCACCCGGCGGCGATTGCCAAGGGCGAGTCACGGCATCATCGCGAGTACACGGCCAAAGAGGTCTACCTGCTGTTCCATTACGCCGGGTTCGACATCACCAAGATCGACTCCGGCCCATTCAAAGAGCAGCCGCGGCCGGAGCTGGCCTGGGTGACGCATCTGCTGGAGCAGTACGGCTTCCCGCAAGACCTGCGGGGCGAGGGCGTCTACTGCGTCGGCAAGAAGGCCGGCCCGGTGCGGGACCGTTACCCCGACTGGCTCTACTCATGATCCCCGCGCCCGCACCCGTGCCCGCTCCCGCACCGCCCAGTTCCTTATCCTTGGCGGTAGCCGAGCCGGTGGTGTCGCGGTGGCTCAAACAGCTCTGGCCGCATCGCGGGCTAACCATCGCGCTCACCCGGCGCGACATTGAAGCCCGCTATCGCGGCAGCTTCGGCGGCGGCCTGTGGACCTTCCTGCATCCGCTGCTGCTGATGCTCACCTACTACTTCGTCTTCGGACTGGTGCTGCAATCGCGGTTTCCGGGGGACCCTTCGCGCGAAGGCTTCGTGCTCTACTTTCTGGCCGGGATGCTGCCGTGGCTTGCGATGTCAGAAACCTGGGGCCGCTCCCCAGCGCTCATCCCGGAGCACGCCACGCTGATCAAGAAGGTGATCTTCCCAGTCGAGATTCTGCCGATGGTGCGGACGCTGGCGGCACTGGTGACGCAGGGGGCGGGCCTGGTGATCTTTCTCGCGCTGCTGCTGATCACCCGAGGCCACATCCCCGCTTCCGCGCTCTGGCTGCCAGTGCTGATCGTGCCGCAACTGATGCTCACCCTGGGCGTCAGCTACATCCTGGCAGCGCTGGGTGCCTTTGTGCGTGACTTGGCGCAGATCATGGGCTTTCTGCTGACGCTGGTGTTCTTTCTGACACCGATCTGCTACCCCGACGCTTCCCTGCCCGCGTTCGCGTTGCCGGTGCTGGGCAAGAACCCGGTCTACGTCCTGGTGCGCGGCTACCGGGCGGTGCTCCTCGAAGGCCACGCGCCGGAGTTCGCCGCGCTGTGGAAGCTGTGGCTGCTGTCAGCGGTGGTGTTGATCGCCGGCCGAAAGTGGTTCCACTCGCTGCGGCGGAGTTTTGCTGACCTGCTGTAGCGTTTGGTTGAGACTTGGCCGTTCATCCGGGTCCAACTGATCGAGGCAAAACCAATAAACTCGGATCAACTAGAAATGCGAAAAGGGTTCACTAGAAAACCAACTCCGGACCCACCACTGCAAGGGCCGAATTACATTACTCCAGGGGGCCTGCAACGCCTCAAAGACGAGTACCAGTTCCTGAAGACCCGAGAACGTCCGGCTGTCACGGAGGTGGTGTCGTGGGCGGCCAGCAACGGCGATCGCAGCGAAAACGCCGACTATCAGTACGGCAAGAGGCGGCTCCGCCAGATCGATTCGCGGCTTCGCTTTCTGCTGAAGCGCATCGAAGCGGCGGAAGTGGTGGACCCGGAAGCTCCGAGAAAGGGCGTCGCGGCGACCAAGGCCTACTTTGGAGCCACTGTGCATTATGAAGATCACGAGGGAACGGAGCGAGTGGTGAGTATCGTTGGCGCCGACGAGGTTGATCTCGATCGCAGGCACATTAGTTGGGTCTCACCTCTGGGACGCGCGTTGATGAAGGCAGCAACGGGCGACGACGTCGATCTCCACGCACCGGGTGGTACGGTGCGCTTGACCGTGCTGGACGTTTGTTACCAGCGCATTCTGGTAGAACCGTTCCGTATCCCACCTGGATCCGAAGCATTGGCGAAAGGGCGCCTCCCGCACCGGGGAAATTCACCGGAGGAGGGTTCGTGACCCGCCAGAAGCGCATTCCCCCGATGGCGTCATCCAAACGGCCAGCTAGGCGAGTTCGAGTGCTTCGTCAACTGACAGCCCCCGACAACACGGGGGCCGGGCTCTAGCTTGGCGTCGGTGTGTCATGCACCCCATTTACGCCATCATGGAGATAGATGGCCCAGCACTACATGTTGTCGGAGCGGCATCCACTGGATGTCTTCTTTTCGCCGCGGAACATTGCGGTGATCGGGGCCACGGAGCGGCCGCACAGCGTGGGGCGGGCTTGCATGGAGAACCTGCTGGCTGGTGGGTTTGAGGGCAAGATCTACCCGGTGAATCCCACGCGGCCTTCGATCCTGGGCGTCCCGGCTTTTGCGAGTGTAGCGGACCTGCCGCCGGCGGTGGACCTGGCCGTGATCATCACGCCTCCCGCTACGATTCCGGGCCTGATCCGTGAATGTGGCGCCAAGGGTATTAAGGGCGCCGTGGTGATCTCCGCCGGCTTCAAGGAAGTGGGACCGGAAGGCGCGGAACTGGAGCGGCAGCTGCTGGCCGAAGCGCGCGCTGCAGGCGTTCGGCTGGTGGGGCCCAACTGCCTGGGCTTGATGTCGCCTTCCACCGGCGTCAATGCGACCTTCGCGCAAGCCATGGCCCGCCCGGGCAACATCGCGTTCATTTCGCAATCGGGCGCGATGTGCACGGCGGTGCTGGATTGGAGTTTTCAGGAACTGGTGGGCTTCAGCGCGTTTGTCTCCACCGGCTCCATGCTCGACATCGGTTGGGGCGACCTGATCGATTACCTGGGCCAGGACGACCGCACGCGCGCCATCTTGATCTACATGGAATCGATCGGCGATGCGCGGCAGTTTCTGTCAGCAGCTCGCGAGGTGGCGTTGACCAAGCCGATCATCGTGATCAAGGCGGGGCGGACGGCCCAGGGAGGCCAGGCGGCGGCTTCGCATACGGGTTCATTGACGGGCTCCGATGATGTGCTGGATGCGGCCTTCCGCCGTTCCGGCGTATTGCGCGTGGAGAGCATTGCGGAGCTGTTCTACATGGCGGAAGTGCTGGCCAAGCAGCCGCGCCCGTCGGGTCCGCACTTGACCATCCTGACGAATGCCGGCGGTCCGGCGGTGCTGGCCACCGATGCGCTGATCTCAAGCGGCGGCCTGCTGACGGAGCTAACGCCCGACACGATCGCCGCGCTGAACGAAGTCTGCCCGCCCACCTGGAGCCATCACAATCCCATCGACATCATCGGCGATGCCGACCCGGAGCGCTACGCAAAGTCGCTGGCCATTGCCGCGCAGGACCCCAACAGCGACGGTCTATTGGTGATCCTGACGCCGCAAGCCATGACGTCGCCCACCGAGATTGCGGAGCAGCTGAAGCCGCTCGCGAAGCTGTCCCACCAAGGCCGGGCCAAGCCCGTGCTGGCCAGTTGGATGGGCGGGCCGATTGTCGAGGCGGGCGAGAAGATCTTGAACGAAGCGGGCATCCCCACGTTTCGCTACCCCGATACCGCGGCGCGCATGTTTGAGTACATGTGGCGCTACACGGACAACCTGCGCGGCCTTTATGAAACGCCCGCCTACACGGAACTAGACGCCGATACGCAGATCGCCAAGTCCATCATCGACACGGCGCGCGCAGCGGGACGGCGCATTTTGACCGAGCACGAATCGAAGCAGATTCTGGCGGCTTACGGCATTCCGGTGACGCCCACCGCCATCGCAACGACGGCGGAGGACGCAGTGACGGCGGCGGAGGCGATGGGCTATCCGGTGGTGCTGAAGCTGCATTCGCTGACCATCACGCACAAGACCGACGTGGGCGGCGTACAGCTAAACCTGCGCGAGGCCGCGGCCGTGCGGGAGGCGTTTGCCCGCATTGAAGCGGGTGTGCCAGCGGCGGATTTCCAGGGCGTCAACGTGCAGCCGATGGAGAAGTTGGATGGCTATGAGCTGATCCTGGGCTCATCGGTTGACCCGCAGTTTGGCCCGGTGCTGCTGTTCGGCGCGGGCGGCGTGATGGTGGAGGTGTTTGAAGATCGCGCGCTCGCGCTGCCGCCGCTGAACACGACGCTCGCGCGGCGCATGATGGAGGAGACCAAGATCCTGAAGGCGCTGCAAGGCATCCGGGGCCGCGCGCCGGTGGACCTGGAAGCGCTGGCGCAGCTGATGGTCCGGTTCTCGCAACTGGTGCTGGAGCAGCGCTGGATTTCAGAGATCGACATCAACCCGTTGCTGGCGTCACCCACGCGACTGCTGGCGCTCGACGCGCGCATCGTGCTGCATGAGCATGAGCCGAAAGTCCGCTCCGCCATCCGGCCCTACCCGCAGCAGTATGTGGCGGACTGGTTGGCGCGCGACGGCAGCGAAGTCCGGTTCCGCCCAATCCGCCCGGAGGATGAGCCGGCGATGGTGGTGTTCCATGAGAGCTTGTCGGACCGCTCCATCTACCTGCGCTACTTCCAGTTCATGAAGCTCTCGCAGCGCGTAGCGCATGAGCGGCTCACCCGCATCTGCTTCAACGACTACGACCGCGAGATCGCCCTGGTGGCGGAGCAATCAGGGGCGATCTTAGGTGTGGGCCGCTTGAAGCGCGTGCCGGGCTATGAGCAGGAAGTGGAGCTAGGCCTGTTGATCAACGACCATGCTCAGGGCAAGGGCCTCGGCACCGAGATGATGCGCCGCCTGATCGACGTCGCCCGCCGCGAAGGAGCAGTGGCTATTACGGCCGATGTCCATTCGGAGAACTCCCGCATGCTGAACATCATCCGCGGGTTCGGTTTCCATGTGACACAGCCAGATCCGGGGGATCCGGTGTTTAGCGGGCGGTTGGACTTGGGTAGCGGGAGCTAGACTTTCATCACCAACGCTTCACCGCACCGGGGGAGATTGCTCTACCCAGCGAAACAAGGCGCGACCACACGATTGTTAAGCGGAAATCAACCGGAGTCCCGGGTCAAGCCGTCTCAGATCAAACGGATCGCTCGCAATTACGGCGTGGCCGGTACTTTGCGCGCAGATCACGACGTGAGCGTCTGCAATGTTCGAAGTTCCGCTCCTGGCCAGAAGTATTCCGATGGACTGGGCGTGGGCTGCGTCCAGCGGCACTACGTCAGTCTGGTCATGCTGCACCAGGCGCCAAAGACGCACTTGCTTCGCCGGATTGCGAAGCACCTGGGCCAGAGCAGTGGCGGGAATAACGATGCGATGGTCGCCATCCAACGCCATCCTGACAATGGAAAGAACTCGGCGATCATTTCGCTCCAGCGCGATGAGGCCGCCGGCATCGAACGTAACACCCGTCAAGCAGCCTTCCCGGGCGTCGTCTTCTTGGCTCGCCGCTTCTGGGGCGAAAGCATCTTGGTGGCCCACGCACGCTCTTTCGGCGTCAGTGGTCCCCCCGTTTCGTTCAGACCCTGGTCAATCATGGCGCTGAATTCGGATGAATTCAGGAGAGACCGTTGAACGGCCCGCTGGACAAAACCGGAGACGCTGGCCGATTCGTGAACTGCTACGCGCCTCCGAATCTCCTCGATCTGCTTGTCCGGTAGGGTGACGGTGACCTTTGTTGTCGCCATACAAACCACCATACTATGACTTGGGGTCGAGCCGTCGGGGCTATATCCGAGTTGAGTTGATAGCGGCCCCCGAACCTTCTAACATTGTTTGATGCGCCTGAGACTGGAGCGTCGAATCCGAAAGCGGCTGCGAGCTCGGCACGGATTTGAGCGGAGCCTCTCAAGGACCGTCGCTGAACTGGAACGATGCGGGCGTTCGCTACCAGAGGCTCTTCGGGCGATCATGCTCGATCCCACCCTCTTCCAGCATGAGCGCGCCGATGCCGCAAGACTTCTGGCGATTTCCGGATATAGGGGGGCTGTTCGGGACTTACTAACTCTTTTCTTTGAACAATCCAGCAAGGACGACTTATATACCACCGCGCTGACGCTCGAACACTTGAAGGACCGGCGGGCGGTCCCGCCGTTGATCACCGCGTTGCTGGGGGACGCCAATCCACATCGTCGTCACGCCGCCGCCCGCGCCTTGGGCTGGATCCTCCCATCGAATCGGGCAGCGGCGCAGGCTTTCGCGCAGTGCCTTATTGACTCGTCACAACCGCAAGCGGCTCGTGAAGAAGCTGCGGAGTCGCTGGCCTACGTGGGTAACCATCAGACCGTTGACGCGCTCATCACTGCGCTGCGGGACCCGGATGTTCGCATCCGGTTTTGGGCTGCTTTCGGCCTGGGCGGCAGCTGTCGCGGCGATTTGCGAGCCATCCGGGCGCTGGAATCCGTGCTGGACGATGGCGACACGCCACCCGGAAATTGGTGGCCCGTAGGCAAAGAAGCTCTTGCGATGCTCTCCATGCAACCACCTGTTCGGGATCGGTATCAGGCCAGACTCACAGCCGAGATCGCGAAAGTCGGCTCCGATCCCAATGCCTCCGACGCGGATCGGCGGTGGGCTTCGAGTTATGGCTACGGCGAATGACTGCAACGGGAGGACTTAGTCTTTTCTCTTTTCGATCCGTTTAGTCAGCGAGCGGAAGCCGCTACCGGTCCACTCATAGTAAATGATCTCTTCGAAATCCGGGTCTTGGGCCATTTGACGAACAACGAATAAGCGGCTGTCAAGCTTGAAGTCAATGGAAGCCTGCCCCGAGGCAAACATCCCCGGGCCTGTTCCTTGGCCTGGAAGCGATCTGGGGGGCGGGTAGACGATTCCGGTCTGAAGATCAATCAGGGCACCGGCTCCACACCAAGAGCCGCACCCCCACCCGACAAACTTGTAGTGGTCCGCAAAGTCGGGCTTCTCTCTCGCGCCTTCGGTCAGTCGGGTGCGGTACATCCGCTCATCCCGTGTGACGAGCCTCACTGGCGCATTCGACCCGCTCCATCGAGTGGTGACGGGAAAGTCTTCAAACTTCGGAACGGTGTCCGCACCCAATAACAACCGCGCAGCGGCCACCAGGCACAGTAAGCATCTGGTCATATCGAGAGCATAACAGCTCAAGTCCGTCGCTATACGGAAAAGCTCAGACGATGGCAAAACAAGACCGCTTACTAACGTGCGCGGCTCAGTTAGACCGTCCGCCACGGAGCCTCGACCGCGGAGTCAGACCCGGCCTGGAACACCCGAGGGACGCCAAGAGGCCTAGCTAAAAATATCCTTCATCCGGTCAAAGAAGCCCTTTTCGCGCGGCCGGTTGTCTTCCGGGACGGCGTCGCGGAGTTGCTCGAACAGCTTGCGCTGCTCTTTGTTTAGCTTTTCCGGAATGCGGACGTGGACGCGGACGAAGAGGTCGCCGCGGCCGGAGGCGTTGATGCGGGGGGCGCCTAGGCCACGGAGGCGGAAACGCGTGCCGGGTTGGGTGCCTTCGGGGATCTTGACGTCGCGGATGCCGTCGAAGGTCTCGACTTCGATCTGTGCGCCCAAGGCCGCCTGGGCGACGCTGATGGGCACGGTGCAGTGCAGGTCGTTTTCGTGGCGTTCAAAGAAGGCATGCTCGCGGACGCGGAGGACGACGTAGAGATCACCAGCCGGTCCACCAGCGGTGGGGCTGGGCTGGCCTTCACCTGGGACGCGCATTTGGACGCCCGTGTCGACGCCGGCCGGGATGCTGACTTTCAGCTTACGGTCGGTCCGCAAGAAGCGCTGGCCCTTACATTCTTTGCAAGGCCGCCGGATCAGCTGACCACTGCCGCCGCACTGGCCGCAGGTCTGCTGATAAGTCATAAAGCCTTGCGAGTAACTCACCCGGCCCCGGCCCCGGCAGGTGGGGCAGACGGTGAGCCCGTCTTCCTTCTCCGCGCCGGTCGCATCGCACTTGGGGCAAGGCTGCATGCGCGGCACGGAGATCTCCACCTGGGTGCCGCGGATGGAATCTTCGAAGCTGATCTCGAGCTCATAGGAGAGATCTTCGCCCCGCCGCACGCGGGTGCGGCCTCCACGGGAACTGCCACCGAAAAAGTCGCTGAACAGGTCGCCAAAGACGTCCTGGAAGTCGGTGAAGTTGTTCGGGTCAAACCCAGCGCCGCCGCCACCGCCGCCACTGGCGCGCGTGACGCCATCGTGGCCGTAGCGATCGTAAGCAGCGCGCTTTTGCGGGTCGCTGAGCACGCTGTAGGCCTCCGCGGCTTCCTTGAACTTCTCCTCGGCCTCGGCGCTGCCCGGATTGCGGTCCGGGTGATACTTCATGGCCATCTTGCGGTAGGCGCTCTTCAGGGACGGATCATCCGCATCCCGGGCGACACCCAATATGTCGTAGTAATCCGCTTTCGCCACTTGCTTATCGAACCGCCACCTTCACCAGGGCCGGCCGCAGCAGGCGTCCCCGGAACTGATACCCGCGCTGGAACTCCGACAGGATGGTCTGGTCTTCGGCTTCGTCGGTGGGCATCATTTCGATGGCGTGGTGCAGGTTAGGGTCGAACTTGGCGCCGTCGGTCGAGATCGGTTCCAGGCCCTGCTTCTTCATCAGCTCAAACATCCGGCTGTAGATCAGCTCCACGCCCTTCAAAAAGTCCTTGTCGGCGGTTTCCACCTTCAGTCCCCGCTCAAAGTCATCGAGCACGGGCAGCAGCGCCTTTACCGTGTCCATGGCGGCGTATTCGCTGAATTCCAGGCGCTCGCGCTCCGTGCGGCGGCGGAAGTTTTCGAACTCCGCGGTGCGCCGCAGCAGCTGCTCGTAGAGATCGTTCTTTTCCTGGGCCAGCCGGTCGCGCTCTTCGGTTAAAGCGAGCAGATCCGCGCCCGCGTCCGAACCCAATTCCGGAGTATCCACTACATCCACCAGTTTTTCCTGGGCGTCCATTCCGGAGCCCTCCTGCTTCTCTGTTTGCATGTTCAAGTTTGATAGAAAACTACGCAGCGAGCCTAGGATGGCAACGCTCGCAATGCCTGTTGCATGTGCACCACGGCGGAAAGGGCCTTGGCATAGTCCATGCGCAAGGGACCCAGCACCGCCATCCGCGTCGCCGTTCCGCCCGGCTGGGCGATCGTGACGCCGATCAATGATAGTTGGCTCATGGACGGGTGCACGTCCGCCAGCCCGACCTGGACGCCCAGCTCATCGGAGTTCTTGTCGAGGAACCGGTCCAGAATTTCGATCAATCGCTTCTTTTCTTCCAGCGTCCGGAACAAGTCCCGCATCGCTTCGCGCGTCAGGTGTAGATCAATGCCCACCAGGTTGGACGCACCCCCCATGTAGACTTCGGTGTCGAGCGCCAGGTCCAGCAAGCCATGGACCCGCAGCTCCATCAAGCGGCGCAACACGGTGTCGTAGGCCGCGCTTTCCAGTTCCAGACGGCGCGAAAGCTCCTGCCGGACCCGGGGCAACTCCCAGCCGGAAAAATTGTGGTTCAGATAGTTCCGCAGCGAGACCAGCTCACCGTCGGCCACCGGCTTTTCGATGTCGATCACGCGGTTGTGCACGCGGCCATCGCCAGTGACGACCACGATCAGCAGCCGGTCACCCGGAATCGCCACAAACTGCACTTCACGCAACGTCTGCCCGGCCCCCGGCATGGAGGCGACGATGGCGACGTTGTGGGTCAGATCAGTCAAGATGCGGGACGAGCATTCGACGCGCTCTTCCGGCGTCTGCGCGCGACGCAGTTCCGTCCGCAGCCGGGCCAGTTCCGCACTGACGACGCGGACGGCCAGAGTCTTGACATAGCTTTGGATGGCCCGTTCGGTCGGCACGCGGCCGGCGGACGCATGCGGTTGCGAGAGCAGGCCTTGCTCCGCCAGATCGGCCATGACGTTGCGAATGGAGGCGGCGCTCAACTTCAGGCGGCGTAGGCGCGCCAAAGAGAGGGAGCCGACCGGCTCCCCGGTGTGGATATAAGATTCCACGATCGAGTGCAAGATTCCCGCCTCGCGCGGAGAGAGTGGACTCGACATAGCCTTCCTGCTTCTTATTGTAGCGTGGCTGCCCGCGAAAGGTGGCTGGTGTCCGGTTTGCATTGCGATCTCCTGCAGGACGCGCGCGGAGCCAGCCAGGATTGCTACAATGGCGGCTTCATGAAAATTCTGCACGCCTTGATGCGCGCCTACGCCTACATCTATCATCTCTTGCTGGCCGCGGTATTGGTGGGAATTGCCACGGTGGCCTATCTTTCCGGGGTCCACAACATCAACACCGGCGGCATGATGACGCTCACCGGCTTGCAGCTGACGCAGTGCCTGCTGGGCATCGGGTTGATGGGGGTGATCGTGGTGGCCCTGGCCGCCTTCGGCATCCTGCGCTTCATCTTCCCCATCTACGCGGCGGGTGCCACCTTCACCCTGTTCCGCTGGTTTTTCGCCTCCGGTTACCGCTTTGGCAGCATGGAAGCGTTCCAGTGGGGCATCGCGTTGTTTGTGGGCAGCTTGGGCGCGCTGCTTTGCAGCTTGCTGGAGCTGAAAGCTCGCGACCGGAAGCGCTCACGCCGCATCTAACAGAGCGAATGGAACGCCGCCGCTTTCTCCCGCTCATGCTGACCCCGGCGGTTGGGGTGTGGGCGGAAGGCACGGCCAAGTCGCTCCGCGGCCGCCTGACGCAGGGCGAGGGGAAGCCCCCGGTGCTCACGTTACCCGGTGGTCAGATCGTGGCGCTTGATGGTGATGGGCCGACCCGTGGCGTGCTGAACGACGACCGTCTAAAAGACGCCGACTTCGAGGTCCGCGGCGACTATTCGGCCCCGGGGCAGTTCCAGATTGAGCCCATCCACACGCGGAGCCTGTTCGCCTGGCAAAAGGGCGAGCGATTGATGGTCACCTACTGGTGCGACATCTGCTACATCCGCACCTTCACTCCGGGCGTCTGCTGGTGCTGCCAGGAGAACACGCGCCTGGATCTGAAAGATCCCGATACGCCGGACCCGAAGCCTTAGAGGCGGCGAGGGAAGTGCCCGCTTAGGAGGCGCCCGGTGTGTGGGGAGAATTCGCTCATGCTCGACGTCGAATCAACCAGCCAAGGCCAATCACCCCGAGCGCCAAGGCCTGAAATGACGCGGGTTCCGGTGTGGCCACCGGGAGTGGCGGAACGGAGCCTAGGGTCGCAAGCCATGCTGCTCCTGTCCCGTCGCGCCCCCCGTATCCTGCAATCGTCAGGCCGTCGTCAGAAACACCGACCGCGCTTACCAAAGAAACTCCCGTGAGATTCACTCCCTCGGCGCTGAGTATGTTCGTTATATAGCGCATGCCGTTGGTGGCGTCCCAAATCCATGCTCTGTAGTCCTGCTTCCCTCCCACCTGGGCATACCCCACGATGTACTTTCCGTTATCTGATACCGCGGTCGCGGTCGTTATTGAATCGGGTAGTTGTCCCAGCCCCTGCATCCCGGTCTTAGCTGTCCACCGGAACCCTTGCTGTCCGATTGAGGAGTCGGTGGTTCCGACGATCACTTTGCCGTCCGCAGATATGCCGTTAGCAATCGAGAAAGGCCCTGGTGCTCCTGGTAGGGTACCGAGCGGCACCATTCCTTCCGCCACAGTCCAGAGAAACGCCCTGCTGTCCGAAGTGCCAAAGATGGGCTGGTAAGCACCCACTACAACGCTTCCGTCGGCTGAAACGTCGTTCGCCTGAGCATACTTTCCGAGACTGGCCAGAATAAGCGAACCACTGCCAAACACAAATCGATAAGCTTGACCGACACTGCTTCCGGCTGTGGTTCCGACCACGACGGTCCCATCGGCGGAAACGGCGTTTGCGCAACACACCTTGGGGTCGAAAGGTTGGGGCCCTTGCGATTCCGTCCACTCGAACGCCGTTTTGGGCGTCCCATACGAGCCCACGATGTGAGAGCCGTCCGACGAAACGCCAATTGCGATGCTGCCTCCCGGCGAGGAAAACAGACTTTTCGTCCCAGTTTCTTTTGTCCACCGTACGGCTGTATCACCGGACACCCCAACGACCACCGAGCCATTCGATGACATGGCTGTCGCAGTAAAGGAGGTAAACCCGTCGAGGGCCGGTAATATCGTGATCGAGGCAGCTTGGACTTTCACGGCAAGAATCAATAGGAGAAAGCGTACTGATTGTTTGTGGGCGATGGTGGTGTAGTGATGTTCGAGTCTCATGGCGGCCTAGAGTATATTCCATTAACACTGTCACTTCAAGTAAATACTTCGCCACTTTCTCCCCCCGGCGACGATAGTTGGGGACTTTCTTCTGAAAGATTACTCGGCCGTCAGCGAAATACACGGTCAGGATTGAAAGCTTGATCTGGCGCAACGCAAACTGTTCATTGCAACCTCCCTTTCCGTCCACCTAGACCAGCAAAGCGTTGTGTCGTCGGAATCAGCGAACTCGCGCACCCCGGTCAACCTGCTCCGCATAGTACTCTAGGGCCATGATCGCCACGACGCTGATCGCCCTATCCACTATGAATGCCCAATACACCGTTTCCACCACTGAGCCGGAAGTTGGCTTGACTGTTGTCAAGCTGCGAGATGCCGCGCATCAGGTGGAGGTCTCCATCACGCCCACGGTGGGCAACATGGCGTTCTCCATGATCGTCAAGGGCACGGAGGTCTTCTGGTCGCCCTACAAGACGGCGGCGGAGCTCCGGGCCAAGCCCCAACTGGTGGGCAATCCGTTTCTGGCGCCTTGGGCGAACCGGATTGACGGCGGCTCCTATTGGGCCAACGGCCAGCAGTACCTGCTGAACCCTCACTTGAACAATCTGCGGCCAGACCAGAATCGCAACCCCATCCATGGCTTGGTGGTGTTTTCCGACCGCTGGAAGGTGGCCTATGCGGCGGCTGATGAGACCGGCGCGGTGCTGCGCTCACGCCTGGAATTCTGGCGGTATGCCGATTGGATGGCGCAGTTTCCTTTTGCCCATTCGATTGAGATGACCTACCGGCTGACGAACGGTGTCTTGTCGGTGGAGACCGAGATTGAGAATCTGGGCACTCAGGCGATGCCGGTGGCGATTGGCTACCACCCCTACTACCAGATCCCCGGCGGCCGCGATGCGTGGACGGTCCACATTCCCGCCAAGGAACATGTGGAGCTGACCTCCGCCCTAATCCCCAACGGCCAACGCACCCCGGTGGCCAGCATGGATCTGCCGCTCAAAGGGGCAAAGCAGGACGACGTCTACACGGGGCTGGTCCGCAATGCGGAAGGCCAAGCGGAGTTCTCCGTCACCAACGGGAAGCAGACGCTCGCGTTCCTGTTTGGACCCAAGTTCCCCGTCGGTGTCGTCTACGCCCCGCCCGGCCGGGACTTTGTCTGCTTTGAACCGATGGCCGGCATCACGGACGCGTTTAACCAGAACCACAAGGGCCAATACGCTGAACTACAGTCGGTGGCGGCGGGTGCGAAGTGGCGCGAGGTGTGGTCGATTAAGCCCAGCGGGTTTTAGCGTATGGTCCAGCTCCATGCGTGAGCTTGGGGCTTCTTCGCGTAACCCACCAAAGCCCCAAGCTCACGCATGGGGCTGAGCGTGCTTAAGTGCGGCCTCCGCGCAGCAGGGCTTCAAACTCGGCGACGCTGCGGGTGTTGATCACATCAGCTTTCGTCAGCCAGCCGCGGCGGGCGGTTAGGATGCCGTAGCGCATGTTTAGTAGGTGCTTCGGATGGTGGGCGTCGGTGGAGATCACGAACTTGCAGCCTTTCCGGTGGGCGGCGCGGAGCATGGTGTCGTTCAGGTCCAGGCGTTCGGGCGAGGCGTTGAGTTCCAGCCACACGCCGTGCTGGGCGGCGGCGGTGGCCACTCGCTCAAAGTCAAATGGGAAGCCGTCGCGGTGGAGCAGGACGCGGCCGGTGGGGTGGCCGATGACGCGGACGTACTTATTCTCGATGGCGGCGAGATACCGCTCGGTCATTTCGCTGGATGACAGGTTCATGTAACTGTGGACGCTGGCGACCACAAAGTCGAGCGCGGCCAGGGCTTCATCATCCAGGTCCATGCGGCCGTCGCGGAGGATGTCGCATTCCAGGCCCGAGAATACGCGCAACGGGTAATTGGCTTGATCGTCACGAACGCGCTTGGCAAAGGCGATGGCGCGGGCTTCGTCCAAACCATTGGCCATCGCGAGAGCCTTGGAGTGATCCGTGATGGCGATGTATTCGTAACCCAACTCCTGGGCATGTCCGGCCATTTCTTCCAGCGTCGCCCGGCCGTCGGTCTCGGTGGTGTGCATGTGCAGATCACCCCGCAGGTCGGCGGCTTCGAGCAGGGTGGGCAGCGTGCCGGTTTCGGCGGCTTCCAGCTCTCCCCGGTTCTCGCGGAGCTCCGGCGGCACCCAGGCCAGGCCCAGGGCGGCGTAGATCTCCTCCTCGGTCCGCGTGGCCACGAAGGACCCGTCGGCGGTGCGCGACAGGCCGTACTCGTTCAACGACAAGCCCATCCGGACGGCGCGGGTCCGCAGCACGACGTTGTGGTCCTTTGATCCGGTGAAGTACTGCAGCGCCGCACCGTAGTTCTCTTCCGGCAGCGTGCGGACATCCACCTGCAGGCCTTCCACGCCCACGTGGGCGCTTGCCTTGTTTTCGCCATGGGCGAGCACTCCGGTGACACGCGGGTGCTTGACGAACACCTCCAGCGCCGCCACCGCATTGGGGCCCGTCACTAGCAAATCGAGATCGCCAATCGTTTCCCGGCCGCGCCGCAAGCTGCCCGCTGGCGTGACGGCGGTGACGCCCGGGACGGCGCCCAAATCCGCGACAAACTGGGCGGCAGTGACGTGGGCGAAGCTCAACAGAAACCGGCCGGCGCTGCGGCGGTACTGGGCTATGGACTTTAGTACTTTCTCTTCTAGCTTGGCGCCCATCCGGGGCAGGGTTTGCAGGCGCTGCTCAAGGCAAAGCTTCTCCAGGTCATCAATGGTGGTGACACGGAAATGCTCGATGATCAAGGCGATGGACTTGGGGCCTAACCCCTGGATCTTCAACAGTTCCAGCGCCGTGGGCGGGTATTTCTCGAGCATCTGGTCGCGCCGCGCAAACGAACCGCGCCCGGCGAGTTCGGCCAAAATGGCGGCCATTCCTTTGCCAATGCCCGGGATGTCGGTCACGTTACGTTCTGGATCGTTTAGTACGTCCAGAACCCGCTCGGGGAATCCTTCGATGGCGGAGGCGGCATTGCGGTAACTGCGGATGCGGAAGCCGTCCTCGGCCGCAATCTCCATCAGATCCGCCGTTTCGATCAGTAAACGCGCGATTTCAACGTTTTCCATCTCGTTCCATCGTAAACCGGGGCGCTGCCGTGGCGGCGCGCGAGTGCCATTTGTCTACCCCAATCCCTTTGGAAGAGCAGTGGAACCTGTATGAAAATCTGGTGTACAATCGCGGGAGACTGACAGGCGGCCAACAGCCTGCGGTTTTGTGGCGGACCGATGGTACTGCCACTCTATTTCGAGGAAGGGAATCGATGGAAAAGCTCGCACAACAACAAAATATTCAAGAAGCTTTCCTCAACAATGCTCGTAAGGAAAAGATCTACCTCACGATTTATCTGATGAGTGGGGTGAAACTTTCGGGCCGGATTAGAAGTTTCGACAAGTACTCCGTGATCCTGGAAGCCAACAACCAGGAACAGTTGATCTTCAAGCACGCCATCTCAACGGTGGTGGTCTCCCGGGCCACTCATCCGGCGAACTACATGCCTCCGCCAGTGGGTGCTTCTTCCCCCGGACAACCCGCTGCCGGCATGGCCGTAGCGGCAGGGTCTCCAGGAGAATAGCCGCATTCGGGGAGATTGACTGGCCCACATCGAAAACGCCATCCTGGTCGGTTTAGAGATTCGGAGCACGCGGAGCCAGTCCGCGACGCGTGCCGAAGAATCGCTGGACGAATTGTCTGTCCTCGCGCAAACCGCGGGTGCGCAGGTGGTGGAGCGTTTTCTGCAGTTCCGCGACTCGGCCGAAGCGGCGACGCTGCTGGGTTCCGGAAAAGTTCAGGAACTGCGCCAGGCCGTCAATCTCCATGAGGCCGATGTCGTCATTTTTGACGTCGAGCTGACACCCACCCAATTACGCAATCTGGAGCGCGAGCTCGGCACCCGGGTGGTGGACCGCACCCAGTTGATCCTCGACATTTTCGCCTCCCGCGCCCGGACCCGAGAAGGCCAGCTGCAGGTGGAGCTGGCGCAGCTGAACTATCTGATGCCACGTTTGGCCGGCCGGGGCACCGCGATGTCGCGCCTGGGCGGCGGCATCGGCACCCGTGGACCCGGCGAGACCCAGCTGGAGACCGACCGCCGGAAGATCGCCCGCCGCATCAAGCGCATCCAGCAGGACATCGAAACCGTCCGCACCGGGCGCACCATCCAGCGCCGCCAGCGCCAAGGCGTACCGCTGGCGACGGTGGCCATGGCGGGCTACACCAACGCCGGTAAATCGACGCTGTTCAACCGGCTGACCGGCGCCGACGTGGTGGCCGATGCGCGCCTGTTCGCCACGCTGGACCCGACCGTCCGCCACGTGATCCTCCCTTCGCGGCGCAAGGTGCTGATGTCGGACACGGTGGGCTTTATCCAGAGCCTGCCCACGACGCTGGTGAAGGCGTTCCGCGCGACGCTCGAAGAGGTGGTGGAGGCGAAGCTGATCCTGCATGTCGTCGATGCCAGCTCCGCCGCCGGACCGCAGCATACGGCGCAGGTGATGAAGGTGCTGGCCGAGATCGGCGCGGCCGTCACGCCCCAGATTCTGGTGCTGAACAAGGCGGACCTGTATTCGGAATCGCCGGATGCCCATGCCATGGCGGCGCGGCTACTGGCCGAGACGGAAGAGAAGGCGCCGCCGCGGGCCGTTTGTGTGTCGGCGCGGACCGGACAAGGCATACCGGAACTGCTGCGGATGATCGACGACCTGCTGCCGCTCGACCCGGTCAGCCCCTGCCGCTTCCGGCTGCCGGTGGGCGAAGGCGGACCGTTAAGTCTACTGCACGACACGACGCAGGTGCAGTCCGTGACGTACCTGGATGAAGTCTGTGAAGTGGAGTGCATCGCCCCGGAATCGATCCGGCGGCGGCTGGCGCGATACCTGGTGACGGCCAAGCCATCGGCTGAATGAGGGTGCCGCCGGGCGCATCTTGACCGGACACAGAGACGGGATTTCCGGCCTGTTGGCCAACTGATATGCTTTGGACTGGGATGAATATCCCCAATGCACTAACGCTTCTCCGGATTTTCTTTGTCCCCATGCTGGTCGGCGCTCTGGTGGGAGACGCCCGGCAGGTGTGGCTGGCGCTGGCCATTTTTCTGGCGGCCGCGCTGACCGATTTGCTGGACGGCTACCTGGCGCGGCGCTGGGGGCAGATCACCACCGTCGGCACGCTGCTGGACCCGATCGCCGACAAGCTGCTGATCTCGGCGGCACTGATCGCGCTGGTGCAAGTGCACGCCGTGGCGGGCTGGGTGGCGATCTTGATTGTGGGCCGCGAATTTGCCATCTCCGGGCTGCGCTCCATTGCGTCATCCGAGGGCTACATCATCCAGGCCAGCGACGCGGGCAAGACCAAGATGGTGTTGCAGGTGGCGGCGGTGGCGCTGCTGCTGGTGGCGATGGAATGGCCCAGCCTGAAGCTTTACGCCGATTTGACGTTGTTCGCCGTCGTGGCGTCGTCGCTGTTGAGCGCCCTGCTCTACTTCCGGCAGTTTTGGAGCAAGATCGACCACCGCGTGAAGCGGCGGCGCCGGCGCGAATACTTCGCTATGGCTCGCGAACAGCGGCTCCAGCAACTCCAGGGGAAGATGGCGAAACGGGCGGCGGTTGCGACGACCGAATCTCGTAGTTCTGCGGGGTAAGCACGACGGTCCGGATCTGACCACGCGGCCCCGGCGCACCAATCGCCTGACCGTTGAATCGGATCTGGATGCCTCCGGCGTTGCCGGTGAACACCACCGCGCTCATGGACCCGGCAATGCGCCGCGTCTCGCCCGCCTCCATCACGCCCCCAAAGATCTTCTCGCCATCAGACAGCAGCCGGACCCAGGACTTCTCCGTGGCGCTGACGGCGACCTCAACCGGCGAGGTTTGCCCGACGCTGGCCGTCCCGCGGCTGAGCAAACCAGGCTGGCTAGTGGGCGGCGCCACGGAGGCAGCCGGCGCAGCGGCGGACGGGACCGGGCCTGCGGACGGCGCCGTGGACTTCAACGGGAGTGCCGGCGCCCGGTTGGCAGCGGTCAGTTCCGGCGGGGCCGTTGCCGGACTCGCAGCGGGCTCCTGCGACTCGTTCGCGGCCGGCACGCTCGGGTCCGTATTCGGACTGGGCACATTCGTGGCTGGCGGCGTGACGGCGGGCGCCGGAGTGGTGGAGACGGCGGCGGGGGTCGTCGTCCGGCCCAGCACAAAGGCCCGCAGATCGGGCCGCTGCTGCCAGGTGAGGTACCCGGCCGAACCGAAGATCAAGGTGACGGCCAGCGTCATCCAAATCGTGCCGCTATTGGACTCCTTGACGAACGCGGCTTCGTGGAAAAACTCGGCGCCATCTTCCGCCACCAGCGCGGGCTTGGTGGGCCGGTAGTCTCGCAGAATCTTCTCGACGGGAACGGTTTCCACCGGGGGAATCGTTACCGCTTCCAGATCACCATTGATGTCCGCACCGTTGAGGCCGAGAGCTTGGGCGTACTGGCGTACGAAGCTCCGGGAGAAAAAGCCGCCAGGAATCTGGTCCAGCTGGTCTTGCTCAATCGCTTCCAAATATGACAAGCGAATACGGGTTCGAGATGCAATCTCAGCCAGGGACAAGGCTTGCTGTTCGCGGGCGGCCCGCAGCTTTCTTCCCAATGAAACCATATCTTCTGCTTTTTGAACGGTCTACCATCTTATAATACTACATTCACGATGAATCCCTTACCCCCGGGGGGAATGCCGCGTATTTCGGTTGTGGTGGTGAACTGGAACCGCCGCGAGTTGCTCCGCCAATGCCTGGATTCATTGTTGAATCAAACAGTTGGGGATGTCCACATCTGCGTGGTGGACAACGGCTCCACCGACGGTTCGGTGGAGCTCATCGAATTGTCATACCCCGGCGTCCGGCTGGTCCGCAACCACGACAATCGCGGCTTTTGTGCGGCCAATAACCAGGGAATATTTACATCTGATTGCGATTTGGTGGCGCTTTTAAACAATGATGCCCGGGCGCATCCGGACTGGCTGCGCCAATTGGCGGCGGCCTTTGAGGGGCGGCCGGAGGTGGGCATGGCGGCCTCCAAGATCCTGGTGGCGGAACGGCCGCAGGTGATCGACAAGGTGGGGCATCTGATCTGGCCCGATGGCCAGAACCGGGGCCGGGGGACGGGTGAGACCGACCATGGTCAGTATGACCAGATCGAGGAAGTGGCGTGGCCGGACGGCTGCGCAGCGATGTACCGCCGGTCGATGCTGGACCAGATTGGCGGCTTCGATGAGGACCTGTTCGCCTACGCCGATGACGCCGAGCTGGGTCTGCGGGCGCGGATTGCCGGGTGGCGGTGCTTGTATATGCCGGCGGCCGTGGTCTACCATCAGCGCGGGGCTACCCTGGGCGTAGCGAGCGCGCGGCGGCTGGTCTTGATTGAGCGCAACCGCGTGCTGCTGGCGGTGAAGCTGTTCCCGCTGAGCCTGCTGTGGCTGAATCCGGTTTACTATGGCCTACGGGTGCTGGCCGGCGCGTGGGCCGCCTGGCGAGGCGAAGGCGAAACGAAGCACTACGCTGGCTGGTCTGGCAAACTGACGATGGTGACCGCGCTGCTCGAAGGTGATCGGCAGGCGCTGGCCATGGCTCCACGGATGTGGGCCAAGCGAAAGGAGATTGCGCGATTCCGGAAATTGAGCCCCGACCAGGTCCGCCAACTGCTGCGGCAGTACCGGATCCCGCTGCGCACCCTGTCGAGCCAGGCCAGCTGACCGCAGCCGGCCCAATTGCCGAAGATTGCCCGCTTTGCCACTACAGCGAAGCGCGGTCGCTGTTTCACTGCACCGACCGGCTGTATGCCACCACCAGCAAATCGTTTCTGGTGGTGGAATGCGTCAAGTGCAAGTTCCTGCGGCTCTACCCGCGGCCCACGGGCGATGAGCTGGCGAGCTACTATCCCACCGGCTACTGGTTTCAACCACACGACGCCGCCAGCCAAGCCGCCGAGATCTACCGCCGCCTGGTGCTACAGGACCATGTCCGCTTTGTCGACAGCAGCCTGCGGCGAGCCAAGCTGACCGGGCCGGTGCTGGATGTCGGCCCCAGCGGCGGTCTGCTGGCTCGCCTATTGCGGGACCGGGGCCGCAAGGTGGTGGGCTTGGATAACTCCAGCGAAGCGGCCAGCATTGCCTGGCGGGTCAACGGAGTTCCAGTGGTGGCCGGAGATCTGCTGGCGGCTCCGTTCACCGAAGGCAGCTTTGCCGCGGTGACCATGTTCCACGTGCTGGAGCATGTGGAGGAGCCCGGTGCCTTTCTCGATGCCGTGCGCCGCCTGCTGAGGCCCGGGGGGCGGCTGATTGTCCAGGTGCCGAACGCGGCCAGCTGGCAGTTTCTGGTGCTGGGTGAAGCCTGGAACGGCCTGGACGTGCCGCGCCACTTGTGGAACTTCCGCGATACAGATCTCGAATGGCTGCTCCGGGACCGGGGCTTCAACGTGCTGCGGCGCAAGCATTTTTCGCTACGTGACAACCCGGCGGGACTGGCCACCTCGATCGCCCCGTGGCTGGACCCCATGTCGCGGCGGGTGCGCCAAGTGCGGGAATCGGCGGTAATGACAATGGTGAAGAACCTGGCGTATCTGGCGCTGACGGTGGCTTGCGTGCCGTTCGCCGCGCTCGAAGCCGCTTGCCGCGCCGGGTCCACCATCATGATCGAAGCTGAGCCCAAATGAAGACCGCCACCCAGGCCGGCGCTCCGGGCCGGTGGCTACCGCGCTATGTCCTGGACTTTGAGGCGCGGATCGATTCCGCCTTGCGCGCCTTTGCCGCCACCCTCGCCCCCGGAGCAGTGCTGCTGGACGCGGGTGCGGGTGAAGCAAAGCATCGGGCGGTGTTCCCCCAGCAGCGCTACATCGCTGTTGATCTGGCGGTAGGCGATCAACAGTGGGACTATTCGCGCCTGGACGCTCTGGCGGATCTGGAGGCACTTCCCTTCCCCGCCCACACCTTCGACGCGGCGCTGAACATTGTGACGCTGGAGCATGTGCGGGAGCCGCGCCAAGTGATGCGGGAGATCGCCCGCGTGTTGAAGCCCGGCGGCAGGCTGCTGATCGTGGTGCCGCTTGAATGGGAAGTCCACCAAGCGCCGCATGACTACTTCCGGTATACAAAGCACGGCCTCGAGTATCTGCTATCCGAAGCAGGTCTAACAGTCGAGTGGCTGGAACCCGCGGGCGGCATCTTCCGGCTGCTCTCGCGCCGGATGCTGAGTGCGATCAAGGTACACCCCATCGCGCTACTGCTGGCTCCGATTGCGCTGCTGCTGCCGTTGCTCGATGGCCTGGATTGTGAGCGGGACTCAACGCTCGGCTATCTGTGCGTGGCGCGCAAGAAGTAAGCTGGTGCGGTTTTGGGAGGCTGCGGAGAAGAAAGGCAGGACCACTCCCTCACGGTCGTGGCTCTGTTAGTTGCGGCAAGCGGGAGCTTCTGAACCGCGCGCGTCAGCAAGCGGTCTCCGGACCTTCTTCCGCAGCCTACTAGAGCGCCTGCGTCATCCAGTCCAGATAGCTCTGGTAACTACGGGCGGCATCGTCACCACCTTGGGGTGTCAGATAGTCCGATACGGTAAAGGCCACCAGTCCGCCCGCGGAATACGGGGAGGCGATCTGCATCTGGGGCAGCAGCAGCGCGAACGGGGCCGGGATGGCGCGGAAGGAGCGGCCGTTGAATTCGCCATCCACCTGACGGAAGGTTTCGACGATCACGCGCAGTTCCTTTTCCGCCTGATCAGCCGCCTGCTTCATCGCGTCTAAGTACTGCCGCAAGTAAGCCAGCGGCAGGTTGCCGACACCGATGCCGTCCTGGAACATCACCGTCGTAAAACGGGTGCGGGACAAGAGCTCCGTCCAGAAAGCTTGGAGCTTCGCCGGCTCCGTGCGGGCGCCGCCGTAGCCGGAGATGGTCAACGCCTTGCCGGGCGCTAGTGTTTCCAGCTCGCGGCTGAGGCGGGCGAAGTGGTCCACCAGCAGGTCGCGCGGTTGGCCCGCGGGCCACATCAGGTCATCCAGTTCTTCCGGAATGTAGAACCCGGCAAAGGCCGCGTCGCGTCCGTAGAGCCGGGCCAGCTCCGCCGCGGTTGAGGCGGAACGGCGGTACTGGCTGGCCAGATAACCGGCCAGCTGCGGCCCCGGCTTGGCGTTCTGCCAGAAGCCCGAATCAAAGGCGAGGCCCAGGTGGACGGACATGCCCGATTCGCGCGCCAGCTGCAGGATCTGGCCCACCGGCGGGTTCTTGCCCGCCTGACCGGTGGCGCCGAGCGAGTTCACGCCCGGGGTGTAATAGTTCAGGCCGTCATAGACGGTCCACTGGAGGTAGATCTCTTTGAGACCCAGCGCACGGAAGTGACGGAAGGTCTCCTGCCAGCGGGCTTGCGGCCAGTTCCAATGGTCAGCCCACAGCTGGATGAAGGTGGCGGAAAAACGCGCCGGGCCGGCGGGCGCCGTCATGGGAGCAGCGGGCGCCAGGCAGGCCAGGCCCATCGCCAAGACGGCCAGACGGACGATCTGGTGGGCAACGCCCTGCTCCGCCCGCCCCGTGGTGTTCCCCATTCCCCAATTCATGTCTTTCCTGGTACACGTTGCTCATCGGGCCGGAACGGGGGTGCCAATAATTTGCCGGTAGACCAAAAGGCCTTATACTAAATGGTAGGAAAGACCTATGGATTTTTCGTTTGTTCTGTTCCTGGCGATTGTGGCCTGCGCTGTTTTGGCAGGCGGAGTTTCCGGCTTACACCACTTGCGAAAGCGGTTGGTGCCTAGTGCGCCGCGCGACCGCTGGTACCGCGGCGACGTAAGCACCATCAAGGTAAAAGCGGCCACTGCGGGCCGTCCCTAACCGCTTTTCTCACTCCATTGGCGGGCGGCCTGCCCCGGCTACTCGAGCGGTGGAACCGCGCGGCTCCCCGAGATAAGTCCTTGATAAAGCGTGCCTGCCGAGGGCACTCCGGCCGGCGTGGCGTATTCCGGCAGGCTGAACGCCAGCGGCGCTCCACCGGCCAGGGCCAGCTGACGTAGCACCCGGCTTAAGGGCGCGGCGGTGGCCTCAAACGGCACCTCCCGCACCATCTCAAAGATCTCCACCACTGCCAGATGCGGCACCCGGCGCAGCGCCTGATAATAGGCCGGCAGGTTGTCGAGCGTGAGCTTCCCCGCCCCGATGCCGTCCTGAAACAACAACTGCTGGCCGCCCGTTTCGCGCAACAAGCGGCGCCAAAATTCTGCCAGAGCTTCCGGTTTCAGGGCACCGTTGGCGAAGCCGGAGACGGCCACTGGGGCCCGCCGGACCCGCCGGACTGCCTTGACGGTGGCCTTCAAGTGCCGCACCAGCTCCGCCCGCGCCGCCGGCGCCTGCCAGCGGACATCATCCACCTCGGTGGTGATGTACCAACCCTTGAAATTGGGACGGGCCGTCCAGGGCCGCAGACGCGGCAGCAAGGCGCGAGTGCGAGCCTCAATGGCGGGAAACGCGGCGGCGCCGTCGGTCCAATAGCGAGGCTCGTGCACCAGGCCCAGATCGATCGCGAGGCCGGAGGCGAAGACCTGCGGCAACAGATCATCCAGAGGCTCGTCACCATCCTGGGTCCACTGGACGATCAAGCGGCCCGCGCCCAGGGCACCGAGATAGCCCCACAGTTCGCGCCAGCGGCTCTCTGGCCACTGCCGATGCCCGCGCGTCAGCTGGAGGAACGTGCCGGAGAAAGGCGCGCGCGGCGAGGCCAACATCAAAGCAAGCCATTGGCGGCGCGTCATGGGCAGATTGCGCGGCTCCTTCCGCCGTCAAGCTTCAAGTGCGCCGCTTGCGCAGCTCGTCTACCGTCACGGCGAGGATGATCACCGCGCCAATGATCGCTTGTTGCAAGTACGGCGAGATACCCAGCAGGTCACTGCCGTTTGAGAGCAGGCCCATAATGAAGGCGCCGATCAGCGTGCCCACCACCGTGCCTTCGCCGCCGCGCAAGCTGCCACCACCGATCACCACCGCGGCGATCGCTTGCAGTTCGTAGCCCTGGCCCGCCGTGGGCTGGCCGGTCATCAGGCGGGAGGCTTCGATCATGCCCGCCAAGCCCGTCAGCGCTCCACCAATGGCGTAGACCGAGATGGTGTGGAAGGCCACCGGAATGCCCGCGTAGTAGGCCGCATCCGGATTGCTGCCAATGGCAAACGCATAGCGGCCCAGCTTGGTGTGTTCGAGCAGCACATGCACCGCCCCGGCGCACACCAGCAGGATCCACAACACAAACGGCACGCCGCCCAGAATGCCTTCGCCCAGATACGAGAAGCTCTGCGGGATATTGTGCACCGGCAAGCCATTCGAGACGATCAGCGTGATGCCGCGCACAATGCCCAGCGTGCCCAAGGTGACGATGAACGGGTTGATCTTCAGGCGCGTGGTCAGCAGGCCGTTGATGAAGCCCCAGAACATGCCGGCCACAATGCCCACCGCAACGCCCACGACGATGGGCTGGCCTTTTTCGAGCGCCATCGTGCCCATCAAGCCGCCAAAGGCCAAAATTGAGCCGACAGAGAGATCAATGCCACCGGCGATGATGATCATCGTCATGCCCAGCGCCATGATGTTGATCACCGCGGTTTGGCGGATCACGCTCGACAGATTGGTTTCCGTCAGAAAGTTCGGCGTGGCGATGCTGAGTCCGGCAAACAGCACGATCAGGCTGGCAAACGGCAGCAGCCGCTGTAGATTGAGCCCGCCCGGAAGCTTGGGCTTCATGCGGCAGACCCCGCCTGGGCGGCTTCCGGCCGCGCGTCGTGAAACGCGGCCAGCCGCATCACTTGTTCCTGCGTCGCGCCGCGAGCTAGTTCGCCAGTCAACACGCCGGCGCGCATCACCAGGATGCGGTCGGCGATCTGCAACAGTTCCGGCAGCTCAGAGCTGACCATCAAAATCGCGGCACCCTGCCGCGCCAGTTCATCCATCACTTCAAAAACCTCAGCCTTGGCGCCAACGTCGATCCCTCGCGTCGGCTCATCAAACAAGAATACCCGGGCTCCGCGCGCCAGCCACTTGGCGATCACCACCTTTTGCTGATTGCCGCCCGACAAGCGCCCGGCGCGCTGCTGCGGCGATTCGGCGCGGATGCGCAAGCGCGCAATAAAGTCGGTGGTCACCCGGTCCGCCGCCGCTTGATCGACGAGCCCATAGCGGCTGACTTTGTCGAGACTCGCCAGGTTGGTGTTTTCGCCGATGGGGCGCGCGGTGGCCAAGCCCGTGCGTTGCCGGTCTTCCGGAATCAGCGCAATGCCCGCCGCGGCGGCGTCCTGCGGGGAACGCAAACGCTGCTCCTTGCCGTTGATCAGAATGCGGCCGGAGGCGCAACGGTCCACGCCAAAGATGGCCCGGCACAGCTCCGTGCGGCCCGCGCCTACCAGGCCCGCCAGGCCGACAATCTCCCCGGCGCGGACATTCAGGCTGATCTTCTTGAGCAGTGGCGGGACGCAGAGTTGGTCGATGCTCAACACCACTTCGCCCGGCGCCACCGGGGTTCGCGCATAGAGCGCAGACAGCTCGCGGCCCACCATGTGGCGGATCAACTGATCGGTGGTGAGTTCAGCCATCGGCGAAGTGTGCACCGTGGCGCCATCGCGCAGCACCGTCACTTGATCGCCCACGCTGCGGAGCTCGTCCAGCCGGTGCGTGATGTAGATGACGCCCATGCCGCGGGCCTTCAGCGTGCGTACGATCTTGAAGACCTCGGCCGTCTCCGCGTCCGAGAGCGACGACGTCGGCTCGTCAAAGATCAGCAGGCTGGAGCCTTGCGAGATGGCACGGCAGATCTCGACCAGTTGCTTGCCGGCGGGGCTTAAGCGGTCGACGCGCCATTCAGCGTTGAGCGGGAAGCGATGTTCCTCGATCAACTTCGCCGCCCGCGCCACCACCTCGCGCCGCTTCACCCAAAAGCTCTGCTCGCGGCCGAGGAAGATATTCTCAGCCACCGACAGATGGGGCGCTAGCAAGCTTTCCTGGTGCACCATGGCGATGCCCAGCGCCGCCGCGTCGGCTGGACGGGAGAAGGCCACGGGCTGGCCCTTCCACTCAAACGTCCCGCCATCAGGTTGCAGCAGACCGGCGACGATCTTCATCAGCGTCGATTTGCCCGCACCATTCTCACCCATCAACAAATGCACCTCACCCGCATTGACGGTGAGGTTGCCGTTGCGCAGGGCCGTGAGGCCCCCGAAGCGCTTTTCGATCCCTTTGAGGCGCAGTAGCATCGGAAGAGTATTAGTCTACATGGAACAGTTCGAATACAGTTCGCTTATCTTGGCCCCGGTGGAAAAGGTGTTTGCGTTCCACGAGCGCGCCGACGCCATTCAGCTGTTGACGCCCGCCATCATGATGCCCCGCGTGACGCGCCTGCGCGGCTCGGGATTGGAGGCCGGCGTGGAGCTGATCGTCACCACCCTGGCCGGCCCCTGGCACGCCCGCCACACGGCCTACGAGAAGAACCGGCTGTTTGTCGATGAGATCGTCGAGGGTCCCATGAAGCAGTGGCGCCACGAGCACCGCTTCACCACCGAGGGCCCATACACGCGCTTGACCGATTCCATCCGCTTCGTCCCCAAGGGTCCCGCGTTTCTGGTGAAGCTAGGCCTGACCGGCCTGTTCTGGTTCCGCCACCGGGTGACCAAACGCTGGTGCGAAGGACCACAGGCATAAAGCCGGGGCGAGCGCTCAGACCGAGCCCCGACCCGCAGGAGGGGCCTGCCCTCCCGAGCGCTTCGAGGTCTCGTAGCCGTCAAAGTCAATTCGGGGTGAATCTGCGCAAGTCAGCATCCTGCCGCCATGGGAAAGGCCCCTCCTGCAGGTCGGGGCTCGGTTACGCGCGCTTGACTTCGAGCAGCGTGGGCAGTGCCGGCTTCTTTTCGCCGTCGCTCCATTCCAGGCGCATGTCCTGGCAGATCTCATCGAGCATGCCCACCGTCGCGCGGCGCAAGGTCAGCGCGAAGCAGTTCAGCAGCAGGTTGTCGCACACGGCGTTGATCAAACGCGGAATGCCCTGAGTGCGCTTGTGGATCTCGGCGATCAGTTCGTCGCCAAACACGGTCTGGTTGGGCATGCCGGCTTTGGCCAGGCGGCTGTTGATGTAGTCGCGCGAATCTTCGAGAATGAACGGCTTCAACTGGCAGCGGAGCACGATGCGTTGCTTCAACTGGCGCAGGTTGGGTGAATCGAGCTTCTCATCAAACTCCGGCTGACCCGACAGGATCACCTGGATCAACTTACCGATCTTGGGGTTTTCGAGATTGCCCAGCAGCCGCACTTCTTCCAGCACATCCCATTCCAGGTTGTGCACTTCATCGACAATCAGCACCGTCGTCCGGCCTTCGTTGGCTTGCTGGATCAGCAGCTGGTTGAGGGCGAACAGGACATCGGTCTTCGACTTACGGTCGCAACGTAGATCGAGGTCGTAAGCGATCATCTCGAAAAACTGCGCGGGCGTAATGCGGGAGTTGAAGACAAACGCAAATTCCGTGCCCTGCGCATCGAGGTAATCGCGCAGGCATTCGAGCAACGTGGTTTTGCCGGTACCGACTTCGCCCGTCAGCACAATAAAGCCCTTGCGGCTTTGGACGCCATACATCAAATTGGCCAGTGCTTCTTCGTGCTGCGAACTGCGATAGAGGAAGGCCGGGTCCGGGCTCAGGTTGAAGGGATTTTCCCGGAAGCCAAAGTATGCGTTGTACATAGAGTAAAAAGCCGGGGCTGCGCAGACCTCCGAGGCACCCGCTTCTATGAGCGTAGCATGCGCAACCCATCTAGCTAATCGGCACGGAACGCCAGGATAGGAGCACTGGATGGGAGCACAGGTTAGGAGCACAGGTTAGGAGCCTCGAATTGCCTCCGGAGCCGGGGCCCCGTGGCGTTCGGCCAACTAGGGAGAACCCAATGGCCTTTGGGCAGGCGTCCAAAATTGAGCCCGACTAGTACGCCGGTACTGTCTGACATCTCATTGACGCTATTAACTTATTGATTCATCGAACCTTGCGCAGTGTCACCGGACGCTGGACCGAGGAGGGTGGCCGGCAGAGCAACTGCTAGACTGATGGTTGTGCGGAGGAGATCCAACTCTTCCCCGGAAGGCAAACGTATGCTTGTGAAGATCATCCTACTTTTGGTAGCGATGGCCATCCAACCCGTCAGCGCCCAAAGAGGCGCGATGCCCGAACCAATGGTCCGGCTGCGCGAGAACATGTCCGGAGCCCGTCCGGCCCGCGTAGTCCGTTCAGCGGGGCGCATGTCAACCACCGTCGACACCAGCTCCCCCGCCTACCTGCTGCTCGACGCCGCCTACGCCGCCCTGCGCGACGAAGATCTGGATCTCGCCGTCGAGAACTTCGAAAAGGCCATCCCCCTGCAGCCGGAGCGCACCGACATCCGCAAAGACCTGGCCTACACCTACCTAAGAATCGGCGAAAACGAGCTCGGCCGGCGGCAGTTTGAAAAGGTAGTGGAGCTGGACGCGAAAGACTACCGCAGCCAACTGGAGCTGGCTTTTCTGGATTACGAATCGGCAGATCGCGCCAACAAGGTGGCGGCGTGGCGCATTTTCCGCGGCCTTCGAGACATCGCCGATGCCGACTTAGCCGCCGTCGCGCAGCAAGCATTCGCGGTTGTTGACGCTGCCTTGGGCAGCCGCATCGCCCAATGGCGGGATGCGATCACGAAGGATCCGTCGAACCTTTATGCCCACCTCCAGCTGGCCAACGCGCTGGAGGAACGCAATGAGTTTGTCGAAGCCGAGCGTTACTATCGGCTCTCGCTGGGAGCCGGGTTTGCGATCACGCTTTATGAGCTGGGCCGGACGCTGCTGGCGGCGGGTAAGTTGACCGACGCACGGATGTTCTTGATGGAGGCGGCCAAGACCAAAGATCCCTACGTGGTTGAGGCCGCAAGAGAGCGGCTGCTGGTGCTGCCATGAGAATGCTGAAGTGGTTTACGCAGGCAGGCGCTCTGGGCTTTGGGTTGCTGATCCTGGGTCCGCCGCTGACGGCAGCAGATTTCGCCATCGTGGGACCGGATGGAGCATGGCCCAAGATCCTCTCGGCCGTGGGAAACCGGCAAGTGGCGCGCGTTGAGGACGCCACGCTGGTAGTCATCCGCGCCGGCCAAGCCACGCAGTCCTTCGATTGGGTGAGGTTCGTCGAATCGGGTCGCTTCCTGATTCTGGAAGGGGTATCACCTGCCGCCGAAGGCCTGGGCTTCCGGGCTTCCGGCCAAACTGCCATGGTGTCTCGCGAGTTGGATAGCCGGGCGGCCGGGAACATGATCATCTGGGAAAATCCAGCGGCCGTTCCGGTGGTCAGCCTCCCGGCCGGGGCTTCGGTGTTTGTGCAGGACCGTTGGTCGAACACCGCACTGTTGGCCGGCGTGCGCCGAGGCACGGGAGGGATCTTGTGGGTGGCGGCGGACCCCGGCCCAAACGGGTACGAGCGCTTCCCGTATCTTCTGCAAAGCCTCTATTCGCTGGGATTTCAAGGCAGTCTGAAGTCCCGCCGGATTCTTTCCTTCTACGACTACTCCTACCGCTCCAGAACCGACCCAGAGTACCTGGCCCGCCGCTGGCGCGAACAAGGCATCGCCTCGCTCCACATTTCCAGTTGGTACTTCTTCGAACGCGATGCCAGCCGGGATGAGTATCTAACGCGTTTGATTCAAGCCTGTCACCGCAATGGGATTCTGGCTCACGCCTGGCTGGAACTGCCCCACGTCAGCGAACGATTCTGGGACGAGAACCCCGGATGCCGTGAGAAAAATGCATTGCTCCAGGATGCGGCCATCTACTGGCGCAAGAACATGAATCTGGTGAACCCGGAGTGCCGCGCCAAGGTAGAAAGGCGGGTGCGCGACCTACTGGGCCGATTCGACTGGGATGGAGTTAACCTCGCCGAGCTCTACTTCGAGGGGCCACGGGGTCTCGATGACCTGTCAGAAGTAACCCCGCTCAACGATGACATGCGCCGCGACTTCAAAACGCAGTATGGCTTCGATCCCGCCGCGCTTTTTGATCCAACCTCAGCATCCTATTACGCCTCCAATCCACGAGGACTTCAAAACTTTTTTCAGTACCGGCGCGATCTGCAGTACCGGCTCCATACCGAATGGCTGGATGTGCTGGCCGATGTGCGCTCCCAGAAGACGGGCTTCGCAATCACCATCTGCTATCTGGAAGATCTACTGGACCCTAGGATGCAAGACCTCATTGGAGCCGACGCCGCCCGCCTACTCAAGCTCCAGCCCAAGTATGAGTTCTTTTTTCAGATTCAAGACCCCTCTTCTCTATGGGGTGAGGGGCCGTCGCGGTATGCGCGCGCAGCGGAGTTATACCGGGCGGTAGCTCCGAGATTTGACATGATGTCGGTGGACATCAATGTGGTCGCCCGCCCATCGATTTCGTTCCCCACTCTGCATCAGACGGGAACGGAGTTCTTCCAACTGGTCAACACGTCACAACAGGCGTTCCCTGAGGTGATGCTTTACTTCGAAGGCAGTATCTTGCGTCCGGATGCTCCGCTACTGGAGCAGGCCCACGCGTTGGCGCGCGAGTATCGATGGGATGGGGCGCAGGCATCGGTGGATTTCGTGTATCCCGGTGGTGTTCCCTGGAAGGGCCCGGCGAACGTCAACGGCAAACCTTGGCCGTATCAAAGCGACTCCGTGGTCTGGCTACCCGCAGGCAAGTTCACCATTACACCTCGGGATAGCAAGCCACCGCTGCGACTAACCGACTTCAACGGCACTATTCGGGGCGTGGAAGAAGTAGTGATCGGCGACGGTTCCGGCATCGCCTTCATCTACAAAGCGGGTTCGCGGGCCATCGCCGTGCTGGATCAGAAGCCGGGAGCCATCTGGATCGACGGCAAGGAAGCCCAACCCACCCAACTGGCCCGCCGCGATGGCAGTGTCGCGCTGCTGCTGCCCGCAGGCGAGCATTGGGTCACCATCGCCGCCCCCGCGAAGTAGCCGCCGGATCAAGTTGGCACCAGCGATCGCCTCACTCTGAGCCGCGACAGCATGGAGCGGAGTGCCCTGGTCCAAACCGGAGACATGGGTGACAGAATGATCCGGAGACATCGGTAACAAACGCAGGGCAGAGGCATGTGCGGGAGGTCCAGGAGCGGCATCGTGGAAGGATGCCGTGGATGGAGAAACGTACCATGGACCTGCG
>JAPKYZ010000049.1 GCA_026394055.1 Acidobacteriota bacterium
TACATTGTCAGCGCCCGGCGTAAGCTGCATGAAGTGGTCCGGCGATGGAGGGCTCAATGAGCATTGATGAGACCCTGCGCCAGTCCTTACAGTCCGGGCCGGACTGTCCTTCGATTGAGCAATTGACGGCCTACGACGAAGACTCGCTGACCGCACCGGAGCTGGAACGCATCAGGAAACACTGCGCCGAATGCCCGGCCTGTGCGGCAGAGCTCAGCCTGTTCAGGCAGTTCGCCCAAGCGGAGGTCCGCCCGGAAGAGGCGGCTGATGTCGACTGGATCGCCCAGCGATTGCGGCCCGCAGTCGCACCCCCGGCCAAGCCGCGCCGCAGTTGGTGGATGATGCCGGCGCCGGTTTGGGCGCTGGCGGGCGTGGCGTTGATGATGGCCGGCCTCGGATGGCAGTTCAATCGTGGCGGCCTGCCGCAAGTGGCGATGGAGGAGAGCTCCTCCACTTTGCGGAGCGCAAGCGTTGAGTTGCTGACGCCCTCCGGGGATCTGGCGGAAGGCCCGCGCGAGATCATCTGGAAGCCGGTCGCCGGAGCGGCCCGTTATCAGGTGGCGGTGCTGGCGGTGGATGGTGCGGAGTTAGTAAAACAGCAGACAACCAGGCCCCAGTGGGACGCGCAAGCCTTGCGTGACTTAATGCGGCCCCGGCAGACGCTAATGGTACGGGTGACGGCGCAGGGTCCGGAGGGCAAGCAGCTGGCGGTCTCGGCGGATGTCTCATTTAGAAGAATAGATAAGTAAAGGTTGTAAGGTTGTTATGCACTTTTGGTCAACATTGGTTTTGGGTACAGCCGTGGTTTCAGCGGCCACCCCGGGTTTGCTGTCGCTGAAGGTAAGTTATGAGACGGCGCCCCCCGGCGGAGTGGCGCAGATACGCTTGATCGTCACCGATCCCAAGCCGATCGTCACGGGGTTTGCGTCGATGGACTTCGGCAGCGACATCTTCGATGGCGTTCGCGGCATCGCCGTCCACTCCTCCGATGGCTCAGCCTATGGTGTGGCCACCTACGTCAACGGGAAGGTGACGCTCGATTTACGGTCCATCCGGGGCACGCTGGGGGCGACGCTCGATTACCCCATCGTCACCATCGCCGTGGCCATCCGCCCCGACGCTCCCATCGGCGCGGTGGCCTCAGTGAATGCCGTGCTCAACCCGGCAGCTTGGCGCAATCTGCTGGGCCTGCCCTACACGCCTGAAATCAAGGGCGGCAGCGTCACCGTGGGCGGCACCGCCTCCATCACCAATGTCGTGCCCGGCGGCGGCAAGATCCTGGCGGGGCAGCCGTTCTCGATTTTGGGCTTGGGCTTTGATAACAAGACCACCGTGAAGATGAACGACACCGTCAAATTCGCCACCACCTTCGTCGACGCCCAGCGGATCGACATCACGCCCGAAACCAGCTTCAAGCTGGATGGCGCGCAGATCAAGCTGAAAACCAAAGCCGGCGAGCAGGTGACGTATTACTCCTACTTCCGCGGCACGCGCGTCGACACCGGCGGCACCAGCGCAGCGGCCAAGTCCGTCCCGCTGTTTCTCGGCGACACCGTTCGGGACGCGCTGATGATCTGGGGCCTGCCCATCACCCCGGCCCAAGTCCCAGCCATCGCCCTGCAGAACCAACAGACCGCACCCGCCTCCGTGCGGATCACCTGCGTCACGGGCTTTGCCACGGAGGGCCCCCCTGTCACGGTGGATATTCCCGCAGGCGGCCGAGCCGTTTATGAAGTCCGGTCCCTGTTTCCAGGCCTCGTCGGACTGCCGGCAATGCGGGTGACAACGCCCGTCGGTGTGAAGCTATTGGGTTTGGTCGGTACCGAAAGCACCGGGACAGTGACGTCCTTGGCCCCGTTCACCATCAAGCTCGGGCTTTAATCCACCAAATAGCGGCGAGCAGCAAGATCACTCCGCCCGCCGCCATCAGCGCCATCGGGCTCAGCCGGGGTGAGCCCGTGATCACGCCTCGTCCGTCTCCATGGAGCACAAACGCCGCCCAATGCCGGGGCTCGGCCAGCGCTCCCCCGGAGTCGCGCAGCCGTTGCTGGGCGATCCGCAGGGCCTCCGCCTTGCCGTGCCCGTGGGCCAAGGCCGCGTAGAACTGCCGCATGAATTCGAGCGCCGCGGCATCGCTGACCGGCCACAATGACGCCACCACACTGTGGGCGCCCGCACGGAGAAACGCCGCCGTCAGGCTCTGCACGCCATCTCCCGCCACCAGCCGCCCTTGGGCCGTCTGGCAAGCCGAGAGCGTCACCAGATCCAACCCGCCCAGGTCCAGCTTTTCAAACTCGCCCGCCGAGAGCGTGCTATCCGCGAGAACCAGCCTCGACCGGTTCGGCCGTTCCGTGTCGACCACGGCGTGCGCCGCCACATGCAGCACCTGCAACCCCGGCAGCTCGCGCAGCAGGGCCGTCTTGCCGAGCTCGCCCGGCGCCGTGCGGGCGGCGAGGCTCCGCCAGGGCAGGGAGAGCGTGGCTTCCACTACCTTGACCTCCGCCGCCGCTCCCGGCAGTGGCGGCAGCCCGTCCTGGTTCTGCGCGGCCGCCAAAGCCATCGCGGGGCGCCGCGAGTCTTGCGAATTCGCCGTCGCATCCCGCAGCAGACGCGCGGCCGGCAGCGTGCTCACCGCGATGCCGGGAAATACAAACGGCACGGTCGCCAGCCAACCATCCGGAACGACGATCACGTGCCGGACGCCGCGCCGCAGGTCGTCTGGCAGATAGGCGGCGGCATCAAACAACCACGGTTCCCGGGGCCGTGGCGCATTGGGCAGCTCCACCTCGCCCACCGCCTCCTTCTTCACCCACAGCAGCGCCGCGCGGGGGCCGCTCACCCAGTAGATCGCCATCAGTTCGCCATCACGCAACCGGGTCTGGAGCTCAGCCAGCCGCGGCACGGCCTGCCGCTCCGCCTGTGTGCGGGCGCGCGAGCGTTCCAGCCAACCGAACAGCTCCTCTTGCGGGCCCTTCCACAAGCCCGCGATGTAGCTGTCGTAGACCTCGCGCTTGTCCGCCAGAAACTCCGTCCGGCTGCCAGTGGCTACGTCGGCGCGCAACTGCTCGATCACCTGGACGGCCTCGCGCAGGTAGCGCTGCGAATCGCCGCCCTGCTGTGCCGCCACGCGGCCCAAGCCGTAAAGCGCCCGCCACTGCTGCTCCGGTGCCTTCTGCGCGACCGAAAGATCGAGCGCGGTCTTCCACAACTGCTCCGCTTCCGGCCAGTGAGCTTGGCGAAACGCCACTTCCGCCAGATAGAGCGTGATCACCAGCCGCTCCCGGCCGTTTTCCGACTGCTGGGCCTGCTTCAATGCCTGCTGGAACAGCTGGCGCGCCTGCGGGTAGTCCTGAAACTCCACCGCCTCGGCGATGCCGATGTTCTTCAGCGTGCCGATGATGCCGTCGGAGAACTTCGCCTGTTGGAATTGTTGGAGCGCGGCATGGTAAAGCTCGCGGGCACGGTAAGGGTCACCCAAGCGGCGGTAGAGCGCACCCAGATTGGCCGCTAGCTGGCCTTGCGAAACCAACGGCAGGCCAACCGCTTGCGGGCGCAATTTCAAGTAAAGATCGAGAGCCTCACGATCCTTGCCCAGACGCTGGAGCAGGGTGGCGTGGTTCACCGTCGTGGTCATGGCCGCTTCCGGCCATTTGGTGCTCGCTGTCCGCTGGGCTTCCTGATACGCGCGATCCGCCTCGCCGTACTGGCCCAGGAACATGGCGACATTGCCCAGGTTGTTCCAGCGCAGAACTTCGGCTTCCTGGTCGCCGGCTTGCCGCGCCAGCTTCAGCGAAAGCTCGTACCATCGCCGAGCCTCGGCGTAACGCGCTTCGTAGAACAGCGCGTTGCCCATCATGTTGCGGGCCTTGCTGGCTTGGCGCCAATCGGAGGCCCGCTCAAACTCAGCGGCGGCCTGTTCGGCCAACACGTACCCGTCCCGGTAATGTCCGGTTCGAACCGCCGCCGACGCCCGGTCGAGCAGCGAACTCTGCGCCCGGGCGAGCACCGGCCAGAGCATCAGCAGCAGCCAAAGACGCCCGGTACGCAGGACCAAGACCGCCGCCGCCTTTCGCGCCCTAGCAGGTTGCGGAAAAAGGCCGGAGACCGCTTGCTGACGCGCGCGGCTCAGTTACTGCGCACGCGTATTTGCAACAGCTTACAGAGCCACGACCGTGAGGGAGTGGTCCTGCAGAACCCTTTTTCCGCAGCCTGCTAGCTTCCGCACTATTGGTGAACCGCAGGTTCTGGCTGTCCCAGTTCAACTTGCCCGGCACCCGGAACGCGAGCGCCGCCATCGCTAGCCACTCCGCGTAGGGGCCGGAAATGCCGAAGTGAGAACAGGATGGGTCACCACCCTTACAGGAACGGATGAAGTCCGCCATGTGGCCCGGAGACCGGTTGAGCAGCTGCGGCGGCAGCCGGTATTCCGCCCAACGCGCCGACGGCAACAGCCAGACGCCCTCGCCGCGCTCCACCGTCGCCATGATGCCCTTGCTGCCGATGAACACCGCTCCGTTGCCGGTCAGCAGTCCCTTCTGTGGACCGCCCCGTTCGCCACCAAACACCTTCACTCCCGGACCACCGGCACCGAAACGCTGGCCGCCACCGGGTTTCGCCCCAGCCGGCATCCCGGCACCACCAGGTCCTCCCGGACCGCCGAATCCCGCACCGGGACCTGCACCGCGGCCCATCGGACGGCCCTTCTCGGAGAGGTTGTTGGGCGGCGGCAGAATCACTTCGTTCTCCATACCCGGCACATGATAGACATCCGGGTCGGTCGCGCGCGCCGAGTCGTGATAGAAGACCTGCACCGGCGGCATGGCGCCGCGGGCGGGGAAGTCCAGGCGAATGGTGGCGCGATCGGGGAAGGTCAGCTTGCTCGAATTGAACTGCGAAACGCACTCGACACTCGATGGCGCGCCCAGCTGCAAAGCAAGGTGCACCGGACCCGCCGTGTGCGTGGCCCAGTTGCCGATCTGGCCGGTGCCGAAGTCGTAGAAGCCGCGCCAGTTGTAGGGCACGTAGTAGCTGCTGTAGGGCCGCATCGGCGCGTTGCCCAACCAAGCCTGCCAGTCGAGCGTCTCCGGCACGGATTCCTCCGGCGGCAGCGATTGCAGGCCCGTGGGGTGGGTGCCGGGCGTCGTCGAAAAATGTACTTCGCGGACGTCGCCGATCTCGCCGGACCACAGGATCTCCGCCGCCACCCGGTGCGATTCGTGCGAATAGCCCTGGTTGCCCATCTGCGTCGCCACCTTGTACTTCACCGCGGCTTCGGCCAGCAGACGCGCTTCCCAGACCGTCCGAGTGAGCGGTTTTTCGAGGTACACGTGCTTGCCGCGTTGCATGCAGGCCAAGGCCACCGTGGCGTGCATAAAGTCCGGGATGGCGATGGTGACGGCATCGAAGTTCTTGCCTTCTTTGTCGAGCAGGGCCCGGTAATCCTTGTAGACGGGCAGCTTCGAGAACTTCTTCATGTTCTGCGCGCCACGGTCCACATCGACGTCGCACAGGGCGACGATGTTTTCGGTCTGCGCCGCCTGATTCAGGATGACGCCGCCCTGGCCACCGACACCAATCGCGGCCATGTTCAGCTTGTTCCAATACGGCTTATAGCCCAGCGCCTTCAGCGACGGCTCACTGCCGTAGCCCGCCGCCGGAACCGCGGCCGTCAGCAGCGAACCATAGAAGAAGTAACGCCGCGAAATATTCTCACTCATCGAGATGCCCCCCAAAACTTCTAGACCCAAAGGACTGGCTGCCGCACAGGGTAGTTGCGCAGCGTCTCATCCACGGCCGGATCCGGATTTAGTCTACGCCAAATTGCAATGTAGGCGGGGTGATTGAACGCCAGACCGGCGAACAGCAGACTGGGATGCCGCACCGGCCACTGATCGTCAAACATCACATCCGGCGGCTTGGGCCAGCTCTTCTTGTTGACGATGTAGGGCGCCATGTAGGCCATCGCCCGCCGCATGCCACGCCCATCGGGCAGCTCAAACTGCCACAGATTGTCGTCCGGGGTCGCGAGAATCCGGCAGATGCCCGCCATCGCGTCCAGGTTGAACAACGAATAGCCATAGGGCTTGGTCCGCGCCAGCTCCAATGGGAAGCTACCATCGGCGGCGATCTGGCCGGGTACATGCAGGGTCTTGAACCGCTCCCGGCACAGAGCCATCAGCTTCGAATTGCCGGTGTAGCGAGCAAACTCGGCCACCTGCATCGTCCAGCACGTGCCGTGGTTGTTCTTGGCATCGCGTTCGGCATGGCCATAGGGGTGGGTGGTCATCCATTCGAGATACTGCGCAAACCACGGCCGCACATCAACGCCAGGCAGCAGGCTCGCCGCCCGAGCCACTTCCACCAGGTGCAGCGTGTCGATGATGCCGATGCCGCGGCCGGTGAACCGTCCCTGGATCGCCTGGGCATAGAGCAGATGCGGCGACATCCGCGTCGCCTCGTCTTGAAACCAAGCCCGCAAGTGCCGCGCGGCGTGGTCAGCGTAGGACTTCTTGCCGGTGATCTTGAAAGCGGCCGTCAGTGCCGGAACGTGTAGCGATAGGCGGATCATCGCCTGACGGTGCGCTACAAAGTTGGCCGGGTTGGTCATGCCGTCGCGCTGGATGTAGGGCGCGGCGGGGTCCTTGGGGTCCGGCCACCAGTAGTCACCTTCGCTAAAGAAGTCGTGCTTGCCACCCGCACTGCGCGGGCTGGAGGAGGCGGTAATCGTAACGGGCTTCTCGCGCAGATACCGGTCCGCCGCAGTTAGAATCCGCTTCCGGTCCACCGCCGCGACATCCACCAGCGGTGCCGCGGACAGGGCAGCGGGTAAGGTCAAAAAAGTGCGGCGCGGAAGGCCAGTTGGGAGCAGCGAAGGCAGAGGCAAGCTTCGATCCTACCAACACCTTGTGTCCTGACTCCAAGTCCACGACAAACGGCGAAGCAAATCTCCCGCCAAGCCGTAAGGTATCAAGGCCGCTCTTTGCGGCTTGGCGGGAGGCTTGAGATGTTCCGGACTTGTGGCCCTAGTCCGTCGTGGGCGGCGCGATCTCTTCCCACTGGCCTGATTTCATCGCGTCATAGCCACGCAGCACGATCTCCAGATCCCGCCGCCCATCAGCCATCGGCGTGACGGGCGCGCGACCTTCGGTGATCGCCGCCAGGAACTCCGTGATCTCGGCCAGGTAAGCATCCGCGGGCGGCACCGGAATGCGTATGCGCTGCTGATCGGGGTGCCGGAGTTTGGCCTGCAAGCTGTAAGGCCGCACCATGTCGATCAGCTCCGTGATCGGCGTCGGGGCGTTGGGGAAGAAGTCGAAGTAGGGCTGCTCGGCGTAGATCTGCAGGTGGCCCCGGTCACCACAAATGGTGATCTCAGGCAGCGTTCCGCGCCCGGAAAGCCAGCTGACGTAGAAGTGAGACTGCCAGCCATAGCGGCTGGCCATCAACACCTGCAAGCTATCCTCGGCCGTCATCTTGACGTGCATCTGCATGCCGCGCGTGGCCATGATGCGGTCCGGTTCGCCCATCAGCAGCCGGATCGCGCGCACTTGGTGGACCCCGTAATCCATCCACGGTCCGCCACCGGCGAGTGCCGCATCACCATGCCAGGATTCCGGAGCGCGCGGCGCCGACACGTGCGTCATCGAATAGACGGGCTCGCCAATATCCCCGGCGCTGATCCGCCGCACCGCCGCTGCCACATCAGCACGGAAATGCATATTCTCGGCCACCATCAAGATGCGCTGGGACTGGCGAGCAGCCGCCATCATCGCGTCCGCATCCGCAAGCGTGGTGGCGATGGGCTTTTCCACCAGCACGTGCTTGCCGTGCCGCAACACTTCCTCGGTCGCCGAACGATGGAGGTGGTGCGGCAGGGCAATCAAACAGCCCTGGACATCCGCATGAGCCGCCGCCTCGGCAATCGAAGTGAAGGCATGTTGCGCCCCCAACTGGCGCGCGATCCGGGCCGTCCGCTTCGGGTCCTGGCCGCAGATCGAGAGCTTTACTTGCGGCAAATACTTGCGCACCAGTTCGGCATGGGTCAAGCCCCAGCGGGTGCCGATGACGCACAAGCCGATCGATTGCCGGAGCACTGCCGGGGCCTTCGGCGGATGGATCACGCGGCTCAGATCAGCGGCGCCCGGGCGGAGCACTTCCGCCATGTGGGGCGGTTCATAGCCGCCCCCGCGATAGGTCTCTTTGCGCAGATCGGGGACCCGTGGCGAGCGTCCCCGGCGCGCCTGGATGGCGTCCATCAATCCTGTCTGCAGCAGGAAGTTGCGCACCATGTAGGACAAGCGCTTGGCCAAGCCGGTGCCGCGGATGGCGTCCTTGTAGAACACCGGCAGTTCGCCCTGCCTCGCCGGATTGGGCCGGTTCTCGATCACGCGGCCAATGATCAGCCGGTGGTCGCCGGTCTCGGCGGTGGTCTCAACCTCACAAAAGACGACCCGGAGGGCATCTTCGACATACGGGATGCCGTCGCGGTGGCCCATCGTCAACCCCACGGCCGCCGCCTTGTCGGGGTCGCGGCGCCGGATGGCGAACATCCGCTTCATGTCCTCCAGGCGCGAGGCCGGCATGATGCTGATCGAGAAGCGCCGCGATTTCAGGATCGCCTCATCGATCGGGTAGACCACGTTGGGGTTGACGCCCACCCGCGGCGGATCTTCCGACACGGGCGCGAAGTTGGAGCAGCCCCACAGCTCAATGCCGTGGTCCGCCTGTGCGGCCACGATGCTGCACACGCATTGCAGGCCGGTGTCCCAGATCTGTGCGGTTAAACGGGGTTTCATGAGCGGTCAGTGTTCAACAGGTTGCGCTGCTTGGAGGGCGTCACGTGGCCTTCGATCATTTCGCCGATGAAGACGGTATGGGTGTCGAGCTCGATTTGCTGGATCACCTGACAGGCTGTGGAGGACAGCGCCCCGTGGACGTAGTGCCGGTCATGCTGGCGGTAGAACTGGGGTTCGCCGGTTTGGCCGGTATGCAAGATGGCGAGGCTAAAGCGGCGGTCGCGCTGCAGGATGGGATGGATCGCTTCGGTCCTGGCCACGGAAAGCCAAAGGCTGGTGGGATGGTGGGCGGTCTCGGAAAACGTCGAGGTGCGGAGATATCGAGGCTGGCCGCCGTCGTCAACGATGGCCAGCCCAACGATGCTTTCGATCACAACTTCAAGTTAGCACTCCCGGTTGTGAACCAGCAGGGGCGAGGGGCGGCTAGAGCGCCGCTTCGCCAGCGTCGCCATTGCGGATACGGATCGCCTGGCTGACTTCGCTGACGAAGATCTTGCCATCACCGATCTTGCCCGTCCGGGCGCCTTCGATGATCGCCGCCACCACTTCGTCCACCTGGGCCGCCGGAACAACGAGTTCCAGCTTGAGGCGCGGAATCTCCTGCACCTCGTACTCCTGGCCGCGGTAGATCTCGGTGTGGCCCTTCTCGCGGCCATGGCCCCGGACTTCGCTGATGGTCAGTCCGTCGACGCCCGCCTTCTTCAGGGCCGCCTTGACGTCTTCCAGTTTGAATGGTTGGATAATCGCTTCAATCTTCTTCATATGGATGTTGGCCTCGTGAGTTCCTTCTCTGCCGGTTCCTTACGCGTCGAAGTTGTAGCCTTCTTCGCCATGCTGGCTGACGTCGAGACCAATGGTCTCCTGCTCCGGCGTGGCCCGAACCCCGCCACAAACGATATCGCAGATCTTCAGAATGATCAGCGTGCCGACAATCGCGATACCCCAGGCAATTGCGACACCGATCAGCTGATTCACGATCTGGCCGCCGTTGCCGTCAATCAGGCCGCCCTTGCCGTCAGCAATGGCGCTGTTCACGGCCTTGGTGGCGAACACACCGGTCAGGATGGCGCCCAACGTTCCGCCCGCACCGTGGACACCAAAGGCGTCCAGCGAGTCGTCATAGTTGAACATGTTCTTCACCTTCACCACCATGAAGTAGCAAACGATGCCGCCGACAAAGCCCATGATCAGTGCCGGGCCCGGCTTCACAAAACCTGAGGCCGGGGTGATCACCACCAGACCCGCCACCGCGCCCGAAATGCCCCCCAGCACGCTGGGCTTGGAGTGCAGCCATTCCATCAGCACCCAGCCGATGGCGGCCGTCGCCGCGGCAAAGTGAGTCGCCGTGAAGGCGCTGGACGCGAGGGCGTTCGCCGCCAGTGCGCTACCGGCGTTAAAGCCGAACCAGCCCACCCACAACAAGCAGGCGCCAATAAAGCTGAGCACCAGCGAGTGCGGCTTCATCGGCTCCGTGCCGTAGCCCTTGCGCTTGCCCAAATAGAGCGCGCAAACCAGGGCCGAAACGCCGGAGGTGATGTGCACCACCGTGCCGCCCGCAAAGTCGAAGCAGGGAATGGAGCCGCCCAGGAAGGCGTTCAGCAATCCACCCTTGCCCCACACCATGTGCGCCATCGGGTAGTACACCAGAAACGACCACAGCGTCATAAACAAGCACATCGCCCCGAACTTCATGCGTTCCGCAAAGGCGCCCGTGATCAGCGCCGGCGTGATGATGGCAAACATCATCTGGAACAGCATCCACGTCTGGTGCGGAATCGTCGCCGCATAGTCGGGCATGGGGTCGCCGCCCACGCCTTCCAGCATCAGATACCGCAGGTCACCGATAAACGCGCTGCCTTCGCCAAACGAAAGACTGTAGCCGATGATGGCCCACAAAACCGTGGCCAGTGCCATCAGCGTGAAGCTTTGCATCATCGTCGCCAGGACATTTTTCTTGCGGACCAGGCAGCCGTAGAAAAGGGCCAATCCCGGGCCGGTCATCATCAGCACTAGGGCGCAAGAGACCAGCATCCAGGCGTTGTCTCCGGCTGACTGGGCAGCCGCAACCTTCGCTTGCAGGTCCTTGATCGGGTCAGGCGGTGCGGCCGGCGCTTGGGCCCAAAGAGCCAGGGATGAAAGCGCCGCCAGTGTAATGAGAGATCCAAGTCGTTTCATAGTTCTCCGGGTGTTGGGAATGGCCAAGGACGGGGGCCAGGGTTCGGCGGCGACGAGGGCGCTCGGTAGTCCATTATCTTCCTCTAAGGTGGGCATTGTAGCAAAGCGAAACATTTTTATTTAAGAGATCGAAATATTCTATTAGCCAGACTGATGCGATTCAAATAGACTCCTTTCAGGTTTTAAGCGTGGATGCTGTCCGTTAACAGTGTCTACAAAAAATGTAACGGATCAATTTGAAGGAGTACTGGATGAAGCAAAATGTAGTTCTGTTGGGCGTGCTGGGTGTTGGGCTCACGATGGCCCCCTCAGTGACCGGCCAAGCAACGCCGGCCGCCGCTCCGGCCTCGGCGCCGGGATATGGCCTGAATATCAGCGGTTTGGTGGATGGCTACGCCAACTACACCCAAAACGACCCCGCCAGCCGCGTGCTGGCGTTCCGCAACTACGATATTCGGACCAATGGATTTAGCCTCAATATGGCCCGCCTGGCCATCGCACACGACGCCGACCCGATTGGCTTCCGCGTCGATTTGGGCATTGGACGAGCCTGGGATCTTTTCAATTTCCAGGACGCCGCCAATGGCTTTGACAACATGAAGTACCTGCCGCAGGCCTACGTTTCCTTTAAACCGGCCTCCTGGAAAGGCGTCCAAGTGGACTTCGGCAAATTCTACACCAGCGCCGGCGCCGAATTGACCGAAACACACCTGGGCTGGAACTATTCCCGCGCCCTGATGTACGCCAACGGCCCGTACTACCACTTCGGGTTCCGCTCGACGGTGCCCGTCGGCAAAAGCCTGGTGCTGGGAGCCCAGCTGGTGAACGGCTGGAACAATGTGGAGGACTCCAACACCGGCAAAACGGTGGGCCTCACCAGCCTCTACACCGCCGGTGGCGGCAAGTTCACCTGGGGCAACAACTACTATGTCGGCCCCGAAAAGAAGGATACCAACGACGGTTTCCGTCATTTCTACGACACCGTGTTCGCCGTCAATACCAGCAAGGTCAGCGCCTACCTCAATATCGACTATGGCGTGGACAAGATGGCCGTCGGAAAAGGCAGCAATCAGTGGTTTGCGATCGGTTCGGCGGCGAAGTTTCAGTTGACGCCCAAGTTCGCGATCTCCCCGCGCGCGGAACTCTACAAGGACTACGACGGCTTCATCACCGGCACGCCGCAGAGCTTGAAAGAGTTCACCCTGACGGGCGAGTACAAGCCGCATGAGAACTTCCTGACCCGCCTGGAGTACCGCCGCGATTGGTCCGACCGGGCCGTTTTCGAGAAGGGCTCCCAGACCAGCGTGGTCAAAAACCAGGACACTTTGGCGTTGGGCATTGTGTTTTTCTTCGACAACTTCAAGATGAACCTGGGCCGCTAGAGCGGCCAAGCAAGCCGGTACAAGTGCCGCCGCGTCGCGGTACTTGATTGGCCCGATTAATTTTTCTGATGTACGACTGAAGAATTCCCCGCCAATGTCCGGCAACAGTTGGCTTATAATCAACACATTGCGGTGAGATTGCTCATTGGTGCTAATTTTGCCGGCGGTTCCCCGTTCCGCACCGCCTGGCGCCGCTGAGCCGTCAATCATCCCCGCGCCGGCTTTGCGGAACAACGAAGCCCCCCGAAAATTTCTGTAGTAAAGAGGAGATCGATGTCTAACGACCTGCGCAACTTCTTGGCGCTCTCATACGACGAGCTGGAAGAATTGAACCTGCATGCGAAGGAACAGCGGAAGAACCGCGTTTCCATCGACACCATCCGCGAAGAACGGATCAAGTACCTGACCGACGAAAAGCGGATCAAGGCCGTCACCGTCATGTTCAGCGACCTGGAAGGCCGCCTGCACATGCTCGACTACGACAAGAAGTTCCTGATCAACAGCTATGACAACCTGACGTTCGACGGTTCTTCCATCCGCGGCTTTACCGCGCAGCGCGAGAGCGATCTCCGCCTGGGCATGGACTGGAGCGCGTTCTACTGGGGCCCCGCCGACATTTTCGGCACCGGCAAGGTGATGGTGTTCGGCGAAGTGATCGACAAGGACGGCTCGGCCTACGTGGGCGACATCCGCGGCGTGCTGAAGACCTTCTCGAACAAGATGTTCTCCGAGAAGGGCTACACCCTGAACGCGGCCAACGAAATCGAAGGCTTCCTGTTCAAGGGTGAAGAGTCCGAACGCAGCTACCACGAGACCGGCAAGTTCGAGTACGTCAACACCGGCGGCTACTACCACTCGCTGCCCGGCGACCCGCTCCGGACTTTCATCGACACCGCCGCCGAAGTGCAGCGCGCGATGGGCTTCCAGAACGAAAAGGATCACCCGGAAGTGGCTCCGTCGCAGTTTGAAATCAACTACGGCTACGGCGAAGTGGTGGCGGCGGCCGACCAGATCCAGCTCTACAAGCTGATCTGCCGTCAGGTGGCCCGCAAGATGGGCTTGACCGCCAGCTTCCTGCCCAAGCCCGTGGTGGGCGTCAACGGCAACGGCATGCACACCAACGTGTCGATCTCGGAAGGCAAGAAGAACCTGTTCTGGGATCCGGCCGGCGAAGAAAAGATCAGCAAGATGGCCTGGGAGTTCGTGGATCGCATCCTGAACCACGGCAACGACATCTGCCTGGCCTTGAACGCCAGCGTCAACGCCTACCGCCGTCTGGACCCGCACTTTGAAGCGCCGAACCAGATCAAGGCCTCGGCCGTTGACCGTGGTTCGATGGTCCGCATCCCGATCGGCAACGAGAAGAGCTCGCGCGTCGAAGTCCGCTCGGTCGGTCCCGATGCCAACCCCTACATGGTGCTCTACTCGGTGTTCAAGACCGGCCTCGACGGCCACCTGCCCACCGACAACATCCGTCAGGCGGAGCGTTACCTCCCGGACAACGTCTACACCGCCATCGAGAACTTCAACGCCGCCGCCTGGACCACCGACCTGTTCGGTGCCGAAGTGAAGGGCCGCTACGTCGACCTGAAGCAAGGCTCAGCCGACCGCTGCGCCCGCCTGCTGGGTACCTTCGTCAAGGCTCCGGAAGTCCAGTTCCACCACGAAGTCTACAACCAGTACCTCTGGAACCAGTTCTAAACTGGCTCGCCGTGATTTCGATGACGCCCTGGCCTTCGGGTCAGGGCGTTTTCTTTTGTCCGGGCCTGAAGATGGAGTCCAGGCGCGTGATTGGTGGCGCAGACTTCCGACTGCAGGCGGAATTTATTCCGCCCTACGCCACACCAGGCCGTGTCCCATTGACCTGTCCCATTGACCCGCCCACCCGGCCACCCGACAAGTTGTCATTCCGTGTGATGCGCAGAGCTAACGCCATGGAAGGGGTTCGACCATCTCCTCAACCGCCTCAACCGTTCCTGCCGCCGGCCACCTTTGCCGGTAACGGTATTCATCGGCCCTGATCTCGTCAAGACTCAAGCAATCGGCCAGCTTGCCGAGACTTCAGCAGGAGACACGGTCGTCGCTGCCCGGAACCAGCCGTCCGTAGAGAACATCGGGATCGAGGTCCGCGCCATTGGGCCACGAGACCGTACCCAACTCGGGTTCAACCCTCACCTGCGAAAAGTAAGCCGGATCTTGGAGCGGGGCAAAGACGCCCCGGAAGCTGACGATGGCTCCCAGATCGATGAGGCCTTCCACACCGTCCTCATAGCGGATACTGAGGCGGTAACCCTCCAATGCACTTGCCGAAACGATATCTTTCAACATAGAAGTTACTCCAGCGGCTCAATCGGCTTGAGTTGTTCCTCTTCCCGTGCCAGCATCCAGTCTTCCAACAATTCGGCCCGATGCAAAGTGGCCCATTCGGTGACCAGCGCCAGAGTGCGAGGGGAAAGACTGCCGCGCAAAAGAGTCAGCGTTTCAATCGCGATCAATGCCTTTTGCCCAGCATACCGGACGTGAAAATGCTACGGATCGTGATCCCGTATTGCATCTGCACAACAATACCGAAGAAACGGCTGATTTCAGGCAAAAAGCAGGCTCTCTCCTCACGTTAACAGATGGAGCGCTTTCCGACTGATGGCTGCGCGAAGGCCGCCCGAGTCCCCGCAACATCCACAGGTCCGGCTGCGATTGCCCGATCAATGCTCCGGAATCGTGCAGCTGGGAAATTCGGCCAACACCTGATTGCCCTTGTAACCCAGTTCATCCAGCAGCCCCATCTTGGAGGTGTAGTAGCCGTCTGCGGTCAAGTTCTTCATGGCCTTGAAGAACGGCGACCCCGCTGCCTGCAAGCGCTCGAGCGTGGGCACGTCGGCGGGGGCCTTCAGCGCCGCCAGGCCTTCCCGGACGGTTTTCGCGAGCGCCTCATTGCGCTGACAAACGTAGTCGACGTAGGCGGGCACTCCAGCGGCCAGGGCTCCGGGGGTGTCAGTGGCGGGGATGATCAGGTCTGCGATGCGGGTGATCTGGGCCATCTCGGCGGCGGTGAAAAAGCTGGGCCTGGGCAGGGCGGCTTGGGCGGCGGCGGCCGGATGTTCGTGCTGGCCGTAGAGCTCGCCCGCCGAGAACGGGAAGGCGCAGGTGGTGCTGATGGCGCCGATGATTTTCAGGCTCTCGCGCCGGTCTTGCGTGGCGTCCAGGGGCTGATGTGAAGGCATGTTAGAGTTCTCCTCGCTTGGCGCGCTGCGCGATATGGCCGGCGGTGCGGGCGGCCAACGCCATGATGGTGTGGGTGGGGTTCTTTTCGCTCGCTGACGGGAAGACGCTGCCGTCAACCACGAACAGATTCGGGACATCGTGCGTCTGACAGTAGGCGTTGACGACGCTGCGCTTGGGGTCACTGCCCATGCGCGCGCCGCCGAGCTCGTGATTGGTTTGCGGCTTCTCGCCCACCGCGAAGATCTCCGCCCCGGCAGCTTCCAGGATCTCTTTGGACCAGCGCGTCATCTCGCGGAACAGCGTCATGTCGTGGTCGCTCCAACCGAGCACGCGCTTGGCCAGCGGCAGCCCGAACTGGTCCTTCTTCTCGTAATCCAGCTCGACATAAGTGCCCGCGTGGGGCAGCATTTCGCCATAAGGAGCAAACGTGAGAAATGCCGGGAAGCGCGCCTTCACCGCTTCCTTGTAAGAGGCTCCGAAGCCCGCGACATCGCGCGCCCAACCAGTGGCCCGCCGGTTCTGGTAGTTGAACTGGATGCCGAAGCTGCGGGCGTAGTCGCGCTTGCGGTTGTGCATGAAGCTGGGCACGTAGGCGTGGTCGAGGAAGCCTTCGTCGTTGGTAGCAGGCTTGCCGATCAAGTCCTTCAGGAAGCACTGCACGCCGCCGGTAAAGTGCGGGATAAAGTCCTTACCCAGATGCCCGGACGAGTTCGCGAGGCCCGTGGGGTAGCGCGGCGATTTCGACATCATCAGCAGGGCGATGCTCTGCACGCAGGCGGCGGCGATGATCACCGTTTTGCCCTTCACTTCGCCTTCCGCTTTGGTGACGCGGTTGAGATACCGGACCCCCGTGGCTCGGTTGTTGGCATCCACCATTACTTCCCGCACCACCGAATCCGGTTGCAGCGTCAGCTTACCGGTGCGGAGCGCGGGCACCATGTGGACGTCATAGCTGTTGTACTTGGCCACCACGTCACAGCCCGCCATGCAGTTGCCGCAGAAGTGGCAGGACGGGCGCGGTCCACGAGCCTGGGTGAGCGTCGATTTGCGCACATGGATCACCTTGACGCCCAGCTTGGCCGCACCGCGTTTGACGATCAGGTCGCTACACTTCATCGGGACCGGCGGCAGAAACACGCCATCCGGCAGATCTTCCAGACCATCCAGGTTGCCGCAGACGCCCACTTCGCGCTCAATCTTGTCGTACCAGGGCGCCATGTCGGCATAGGCCAGCGGCCAATCTTCACCGGCGCCATCATGCGAGCGGCCCTTGAAATCGCGCTGCGAGTAGCGCCAGGCGACGGCGTTCCACAGCATGGTCTTGCCGCCCAGCCCTCGCGAGCGTTCGCCGTCAAATCCAGGCTTGCCGGGCTTCATCGTGGGGATGTGCCGGTTGGGAAACTCGTGGGGCAGGGCGTGGGTGTTGAAGTCGGTGCGTGTGTTCACCTTCGGCCCGCCTTCCACCACACAGACATCAGCGCCTGATCGCGCCAAGTGGGCCGCCAGCGTGCCTCCGGCCGCGCCGGAGCCCACAATCACCACATCGTAGATCTTGTCCGCCATGTGGAGGTGATCGTATCAGACCGCTGAAAGCAAATGGCGGCGGACCAGCCGAAGCCCGGGCCGCCGCCATCTCCCAACGCGTTGGCGCGCTTGTCTAAGGCATCGCCCGGAGGTTCTTGATCAGCTGCTGCGCCCGGCCCAGCAGATGGTCGGCGGTTTCGTCCTTGGTGCGGTCGACGACGCCCACGGCCACCCGCAGCCCTACTTCAACGGGACCATCGCTGGAATCGACCGTGTAGACCGCGTTCAACTTCTCGGCGATCTCCTTGGACGACTTCTGGGCGCTGGCCTTGGGCTGCGAGACGAAGACCACAAAGCTGTCGTCTTCCCACTTGGACCACAGCGGATTGCCCACCAGTGTCTTGCCCAGCCGCCGCGCGGCCGAGTTCATCGACTCGAGCACCACATCCGGCTGATGCTTGTTGAACAGCGACGGCAGGTTGCGCAACCAGACAATCATCAGGCAGAACGTCTCGGTCGATTCGACCTTCATCCGGATCATCGTCTCCAGATCGCGGCGGCGCATTCCGATCTGTTCCTGGGGCGCTGCCGCTGGCGTGGGCGGCGCGATGGCGGTGTTCAGCGCGGCCAACTCGGCTCCGGGGGAGTCGAGAATGTAATCGGGCATCCGGGGAATCGGGTAGTGCGCCCCCCCGGTCACCTCGGGCGGCGCCGCCGGGGGCGTCACCAGCCGGGGTGATTGCTCCGCCCGCTCGGGGTTGGCCGGTGCCGGATTGGTTCGCGGATCACTGGGCTCGGCGGGAGCGATGGCCACCGGCGCCTCTGCGGAAGCAGGCGACAACGGCGCCGCCTCCGAGGCCGCTACGGGAGCCACTGGAACCGGCGCCGCCGGGTTGGGCACAACCGGAACCGGAGGAGCGGAAACTCGCGCCGGAGGGCCATTGTAGGTCGGGCTGGTCGAGGCCGGCGTCTGGCTGACCGGCTGCGGCGCCGTCGGAGCGGACGGCATCTTGCGATTGGCCAGCTCCCGGTGAAGCGCCTGCAGTTCGTCGCGCATCTGGGCCACCATCATCTGGTGTTCACGCCGCAGATCCTCCAAGCTCTGGCTCATCCGGTTTGAAATGCTGCCGAGCTCCAGCTTCAGCTGGGCCAGGTCTTCCAATTGCTGCAGCGAGCGTAGATTTTCGATTTCCTGCCCCAGATCTGTTTGGTGATTCGAGCCACGGACATCGACGTTGGCCATCATTTCCTGCAGCAAGCGGGCCGTGGAGCTCAGGTTGGCCCGCAACGCGTGGATGTACTCTTCCGCCTCAGACTGAAACCTGGTTTGGTGACCCGCGAATTCACGCTGCACCCCACCCAGCAATTCCTTAGGAGAAGAACCCAACTGCTCAGCCAGACGGATCAGCCGGGCCTTGTGGCGGCTGGCCTGCTCGTCGTCAAAGCGGATCGTTGTCTCACCTACCACCCGAATGGTGTTTACGATTGCCTCGTAGACATCACGGCGCTCGCGATCCATGCGGTCCAAATCATCAATGTTCTTCTTCAAAGAAAGCAGTTGCATATGGCCCTATAGGACATATCGGCTTCCCGGGGAAGTTGTCGTGGGTCTTTTTGTCTGGATCCCGGGCTAGGCCGAGGAGGCGATTCCGCGTACCGCTTAGTAGAGCAACAGCCGTTCGGCTTCCCGAACCACATCATCCACTTGCGGCAGAATGGCATCTTCGAGGATGGGGTTGTAACCCACCCAGGTATCCTTGGCGCCGATGCGGCCCACCGGAGCGTCTAACGCCGTGAAGAGCTCATCGGCAATGCGCGCGGCAATCTCAGCTCCGTAGCCCCAACTCCGGGTGTCCTCATAGGCCACGATCACGCGGCTGGTCTTGGTCACACTCCGCCGGATCGCCTCCCAGTCGTAGGGCGACAACGAACGCAAGTCGATCACCTCGACGCTCACCTGCCGGCTCTTCAGCCGCTGCTCCACCGCAATCGCCGCCAGCAGCGCCTTCTGCACCAGCGCGCCGTAGCAGATGATCGTTAGGCTCTCTCCGGGCTTCACCACCTTAGCCTGGCCAAAGGGAATCGTGTAGTCCGCGCCAGGGTGGGGGGAGCGGTTGTACGGCTCCCGATAGAGCTTCTTGTGCTCCAAAAACAGCACCGGATCATCCGACCGCAGCGCCGTCCGCAGCAACCCGCACGCATCAAGCGCATTCGACGGCATCACCACCCGCAAACCGGGAATGTGCGTAAAGACCGTTTCGCCGCACTGCGAGTGGTAAATCGCACCGCCCGTCAGATAGCCCCCGATGGCCACACGGATCACCGCCGGACAGGAGAAACTACCATTGGAGCGCCAACGGATATTGGCCATCTCATCCCGGATCTGCATCATCGCGGGCCAGATGTAGTCAAAAAACTGGATCTCGGCCACCGGCTTCAAACCTCGCGTGGCCAAGCCGATCGCCCGTCCGGCAATCATCCCCTCGGCGATCGGCGTGTTGAAGACGCGGCGGCTGCCGTACTGGGTCTGCAGGCCCTGGGTGGTCTTAAAGACGCCACCTTTGCCCTTTACTTCGTTCAGATTCTCTTCCCGGCTACAGTCGGCGACGTCCTGGCCGAACAGCAGGACGCGCTCATCCCGGGCCATCTCCTCGCGCAGGGTCAGGTTGATCGAATCCACCATCGTGCGCGGCTCGCCACTCATTTGGGGCTCGCTCGAGAAGTCGCTCGAACAGGGGTCCACCGTCTCGGAATAGAGATGCTGGTAGATGCTCTCCGTGGAAGGCGGCTCGGCGCCCAGGGCGCGCTCGGCCATCTCCTGCACTTCGCGGTCGATCTGTTCGACAATCCGCTCCAGTGAGTGCCGGTCAAGAATCCCCTCCGCCACCAGATGGGCCGCGAAGTTGGTCAGGCAGTCGCGTTGCGCCTCGGCTTCGCGTTCGGCCGCGGTCTTGTAAAGCTTCTCGTCGTCGGAGAGCGAATGGGAGTACGGCCGCGTGACATGCGCGTGCACCAGCGCCGGACCGTGGCCCGCGCGGCAGTGCGCCGCCGCCTTCGCAATGGCGCGATGGCTGGCGATCAAATCCGTGCCGTCCACCTCCAGCCGCAGCAAGCCGGGAAAGCCCTCGAGCAGTGCTCCGATGTTGCCGCCGGCGGTTTGATGCTCCACCGGGACTGAGATCGCGTAGCCGTTGTCCTCCACCAGATAGAGCAACGGGAGCTTGTCCAGGCAAGCCGCATTCAGCGACTCCCAGAATTCGCCTTCGCTGGTGGCGCCATCGCCCGTGCAGACCAGCGTCACCTCCGCGGAGGCAGAGTCCAGATATCTGCCAGCATGCGCACAACCCAGCGCCTGGTTGAACTGCGTGCCCGTAGGTGATGAGCCGGTGACCACGTGCAGCGCCGCGTCAGACCAGTGCGACGGCATCTGGCGCCCGCCGGAGAACGGGCCCGAAGCGGCGCCCACCGCTTCCAGCAGCATGCCTTCCGCGCCGATACCTAGGGCCAGGCACAGGGCGCGATCCCGGTAGTAGGGGTAAAACCAGTCATGCCCGGGGATCAGCGCCAACCCGGCCGCCACCTGCACGGCCTCGTGCCCGGCGCCCGAGATCTGGAAATAGATCTTGTTCTGGCGCTTGAGCAGGATTTCCCGGTCGTCAATGCGCCGCGAAAGATACATCAGCCGGTAGGCGTGGATCAGATCTTCACGGCTCAATTCCGGGGTTCCCAACGTAGCGGCGGCGGCGTGAATGCTCAAATTCGCCGGACTAAGGGCGCTCTCCGGTTGCACAAGGTCAGCGGTCCTCAACAGGTTCTCACTCCCCCGATAGTTTAGCGCGGGATGGCGGAGTCAAGCAGATGTGACGGTTTGGCTGCGGATCGGCTGACGGCTCGTAACGGCTCGCTCGATCGGCGGAACGGGGTCTGGAACCCAGAACCGCCCGAAACTTCGAGGGGAACTGGCCGGGCGACTTGCAATAATTTCCGCGCGGTCCATAAAATGAAGAAGCTTAAAGTTTTTCCGCATCCTAAAGACGTCGAAAACGACCCCATCTGGTCGAGGAGAGAAATACATACTATGTCTGCTACTGGCGCAGGCCTCGAAGGCATCATCGCTGCTGAATCCAGCATTTGTTACATTGACGGCGAAGCGGGGGTGTTGAGCTATCAGGGTTTTGATATCAACACGTTGGCGGAAAATGCCACTTTTGAAGAGGTGATCTACCTCCTGTGGAACGGCAAGCTGCCCACCCAGCCGCAGTTGGATGAACTGAAAGCTTCGCTCACCGCGCACCGCGAGATCCCGGCCGAAGTGACGGCGTTTTTGAAGGCGAACCCCACCGGCTTGCCGATGCACGTACTGCGCACCGCCGTTTCGATGCTGTCGCTCTACGACCCGGCCGCCGCCGACATGTCGCCCGAAGCCAACAAGCTGAAGGCGATCAAGCTGATGTCGCAGACCTCCACCATCGTCACCAGCTTCCACCGCCTCCGCACTGGTAGGGAAGTCGTGCCCGGTGATCCCAGCCTCTCGATGGCGGGCAATTTCCTCTATACCCTGAATGGCGCCAAGCCCGATGACGTGATGGTCCGCGTGTTCGACATCGCCCTCACCCTGCATGCCGATCACGAACTGAACGCCTCCACCTTTGCCGCCCGCGTTACGGCCGCTACGCTCTCCGACATCTACTCCACCGTCACGTCTGCCATCGGCGCCCTCAAGGGACCGCTGCACGGCGGCGCGAATGAAGAAGTGATCAAGCTGCTGCTGCAGGCTGGCAACAAGGCCAAGGCGCTGGAAATGATGCGCGAGATGCTCGAGAACAAGGTCAAGATTCCGGGCTTCGGCCACCGCGTCTACAAGACCATCGACCCGCGCGCCATCCACTTGAAGAAGCTCTCCAAGCAGCTGGCCGAATCGACCGGCCAGATCGATCTCTACGAAGCCTCGGAAGCCGTGCAGGAAGCGATGCTCACCGCCAAGGGCAAGCCGCTGAACCCCAACGTCGACTTCTATTCGGCCTCAGCGTACTACTCGCTGGGCATTCCGGTGGACCTGTTCACGCCCATCTTCGCTGTCAGCCGCATGTCCGGCTGGACCGCGCACGTGTTGGAACAGTTCCACAACAACCGCCTGATCCGTCCGCGTGCTGACTACAAGGGCCTGCCGGTGGGCCAGCCCTGGGTCGCGATGGCGGACCGGGTCGCCTAACCGCGACATTTTTTCGACGGAGTTTCATGCACGACCTCAGCTTCTTTCGCGGCCACTTGGATGTGGCCGCTGAACGCCTGCGTACGCGCGGTGTCGAACTCGATCTTTCTTCATTTCGCCAGCTGGATTCTGAGCGCCGTTCCGCGATCACCGAATCCGAGACCCTGAAAGCCGAGCGCAACACCCTCTCGCAAGAGGTGGGCAAGCGGAAGAAGGCGGGCGAAGATACCGAAGCCCTGCAGGCGCAGGTACGTCAGATGGCGGACCGCATGACCGCGCTGGATGAGCGCGTCAAGCTGCTGGATGCGCAGTTCCAGGAGATCCTGGTGGCCATCCCGAACCTGCCGCACGAATCCGTGCCGGTGGGCAAGTCCGCCGACGACAACGTCGAAGTGCGGCGCGAAGGCACGGCGGCGGCGATGGACTTCAAACCCAAGCCGCACTGGGACCTCGGCGTGGACTTAGGCATCCTCGACTTTGACCGCGCCGCCAAGATCACCGGCGCCCGGTTTGCCGTCTACATGGGGTTGGGCGCGAAGCTGGAACGCGCGCTGATCAACTTCATGCTCGACACTCATACCAATGAGCATGGGTACACCGAAGTGCTGCCGCCGTTCATGGCCAATTCGGCCAGCTTGTTCGGTACCGGGCAGCTGCCCAAGTTCGCCGAAGATCTGTTCAAGATCGAAAAGACCGACTACTACCTGATCCCCACCGCGGAAGTTCCGGTCACCAATCTCTACCGGGACGAAACGCTGGATGCGGATTCGTTGCCGGCCAAGTTCTGCGCCTACACGCCGTGCTTCCGGTCCGAGGCAGGCAGCTATGGCCGCGACGTGCGGGGTATCATCCGCCAGCATCAGTTCCAGAAAGTGGAGCTGGTGAAGTTCGCGCGGCCTGAGCAAAGCTACGACGAACTCGAGAAGCTGACCCACGACGCCGAAAACATCCTGCGCAAGTTGGGCTTGCCGTTCCGCACCATGGCCCTGTGTACCGGCGATATGGGCTTTGCTTCCGCCAAGACCTACGACATCGAAGTCTGGCTGCCCGGGTTGGGCGAGTTTAAGGAGATCTCCTCCTGCTCCAACTTTGAGGCCTTCCAGGCCCGCCGTGCCAGCATCCGCTGCAAGTCCGGCAAGAAGTCAGAGTTTGCCCACACCTTGAACGGCAGCGGTTTGGCCGTGGGGCGCACCTGGGTGGCGGTGGTCGAGAACTACCAGCAAGCCGACGGTAGCGTAGTGGTGCCGGAAGCGCTCCGCCCCTACCTAAACGCCGAACGCATCACGCCGGCCGGCCAACTCCGGTAAGCCGCGGATCGCCATCGTGGCGCAGGCTTCAGCCTGCAGCGGGACTTCATTCAGTCCCGCCTGGGGCCGCGCCAAAGTCTCAAGTTCCGTGGTTCGCCCTGCACCCTCGTCGGAAGCAGGCAGACAGCTTGCCCCTAAATGAGGCTAACCTCCAAAATCCTGGGGCGAATGGCTGAACGAAATCGGGCGGCCAGTCGTCTCAACTGCTACATGCGCGATCTTCGTCTGGCTGTCCGAACTTTACTCAAGACTCCGGTGGTCTCCGGGGTCGCTATCCTGTCGCTGGCCCTGGGCATCGGCGCCAACACGGCCATCTTTTCGCTGTTTGACCAGATCCTGCTGCGGGCGCTCCCTTCGACGCACCCGGAGGAGCTGGTGAACCTGACCGCCAATGGCCCGCGGTCCGGCAGTAATTCCACCAACAATGCCGGGGGCCGGGATTCGATTTTCAGTTACCCGATGTTCCGGGACTTGGAGAAGCAACAGACGGTGTTCACGGGCATCGCCGCGCACCGCAATTTTGGCGCGAACTTGGCCTACCAGGGGCAGACCTCCAGTTCCCAGGGCATGATGGTGTCCGGCAGCTATTTCCCGGTGCTCCAGTTGCAGCCCGCCCTCGGCCGGCTGTTCAATGAAGTGGATGACCGGACGCCCGGCGCGCACCGTTTGGCGGTCCTCTCCCACGCCTACTGGACCGAACGGTTTAACCAGAGCCCGCAGGTGCTGAATCAGCCACTGCTGATCAACGGCGTCCTGATGACCATCGTCGGTGTCGCGCCGCCGGACTTTAAGGGGACCACCCTTGGGCAGTTGCCTAGCGTATTTGTGCCGATCAGTATGCGTGAGGAGTTGATCCCCGGCTGGAAGGGGTTCCAAGAGCGCCGCAGTTACTGGGTGTATCTGTTTGCCCGCCTGAAGCCCGGCGTCACCCAGGAGCAGGCCCAAGCAACATTGAACGGCCCCTACAAGGCGATCATCAAGGATATCGACCTGCCCCTGCATAAGGGCGCCAGTGACCGGTTCAAGCAGCAGTTCGTCAACCAGACAATGAAGCTGGAGCCCGGCTATCGGGGCCAAAGCGGGGTCCACCAGAGCGCCACCGTTCCGCTGGTGCTGTTGCTGGCGATCACCGGCTTTGTTCTGTTGATCGCCTGTGCCAACATCGCCAACCTGCTGCTGGCGCGCTCCGCGGCGCGGGGCAAGGAGATCGCCATCCGCTTGGCGGTGGGGGCGACGCGGCGGCAATTGATCGCGCAACTGTTACTGGAGGCGATGGTGCTGGCGGTGCTGGCCGGGGCGGCGGGGCTGGCGGTCTCGTATTGGACCGGGCAATCACTGCTGGCCATGCTGCCCCCTGATACCAACGGGTCCGTCACGAACTCGTTCAACTGGCGCAGCTTGGCCTTTGCTGCGGGAGCGTCACTGGCGACCGGCCTGCTGTTCGGCATCTTCCCGGCGCTCTATTCAACGCGGCAGGATCTGGCCTCGGTGATGAAGGATCAGGCTGGCAACGTGTCGGCCTCCGGCTCGGCCACCCGTTTCCGCCAGGCACTGGTGGCCGGGCAGGTGGGGCTCTCGTTGCTGTTGCTGATCTCGGCCGGCCTGTTCCTGAAGAGCCTGGTGAATGTCCTCCACGTAGACCTGGGCATCCGCACCCAGAACGTCATCGTCTTTGGCGTCTCGCCGGAGCTGAACAAGTACACGCCGGAGCGGAGCCGCGAGTTCTTTGCGCGGTTGGAAGAATCGGTGCAGTCTATTCCAGGCGTCACCGGCATCACGGCCTCCATGGTGCCCTTGCTGGCGGGGAACAACTGGGGGAGCAACGTCTCCATCGACGGCTTTGAGGCCGGCCCGGACACCGACACGCATTCCATGTATAACCAGATCGGCCCCGGGTACTTCCGGACGCTGGGCATCCCGATGATCGCCGGCCGCGAGTTTACGGCCACCGATGGGCTGACCTCGCCCAAGGTGGCCATTGTCAATGAGGCCTTTGTCCGCAAGTTCTCACCGGCGCAGACCGCGTTGGGCAAGCGGATGCAGCAGGGCGCGGGCGGCAAGAATGATGTCGAGATCGTCGGCATCGTGAAGGATGCCAAGTACAGCGAGGTGAAGCGCGAAGTACCCCCGATGTTCTACCGTCCCTACCGGCAGGACAAGGAGTTGGGCTCGACCAACTTCTACGTCCAGACCGCGCTCGACCCCAACCAGGTGATGCCACTGCTGCGGCGCGCCGTCTCGCAACTCGATCCCAACCTGCCGATCGAAGATCTGAAGACGCTGGAGACGCAAATCGACGAGAACATTGCTGTCGACCGGATGATCTCCACCCTGGCGGCGGCCTTTGCGGCGCTGGCCACCCTGCTGGCGGCGGTGGGTTTGTACGGCGTACTGGCCTACACGGTGTCCCGGCGCACGCGCGAGATCGGCATCCGGCTGGCGATCGGTGCCGACGCCGGGTCCATCCGCAACATGGTGCTCCGGGAAGTGGCCTGGCTGATCGTCGCGGGCGCGGCGGTGGGGCTGCCGGCCGCAATCGCTCTGGCGACCTACTCAAAGTCACTGCTCTATGAGATGCAGGGCCCAGATCCGGTGGTGCTGGGCGGCGCCACGGTGGCCGTCACGCTGGTCTCACTGGCCGCCGGCTACTTCCCGGCCCGCCGCGCGATGTCTGTCGACCCCTTAAATGCCCTGCGCTATGAATAAGGCCTAATACGCGGGCGCCGAAAACAGCTCTGCGTCCGACCGCCGCACGTAATTGGCTTCGAGCGATGCCGGATCGGGGCGCTCCCCCGCGCGCCAGCGGCGGTAGGCAATCCGCCCAATCGCTGCGGCCAGCGGCACTCCGTCACCTGGGATCCGTTCCACGTCTGGTTCCACTCGGCCCTGCCACTCGAGTTGCGGCATCACCGCCTCCGGACCGAGAGCGCGCCCGCGCGCGTCGTAGAGCCCACTGTAGACCTCGCCCCGATGCGCATCCAGCCAAGGGGCGCGGACCGCGTCATTGCCCAGCGAAGCCAGCGCCTCCAAGTTCGAGACGCCCAGCGCTGGCCTGTTGTTGGCCTCCGCCAGCCCCTTCACCGCCGTCAGGCAGACCCGCACGCCGGTAAAGGACCCCGGACCCGTGGCCCCGGCAAAGCAGTCCAAGTCGCCCAGCTTCCAGCCGACATGCGCCAGCAGTTCCGCGATCACGCCAAAGATCACCGCCGAATAGCCGTCCTCCTCGTGCATCTCCCGCGTGGCCACCACCTGGCCATATTCGAGTAACGCGATGCTGCCATGCTCCGACGTGGTATCTAGTGCGAGCAGTCTCATGGCACCAGCCGATACACTTTGTCGAGCGAGTAGGCCTTGCCATTGGCGTTGATGGCCATCACGCGAATGTTCAGCACGGCCGGAAAGTGGCTGGCCAGGTCACGCGGCAAGGCAAGCTGACCATTCGCCCCCAGCGCCAAAATGCGGCTGCCCTCACCATCGGCCACCACTTCGCCGCTCCAGACATAGCTCATGATGCGAGTGGCGCGCGTCTCCCGCTTCAGCTTGATGGCGAACTTCGGGGGCTTGGCGAGCGACAGTTCATCAGCGAGCGGCTCGGCGATCTCAAACGGCACCTTGGCCACCGTCTGCTCAATCTCCTGGCCCAGGTTTTGCCGCGATTCAAACTTGTAGCTCTTCAGCATGCCCTGCTTGCGGCCATCGCGAGACAGGTGCAGCACCCAGTCATGGTCTTTCGAGGGCGGCTCGCCCACGTAGCGCTCGCCTTTGTAGTCCTTGGCTTTGGTCGACTGCCCAGTGGCCGGGTCGATCCAGTAGACCTCGTAGCCATGCTTGGCCGTCGCCACTTCAACCGGACCCGACGGCTTCTCCACATAGAGGATGTATTCAGTCTCATCAAGCGCCAGACACCGCCCGCCATCGACGTCTGTCCACGGCTCCAGCTCCCAGAAGCGCGTGCGCTCAAAGAACTCTTTCCAGATTTTGATCAGCGCCGGGTCGCCGCCATCGAAATGCGGATACTGCCCGCTCATGGTCGCGTTCCAGAGCTGTTTGCGGAACGCCTCGCTTGAAGGCTTGGCCTTGGCCGTGGCGACGAAAGGTTTCGAGTAGAACTGATGCTCCACCATGGGCAACACGTCGTTGTCGCTGCCCACGGTGATGTAGTCCACCCAACCGTCAGCCGACAGGCCCGAGGAGGTGAACTTGGACCCGGCGCCGCGCACGTGGTTGTAGGGGTCCATCTTCTTGATCCCCTCGGCCAGCTCGCGCAACAGCGCTCGGCCACCCGAAGCATCTTCAAACTGGCCCACCAGCAGCCAGGTGATGTCGTACGGCGCAAAGCGGGAGACCACGCCGCGCAGCCACTTTTCGCGATCCTGCCGCGTGGGGAAGCGCTTCATCAACTCCAATGGAGTGGCGGCCAGCGTTAAATCGACAATCTGCCCCGCCGCATTGGCGGTCTTCAGCCGCTGCTCAAACGCGCGCAGCGTGGCCGGATCATCGGAAGCGGGCAGTGTCTCGCGCACATGGTTCACGCCGCCAATCCACAGGTGCGGTTTGATCGTCTCCTGGTGGATCCAGTGGTGCACGTTGGCTGGGCGAATAAAGCCGGGATGCTCAGACGGGGTGGCTTGCATCGACCCCACCTTGCCGTTGTACTGCGGTAGGTTGCTGGTCAACCGGAATTCGTAGGTGCCCGGGTCCATCGGTGTGAAGCGGATGATCCACTTGCGGCCACCGTCCCAGAACGCCGGTACCAGAGAGGTGCGGAAGCGAGGCGACTTCACTTCCGCCTGCAACTGCTTCACGTCATCCGGCGCCGCGTCGAACACGACATCGCAAATTGAATAAAGCGGCGTTGGCGCGCAGACTTCCTGCGCCATGGCGGCCACCGATAGCGAAAGCACCCATAAAACCCGCATACTAAATCTCATTATGGTGCGTACCGCGCTCTTAACGATACTCGCTCTGGTTCCCCTCGTAGGCCAGACCGTCACGGCCCGGACTTCGACGGCCACTTCCTACCGTGGCTTCTTCGATTTCTGGTGGGATCACAAGGCGGGCAAGATCCTGCTCGAGATCAACAAAATGGGGCAGGAGTTCCTCTACGTCAGCTCGCTTCCCGCCGGCATTGGCTCCAACGACATTGGCCTCGACCGTGGCCAACTGGGCGCCTCCCGCATCGTGAAGTTCGAACGCAGCGGACCCAAGATTCTGTTGGTTCAACCCAATGGCGGCTTCCGGGCTTCTTCCAATGATGCGGATGAAAAGCGCGCCGTGGAAGAGTCCTTTGCCCAGAGCGTGCTGTGGGGCTTCACCATTGAAGCCGAAGAGGCCGGACGCGTCTTGATCGACCTGACGCCCTTCCTGATGCGCGATGCGCACGGTGTCGGCAATGCGTTGCAGCGCTCCCGCCAAGGCAGCTTCCGCGTGGAGCCGACGCGCAGCGCGGTGTATCTGCCCCGCACGAAGAACTTCCCCAAGAACTCCGAGTTCGACGCCACCATCACCCTCACCGGCGAACCCACCGGCGCCTTCATCCGCGAAGTGACGCCGTCTCCTAATGCCGTCACCGTTCGCCAGCACCACAGCTTTGTCGAGCTGCCCGATGCTGGTTTTGAGACGCGCGAGTTTGACGCCCGCTCCGGCTACATCGGCCTCAGCTGGTACGACTTTGCCACCCCGATCGATCAGCCACTGGTGAAGCGCTTTATCTCGCGCCACCGCCTGAAGCCTGGTGGCACGATCACCTACTACCTGGACCGCGGTGCGCCGGAGCCCGTGCGGACGGCCCTTCTCGAAGGCGGCCGCTGGTGGGAGCAGGCCTTCGCGGCAGCCGGTTATCCGAACGCGTTCAAAGTGGAAGTGCTGCCCGAAGGTGTCGACTCGATGGACGTGCGCTACAACGTCATCCAGTGGGTCCACCGTTCGACACGCGGCTGGTCCTATGGGTCGAGCGTTCGTGATCCCCGCACCGGCGAGATCATCAAAGGCCATGTCTCGCTCGATTCGCTCCGCGTCCGGCAGGACTTCTTGATCGGCCAAGGCCTGCTGGCACCGTACGAGGCAGGGAAGCCGGTCGACCCCAAGGTGATGGAGATGTGCCTGCAGCGCCTGCGGCAACTCTCCGCCCATGAGATCGGCCATACGCTGGGTCTTTCGCATAGCTATGCGGCCTCGAGCTATCAGACGCGTGGCTCGGGCAGCGGCTCCGTGATGGATTATCCGCACCCGCTGATCACGCTACCGGGCGGTGACGGCGCGCCGGATGCGTCGCAATCCTACGCGACCGGCATTGGCGAATGGGACAAGATCGCCATCACCTGGGGCTACGGCCAGTCGAGCGTTGAACAACGCCGCGCCCTCCTCGATCAAGCGCACAAGAAAGGCATCTACTTCCTCACCGACGCCGATGGCCGCCCGGAAGGCTCCGCGCATCCGCACACGCACTTGTGGGACAACGGCGGGGACCCCACCACCGAACTGAAGCGCATGGTGCAGCTCCGCAAGCGGGTGCTGGACCGGTTTGGCGAAAAGTCGATTCCCGAGTGGGCGCCGATGGCGACGCTCGAAGACGTGCTGGTGCCCACCTACTTGATGCATCGCTATCAAGCCGAGGCGGTGGCCAAGTCCGTCGGCGGTCTCGACTACCGCTACGCCGTGCGTGGAGACGGCCAGTTGACGACAGCGATGATCCCCGCGGCCAAGCAGCGCGCGGCGCTGGATGCCGTGCTGGCCACCATCGCCCCCGAGTTCCTGACGATCCCGGAACGTATCCTGCGCCTGATCCCCCCGCGTCCTTCCGGCGTGCCCGGCACGCGCGAGCTATTTAAGGGCCGCACGGGCTTGACCTTCGACGCCATCGCTCCGGCCGAAGCCGCGGCGAACCACATCGCTGGTCTGCTGCTGCATCCGGAGCGGGCCGCGCGTCTGGTGGAATTCCACGGCCGCGACGCCACGCAGCCGACGCTCGAAGAAGTGATCGACAAAGTGCTGGCGGCCACCGTCAAAGCCGCCCCCGCGACGGGTTTGCAGCGTGAAGTTCAGTACGCCGTGAACCAGGTGGTGATGACGCACTTGATGGGCTTGGCGGCCAATGACGCAGCTCCCGCGCGCGTTCGCGATGTGGCGACCGCGAAGCTAGCCGCCCTCAACCGCCCCGGCTTTGAACAAGGCCGCCTGATCTCGAAGTTCCTCGAGAACCCCAAGGAGTTCAAACTCGCCAAGCCGCTGGAACCGCCGCCGGGGCAGCCGATCGGTGAGCTTTGCTCGGGTGGCCAATAAGCCCTTCAGCCCCATGCGTGAGAGTCTGTGTGAGAACCCAAGCCAGAGGCTTAAAATAAACCCGCGCCGGGGGCGTTGGTGGGTTTGGATCGTAGATGGTCTGAGCCGGTGGGGGCGCGGGCGCGCCTTGCCGGTCAGGATTGCAGGCGGAACAGGCGGGT
>JAPKYZ010000074.1 GCA_026394055.1 Acidobacteriota bacterium
TTTCATGACTCCAGCATAAGGCATCCACGCGCATAACGCAATAAAAGGCCTTGACACTATGAGTCTAGACGCATACAGTGGAGACATGAAGAGACTCCGCCTGGTCTTGGCCTGGATGATGGCGGCACCACTGGCGATCACCGCCTCCGCTTGGGCCGCTGAACCGGACCCCATCCCGCTCTCGCTAGCCGCCGCGGTGGGCCGCTCTCTGGCCAATCACCCGATGCTGGCCGCCGGTCAAGCCGGGGTGCGCGCGGCGCAGCAGGGTGAGCGAGAAGCTCGGGCGGGGCGCTGGGCGCGCGTTGACTTCAGTGAAAGCTTCAACCGCAGCAACAACCCGGTCTTCGTCTTTTCCAGCCTGCTCACCCAGCGCCAGTTTGCCGCCAGCAACTTCAGCCTGGGGGCGCTGAATCGTCCGGACTTCGTCAACAACTTCCAATCGCTGGTGGTGGCGGAGCAGCCGCTCTATGACGGCGGCCGCGCCCGCGCGGCGATGGCGCAAGCGGCGGGTGGACGGGCGGAGGCCGAAGCGGACGAGCAGAGTCTGCGCCTGGCGTTGGCCCGGCGGACGGCGGAGGCATATCTCAATGCGGTGTTGGCCCGCGAAGGCGTGCGGGTGGCCGCTGCGGCGCTCGAATCGGCCCAGGCCAGCCTCAAGACGGCGGAATCGATCCGCGACGCGGGAAGGTCGACCGAGCTGGATGTGCTGGCCGTGAAGGTGCACCGGGCGGCGATGGCGGAGCAGCTGATCCGCCGGCAGTCTGAGCAAAGACAAGCCGAGGCCGCGTTGAATGAAGCGATGGGCGCGCCCCTGAGTCTGCGTGTCACGCTGACCACGGATCTAGCTCCGCCCAGTTCTGCCGCGCCACCAACCACAGTCGAGCGGCCAGAGCAGCGCATCGCTGACGCCCAGTTGCGCCAAGCCGAAGCACTGCGTCAGGCCGCCCACGCGGCGATGCTGCCGCAGGTGGTCGCCCGTGGGGTGTTTGAGGCGGACCGGCAACGGTTCGTCACCGATGGTGGCGCCAACTGGCTGGCCGGGGTCACCCTGAAATGGACGCCGTTTCAAGCTGGGGCGGACAGGGCCCGCGTGCGCGCGGCGGTGGAGCGGATCAACGGCGTCAAGGCGAACCGCAAGGCGCTCGACTCGCGCATTGCGCTTGAACTCGAGCAGTCGCAAGAAGCGGTGATCAGCGCGCAAGCGCGCGCATCGGCCACCGAGGAGGCGGTCGCGATGGCCGCCGAATCTTTACGCATCACCAAGAATCGCTACGAGGCGGGGCTGGCCACCGTCACGGAACTCTTGAGGGCGGAGACAGCCAGCGCCGAGTCCGGCCTGCGTCTGCTGGCTGCCCGGCACAACCTCCGGCTTTCGGAAGTGGCCCGGGAGGCGGCGCGCGGCACCTTGACGGCGGATTCCGCGGTGCTCCGATGACGCGGACGAGATTCCCTGGGAGAAAGATCATGACCATCAACTTCACGTCCGCTCGGGTGCTGCCAGCGGTAGCGGCGGCGTTGCTCTTCAACGCTTGCTCCAAGCCCGAAGCTCCCGCGCTGCCCGCAACGGAGAAGCCCATCCTGGTCGCCACCGCCGTCGCGGCGATGGCCGAGGCACCTGAGGTCTATCAGGCCACCGGAACCGTGCGGGCCCGCATTCGATCGGTGATCGCGGCGCAGGTGATGGGCACCATCCGCCAAGCGCCAAACGCGGTGGGGGATCGGGTGGCGGCGGGACAGACGCTGGTGACGCTGGAGGCGCCGCAGTTCGCCTCTGGCCAGGCCCAAGCGCAGGCCGCTGTGGGGGAGGCGGAAAGTGCGTTGCCGGAGGCAGCGGCCGGGATCGCGGGCGCTCGCTCCCAGCTGGCCCTGGCCGAAGCGACGCATCAGCGCATGGCTGGTCTGTTCGCCAAAGCCTCGATCTCACGCCAGGAGATGGATGAGTCCGCTGCACGGTTGCAGCAGGCCCGCGCGGCGGTGCAGATGGCCCAGGCCCGGCAGCGGCAGGTGGAAGCCCGCGGCCAACAGGCCCGGCAGGCGCTTGAATCCGCGCGGACGCTGAGCGGCTATCTCGCGATCCGCGCACCCTTCGCCGGGGTGATCACCGAGAAGAGCGCGGAGCCGGGGATGGTGGCCTCGCCGGGCGCTCCGCTGTTGACCATCGAGCAGGCTGGCGCCTACGAACTCGAATTGTCGATTGATGAAGTTCACGCCACAGCCATGAAGCCCGGCCTGGAACTGCAAGCGCACTTTGCTGACCAGCCCCAGCCGGTTACCTTACGGATCAGCGCCATCGTGCCCGCGATCGATTCTACGACGCGGACATTGCTGGTCCGTGCACTGCTACCGGCAGGCCCAAACTGGCGCAGCGGACAGTTTGCGCGGGCAGAGTTTCGGCTGGGGTCGCAGCGCCGGTTGACCATTCCGGCGGCGGCGCTGATCGCCCAAGGCCAACTGCAGTTCGTCTACGTGATGGACGGCGGGCGGGCGATCAGCCGCATGGTGACGACGGCGGCCGCTGGCTCCGGCAGTTGGGAAGTACTCTCTGGTGTGAGGGAGGGCGAGGTATTGATTAGCCCCGTGCCCGCGGGGCTGCAGGATGGCCGCCCGGTGGTGACCAAATGACCCCCGCACTCGGACCGGCCGGCAAGTTGGCGCAGGCGTTCGTGCACTCGCGGCTGACGCCCTTGTTCATGGTGGCTTCTATCGCGCTGGGTGTGATGGCGGTGGTGAAGCTGCCTCGCGAAGAGGAGCCTCAGATCAAGGTCCCGATGGTGGACGTCTTCGTCGCCATGCCCGGCTCATCGGCCAAAGAGGTGGAACAACGGGTCACCAAGCCGATGGAGAAGCTGCTGTGGGAGATCCCGGGCGTCGAGTATCTCTACTCCACGTCCAGCCCCGGGCAGTCCCTGGTGATCGTGCGCTTCAAGGTGGGTGAAGACGAAGAGCGCAGCTTGGTGAAGCTGAATCAGAAACTGCAAGCGCACTTCGACCTGATTCCGCCCGGTGCGTCGCCGCCGCTGGTGAAGCCGCGTTCGATTGATGACGTGCCTGTGCTCGGGCTGACGTTGCATAGCCAGCGGTACAGCCCCTTTGAGCTACGCCGGATCGCGGCGCAGTTGCATGACGAGATCACCCAGGTGCCGGGCGTCTCGCAGGTGGTGCTGATCGGAGGCCAGCGGCGCGAGATCCGCGTGACGCTGGACCCGGCGCGTTTGGACGGCTATGGCGTTTCGCCGCTCGAAGTCTGGCGTTCCCTGGGGGAGAACAATCAGCAATCGGCTGCGGGAACTGCAACGAGAGCCGGGCGGGAAACATTGATCGAGAGCGGCCACTTCCTGCGAACGGCCGATGATGTGCGTTCGGTGGTGTTGACAGCACGCGGTGGGCGCCCGGTGTTCGTGCGCGATGTGGCGGAGGTCGCAGATGCTGGAGCTGAGCCATCGGACTACGTCGCCTTCCACACCCGCGAGGGCGCTCAAGCTGCCGTGACAATTGCCGTGTCCAAACGCCAATCGATGAATGCCATTGAAGTGGCCGACAACGTCCTGCAGCGGGTGGACGCCGCCAAGGCGAAGCTGCTGCCCGCTGGTGTCGAGCTGACGATCACCCGGCACTATGGCGAGACGGCCGCGGAAAAGAGCAATGAGCTGCTGCTGCACATGGCACTGGCGGTGTTCTCGGTATCGGGGCTGGTGGCGCTGGTGCTGGGCTTCCGCGAGTCGCTGGTGGTGTTTGCGGCCATCCCGGTCACGCTGGCGTTGACGCTCACCATGTTCTACCTGAGCGGCTACACTCTGAACCGCATCACGCTATTCGCGCTGATCTTCTCAATCGGCATCCTAGTGGACGACGCCATCGTGGTGGTGGAAAACATTGTTCGTCACGCCCGGCTGGCTACGAACAAGGGCCGCGACCTGGCCCAAGTGGCGGTGGAGGCGGTCAACGAAGTGGGCAATCCCACCATCCTGGCCACGCTGGCGGTGGTGGCGGCGATTCTGCCGATGGCGTTTGTGGGCGGCATGATGGGGCCCTATATGCGGCCCATCCCCTTTGGTGCAATGGCCGCGATGGTGTTCTCGCTGGTGGTGGCCTTTATTGTCACGCCCTGGGCCGCGGTCCGGCTGCTGGCCCATCAAGCCGAAGGACACGAAGGGGAACCGGAAGACCGGTTGACGCAGTTCTACCGCCGCTTCATGAGTGGCGTGCTGTCGCACCCGGTCCGCATCGCGACGTTTCTCATGGGCGTGGTGGTGTTGCTGGCGGGGGCGATGGTGCTGGTGCCGGTGGGCTTCGTCAAAGTGAAGATGCTGCCCTTCGACAACAAGAATGAGTTTCAAGTGATTGTCGATATGCCGGAGGGCACGCCGCTGGAGGAGACCCGTGCCGTCGCCATGCAACTGGCGCGCGCTGCGATGGCGCAGCCGGAGGTCGTCAACGCCCAGACCTACGTCGGCACGGCCTCGCCCTACAACTTCAACGGCCTGGTGCGTCACTACTATCTGCGACAGGGCTCAAACGTGGCGGACATTCAACTCAACCTGCTGGGCAAAGGTGATCGCGCGCAGCAGAGCCATCAGATCGCCAAACAGGTCCGGGAGCGGCTGCTGCCCGTCGCGCGACGTTTGGGCGCCAACATCAAGGTGGCCGAAGTTCCGCCGGGTCCGCCGGTGTTGCAGACACTGGTGGCCGAGATCTATGGCCCATCGAGCGAAGGCCAACGTCAGGTGGCTGCCGAGGTCCGCCGGATTCTGGAGGGCACCAAGGGCGTGGTCGACACGGACTGGTATGTGGAGGACCCGCAAGCCAAGCTCTCGATCGAAGTTGATCAGGAGAAGGCCGCGCTGCACGGCGTCTCGGCCGCGGCGGTGGCGCGTACGTTGCGCATGGCTACCAGCGGTGAAGGCTCCGGCACGCTCCACGCTGAGCTGGAGCAGGAGACCGTTCCGGTGACACTGCGAATGGCTCGCGGGACTCGGGCCGATACGGCCCGCTTGCTGAGCCTGAAAGTGGCCGGTAGCGACGGGCGGCTGGTCGCATTGGCCGAGATCACGCGCGTTGTCGAGACCGCGGAGCCGCCGTTCATCTATCACAAGAATCTGATGCCGGTCACCTATGTCACCGCCGATGTGGCGGGCGAGATCGAAAGCCCGGTCTACGCCATCTTGAAGGTGGGCCCGGAAATCGAGAAGTACCGGCCGCAGGGCTATGAGATCGTGCAATACGTCGCGCGACAGCCGTTCGATTCCGCGCAGTATGCCCTCAAGTGGGATGGCGAATGGCATATCACCTACGAAGTGTTCCGCGACCTGGGGCTGGCCTTTGCCGCGGTGCTGGTGTTGATCTACGTGCTGGTGGTGGGGTGGTTTGAGTCGTTCGTGACGCCCCTGGTGATCATGGCCGCGATTCCGTTTTCGCTGGTCGGCATCCTGCCGGCGCATGGGTTGCTGAATGCCTTCTTCACGGCCACTTCGATGATCGGTTTCATTGCCGGGGCGGGCATCGTGGTGAGAAACTCCATCATCCTGGTGGACTTCATCGAGCTCCGGTTGAAAGAAGGCATGCCATTGCAGGAAGCGGTGGTGGACGCCGGCGCCGTCCGCTTCCGGCCGATGCTGCTGACGGCGGCGGCGGTGGCGGTGGGAGCCGCTGTGATCCTGTTTGATCCCATCTTCCAGGGACTGGCCATCTCGCTGATGGCGGGTGAAATCGCCTCGCTCGCCCTTTCCCGGCTAACTGTTCCGATCTTGTACTACGTGGTTGCCAATCGAAGGAGCAAGTCATGAATGTTGAACGCGCATTGCGCTTGATCGCGGGCGGTTTTGTTTTGCTGAGCCTCGCGCTGGGCCATTTTGTGGACCCGAACTGGTATTGGTTCACCGCCTTTGTGGGCTTGAATCTGTTCCAATCAGGCCTCACCAACTGGTGCCCGATGATGACGTTTCTGCGTAAGGCCGGCATGCGCGGATAGTCCTTTGTTGGTAAGGCCGCGCGAACCGGCTCCACCTTTTCGCTGCTCGCCGCGCCCCCTTGACACTGACCGAACGCTGTGACAGCATCTCTCGGGTTTTTCAGCCGGGGGAGGGAAGATGGCCAGGTTAGCGATCTTACTTGTGGGGATTGGCCTGTGGGCGCAGCAGCCGACGGGGGGCATCGTGGGAAGCGTCGCCGATGCTTCCGGGGCCGTGGTGCCCAGTGCGGAGGTTACTGTCACCAGCAAAGCTACGAGCGCCCGGCGCGTGGTCCGCTCTGATGCGGATGGCAGTTACGCGGTGATGGCGCTGCCGGCCGGAGTCTATGAAGTGCGGGCCGCGATGAACGGGTTCCGCACCACCCTGCGCGAGGCGACGGTGGAGATCGGGGGCACCACCACGGTGGACATGGGCCTGGAAGTAGGGCAGGGCAAGGACGTCGTCACCGTCGAGGCCGCCTCCGCGCAGTTGGAGTATGAGCGCAACACGATCGACGGCGTCATCACGCGCGAAAAGATCCAGGAGTTGCCGCTCAACGGCCGCAGCTTTCTGAACCTCGCCAACCTGGAGCCAGGGGTCACGGTCAGCCCGGGCTCGACCTCGCAGTACAACTCACTGTTCTCGGTCTCTGTGCTGGGTGGCGATTCGGGCCGCACCAACATCACCGTTGATGGCGGCAACATCCGCAACCCCATCGAAGGGAATACGGGCATGAACTTCTCGCAGGAAGTGGTGCAGGAGTTTCAGCTGTCGAGCGCCAACTTTGATCTCTCCACTTCTATCACCAGCGTCGGGTCAGTGAACATTGTCAGCCGCAGCGGCAGCAACGATCTGCATGGCAGCGGCTACTTCTTCTTTCGCGATCACAACATGTCCGCCTACCCGGCCTTGCAACGGAGCACGCTCAATCCGGACCCCTTCTTTGCCCGCCGCAATCCCGGGTTCTGGCTGGGTGGGCCGATCAAGAAAGAGAAGCTCTTCTTCTTCTTCAACCTCGAAAACATCAGCCAGACGCAGGTGTTCAGCTACCTGCCCAACTTGCCTTCGGCCTCGAGCCTCACCGGCAACTATCCCAGCCCCTACACCGGCAAGCAGCTGAGCGTGAAGTTCGACTACACGGTGAACCAGAACCACCGCGTCTTTGCCCGCTACTCGCATGACGGCAACCACGGCTTTGGACCGAACGGTGGAGCCACGCCACCATCGAACTGGTTGCGGAACACCAACTGGTCCGACCAAAGCGTGCTGGGCGTATCGAGCTCTCTCCGCTCCAACATGGTGAATGATTTCCGTTTCAGCTATCAGTACTGGCAAAACCGGAATCTCTTCCCCAATGACAGCGTGTGCTCGGGTTGCCTGGGATTGAATGGCCCGCAGATTAGTCTTAACGGCACCAACGTCACGGTGGGCAATACGTCCAACGCCACCCAGGGCCGCGACCTGCGGCGGTTCCAGCTATCAGACACGGTGAATTGGCAACGCGGCAAGCACGGCATCCGGTTCGGCTTCGACATGGAGTACTCGCCCGGCACGGGATTCTGGGGCTTCTGCGATCCCGCTTGCTTGGTCGCTCTGCCGCCGGAGTTTGTCCGAGCCAACATGGCCGCGGCGGGGCTGTCAGCCGCGATTCCGCTCTACTTCCCCACGCTGCCGACGCAGATCAAGACCTATCAGGACATCCTAAACCTTCCCTTTGCCGGAGGCGTGATCGGCATTGGCGACCCCAGCCAGCCGCCGCCCTACAACGTCGATCAAGCCAAGCTGAACAAGCGCCACCACTGGTTCTTCCAGGATTCCTGGCGCGTGCGTCCACGGTTGACCCTCAACTTCGGCCTGGCCTGGAGCTTTGAGAGCACGCTCGTCAATCGCGATCTATCGAAGCCCAAGTACCTGGCCCCGCTCTACGGCAACGATCTCACGCCCACCAACAACAACTACAAAAACTTCTCGCCCGCCGGCGGCTTTGCCTATCAGGTGGGTGGTTCGCGCAAGACCGTCATCCGCGGCGGCTTTGGAATCTACTACGACACCGAGGCGCTCTACCGCCGCTTGCAGGAGCGCGCGTTCACTGGCCCGGTGGGCAATGGTCGCATTCAGTTCCCCACCAGCGGCTTGACCAATACGTTGCCGAACATCATCGACTTCGGCCTCGGTGGCCGGCCGCTGCCCGTCGGTGCGCCGCTGGTAACCAGTGGCTTCACCAACATGACGGTGGGGCAGTATCTCACCCTGCAGAACGCCCAAGTGCCGGGCATCACGGCGTCGCTCGCACCCAAGAATCTGAATGACCTTTCGGTGCGCAACATCGACATCAGCAAATCTGGCAGCCAGCTTTACCCGAAGGATTATCCGATGCAGCGGGGTCTGCACTTCACGCTCGGCTTCCAGCACCAGTTCTCGACCAACGCCGTGCTCACGGTCGACTTTGTGCGCCGTGTGTTCCTGAATACCTTGCTGGGCGAAGTGGACTACAACCGCTGGAACCGCTTCGTCAACGGCGTGCGGTCCCCGGTGATTCCCGCCTGCACCGGCAGCCAAGCCAATGTGCCGGGCTTTAACTGCTCCACGGGGCCGATCACTTTCTGGACGCCGGGTGGCCGTTCGGTCTACAACGCGCTGCTGGTGAAGTTCGACAAGCGCTTTTCGAAGCGCTACCAGTTCACCGCCTCCTATGCGGCGCCTTTCCAATATGGCTACAACGGGCTGCAGAACCTGGATCAATGGAACTCCAGCTGGGGCCCGCAGGGGTCGCACCACATCTTGAATGTGTCGGGTATCGTCGAGCTGCCCTGGAAGTTCCAGTTGGGTGTGATCTCGACGTTCACCGCCAAGGGGCCGATGACGGCCTTTGTGGGCGGGGTTGATCTGGAAGGCGACGGCACCACCAGCGCTCCGCTGCCGGGCTTGGGGATCAACTGTTTGAACCGCGGCTGCGGCAAGGATGATCTCGCCAAGGGGGTCGACAACTGGAACTCGAATTACGCGGGCAAGAGGGATGCGTTGGGCAAGGTGATTCCGCGCGTGGTGCTGCCGGCCAACTATCAGTTGGGCAAGAATTTCACGTCCCAGGATTTCCGCTTGAGCAAGCTGATCGAGTTTGGGCCGGAGAACCACCGCGTCAAGACCACCATTTTCGGCGAAGTCTTCAACGCCTTCAACGTCGCCAACCTGGGCGGCTTCTCCTCGACGCTAGACCCGGTGCAGCCGACGCAGACCTTCATCTTTGGCCAGCCGACCTCGCGTGCGGGGCAGGTGTTCGGCTCTGGCGGGCCGCGGGCCTTCCAACTGGGCGCTCGCGTGCAGTTCTAGGTTGCCAGGCAGACCGCTTACTGACGTGCGCGGCTCGGTAGCCTCGGCGCGTTACCGAGCCGCGACCGCGAGGGAGTGGTTCTTGACCAGCCGCTAGCGCTTGGACTTGATGTCCGGCCGCCGGTCCGCCACGAAGCCGTCGCGGTTGGGCATCTTCACTGCGGGCAGTGTCTTCTCGTTGAGCTCCTGGGGTCGCTCCACCAGGCCATTCAGGTGCAGGACAAACGCCGTCACGGCGTAGACCTCATCGGCTGAGAGGCTGCGCGGGTGGTCGAACGGCATCGCGCGGCGAATGTAATCCCAGACGGTGGTGGCGTAGGGCCAGAAGCTGCCCACGGTCTTCTGCGGCTTGGCGGAAGTGAGGGAGCCGATGCCGCCCACCAGGGCAGGGTATTGGCCGGGCCGGCCTTCGCCCTTTTCGTTGTGGCACTCGGCGCACTTTTCTTTGTAGATCGCCGCGCCTTGCTCGGCCGTGCCTTTGCCTGGCGGGAGACCTTTGCCGCTGGGGAAGACGGTCAGGTCCTTTTGCGTCGTATCCGCAGCGGTCGCCGGTTGGCCGAAACCGTAGGGCTGGCTCTGGGCGGCGATCACGCCCGCCGAACAAAGCAGCAACAGCCAGCTACGCATGGGTCACCGTCCCATCCGCATTCACGCGCCAGGGCTTGATGCCGTTGTAGTGGTAGCCGCTGTTCAAGCCGCGGACGGCGATGAACCCATCACGGGTCGGCTGCAGGTAGCCGGTCTCATCCGTGCACCGGCACGCGATCACCGCCTCCTTTCCATCCCAGCGCCACGGGTACCGGAAGCGGACCGCGGCCTTCGACAGCACCGGCGCCTGCAATTCCGCATCGGCCCACGTCTGGCCCGCGTCCGTGGAGACTTCGACGCGCGCAATCTTGCCGTAGCCCGACCACGCCAAGCCGGTGATCTCATGAAAGCCCGGCCCCGCCAGCTTCTGCCCGCCCGAGGGGCGCGTGATTACCGACCGGGCCTCCATCACAAACGTGAACTGCTGCGCCTTGCCATCGGGCATCAGGTCCGTGTAGTTGGCCGTCTCCTTGGCCGACATCGCGGGTTGATCCACCAGTTGCAGCCGGTGAAGCCACTTCACATTTGTGTTGCCTTCCCAGCCGGGCAGCAGCAGCCGCAGCGGATAACCCTGCTCCGGCCGCAACGCCTCGCCGTTCTGGGCGTAGGCCAAAAACGCATCGTCCAGCGCCTTCGACACCGGAATGCTGCGCGACATCCGGGCCGCATCCGCCCCTTCGGCGATCATCCACGTCGCCTCCGGCTTCAGGCCCGCTTCCTTCAAGACGATCGAAAGCGGAACGCCGGTCCACTCACTGCAACTCAGCAACCCGTGGCTCTTCTGGACATCCGGGAGATTCGCGCCCGGTTCCCCAATGCTGTTGCCGCCGCATTCGATGAAGCAGACGCGCGACGCCGACGGGAAACGCTTCAGGTCGTCCAGCGAGAACGTCAGCGGCCGCTCCACCAGGCCATCCACCAGCAACCGGTGCGACGCCGGATCAATCGCGGGGACGCCGGAATGGTGCCGTTCAAAGTGCAGCCCGGAGGGCGTGATGATGCCATGCAACTCCCCCAACGGCGTCCGGCTGGACCCGGTGCCCAAGCTCTTGGTCAGCTCCCGGACCACCCGCACGGTCTTTTCATGCGGCGACCGTTCGCCATAAGCGCGCATATGCGCCCCGGATTCAGAAGGCACGGGTGCCTTGCGGCAAGCCACCACGGCCCCCGCCAAGCTAGCCCCCAGCGCCAGAAAGCGCCGCCGGGGCGGAGTGAGTTCTTCGGTCACGATCTGGACAATGTAGCAGGCTGGAGGACGCCTGCGCGAGGCTAGGCGGCAATCTCGACGTAATCGACCGACGTGTGTGGCTCCGGAATCGGCTCACCGATCTCGAGCATCGCCTCAAAGTGCGCCGTCAGCGCATCCTGAAAGTTCAGCCGCGTCTCTTCTTCGGTGTCGCCCACCGCCACGCACCCGTCAACATCGGGCGAATAGGCGGAATAGCCCGTGCCAGTTGATTCGATGATGATGGGATAGCGTCGCGCGATCATTTCAGCCCTGCCTTCTTGAGTATAACGTTGAGGGTTCCCGGCGCGAGTTCCTTCCCGTCATTGCCAGGCACAGTGATCACGTAAGGGCCTTCCGGGTGTTTGAAGTGCCGATGACTCCCGCGTGTTCGCATCTCAATCCATCCGTGCTTCTCGAGTAACCGGATCACCTCACGCACCTTCATCGGCATAGGGTCATCGTACTCGAACGACATGCCGGTGGGGACGCTAAACTCGATACTGAAGAAGGCAGGCTGAAATGAGAGAGTATGCCGTCGTATTTGAAAAAGCGCCGAATAACTGGGCGGCGTATGTGCCCGATCTCCCCGGTTGTGTCACCACTGGCAAGACGCTGGAGGAGACACGCCGCCTGATTGCGGAAGCGATCGAGTTTCACATCGAGGGGATGCTCCTGCACGGCGAACCCGTTCCTGAGCCAAACGCGGGTGGCGGAATCGATCCCCGTTCGGGCCGCTTGAGCGCGCCATCCACCTTTTTCTCTTACAATTACGACAGGGAGCGAGCCATGCACAGCGAGTACATCGAACAGCGCCACGGGGGCTATTACATCGCCGGGACGCGGATTTCGCTGGATTCGGTGGTGTACGCCTTCAATCGCGGTGATTCGCCGGAGCGCATTCTGGAGCGCTACCCGTTGCTCGGCAAGGCGGCGAACGTTTATGGGGCCATCGCCTTCTACCTGGACCATCAACGTGAGGTGGATGCCTACCTGGAAGAGAGCCAACTAGAGCTTGACTCCGCTCTGGGGACGCCACTTTCGGACACGAACCCCGCGCTCTGGACGCGGCTGCAAGCGGCCCGATCCCAGGCGGCCGAGCCTCAGCCTTGATCCGCTTTCAAGCCGACGCCGATCTCTACTTTGACATAGTCATGGCCGTTCGGAGGCGCGAACGGGCTTCGATTGCGCCTTCGGTGCGAGTCTAAATTCGATTAGAGAAGAATAATGGACGTTACGTGCCGGCTTCACCGGCATCGGCAAATCATTGACACTGACAAACATCCTTCTTGCAAAATGTTTTGAAATCAGGTAAGTTCAAAGAGTCTCCCCCGGGTCCCCGCTGCAAAGTGGCGGTGCTTTTCATTTTTCTACGGCCACCGAAGGAGACAAACTTGTTACAGAACGCGCTTGAATTTCTGACTTCAGCTGAAGTCCTTATCCTGAAACTGGCGTCAATCGCCTTCCTGCTTGTGACCCTTTTTAAGATATTTAAGGCAAAAGCTGACCACTAGCGTTCTGGGTGCTTCGAGGGCTATTCATCTTAAAGAGTGTCGACGCCCAAAAACTGCCGTGATAATCGCTGGAGGATTGGCAGCCAAGGCTTTGGGCGAGCCATCAGCCCATCTTCCCAAGTCAGATGCGCTATACCCTCATGCCGGAGACCAAGAATGCTCCGTTACGGACGGTATTGATGCGCCGCTCCAGAAGTCCCTTTTCGCCCTGAAGGACAGACTCCCCCGAACGACTGAGGGGTTTTGATGTTCAGGTTTGAAAAGATCATCTTGATGTCTCGCCCATTGCCTTTCTTAGCTCGGTGCCAACCCCTGTATATTGAGCCTTCCCTCCTGTAGTGGCGGGCGGGTGGCGAGGAGATTACAGCACCACTCCATTCGTCTGGAAGTGAGCAATCAGGCCGTAGATGCGCTCCAAATAGACCGTCATTTGTGCGATGTTCGCGTGGAGCACAGGCTTCGCAAGATTGGGCACAATCTCGGGATGACCTACCTCATTCCGTGTCATGCGGTAAAACTGGAAAGCGGTGCCGAGCATAGTATCCACGTCCTGGTTCAACGGTGGGTTGGTCGGCTTCGACTTGCAACTCTTAAACCGGGATACGAACTCGTCGTACTGTACCGAGATCATCTTGCGGTTGGTCTTTGACTCGTACTTGGCCCGGTGTTCAGCATCGCCGATTGCGGCACCGAACGCCTGCACCAGCAGGCCCATCGCCTTCTCGGAGGCAGCCCCGAGCACAAACGCGCACGAAAGGAGCGCATCCGCCTTGTAGCAGCGGATCGCCTCTTCAATATAGGCGCAGATAACCGGATCGCAATTTGGCACTTGCTGTTTCAGCGTTGCTATCAGTTGGTCTATATCGGCGGGAAGCTGGGCAGGGAACGGTACGCCACTCTTCAGGGAATCTACGATCTGTTGGAGTTGCTCCTTCAAGGGCGAAACGCCACCTTGGACGTCTAGGTTGCCTTTGTTCGACACACGTAGGGTCGCCTTGTGCAGCCCGTGTTGGCACGCGAGCTTGGTCATGTACGGTGGATCATCAGACTCCACGTACTGAATTTGTTGCGCTTCCAGTGCCTGCTTGGCGAGCGCCAAGGCATTTGCGTCTGCTACAGCCATTTCTACAGAATACCCTCTGGCCCCCTGAATATGCTCAGAAGCGGCATTGTGCCTTTGTGGGAATTACTGGTGGCTGGGTGGGCCCGGAATTTTTGACAGCGAAGCCCTGTAAAGATGGTCGGGGCGAGAGGATTCGAA
>JAPKYZ010000089.1 GCA_026394055.1 Acidobacteriota bacterium
CGGGCTGATGACGCACCAGGGACCGGAGTTGTTCGCCGGTCCCCTGCCCTGGGATTAGACCCGCCCTCGGCCGCGGCTGCGGGGGACGGTTAGTTCAGGTGCTCCACCCCAAACACCGGCATCGGTGCGGGGAACGTGCCGCTGCCCAACACTTCGCGGATGGCCATGTTCGTATCGAAATAGACCTGCCAATAGTGGGCGTTGTTCGTGTAGGGCCGCACGGCCAGCACGGGGCCGACGGGAGTGAACGAGGCGATGACCACGTCCGGCTCCGGCTTAGCGGCGACGTTCGGGATCTTGGCGATGCGTTCTTTCAGCGCGGCCACGACAGCATTGGGGTCCGCTGCGCCTGCGATCTGGGCCGTCAGATCAACACGACGGTAGGGGTTGGTGGAGAAGTTCTGGATGTTATCTGAGAACAGTTTGTTGTTGCCCACAAAGGTGCGGATGTTGTCCGGTGTGTCGATGGTGGTGACGAACAGGCCGACTTCTTCCACCGTGCCGGTCGTGCCGCCGGCGGAGATAAAGTCGCCCACCTTAAACGGCCGCAGCACCACCAGGAAGATACCGGCGGCGAAGTTCGAGAGCAACCCGCCCCACGCCGTGCCAATCGCCAAGCCCGCGCCCGCCAGCAGCGCCGCAAAGCTGGTGGTCTGCACGCCAAAGTAGCCTAGGATTGCGATCACCAGCGTGATGTTTAGCACCACGGCCACGGTGTTCCCGATAAACCGCAGCAGCGTCGGCTCCAGCTTCTGCTGCGCGAGCCCCTTCTGGATCAACCCCACCGCAAAACTGATCAGCCAGCGGCCAATGATGTACAGAAAAATGGCCCCGACAACCTGCAGGCCAATGCCGGTCACCGTCGTTTCGACGATCTTGATGATGTTGTTCACATCCATGTGATAGTTCTCTCCCCAGAAGTTGATTGATCGCCCTGAACTACGGGCAAAGTGAAGCTTAAAGTGTGGCCTGAGGCAGATCCGCTAACGTGCGTTCACCCCTCGGCTCCTTGCCAGTATAGCGGTATGCGGAATGTGTACTAGCGCGCGTCGATCATCGGGACGAGGCGCGAATCGATGATGCGCTCGTCCGCAGTCACCAGCACCAAACCCAGTACACGCGCGGTGGCGACGAGGAAGCGGTCGGCGGGGTCTTTGTGGGACCAGTCGAGCATCGCCATTTCCCGAGCGATCTCAAAGGTGACTGGAGCCTCTTGAAGGTCCACTTGACCGCTCAAGAATGAGAGCCACCGTCCGCGGCTCAGGTAGGTCTCAAAAATCCCACGGTCAAACAGGAGCCCAGCCTCCCAGATGGAGACAGGCGAAAGAAATAGCTGACTATCCGGGTTTGAGATCGCGCCAGCAACCGCAGTGCGCAATCGCCCGTCATTCCGTGCCGCCCAAATCCAAACATGGGTATCGAGAAGGAGCTTCAATCCTTGTAGGCCTCGATATCATTTAGATCGATGATCGGCGAGATGATGTCGCCAACGATGGTGAACTGTCCCTCCATCCACCCCAACTTCCGAGGCTCCTTCTTCACGGGAGCAGAAGGAGAGATGGTGGCCACCGGCACGCCGCGTTTGGTGATCTGGACCGATTCGCCCGTCTTGTTCACCTGGTCGATCACCGCCAGACAGGTGGCCTTGAATTTCGAGATGGCGATCTGTTCCATAGCTTCAGGATAGCAGTTGACCATTTAACCATGGTCAGGTGACTACTTCAGCGTCCTTCCGGGCGACGGTGGCAGTTGATTATAGTCAGGAGTGTCGCAATTGATCGCCGAAACATCCCGCGGGATAGCGGCGCACGCTTTTGAGGCATTTATCGCATGCACTGGCCCTATTTATTGATCCGCACCGCCGTCGCGCTTTCGCTGTGTTGCGGGGAGTCGAGTCGAGTACTCGCCGGATCTCAACTAATCCGAACGGCGGACTTCGCCAACGCCACCATTCCATGGGAGCCACGCCCAGACGTACCAGGCGAGTGGGAGTGGCTCCCCACTATCCCCACCGGCCAAGTCCAACTCCGGGGCGGACGTGCAACCCCCGGTGAGGGTGACTATGTCGCATTGCAGCGAGTGATCTACGCCGATTTGACCGGTGACGGCCAGGACGAAGCGATTGTCGAATTTCACTACGGCACCGGCGGCTCTGCGACATGGTCCTACTTGCACGTCTTCACGGAGCGCGGCGGACGTCTTGAGTGTATCGGGGTGATGAGAGCTGGGTCGCGAGCAGACGGAGGGCTACTGAAGCTGTTTGCGCGAGGCGGGAAGCTCGAGCTCCATTTCCAGAATACTGGCCAGCGCTTTGCCGATTGCTGTTCGGATGGTGCGATTGTGGCCAAGTATCGCTGGAATGGTAAGAACTTTGTGGAAACCGGACGGCGGCGGTCCTACGCGATTAAGCAGAGAACCGCTCCGTAGCCGCCGCGGCTCAGTAACATCGGGCTACTGAGCCGCGCACGTCAGTAAGCGGTCCCTCGGGATATCCGATACTCCGTCTAAGCCAAGGTTGAAGGCGCACAGAAAGCGCACTCGCGCGCGCAGCAAGGAGCAGAATCGCCCGGCTCACGGTTGATTCTTTTGCGCCGCTTGGCGCGGTTGTGCGGATCAGCCAAGGTCTGATTCTGGAAACTCAGCCGACATTATCTTCGCGACCTGCCTACGAAGCTCCGGTGCATCGGTGATGGCCGCCTCCCACAGGATCTGCCAATCGAGCTCAAAATAGGCGTGTACGATCCGATGCCTAACTGCCATAATCTCGTGCCAAGGTACTTGGGGATAGCGTTCGCGCAACTCGGCGGACAACCGCCGGATGGCCTCGCCGATCACCGTCAGATGATGCAGAACGGCAGCCGTCAGCACCTCGTCTTGAAGAAAAAGGTCTTCTGAGGTCGCCGCAATAATGGATTCAATCTTCCCGCACGCGGAGAGAATGTCCTTCAGGAACGATGCCTCATGCCGCATAGATGACACGTGCGTCCCGGAGCACTTCGGAACGCACCCAAGGCTTCAGTCCACGCTTAGTCACCAAATCGACCTTGCGTCCAGCCAAACGCTCCAGCTCACCGGCGAGGGTCTCGTAGCGAATCAGGCCGACACGCTCTCCTGGCTGAAACTCCACCATGAGGTCAATGTCGCTCTCAGGCCTCATCTCCCCGCGCGCGGCCGAGCCGAAGAGGGACAGCTCCTTAACGCCATAGCGGCGGCACAGTTCAGCCAGCATGGGATTTCCTGGTTGAATCGCACCGGGCTGAAGAGTGGGAGGCATGAAGCTTTTCTCCATTATGGTTCAATCGCCTGCGTTGAGGACCGCTCCGTAACCGTCGCGGCTCAGCAACCTCGGTACTGAGCCGCGCACGTCAGTAAGCGGTCCCTCGATCTCACATCCACCTAAGGCTGAAAGCCCCGCAGATACCGCCCGCTCTGCTTCAGCGCTGCCTGCCGCAGTTCGAGCGAGCCTTCATAGGCACGGTCTTCCACCTCGATGCACACGGGGCCCTGGTAAACCTCGCTGAGGACTGAGTAGAACTTGCCCCAATCGACATCGCCCAACCCGGGGAGCTTCGGCGTGTGGTACTGGTTCGGATACGCGAACTGACCCACTTCGTTCAGCTTGTCGTAGTCGAAGCGGACGTCTTTGGCGTGCATGTGGTGCAGGCGGTCTTTGAATTCGCGCATGGGGGTGAGATAGTCCATGCGCTGCAGGATCATGTGGGACGGGTCGTAGTTGAGGCCGAAGTTTTTACTGGGGATGTCGTTGAACATGCGGCGCCAGATGGCGGGGGCGCTGGCGAGGTTCTTGCCGCCGGGCCATTCGTCTTTGGTGAAGGACATGGGGCAGTTCTCGATGCCCACCTTCACGCCATGGTCGTCGGCGAAAGCGATGATCGGCTTCCAGGTGGCGAGGAAGCGGGGCCAGTTGTCATCGACGGACTTGGTCCAATCGCGGCCCACGAAGGTGTTGATGACGCCCACGCCCAGGCGCGGCGCGGCGGCGATCACTTTCTTGATGTGCTCGACGTAGACGGCAGCTTCCGCCTCGTCGGGCGTCAACGGATTGGGGTAGTAGCCCAGGCCGCTGATCGAAACGCCGGTCTCGGCCACCAGCGCCTTGATCTCCTCGACATCGGCGTCCGTCAAGTTGGCCACGTCGACGTGGGTGATGCCCGCGTAGCGGCGTTCGGCCTTGCCTTTGGGCCAGCACATCAGTTCCACGCAATCAAAGCCCGTCTGCTGGGCGAAGCGCATCACTTCCGGGAGCGAGAGGTCAGGCAGAATCGCGCTGACGAATCCAAGTTGCATCATAGAGAATATGATCTCTTACCGGACGGGCAATGATCTGGACCTCGACCAGGTGATCGCCCTCTACCGCGCCTCGACGCTGGGCGAACGCCGCCCCGTCGACGATCGCGCCCGCATGCAGCAGATGCTCGACAAGGCGAACCTCGTGGTGACCGCCTGGGATGGCGACAAGATGGTGGGCATCGCGCGATCGTTGAGTGACTTCTGCTACGCGACGTATCTCTCTGATCTAGCCGTCGACGAAACCTATCAGCGGCAAGGCATCGGCAAGGAACTGATCCGCTTGACCCAGGAAGCGGGCGGCCAGGCCAGCGTGATCCTGCTCTCCGCGCCCAAGGCCGTCGAATACTATCCGCGCATCGGCATGACCGCGCATCCTTCCGCGTGGTGGCTCCGCGCCGGCGAGAATCTCCGCTAGATGGACAAGCAATAGAGTGATCGCCGCCGATAATCTGCTGGGCCTAGTGCGCAATACCGCGCCGTTCTTGTTTGATCGAGATTGGGGCCCCCACGAGTTCCTCGACATCCTTCGCGGACCGCTGCCGGAAGAAGGCGACACGCTGGGCTACTTTGCGCTCTGCGTCGCCTCTCACCATTCCACCGTGGCCACGTTCGTCCCCACCGACGTTGATGCCAAGATCCGCGGCCTGCTGTGGCGCGAGACCAAGGACCGGGACGTGCTGCGCGCCATGGCTGAGCTCGCCCTGCGCGCCATGCATTGGGATCTTTCGTTCGTATCGCGCCGTTGCGTCAACCTGGGGCTGGGCGATGTCTCCGGGCACGACGGCGAGCGCATGAGCATCATCGCGGGTGCGCACGGGCGGTTTCTTGAGGTCGGTGACGCGGAGTACGCCGAGAAGATGGCGATGACGCTGGAGCAGGAGCTCGAGCGCGAGCTCGCCACGTTCGCGCTAGCCAAGGACCCCTTCACGGTGCTGAAGCTCTCAGCCTCCATCGCGCATAACCTGGGCGACCTGAACCAGGGCATCAGCTTCTGGCGCAAAGGCGAGCTGACCGCGGCCTCACGTGCTCGCTTCCTCCGCCTGGGGCATGAGGATGCGGGGCGCTTTGCGGTGCCCATGCGGCTCTACCGCAGCATCCTGTCGCCCGAAGGCCATCGCAACTACCCGCTGCGCAGTGTGCGCGGGCTGCGCCAGTCACCGGAGCTGCTCTACCCCCAGCCGCCGTTTGTCGAGGATTGGGGCGCCACGCTCGGCACCACGCCCTTGCTGAACTTCGAAGAGCGGCGCGACGTGATCGCGGCGTTGATCGAAGGGTGCCGCAAGCTACCCGGCCAGCAGGGTTACTACCGGGCACTGGCGGGCATGATGCAAGCCAACCCCAGCCAGTTCGAGCGGGCAGTCGATGCGCTTCCCGGCACTGCACGCAGAGAAGGCAAATCAGGCGAGTTCCGGAAGCTGCTGGGCGTCTCGCGCGCTTCCTGGGAAGCCTCGATGGTGAAGCGGGTGCGGGCGTTGATGACATAGACGGTTGCTGGTAGAGACCGCTCCTGCTGGTGGCGGCTCGGAACGGCAGCCTTCGTTGGTTGAAGCATCTTCGATTCTTTAGGGCGGCGAGGCGGATGCAGCTGCTTCGAAGATACTCCCTAGGCTGGCACGATCACCCTCGACGGCGGGCGCGGACGAAAGCCAATCCTGCAAGAGCCAGCCCCGCGACCATCGTGCCCGGCTCCGGCGTCGGCGTTTGGCCAGGTCCACCGCCCGTCGTTGGCGAACTGCTGCCTCCCTCAATGCCGCCGGTGGCCCGATCGATCTGGAAGTTGATGTCCATCGTGTAGTTGTCCTCAATGCCGAACAGCGGCGGAGTGAGGATGTTCTTCCGGTCGAATCCAGTGGCTTGAAATTTCGAGCCGCCGGTAATGTTGGTCGCCTCAAATGTCGTTGGGAACGTCCCGTTGGCAGGAATGAAGTCGGTCACCGAGGCGATCAGGATTCCCAAGAAGACGCCCTTGAAGTGACCTTCCTGGTCTGTGTGCCACGCATCCTGATACTTAACTCCCGCCAGGACCACGTCGCAGCAGGCCCCATCGGCCATGTCCCAAATGAACGAGCGGTTTCGGATGGGGGCAAGATCCACGATCGCACCGGGTACCGGCAGCAGTGGGGTCAAGGAGAAGGAATCGGGAACCGGCAGAGCTCGATCCGGCAGCGCCGGAAGCTGCACGTTTACTTGCCCCGAGATCCAACGCGGGTCCACCACATCGGCGTCCTGATAGACACTCCGCGACCCGTTGGGACCGGTTGTGACGGTGGCGGTGGGCAAAAGTGACAGATCTATCGCCAAAACGCCGCTGATGGTACTGCCGGTGGCGATGGGCAGAGTATAGCCGCTCTGGTCATCAAGGATGGCCCGCAGGGTGCCGCTCGTGACCGTCCCGGAAAAATCGATCCGGTAGATGGACCCGCTCCAGGCCGGAATGCCGAGCAGAGTCACCGCGAGGATGTGAAGTATACGCATGTGCATCAGCGTGCATCGGCGGACCGCGATGGAAGGAGTAAGAGTGGGTATGAACCGGGGTATGCTACCTCAGTCAACTTGTTTATGACAAAACCTTTAGCTCCAGCGGAGATCCAGGCGGCACTGGAAAGAATTCTCTCCAGTCCGGAGTGGTCGCAGAGCTTTCGGATGGCCCAATTTCTGCGCTATGTCACCGAACAATCCCTGGCCGGAATGGGTGGGCAGCTAAAGGAGACGGTCATCGGCGTCGGCGTCTTCGGCCGGGAGAACTCCTACGACCCCAAAACTGACCCCGTGGTCCGGGTTGAGGCTCGGCGGCTCCGGGCCAAGCTCCAGGAGTACTATACCGGCAGTGGCGCGGATGATCCCGTCCGGATTGAGCTACCCAAGGGCACCTATCAACCTCGCTTCTTCCTCGCCGAGCAACTCCCGCCTCCGGCGGCGCAGGCCGCCGCTTCCTCGGGCCTTCGCGGCTGGACCACCTGGGCGCTGGCAGCTTTCGGGGCCGTCATCGTGCTGCTTGGATGGGTCGTGTTCCGCCCGGCCCCCACTCCGCCCTCCGCTCCCCGCTTGATTACCGCGCACCAGTTCTACAATCGGTCGCCTGCATTTTCGCCCGATGGCACGATGATGGCCTTCTCGCGCGACAGTGGGCCCAATCGCTCACACATCTTCCTGGTGCCGTCTGCTGGAGGTGCGGCGCAAGAGATCGATACCGGTGCGGTGCTCGATTACGAGCCGGCCTGGGCGCCGGATGGGAAGCGGTTGTCGTTTCTGCGCATGACGGGTCCCGGAGCCTACCAGGTGATCGTGCGCGTGATCGCCAGCGGAGCGGAGACCGCCGTGCGTCTGGCCAGTGAGCGGAGCGCCCCCGTCTGGCTACCCGGCGGCCAATCGCTGATGATCGCCCACCGGGAACGCCCGGAGCTGCCTTCGTCGCTGCTGGAGGTACCGGTAACGGGAGGCGCCGCTCGCATTTGGACCACGGCTCCACCGCGCAGCCAGGGCGACGCCCACCCTCGCTTGAGCCCCGATGGTCAGCAAGTGGCCTTTATCCGAACGCTCGAGCCCGCGTCGCAGGACGTTTGGCTGCTGACGCTCAAGTCCGGTCAAGTCCGGCGCGTCACCGCCGAGCAGCGGCCGAGCAGTGGCCTCTGCTGGCACCCCTCCGGCCGCAGCCTGATCGTGTCGATGGCGCGCGGCTCAGAGGTTGGCAGCCTGTGGCGATTTCCGGTCAACGGAGGAGCGCCGGAACGGCTGGCGGAGGCCGGACTGTCGCCCATGTCGCCCGCCACCGCTCTCCCCGGCGGACGCCTGGCTTTCGTGGTCCGCCTTTCTGACACCAACCTTTGGCGAGCCCCCGCCCGTGGCGGCGAGGCCGTGGCCATCACCAGTTCCACCGCGCTCGATACCAGCCCTCAGACCTCGCCCGATGGCCAGTGGATCGCCTGGAGAAGCACCAGCAGCGGAACCAACGAGGTTTGGGTGGCCCGCAGTGACGGCCATGAGGCACGGCAGTTGACGCAAGCCGGTGGGCCGATCACGGGCTCCCCGCGCTGGTCACCCGATGGAACGCGCGTGGTCTACGAGTCCCGGACGGCGGGCAATGCGGATCTGTTCGTCATCCCGGTCGCAGGTGGCATCGCACGAGCCCTGACCAACGAGCCGTCGAATGAAGTGCTGCCCAGTTGGTCTCCCGATGGTACGGCGATCTACTTCGCCTCGGACCGTTCCGGCCAATGGCAGGTGTGGCGCATGCCCTCCGGTGGAGGCACGGCCGTTCAGGTCACCCGTGAAGGGGGCTTCGCCGCGTTTGAGTCCTACGATCAGCGCTGGGTGTACTACTGCCGCCAATCGTCACCCGGCCTCTGGCGAGTGCCGCGTGAGGGAGGGCCGGAGAGCCAAGTCACCCCGGACTTAGCCACCAACCTGTGGGGCCAATGGGCGCTGAGCCAGACCGGACTGTTCTACGCCGTCTTCCCGGCGAAAGGCCAGCGCGCGATTCTGCGGCAGGACCTGACCACGGGAAAAACCACCGTCAGCCGCCTGCTGACACACCTGCCCGTGCAATACGACAGCGGTATGGGTGTGACGCGGGACGAAAGCCTGCTCGTGTGGTCGCAGCTGGATCAAGCGGGCAGCGACATCTACGTCGTCGATCATTTCCGCTAACCGCGGGGCGACGAATCGGCGGGAGCGACACGGCCGATCACGGCCTTAAGCTGGAGCGTCTGGCATCTCAGCTCACTCTGGCGCCACTGCCGATAGACGCGGCTTGCGGCTTCCAATTGAGCGGCCTGAATGAATCCGCTTTCGGCCATCCGTGCGCCAACCTTCTCGATCACTTCTTCCCAGATCAGCGTCGTCTCGCCAAAGTCGGGATCTTCCGGCCGGGCTACTTCGCTCTGGTCGCTCACCGTCACGTCCAGCAAGCCGGCCGACCGGAACAGATCCGGCAAATGATCCGCCATCTGGTTGTCCCAACCGTGGGAGGCCCTCCAGGCCAGAAACGCCTGATAGAACACCGTGAACTCCGGGGGCGGGACGGGCATCCAGGAGTTGGCCGCGTGATTGTAGTCCAGCACCACCACCCAGCCGCCCGGTTTGGCGGCGCGGACCATGGCGGTCACCGCCCGGGCCGGCTCAGCAATCCACTGCAGGGTGCGAGCGGCCGTGACGATATCGAACTGCCCTATGTAAGGTGCGTCGATGATATCGGAGACCTCAAAGCGGAGGACGGCCGACGCTTGCGTTTGGGCAATGCGGATCATGCCCAGGTCACGGTCGATGCCCACCACGCGGCCTTCCGGACCCACCGCCGCGGCGATCCCGGCGGCGATGGCGCCCACGCCGCAACCGGCGTCGAGCACGTGCATCCCCGGCGCCAGCAGGGCCACTAACGCCTGATGGTCCCGCACCAGCGTCCGCCGGCTCAGGATGCGGGCATCGGATTGATGCTTCTGGCCATTCATAGTGATCGTCCAGTCACTGGCCTAACCGTCCAGTAGAACAGCTGTGCCCGATGCGATCACCATCATCATGCCGCCGGTGCCGCCGGGGCTGAAAGTCTCAAAGTCGAGATCAATGCCCACCACCGCATTGGCCCCGAGCGCCTGCGCCTGGGCGGACATCTCACCGAGTGCGATCTGCCGGGCCTTGGCCAGCTCCTGCTCGTAGGCGCCGGACCGGCCGCCCACGATATCCCGGATACCGGCAAACAGATCCTTGAAAATGTTGGCACCCAGAATCGCTTCACCACTCACCAGCCCGAAATAGCGGGCAATGCGGCGCCCTTCCACCGAATCCGTTGTCACCAGAAGCATACCGATGATTGTATCAACTCGAACTCTGGCGGGACCTCTGGCGGCAGCTGGTTACTCCCCACCATCGCGACGCGCCGTGATACTTTGGAGGTTCCGTTTTTTAGGATCGAGGTGCCGATTTGACGAAAGCTCTGCTCGCAGCTGCATTGTCTACTGTTTCTTCTATTGGCTTAGTGGCCCAAGCGCCGCCCCCGGCTGGTGCGCCCCCGGCTGGCGGACCTCCGGCGGCCTTCCGCCGTCCGCCCGACTTTCCCACGCGGCCCCCGGCTGACCCGGCGGTCGTCGAGCGCGGCAAGCAGATCTACAGCATCACTTGCACGTTCTGCCACGGCGCCGATGCCCGCGGCGGCTCCGGCGGACCCAACCTGATCCGCACTCCCGTCGTGCTGAATGACAAGAATGGCGAACTGCTGGGCCCGGTGTTGAAGGAAGGCCGCGAAGGGATGCCGAAGTTCGATCTCCCGGCCGCGCAGGTCTCTGACATTGCGGCCTTCCTCCACAGCTTCCGCGTCGGCGGCTATGACATCTCCCGCATGGCGCCGCCGACGATTCTGGTGGGTGACGCCAAGGCGGGCGAAGCTTACTTTCAGAAGACCTGCACCAGCTGCCACTCCGTCTCGAACGACTTGAAAGGCATCGGCGGGCGCATCACCGACCCCAAGCGCTTGCAGCAGACGTGGCTGATGCCCGGGGCGGCTGGCCGCGGTCCGGGTGCTCCGCCCAGCCCCGGCACCATCGTCAAAGTATCGGTGACGCAGGGCGGCAAGAAGATCACCGGACGCCTTACGAAGATCGACGACTTTCTCGTCTCGCTCACCGAAGATGACGGCACGCCCCGCAGCTTCACGCGTGATGGCGACAATCCGAAGGTGGAGCTGATCGACCCGCTGCAGGGCCACCGCGCCCTGCTGGGCAAGTACACCGACAAAGACATCCACGACGTGACGGCCTTTCTGGCCTCGGTCAAGTAAGGAAACAACGCCATGAAACTTCTTGCTCTCTTCTCACTGGCGGGTGTTTTGTCCGCCCAGGCGCTGGACCCCGCGGTCCTGCAGAAGCCGCTGTCGAACGAGTGGCCCACTTATAGCGGCGACTATTCCGGCCAGCGGTATTCCAAGCTGACGCAGATCAACCAGACAAACGTCAAGAACCTGACGCTGGCCTGGACCACGCGGGTCAGCAACGGACCCGGTGCGGCTGGCGGTGGCAACCCCTTCCGCGGCGGCGGCGGCGCGGCGGTACCGCTGATCACGGGTGGCGAAGGCACGGGCGAATTCACCGGCGGCTTCGGCGCGGGCACCAACATTCGCGCCTCCATGCTGATGGTGGATGGCCGGCTCTACTTCTCGACGCCGGACAACGCCTGGGCGGTGGACGCCCGCGATGGCCGCGTGTTGTGGCACTACTTCTGGAAGACCAAGGGCGGCACCCACATCGGCATCCGCGGCTTGGGCATGTGGGGCAAGTGGCTCTACATGGAGACGCCGGACGATTTTCTGGTCTGCCTGGACGCCCTCACCGGCAAGGAACGGTGGCATAAACCCATCGCCGACTTCAACCAGCAGTACTTCTCGACCATGGCGCCGATCGTCATCGGCAACAACGTCATCATCGGCACCGGCAACGACCTGGACGCCCCCGGCTATGTCCAGTCCCGCGATCCGGAAACCGGCGATGTCAAGTGGACGGTCTACACCGTGCCCATGAAGAAGGGCGACCCCGGCATGGAGACCTGGGGGTCTGTCGAAGGCGCGCGCGTCGGCGCGGGCAACGTCTGGATCCCGGGCGCTTACGACCCTGAAACCCACCTCTACATCTTCGGCACCGGCAACCCTTCGCCCAGCTACACCAACCCCAAGAGCCGCGATGGCGACAATCTGTTCACCTGCTCCCTGGTCGCCATCAATGTCGATACCGGCAAGATGGCCTGGTATTACCAGTTGAACCCGCACGATACGCACGACTGGGATTCATCCGAGACGCCCATCCTGGTCGACGGCGACTTCAAGGGCAAGCCGCGCAAAATGGCACTGCATGCCGACCGCAACGGCTACTTCTATGTCGTCGACCGCTTGACCGGTGAGCACCTGCTGACCAGCAAGTTCTCCGACACCGTCAACTGGGTGAAGGAGATCAACGCCAAGGGCCAGACCATCCGCAACGTGGAGAAGGATTCCACCGTCGGCGGCTCGCTTGTTTCGCCCAACAACTACGGCGCCACCAACTGGCCGCCCGCCGCCTATTCGCCGGACACGGGCCTTTTCTACGTGCCGCAGAGCGATACCTACGCCATGTACTACTTGACCGAAACCGACCCGCGCGGCGCCATGGGCCTGGGCGGCAAGGATGAGCAGTTCGTCGCGTCGATGGGCACCTACCTGACGGCCATCGACTACAAGACCGGCAAGATCGCCTGGCGTCACCGCTACCCCGGCGTGGGCGGCGGCTTCGGTGGCGGCAATGGCGTGCTGACGACGGCCGGCAAGCTGGTCTTCGCGGGTGACCTATCCGGCAACCTGATCGCCTACGATGCGGCCACCGGCAAGATCCTCTGGCACTCCCGCATCGGCCAAGTCTCCAACGCTCCCCAAACCTACATGGTGGATGGCAAGCAGTACCTGCTGGTCGCCGCGGGCGATCAACTGTTCGCCTTCTACTTGCAGTAAGTGGCCAGGCCCCGTAAAGTGGTTCGGCCCAATGGTGGCGCAGGCTTCAGCCTGCAGGCGGACTTTAGTCCGCCCCGGAGTCGAGCAAGTTGAGGAAGATACTGGGAGTTACTCAATAGGCGGGGCTGAAGCTTGCGCCACTTGAGGATCGGGAGCGCTTTCGCTACTCCACGATCTTCGGCACCAGCACCGCGAACATCGTCTCATTGCCATCGAGGTTCGCTTTCCCCACCACGGCCTTCTGCCCTTCGCGCACGTCGATGTCGGTATTGAAGCCGATCTCAGCATATTGATACTGCGCCCCCGTTCCGCCCGGACTGCCTTGGCCCGGGGCGGACCGGTAGGGCACCCGGAGTCCCACCCGCAAGCCGTCAATGCGAATGTTCTTGCCCTTGTCATCGGGAATGATCCGCGCCGACTTGATCTTGCTCTGGTAGAACATCTGCTGCCCGTCGACCCCGCGCGTCGGCGCAATCGCGCTCACTTCCGCCGGCCGGGAATCTCGGGCCCGAAGCACCAGCGTGTCAAACAATCGGTAGCCTTTCAGCGCAAAGGTGGCCGTCATCTGCTTCATCACGGACTCCAGCGCCGCCGGTACCGGCCCGGACTTGGCCGGGTCAGGCGACGCGATCAGCAGGTAGATGGTGAACTCAATGTTCTCGGCCGGCTTGTAGACGTCATACCTCCGGATCGTCTCTTCAATCGTCTTGAGTCCGGCGGCCGAATTGGCGCAAACCGAGATCGTGTGCATCTCCTGGTTGAAGTTAATCCCGCAGTTGGGGAACACCATCAGAAGGGCCGTAATTGTGCCCGGTTCGCCATACTTCAGGTCGAAGATCGCCTGAGTACGCCCGTCCTGAGCCAGCCCCGGCAGCGCCAGCGCCGCCATCATCAGCCATGCCTTGAGTCTCATTGATTCTCATCTCCCTTTACGTCCATCGTCCAATAGATCACTACGTCCGGATCGTCCGTCACGATCTTCACCACCGCCGTCTGCGTCACCGCTGACGGTCCAACTCTCACCGGCCGCCGAGCCAGGACCACGGGGTGGGCGGCCACGAGTGACGCCGGTGGCAGCTGGGCCACCAACGGAACCGGAGCCGCAATCTCCGCCCGCCGCAAGCCTGATATCCACGTCAAGGCGCCCACGCCCACCGCCATCGCCGCCGCCAGGGCCGCCGCCACCAGCCGCTTCAGCCGGACCCGGCCGGTCGACAGGTTTGACCGGACCGTACCCGCGCTCACGCCCAACCGCTGGGCGATCTCCGGGGCGGCCAGGCCATCCAGGTAGTGCAAGTGGATGGCCTGCTGCTCCCGGGACGGCAGTTTCGCCAGTGCCTCGTGCAAGATCCGCCGCTGCTGTTCGAACCCCGCCGCCGCTTCCGGATCGAGCCCCTGATCGGGCGGCTCCGGCGCGTCTTCCGGCCAGGGCACCACGAAGCGCCCGCGGCGCCGCCGGTCGTGGCAGAGATTCACCGTCACCCGGTACAGCCACGGACGCAGCTTTTCGGGGTCCAACTCAGCCGCTTGGTGCGCCCGGAGAAACGCATCCTGCGCCACGTCCTGCGCATCTTCCCAGCGCCCGAGAAGCCGGAAGGCGGTCCGCAGGACCAATCGCACCAGTTCCGGGTTGTCCAGCTCCGTTTCGGGTCTGCTCACCGCGTTCACTCACTAGACAGAACGCTGGAGGCCCCACAGGTGTTGAGTCCGGACGGAACTTTCTGGTCCGTGCTATCGTTTGTGAAATCAGAGGGTTTTGCACTCCGCTGGGTGACGGGAAAGAAGATTTTCCACCGAGCGAGAATGAACCACGGGAGACGCCATCATGTTTTGCACTGCTTGCGGCACACAACTGAAAGATAACGACCGCTTTTGTTCTTCCTGCGGCCAGGCGACGGCGCCTGGTACAGGCCCGGTCTCGGCCGGCTGGTATGCTCCCCCGCCCCCATCCGGCGCGGCCAAACGGCTGATGCGCACCATGAACGATAAGAAGATTGCCGGCGTCTGCGGAGGCGTCGCGCAGTTTTTTGGGGTGGATTCGACACTGATCCGCTTTGTCTGGCTGGTCTCGTTCCTGGCTTGGGGTGTGGGCTTCCTGGCTTACATCGTCGCCTGGATCGTGATGCCGCGCGACATTGATGTGGCGCGCGTAGTGTCGGCGTAGGACTTGGACCTTAAACTTTGGGCGGCTCCTGGACTCAAACGAATGCGTCCAGGGCCGCCCTTTGTGCGCCTGGCGGGAATAATTGCCGATCGACCGGGAATTTATGGGTGCCCATTCAGCAGCAACAACCCATGACCCGGCGCCAGATCCTCCTTACCCTTCCCCCCGCAGCTGCTTGGGCTCAGCAACCAAGCACCGCCGCGAAACCGAACTCCATGAGCAACCGATTTGTATTCCAAGGGGGCTCATCCGGCCTCTGGAAAGTGACGCGCCAAAGCGCTTACCGCGGGGAGAACCTGCCGGTGGTGGAGCGCCTGGACATCATCCCTGGTGAAGCGCCGCCGAAACAAACGGCTGCCAAATGGGCCCTGACCGGCTTCACCAGCAACGTCCGCTACGCCACGGCGGCCGAAGTGGCCCGGCTGAAAGCTGCGCAACCCGCGCTGGGGCGCCCCGAAGCAATTTGTGGAGCGCTGATCCCGATCAAGAAATCAGCCGCCTGGTGGGCACTGGCCCAGGACGAGCGGCGGGCAATATTTGAAGACACGTCACACCACACGGCCATCGGGATGGAGTACCTGCCCGCCATCGCGCGCCGCCTTCACCACTCGCGAGATCTGAATGAGCCGTTCGACTTCCTGACGTGGTTCGAATTCGCGCCCCAAGACAAACCGGCGTTCGATAATCTGGTGGCCAAACTGCGCGGAACCAAGGAATGGGCCTACGTTGAGCGGGAAGTCGACATTCGCGTGGAGCGTTCGGCTTAGGTCCGCATTACCTACTAGGGCCGCTGACCCCAACACCGTCTTCACCGCCGCCACGGCGCGGTTGATATCGTCCATCGTGTTGTAGATGTGGGGTGAAAAGCGCAGCCCAGAGGCGTCACCCGATCCGGTCAAGGCCAGCGCCACCCGGTGCTTGGTGTAGAGCGTGTCGTAGGCTTCCTTGCGCTGCCCGTTCTTCCAATCCACTTTCACCACACCGCCCGACATTTCGGGCTGCAGGTTGGTCTTCAGGATCAGACGAGAATCGGCGGCAAAGGCCTGCTTCAAGGCTCCGGTGAGCTGCGCCACGCGAGCTTCGATGCGCTTGGGACCGACCATGGTCAAAAAGTCCAGCGCCGCCTCAATCGAGGCCAGCCGCGGGTTGTCACGCTGGCCGAAGACTTCAAACTTCCGAGCGCCCACCAGCTTGTCGCTCCACCCAGCGGTGACGATCGCGGGCCACAATTCCTTGTGCCGCGAGGCCTTGACGTAGAGCACCCCGGCTTCCAGCGGCCCCATGGGCCACTTGTGCATGCTCGAGGAGAACGAATCGCAACCGATCGCACGCAGGTCGATATCCATCGCGCCAAAGCTCTGCGCGCCGTCCAGGTGATACCAGAGGCTGCGGCGCTTCGCGATCTCGCCCACTTCCTTGGCCGGAAAACGCAGGCCCACGGTGCTGGTGAGATGCGTGATCGCGATGACGCGCGTCTTGGGGCCGATCATCGCTTCCAGCTTGCCCAGCAGGTCCGCCTTGGAGGTACCGGGCACGGGGACCGGCAGGCTCTTGATGACGATGCCGTCGCGCTGAGCACGTACTTTCCAGCTGTCGCTATTGGAGGGGTGATTGTGATCGGTGATGATCACCTCATCGCCCGCCTTCAGGTCGATGCCGTGCACCACCAGGTTGGACCCTTCGCTGGTGTTGCGCGTGATGGCGATCTCGTCGGGCGTGGCGCCCAATAGCGCCGCGAATTTCGACCGGACCCGCTCCTCAATGGCCGTGTACTTCTCGCGATTCTGGAACGAGGGGTTGGCGTGGAAGTCCCGGAGGTATTCCAGGTACCGGTCCATCACCGGACGCGAGGCCGGGCAGACGTTGGCGGCATTCAGATACAGCAGGCCAGAATCGAGCGGGAAGAGCCGCGCCACCATCTGCCAGTACGATTCATCAGAGCCTTCGGCCCGAACAGCAGCCGCTGCACCAGCCCAACTGGCCGGCAAGCGGAAGAAGACGTCGCGGCGTGTCATCTTGGGATTTTAGCCCACCCCGCGAGGCTGCGCTTGCGGCCCGCCCGCTATGCTGGTAGAAGTGATCACCGATCTGGTCCAGATTAAGCGCCTGGGCGACCGCGACCGCGCCGATAACGAGCGGCTGCGCAAGCACATGAAGACGCATCCCATTGCCGAACGCATTCTCCGGCGCACAGCTGTCGAGATTGAGTCGCAAATCGATTGCCAGACCTGCGCCAACTGCTGCCGCCAGTCCACCGTTCGCCTCACCGAACGTGACATCGAGCGTCTGGTGAAGGCCCTGCGCCTGAAGAAAGCTCGCGTCATCGAGGACTACACCTTACCCAGCGAAGAAGAAGGCATCATCCTCAAGCGCGACGACGAGAATGGCTGCGTGTTCTTGAACGGCACCGAGTGTCTGATTTATGAAGACCGCCCCGACATCTGCCGCGACTATCCGCATCTGGTGCGCGGCCCCAACTCGCTGATTGCCCGCATGTGGCATATGCCGGAGCGGGCGAGCGTCTGCCCCATCGTCTACAACACTCTCGAAGCGTTCAAAGAAGCCTCGGCCTTCCCCCGCAAGCTGGGCTAGCGTTTCGGCAGTGGCGTGTGGTGCGGGATGCGGCCCTTGAAGTCGCCCAGGCTCTTCCAGCGGGTGACTGTTTCGAGGTCCACCTCGGAAATGCTCACCGTGCCCCACTGTTGCCCTTGGGCCAGCGTGTCGCCCGTGTGGGACCAGATGGCGCTGAGCATCCAGTTACTCTGCACCGGCTCATAGGTGCTGCTGACGAGATAGACGTGATTCTCCGCCGCGCGAGCCTTGGCCAGTTGCGGATTGCAACCCCACACAGGCCAGGCGATCACTTCCGCGCCCTTCAGCGTCAGCTCCCGCGCCACTTCCGGGAAGAAGCCGTCGTAGCAGATCATCATGCCCACTTTGCCGAAGCGCGTGTCGAAGACGGGGTAGTCGCGGCCGGGAGTAAGTCCACCTTCCCATTCGCCGTCGGGCAAAGTCACCTTGCGGTACCTGCCTAGAATGTTGCCGTCGGGCCCAATCAAGACGCTGACGTTGTAGACCAGATGCCCCGCGCGCTCTAATAGCCCGGCCACTAAGTAGAGCTGATGTTTGCGGGCCAATTGTCCGAAGAACTGCGTCGAAGGGCCGGGAATAGGCTCCGCTGCGTCAGCGTAGCTGAGGCCGGTGTTGACATAGGTCAACGTCTCGCCCAACACTACGAGGTCTGCCTTCTGCGCCGCCGCTTCTTCGATCAGTGCGACATACTGCTCACGATTGGCAGCCGGCGTCGGCCCTTGCGGCTTGTAGTGGACCGCGGCCAAGCGCGCCTTGCGGCTGGCGGAGACGGCGCTCGACTGGGCCAAGCTGGGGGCGGACCATTCGACGCGGCCTTTGGCTGACCAGCGATAATGCAGATCGATCCGCGCCATCACCGCCGCCTGCGGCACCTCATAGTCGGCGGCGATCTCTACCCAGTCCTGGCGGCGATTCGTGGTTTCGCGCGGATACTCGGGCGTCGAGGTGGGTGGGAGCGTTTTCAAATAGTCGGCCACCAGCGGCCGGCTGTCAGCCACCCGACGGCCTTGCGCATCCAGCCAGTCGAGCGTGACAAAGGCGTTGTGGGCATCCGATTCCAGGCCCACCGTGCGCCGCCAGACCGAGAAGCGATACCGTTGACCACCGGTCACCGCCTGCAGCTTGCGCCAACTGCCCGCCAAGCCTTCCCGGCCGTCACCCTCAATGAGCAACCGCGCCTGCCCGGTGGGGCCGCCGGTGGCCACGCTCCGAAACACCGGCGTGATCTCCGCCCGTGGCGCTCGCGATTGCCAGCCGTCTACCTCAGCCCCAGCCAGAGAAGCACCGGCCAGTGACAGTACCACCGCCGCATGACAAAAAAACCGCATTGCTCAGCCCTCCAGTTTTGCGTAACCGCCACGAGCGTACACCAGCGGCTCCCCTTCCTCAACCGACACCGCCACCGCCTCACCCAGGAAGATGTCGTGATCGCCCATCGGCACCACTTCCACCAGACGGCACTCGATGGCCGCCACGGAGCCTTCAATCACCGGCACCGATTCGACGCCGGGCCGCCAGGTGACCCCTTCAAACCGGTCGTCACGGCGATAGGCAAATGCCGTTGAAAGCTCGCGCTGTTGTTGGCCCAGAATATTGATCGCAAAGTGAGTTTGCCGGCGAAACACCTCACGAATGCCCGCGCTGTGATCGATGCAAAATAGCACCACCGGCGGCTCCAGGGACACGGATGTAAACGAGTTGACGGTCAACCCATGCGGATTTCCGTCGAAGGTTGTGGCGATGCAAACGCCGGTGGGAAATTGGCCACACGCCCGCCGGAAAAGGGCCGAATTGATGGTTGACATGAAGGTTGACTCAACAGGGGACCTTGACAGGGGTCTAAGCCCAATCCTATCATGGGGTTTCAGGCGCGAGCAGCAAGGCGCCAGGGCCGGGAGGGCGACGGTTTTGATCAAACTCGATATTATTAACGAAGTTGTCAATAAGACAGGCATTACCAAGACCAAAGCGGAGATGGCGGTAGAGACCGTTTTCGAAAGCATGAAGCGAGCCCTCGGCAGCGGGGAGCGCATTGAACTGCGGGGCTTTGGAATCTTCAACGTACGTCCTCGCAAGACCGGCATTGGACGCAACCCGCGGACCGGCGCGGAAGTGGCTATTCCGCCCGGCAAAGCCGTCCGCTTCAAGCCCGGCAAAGAATTGCAAAGCCTTCAGTAGATCAACCTTGCGTCCCCGGCGCCTGTGGCTGCATGCCGCGCTCTTTTTGCTGACCTTGGTCACCTGCTCGGCCACCGGCTCACGGCTGGTGGACAATTTTCAGCACAACTTGCCCTCGTTCCGGCTGGAGCACGATTTGCTGCTGATGTTGTGGCCGGTGGACAATCCGGCCAGCCTGCTGACGGGCCTACCCTTCTCCCTGGCCCTGTTGTTTATCCTGATGGCCCATGAAATGGGGCACTATCTGGCCTGCATGCACTACCGGCTGGACGCCAGCTTGCCCTACTTTCTGCCCGCGCCCAGCTTTATCGGCACCTTTGGGGCCTTCATCCGGATCCGCTCCATCATCTATTCGCGGAAGGTCCTGTTCGACGTGGGCGTGGCGGGCCCCATCGCGGGCTTTTGCGCCTTGCTGCCGTTGTTGCTGGTGGGGGTCAGCATGTCGAAGCATCTGCCCGGCATCGCTCACCAAGGCGACATCCTGTTCGGCACGCCCGTCCTGATCACGCTGGTGGAGCGCTTCTTCTTCCCTGGAGTTCCCTCGGCCGACATCTACTTGCATCCGCTCGCCCGCGCCGCCTGGGTGGGGCTATTCGCCACAGCGCTAAATCTGCTGCCCATCGGCCAGCTGGACGGTGGGCACATTCTCTACGCGCTGTTTGGCGAACGGCACAAGACCATCTCCAAGTTCACGCTGGCGGCGCTGGTGCCGTTGGGATTTCTCTACTGGCCCTGGTGGGTGTGGGCGGTGGCGCTGTTCTTCGTCGGCCGCAAACATCCCTTCATCTACGACGCCACGCCCATTGGAGCGACGCGCGTGGCGCTGTCGATCCTGGCCCTGGTCCTGTTCTTGCTGAGCTTTATGCCGGCGCCGATTTCAGCGTAGGATGGGCATGAACGCATGAAGATCTCCGCCGCGATCATTACGCTGAATGAGCAGCGCAACATCGCCCGGGCTATCGAAAGCCTCCGGTGCTGCGACGAGATCGTGGTGGTGGATTCGGGCTCCCATGACCGGACCTGTGAGATCGCCGCCAACCTCGGCGCCCGTGTGGTGGAAGCCGCCTGGCGCGGCTATGCTGGGCAGAAGAATTACGCCGTGGAACAGTGCAGCCACGACTGGGTGCTGTCGATCGACGCCGACGAAGCGCTGAGCGAGGCGCTAGAAGGCGAGATCTGGCAGCTGAAGAAGGTAGGCCCCAAAGCCGACGGGTACACCATGCCGCGGCTGGCCCAGTATCTCGGCAAGTGGATTCTCCATTCCGGCTGGTACCCCGATCGCAAGGTCCGCCTGTTCGACCGCCGCAAGGCGCACTGGGAAGGCGATTTTGTCCACGAAAGCGTCCGCCTCCAAGGTACGGTGGAGCATCTCGAGGCCAGCCTGCTCCACTTCACTTGCCAGTCGCTCACGGAACATCTGCGCACCATGGACCGCTACACGACGCTTGCGGCGGAGCAGTTGATCGCCGGCAAGAAGGAGATCACCTGGAAGCATCTCGCGCTGAATCCTCCGTGGACGTTCTTTTCGACCTACGTCTTGAAACGCGGCTTCCTGGATGGCTTTGAAGGTCTCGCGATCGCGCACATGGCCGCGCTCTACAACTTCTTGAAGTACGCCAAGGCCAAGACCATGCGGGGTGAGGTGGAGTGAACCGGCTCCCCGCCCTTCCATGACCATCCTGCATTCGGACTCGGGCAAAAGCTGGCACGGAGGCCAACTGCAGATGCAGATGCTGGTGGAGGGGTTGACGGCGGCGGGCATCACCTGCGGCGTCCGGTCGCCACTGCTCGATCAACCGGTGGACAGTTGGGATCTCCAGCACTGCCACGACGCCCGCAGCCACACCTTCGCCCGGCGGCCCTTTGTCGTCTCCCGCCGCGTGGGCTTTCCGGTGCAACGAACGCTGATCTCACAATGGAAGTACAGCCGCGCGGCGGCTTATCTGGCGGTTTCAAACTATGTGGCCGATGAGTTAGGTCAGGCGGGTGTGCCCGCGTCAAAGATTTTCGTGGTACCCGACGCCATCCGCCCGATCCCTCCCGCTGACCGTTCCACCGGGCGCATCCTGCTGCTCTCCAAGAACGGCCAGACCGTCCCCGGAGCCGTCGCCGTGCGCGACCTGCGTGAAGATCTGCGCGAGTGCGACGTGTTCATCTACTTAAGCGACATGGAAGGCCTGGGCTCCGCCGCGTTGCTGGCCCAGGCGGCCGGCGTGCCCGTGATCGCCAGCCGCGCCGGAGGCCTGCCGGAAGCGGTGAAGTTCGGCACCGTGATCGACCATGTGGATCAAGTCCGCCGCGCGATTGATGAAACCCGCGAGATGACGGTGGACCCCGAGGCGATCCTGCGCGAGTTTAGCGTGGAGCGCATGGTGGAGCGAACGCTCGCGGTTTATCGCAAGGTGTTGTCGTGCTAGACGGCCTGCCGCTGCTGGCTGCCTTCGCCGGCTTGATCGGCCTGCTGATCGGCAGCTTCTTGAACGTCTGCATCTACCGCCTGCCGCGCGATCTCTCGACGGCTTACCCGCGCCGCAGCTTCTGCCCCCATTGCGGAAAGACGGTGGCCTGGTACGACAACATTCCCGTGCTCAGCTGGCTGCTGCTGCGAGGCCGTTGCCGCGCGTGCGGCGCGGGCATCTCGATCCGCTACGCACTGGTCGAGCTGCTGACTGCCGCCACCTTCGTCTCGGCCTACTGGCAACACGGCGCCAGCGGAGAGGCTCTGCGGCTGGCGCTCTTCAGCGCGGTATTGATCGTGCTGCTATTCACCGACATGGAGACCTACATCTTGCCCGACGAATTCACGCTGGGCGGTGCGGCGGCGGGCTGGGTGATGGCCACGCTGTGGCCCCCGCCGCCGGGCTTGATCACGCTATTTCTGCCGATGGACCGGCTCCCAGCGGGCGAAGGCTTGGCGGCGAGCGTACTGGGCGGCCTGATCCCCGCAGGCATGATCTGGTCCATAGGCGCCGCCTATGAGCGCCTGCGCGGCCGCGAGGGGTTGGGCTTTGGTGACGTCAAGATGATGCTGACCTTGGGCGCGTTTGCGGGCCTCGAGGGCACGCTGCTCACGGTGGCCGTAGCGAGTGTGCTGGGCTCCCTGGTGGGCATGGTGCGAGTGGTGACGCGGGGAAGGACTGCCATGCTCGATGAATTGCCGCTGGGCAGCTTTTTGGCCTTTGCCGGGCTACTGCTGGCCCACTTGGGCCACTCAGGCCGCTTATACTAAGGGTTCCAAGCATGCAGGATGTCAGTATCTTTTGGTTGCGCGTGGCCGCTGTCCTGTACCTGCCAGGGCTGGTGGATGCGACGCTGACGGTGGTGCGCCGCAAGCCGACCTTCTTCCGGCCGGCCCTGTATCTGTTTGCCGTGGCTGCGTTGGTGCACTTGGTCTCCCTGATCGACCTGGCGCGCCAAACCGGACGCTTTCCCGCGGAAACGTTTTATGAGTCGATCTCGCTGTGCGGCTTTCTGCTCGCGGTCTCGTTCCTGGCCGTCTTCTGGCGATACAAGTTCATCTCGCTCAGCCTCTTTGTCTTCCCGCTGGTGTTCCTGATGACCCTGATCGGCGCCACCAGCACTCCGGTGGCGACGTGGAGCAACTCGCGCGTCCGCGATGCATGGCTGTTGCTACACGTCACCCTGGCCATCTCAGGCTACGCCGCCTTGCTCACCGCCGTTTCGGTCTCCTTCTTCTATCTGGTGCAGGAACGGCGGCTGAAGGCCAAGCACTTCAACAGCAAACTGCCCCCGCTGGCCACCCTCGACAACATCCTTTCGCGCTCCATGGGCTGGGGCTTTGTGCTGTTCACTCTGGCCGTCATGATGGGCAGTATCTGGGCCTTTATTGAGTCAGGCACGGCCTGGGTTTCCGATCCCGAGATCATCGTCGCCTGGACCACGTGGCTCGGCTACCTGATCATGGTCTTTCTGCGCGTCTCCGCGGGTTGGCGCGGGCGGAAGGCCGCCTTCATGGCGTTGAGCGTCCTGGGCTTCTCGGTGCTCACCTGGGCCACGCATGTCGGAATCCGGGGGCGCTTTCTCCGATGAAGCTGGCGGTGGCGGGTGTCAACCATCGAACGGCTCCGGTTGAGATACGGGAGCGGCTGGCTATTTCCGGCGACGCCTTACCTTCGGAACTCGCCCGCTTGCGTGAACAAACGGGCATGGGCGAGGGCTTGATCCTGTCCACCTGCAATCGCGTCGAAGTCGCTGTGACGCTCGAAGATTCGGCCGACGCCGCCGCCTGTCTGGCGCGCTTCTTGCCACCCGGCGAAGAGATGCGCGGCCACTTGTTTCTTCATGAAGGCCGTGAAGCGATCCGCCACCTGTTCCGCGTCGCCTCCAGCCTGGACTCGATGATCCTGGGCGAGCCGCAAATCCTGGGCCAGTTGAAGCAGGCCTATCAGGCAGCCAAAGAATACGGCAGCGTGAATGGCTTGCTGGACACGGTGCTCACCTCCGCCTTTAGTGTGGCCAAGCGGGTCCGCAATGAGACGGAGATTGGCGAGAACGCCGTTTCGGTGAGCTACGCCGCGGTGGAACTGGCGCGGGAGATCTTCGGGTCCTTGGCGGACTCGAAAGTGCTGTTGATCGGTGCCGGCAAGATGAGTGAGCTGTCCGCGCGCCACCTGCACCGCAATGGCGCCAAGCACATCTACGTCACCAACCGCACCTACCAGCGGGCCGTGGATGTGGCGCAACTGTTCGGCGGCTGGATCATTGACTATTCGACGTTCAAGCAGTCCTTGCCCCACGCCGACATCATCATTGCTTCGAGCGGCGCCACCGACTACATCCTCACAAAAGAAGATGTACGCCTCGCCATTCAAGCCCGCCGCAACAAGCCGATTTTCTTGATCGATATCGCCGTACCCCGCAACATCGACCCGGAAGTAAACAAGCTGGACAACGCCTTCCTCTACGACATCGACGACCTGCAAGCGGTGGTACAGCGCAACCTGAAGGAGCGCGCCGGGGCCGCGGCGAAGGCCGAACGGATCGTCGATGAAGAAGTGTTGCGCCTGGAAGAACGGTTGAAGGTGCGTGAGGCGGGCCCCGCGATTGTCAGTCTGCAAGCCGCGCTCGAGCGCGTTCGCGCTGCCGAAGTAGAACGGTTCCGCAGCAAGCTAGGCCCGCTGCGTCCCGATCAGGAAGAGGCGCTGGAAGCGCTAACGCGCGGCATCATCAACAAGATTGCGCACGGCCCCATTGCCGAAATCAGGCGGCAGGTGGCGGCGCCGGAGACATTGCCTGTGATCGATTCCATCAAGAGAGTGTTCAAGCTGTGAGCGAGTTGGTGATTGGTTCCCGTGGTTCGAAGCTGGCCCTATGGCAGGCGGAGCACATCCAAAGCCTGATGGCGGCGCAAGGGCTTCACGCCCGCATCGAGATCATCCACACTACCGGCGACAAGATCACCGACGTGCCGCTGGCTCAACTGGGCGCGCAGACGTCCACCAAGGGCCTGTTCACCAAAGAACTGGAAGAAGCTTTGCTCGACGGCCGCATCGACCTGGCGGTTCATTCGATGAAAGACATGCCGACGGAGCTGCCGCCGGGTCTCGAGATCACGGCGATTCCAGAGCGCGAGGATGCGCGCGATGCGTTGATTGGCCGCACACTGGCCGATCTGCCGCAAGGCGCCCGTGTGGGCACCAGCGCTCTGCGGCGGCACGCGCAGCTGAAGGCCGCCCGGCCGGATCTGGTTATCGAATCGATCCGCGGCAACGTCGACACGCGGTTGCGCAAGCTGGACGAAGGGCAGTTTGACGTGATTCTGCTGGCGGTGGCCGGCTTAAAGCGCCTGGGCTGGGCGCATCGCATCACTGACTATGTGCCAGTTGAACTGATGTGCCCGGCCGTCGGCCAAGGAGCTTTGGCGGTGGAAACTCGCGCCGGAGACACCCGCTTCACCTTCCTCGATCACCAGCCCACACGCATCTCAGTCGAGATGGAGCGGGCCTTCCTGCGGGCGATGGGTGGAGGCTGCCAAGTCCCGATGGGCTGCCATGTCTCAGACGGCGTGCTACGCTGCGCCGTGGCCGAGCCCGACGGCTCGCGGCTGCGGAAGTTCTTGGGCGAAGGGCCAGATGTAGTGGCCCGGGCGCTAGAGGCTGTGCGGTGACACCGGTCCTGTTCACCGGAGCCGGTCCGGGGGATCCAGAACTACTTACCCTCAAGGCGCGGCACGCGATTGAACAAGCGCAAGCAGTGTTCCACGATGAGCTGGTGCCGGAAGCGATCTGGGGCCTCTCGCCGCACTCGACGCTCTACCACAGCCCCGCACAGTTAATCGCCGCCGCCCAGGCCGGCCTCCGCGTAGTGCGCCTGCAAGTGGGGGACCCGACAATCTACGGCCGTTTGGTGGAGCAAATGGAAGCGCTCGACCAAGCGGGCGTTCCGTACGAGATCATCCCCGGTGTCACCGCAGCAACGGCCGCTGCCGCAGCAGCCAAGATCTCCCTCACGCACAAGACGTTAGGCCGCACGGTGGCGCTGGTGACCGCTCACGACCCAGCGATTCCAGTGCCCGATGCCGACACGGTGGTCTTCTACATGGGCCGCCCCACGCGTCCCGGTCCGGCACTCGCCGTCGAGAACGCCTCTCGCCCACAGCAGCAGATCTACCGGGACGATCTAACTGCCGCGCAGGCTCCTTCCATCGTCATCTCGGGCGCGGTGGCCAATCTCCAATCGCTGCCGCTCTATGGCCAGCGCATCGTCGTCACGCGAGCCGAATCGAGCCGAATGAACGTCCGCTTGCGGGCGTTGGGCGCCGATGTCATCGAGTTTCCCGTGATCGAAATCGTGCCCCCGGCTGACCCCGCGCCGCTGATCGAAGCCGCCGCGTCGCTCGATCAATACGACTGGCTGATCTTCACCTCCGTCAATGGCGTGACCGCCCTGTTTGATCATGTGGACGACCTGCGCGGCCTCCGCGCCCGCATCTGCACCATCGGGCCCGCGACCAAGGCCGCAGTCGAGAAGTTGAAACTAAAAGTCGACGTCGTGCCGCGCGACTATGTCGGCGAAGGCTTGGTGGCCGCGCTGCCGGCCGGCCTCGCCGGACAACGCTTCTTGATCCCCCGGGCCACGGTGGCTCGTGACGTCGTGCCGGACGCGCTACGGGAGCGTGGCGCGCTGGTTGACGTCGTGAATGCCTACCGCACCATCGTTCCCCAACCCACCGCTGCCCTGCCCGCCGAATACGACTGGGTGACCTTCACCAGCAGTTCCACGGTGAAGAACTTTCTCGCCCTCGCCGGGCCGCCCACCGGACGCATCGCCTCCATCGGACCCATCACCACGGCCACCCTTCGCCAGCATGGCCTGGAACCCAACATCGAAGCTTTGGAGTACACCACTGATGGAATCGTGGCCGCCCTCGAACGAGCCATTCGAACTGCCGATTGAAGACGTCTTCGACCTGCACACCATTGCCCCGCGCGACGTCAACGAGGCCGTGGAGGCATACCTCGAAGCCGCGCACGACGCGGGTCTTTCTGCCCTCCGCATCATCCATGGCCGCGGCATTGGCGTTCAACGGGAAGCAGTACGCAAGATCCTGGCCCGCACGCCGTTCGTGGCGGACTTTGGCGATGCTCCCGCCGACGCCGGAGGCTGGGGTGCGACACTGGTGACGCTGAAGCCTTCAGTCCCATGATCACCATCCGCCCCGCCACCAAAGCCGACATCCCTGCCATTGCCGCCTTTAATCAGGCGATGGCGATTGAGACCGAGAACAAGATCCTGCCGGATCACGTCATCCGGCCCGGTGTCGAGGGCCTGTTCGCCCGCCCCGAATTCGGCTTCTACATGGTGGCCGAAGTGGATGGCGCAGTGGCGGGCGGCTTGATGGTGACCTACGAATGGAGCGACTGGCGCAACGGCGTCTTCTTCTGGATCCAGAGCGTCTACGTGAAACCCGAGTTTCGCGGCCAAGGCGTCTACCCCGCGCTCTACAACGAAGTGAAACGCATGGCGCAGGAGCGCGGCGATTGCTGCGGCTTCCGGCTCTATGTCGAACAGGAGAACACCCGAGCCCAGGGCGTCTACAAAAGGCTCGGGATGGCCGAAACACACTACCTGATGTACGAAGAAGTTACGGCTTCAAGCTAACCAGGCGCTGCGCCGCGCGCGCGTCCTTCATCAGGCCACCGTAAGCTTCCTTGTCGAAGGGCGGACATCCGGCTGGAAACTGGCCGAGCGGATGGTTCTTTTGCCGCATCAGATACGTGCAATAGGTCAGCGTTTTGCAGACCCGCAGTTCGTCGAGCTCACCCTGCTCCAGCACGTCCTTGGCAAAGTCCGGGTAAGCCAGCACACCGCGACCCAAGCCAAAGAACGTGATGGCGCCGGAAGCGACATTGTGCGCTGCGGCGTTGATCGCGTACTTCTGCAGCCACGAATAGCCGGTGCCGACCAGCGGGAAATCCGGGAACGCGCGCTGCAGTTCGGCGGAGATGCGGAAGTGGCGATCGACGCCCAGCAGCGGATGCTCCGGCTGCTCATAATTGCCTTCGTCCGGCTTCTCAAACGGCCGCCCGATATGCGGGTTGTAGTAAGGGCAGCCGATCGAGATGTTCAACACCTCGACGCCCCACTCCCGCACCCAGCCCACCAGCGTCTTCACCTCAGTGAGATCTTCTTCCAGCGGGTTCAGCGGATTCACGCCCCAGCCATACGGGTACGGCGTCTCAAACGGGTACGGCTCACCATTCAGCTGCCACGGCACGCTATCAAAGGCATTCAGGCGCATGCAGAGCGTTAGGCGGGAGCCAAACTTTGCCTTCAGCTTGCCCAAAACATTCTTGATGAAGCGTGTGCGGTTTTCCAACTCCGGCCCGCGATAGCGGCTGCCCTCAAACGCCTTCGCACCCAGCATTTCGTGGATCAGGTAGCCGTGGACCGCCTTCATGTCGATGGCGGAGAACCCCGCTTCCAGACACAATCCTGCCGCGTCCACATAGGCGTCTTCCAACCGTTCGAGTTCATCGTCGGAGATCACCGGATAGTCATCCGGCGTCTTCGACTTCGCGTCGATCAGCGGGTTGTGATAGGCGATGGTCTTCTTGGGTACGGCGTAGCGCCCGGAGTGGGTCAACTGGACCGGCATCAACACGTCGTCCGTCGTGCCCCAGGCCTCTTTGTGCAAAGCCAGGATGCGCTTGTTGATGGCGGCGTAATCCGCAACGTTGTCACGCGTGATCCACAGCTGCCGAGTGTTGGCGCGGCCATCTTCGCGGACCGCTGTCGCCTCAAACCAGATCAGCTTGGCGCCACCCCGGGCGAAGCGTTCATAGCGACGGATCGTCAGTTCATCCGGACGACCATCGAGCGTTCCATCGCAGCCTTCCATCGGATGGATGGCCATCGAGTTGCCCACCACGCGGGAGGCCAGTTGGACGGGCCGGGCTAGCAGCTCCCGGATCTTGCTCTTGTCTTCTTCGAAGCCAACGTGGCCGGTAGCGAGCGCACTAGCCGCGGTTTGAAGCTCGGCTAGCGTCTTGTAGGTGAAGTGTCTCATTCGGAGTTTGGTTCTTGCGGGGCAACATCAGGATGGCCAGCGCGCCAACGGCGGCAAACACAAACACCACCTGCAATGCCGGACCATAGCTGCCGGTATTCTCCCGGAGCTTGGCAATCAAATAAGGAAACCACGTCTGGCCCAACGTATCAGCAGGCAGGATGATCGCCATCGCCCGAGCTAGCGAATTAACGCCAAACCGGTCCGCGGCCATCAGCGGGATCAACATGTAGTCCGCACCCATGCCAAAGCCAAACAGCAGGCTGAAGATGTAGACCATCTGCTCGTTCTCGGGGCTCGACAGCATCAGCAGCGGAATCGTGGAGGCCACCAGTGCGTAGGTGGCCAGCATCACGTACTTCTTGTTAAACCGGTCCGCCATCCAGCCCATCAGCAAGCGACCGCCAGCGGACGACAACGCAATGATGAACAGCGCGTTGCCGAACAGAGCATCCAGCGTCTTCTGGTCCTTAAAGCCGCGCTCCGCGAAGACAAACTTCATGTGCTGGTTGATCGACCCAATGGAGCCAATGGAGCACAGGCTGCCCACCAGCAACAGCCAGAACGCCGGCTGCCGCAGCAGATAGCTGAACGGTTTCGGTTCCTGCGTCGCATCGGGCGGCGGCGTGGCATCGCCATCCGGGAACTGCCCCTTGTCTTTCGGCTTGTCGCGCAGGCCAAAGATGGCGATGGGCCACGCCAGGAATAGGCAGCAGGCAAAGCCCATCAAGCCGTAACGGAAATCGCCGAACGCTTCCGTCAGCGGCCGGGCGATGTACTTCGCCGAGACGGCAGCAAACGCCGCCACGCCCAAGTAAACGATCGCCATCGCCAACCCGCGGCGGCGCTTGAACCATTGCGACACGATCACCTGGTGCGCGATCGGTCCGGAGAAGATGTAGCCGACGATGTAGAGAAACCAGAGTCCGTAGTACATCATCAGGGAGCCGTTCATCTGGCTAAAGCCGAAGAACGCCAGCGCCGTGAAGCCGGACCCGATTACAATCAGCCAGCGTGGCGAAAACTTGGGCACCACCAGCGGGCCCACCCACAGCGTCAACGTCGCCGCCAGCGGAAAGCCGAGCGTGATATTCGCGCGCGACCACCCGAACGACTTCTCGTAGTAGTCGTAAAAGAACGGGCCGCCGTAATACGGAATGCCTACAGCAATTCCGAAGGTCAAGAAGGCGAAGACGGTGATCCACCAGCCGTAAAAAGGGCGCTGCTGCATTCTCAATAGAGTATCAGTGACGCTAGGGTTTCAGCACGAGAGAGAGCTAGAGCGACCGCAAATGGAACCCGCCATCGACGTTCAACACCTGGCCAGCGGAATAGTCGAGCAGCCCGCCCGCAATCGCACCCACGGCCCGCGCCACGTCCGCCCCTTCACCCATGCGCCGCTGCGGCAACAAGCCACCGGCGATACGCTCTTCATAGGCCTTCTCGACCGCTGAGATCATGTCCGTGCGGATGATGCCGGGCCGGATCTCGAACACCAGGATGCCTTCGCCCGCCAGCCGCTGCGCGTAGACCTTCGCACTCATCGAAAGGCCGGCTTTCGAGATGCAGTAGTCGGCGCGATTCACGGAGGCCGTGTAGGCCGAGATCGACGTGATGAAGACGATGCGGCCATTGCCCTGGGCCAGCATCCACTTGGCCGCGTCGCGCGTGAGGAAGTGCGGCCCTTTGAGGTTGGTGCCGATCAGTTCATCAAAGCTTTCTTCCGTCGCTTCCAGCACGTCATGCCGTTGGCGCGGAGCCATGCCGGCGTTGTTCACCAGCAGATCCAGGCGTCCAAACTTCTCGCGGGTGAAATTCAACAGCGCCTCGCGGTCATCGCGGGAGCCGATATCGCAGGGGAAGATCGCACTGCCGGTCTCAGCCGCCAGCGATTCAGCAGCTTCGCGATTGCCACGATAGGTGCCGACTACTTGATGGGTGCTGGAAAGTTCAATGGCGATAGCGCGGCCAATGCCGCGGCTGGCGCCGGTGACAACTGCGACAGGTTTCAACGATTTCTCCACTTATCGATTACGGCAGCGGCCACCTTTTGGCCCCGTTCAAAGGCTTCGCCGTAGGCACTCGTTCGCTCGGCGCGGGTGAAGCCGTAGCCGATGCGATAGAGCCGCTCGACCGAACTTCCCACCACCCACGTACCGGCAAAAGCGATCGCTGCCTTCGGGATCAAGCCACCGCCCAGCGGGATCTTGCCGGCCAGTTCACGCGCCACGGCGCGCCAGCCGAACGCACCCGCCACCAGCGACGCGATCTCGGACTTTTGTTCGGAGTAGCCCACCGCCCGATCGCTCGCACCACCCAACAGGAACAGCATCCGGATCTGGTTCAGTGTGAGGAACGCGGTGTCGGAGGCGAACTCACCCGGCGTCCAAACCAAGCCCAGATAGGGCGCGATGTTGGGCAGTGCGGTGGCGACGGAGAACACAGCGTTCTCCACCGCAATGGTCTGGATGGTGCGGCTGACCACTTCCGGACGGAAGGCCGGGAAGCAGCGGGCCAGCGGGAGGCCCACACTTTCATCCTGGTCCAGCACTTCGCGGACCAGCTGCTCTTCGCGATCGCGCGAGTAGACAAACTCACCCGGTCCCGCCGGTACACCGTGTTCCACCAGCGTCAAATCGAACCGCTCCGGCTTCGGCGTTTCGCCTTCCAGAAAGATGCACTCCGTGATCCGCTGCCGCTTCGATTCCGAAAGTGAGGCAGGTAGTAGAAAACGGAACATCGCATCGTACGCCATCTCCGACCGCGCACGCAGCAGAATGGCCGGACGCCGCTCGGCGGTCTGACGCACGTCGTTCGGGTTCAGTTTGGCGGCTGCCTGCCGCAATTGGCCCAGGATGTTCACTGACATTCGCTAACGGGGTGCCGGCCGCAATCGGGTGAGCACCTTTAACTCCTCCCTCCAGTTTGCACCAAGCCCCAGGCACTCCACCGGAACGGCTGGCGAAATGAAGCGCAGCAGCGTCTCATTGGCGGGGTGAAATTCAAACGCGGGAGCGACCAGATAGAGCAAGGGCGGCACTCGCAGCAGTGGGACTTGCGGAAAATAGCCACGCCTGGGGAAGTCGCCCTGCTCCAGATGCCACTGCACCCGCATCCAATAATCGAGCGCCTGCAGAGGCAAGTGAATATCAGCGCTGGCTTTCAGTTCGATCACGCAAAGCCGCCCGTCAAAGTCCACTGCTACGAGGTCGATGATGCCGCGATCTTGTGCGGCCATGGCGGGTGCTTGACGATAGATGAACTCGGGCCGCAGAGCCGCGTCCAGGCGATCGATCTGCGCACGGACCAGTGCCTCCAGCTGCGCCTCTGGCCGCGGGTCGGGCAATGTTCGCGGTGGCAGCGGGGCATCGAGCTGCGTGCGTAGGTTGCCCCAATTCTGCGGATCGAGCAGATGCTCGCCGGAGCTGGTGCACACGTACAGGTCGATGCGGGCGGCCTTCGGGTCCAACCAGCGCAGGCGCAGCGCCGTGTTGCGCTCGCGGCCTTCCGGCAGAAAGATGGCGAGCTTCTCGATTACCGCTCTGGGGTCTCGGCGGCGCAGGTAGTCGAGCCAGATCAAGCCGAAGCTGAGCGCGCCATCCGCGTCCACCGTCTCCGGACCCGCACCAATGGCCGCCACACTCACGGTTCCGCGCCGCAAGTAGGCGCGCGGGTAGACCGGCGAGAGTGAATGCTCAAGATCGGGCGCCGTGGTCAACTCCGCAATCTGCCACTCGGGAAACTGGCGCTTCAGGATCAGGCGGAACTGCTCGCGGAATACTTCGCGCTGGCCGCGGCGGCGTACCTCCAGATGGCGGAGATCGCCGGTGTCGATCAGAGTCACCACTCCTTCGGGCCGCCCCAGGCGCGAGACGCGGAGCTCCAGGCGGCCCGGCTTACGGCCCTTGATGCCCACCACGCGGCGGGCGTAGCTGCGCTCCTCGGTCCAGGCGTGCAGTTGCAAACCCTGGGGCAGCAGATCGACGGAGTAGCCGCCTTCCACCAGCGGAATCTCGGGCTCGCCCGGCTCGATCAAAACCGGGCGGGCAGCTTTTTCGATGAACTCCTTGATCACGGCCTGCGTGTCCGTCATAAGATCAAAGGTACGTGAGAGAGCGCCTGGAAGCTATCGAGGAACGCATTGTGAAGGCCTGTGCCCGGGCGGCGCGTCCGCGTGAGGCTGTAACGCTGATCGCGGTGAGCAAGATTTTCCCGGCGGCGGCGCTCGAAGAAGCCTACGCGCTGGGAATGCGCGAGTTTGGCGAAAGCTACGTCCAGGAGTTCGAAGTGAAGAAGCCGCAGCTCCAGGGCATGCCGGACGCGCGCTTTCACTTGATCGGCCACCTGCAATCGAACAAGTCACGCAAAGCAGCGGAATTGTTTCAAACAATTCAGACCGTTGATAGCGCCAAGCTGGCGCGGCGGTTGAACGACCATGGCTTCCCGCTGGACGTGATGATCGAGGTGAAGCTGTCGGATGAAGAGGCCAAGCATGGTGCGGACCCCGCTGAACTGCCCGCGATCATACACGCCGTCCGCCAGTGTCCGCAGCTGACGTTGCGTGGCTTGATGACCATCCCTCCGTGGTCAGAGGACGCGGAGACGGCGCGGCCGTACTTTGTCCGGCTTCGCGAGCTGGCCGAAGAATTCAAGCTGCCCGCCCTTTCGATGGGCATGTCGAATGACTTTGAAGTAGCTATCGAAGAGGGCGCCACGCACATTCGCGTCGGCACCGCTTTGTTTGGCTCCCGCCGGAAGCCGTGAAGCTGGGATACTTTGCGCCGCTGCCCCCGGCGCGCTCGGGCGTCGCGGCCTACGCGGAAGCGCTGCTGGGCGCACTGCGGCAGATGGCGCCGGTGGGTGATCAAGTTGCGCTGGGCGAAGGGGACCTGAACCTCTACCAGATCGGCAACAACCCGCTCCATGCGTCAATCTACCAACGCGCGCTGGAGCAGCCGGGCGTGGTGATCTTGCATGACGCGGTGCTGCATCACTTCCTGATGGGCCACCTGCCGCGCGAGCAGTATTTGCAGGAATTCGCCTACAACTACGGCGTCTGGCAGACCGGCTGTGCGGAGCGGCTGTGGCAGGACCGTGCCGGGTCCGGCGGCGATCCGCGATACTTTGAATATCCCATGTTGAGAAGGCTGGCGGAGCGTTCGCGCGCCGTCATTGTGCACAATCCGGAAGCCGCGGCGCTGGTCCATGCCCATGCCGCGCAGGCGCGCGTCGAAGTGGTGCCGCACTTGTTTGAGCCACCCTCCATCGACGCGATCGCAGCGGAGCGGTTCCGTGACCGCCTGCCTGCCGGGACGGTGTTCGGCGTCTTCGGACACTTGCGGGAATCAAAACGCCTGCCCACCGTGCTGCGCGCCCTGGAACAAGTGCCGCAAGCGTCACTGCTGGTCTCGGGTGACTTCGTGTCCGAGGACTACGCGCGTGCCTTTCGCGACCGCCTGCAGGGTCCGCGGATCACTTGGCTCCCTTATGCGCCGGAAACTGAGTTCTGGATCCGCGCGCGGGCGGTGGACGCCTGCATCAACTTGAAATGGCCGTCGGCGGGCGAGACTTCGGGCATCGCGGTGCGGCTGGCGGGCATCGGCAAACCGGTGATCGGCACCAGCTCCGCCGATGAGTCCTTGATGGCGATTGGCGTCGAGCCGGGGCCCGCGGAAGTGGCTCATCTGGCGGCGGCGATGCAGTGGCTCGCCGAATCCCCCAAGGATCGCCGGATGGTGGGAGAACGCGCCGCCGCCCACATCCGGGAGCATCATCAACCGGCCCGCATCGCCGCGCGTATCTGGCAGATCGTCACTCCGATCGTGACGCTGATGGCGTTGACCATCGTGCTGGCCATGGCATCGCTGGCCGCCGTCAAGCGTGAGGCGCAAGTGCCGATGCGCGATGGCGTGAAGCTAGCTGCCAACATCTTTCTGCCGCAGGCTGAAGGGCGCTTTGCGGTGATCCTGATCCGGACCCCTTACGGCAAGGGCACCGAACTGGGCGCCAACGATTCGTTCGTCAACCATGGCTTTGCCGTGGTGGTGCAGGATGTCCGTGGCCGCTACTCGAGCGAAGGCAAGTTCAACATGCTGGACCAGGAGTCCGCTGATGGGGAGGACACGATCAACTGGGTGGCCAAGCAGCCCTGGTCGAACGGACGCGTGGGCATGAGCGGCGGATCGTACAGCGGCCTGGCCCAATGGAAGGCCGCGGCGGAGCAGCCCAGCGCACTGAAGGCCATCTTCCCGGTCCACGCCGGCATTGATGAATACCGCGACCGCTTCTACGCCCGCGGCGGCGCGTTGCGGTTGGGGCACCGGATGTTGTGGCTGGTCGAGAATCTCCGCAAGCCCACCCATCGCGACCCGGGCTTTGACCGCTACGTGCTCCACTTGCCGCTGCGAACGATGGACAAAGAAGCGGCGGGGCAGACGCTTCCGTTGTGGCAGCAATCACTCGACCATCCCGACTACGACGCTTTCTGGCGCGCCATCAGCGCCCGCGAACAACTCAACAAAGTGTCGACGCCAGCGTTCGCGGTGGCCGGTTGGTTTGACCCGAATGTGCAAAGTGACTTGGCCACCATCACCAACCTCCGCCGCCGCTCGAACTCCTATCGCATCGCCATTGGGCCGTGGGCGCATAACATGTCAGTCCCCTTCCCGGGCGTCGATTTCGGGCGTGAGGCCAGCTACGCGGTCCGCACCATGCAACTGGCTTGGTTTGACCGCTGGCTGAACGACAAACCCGGCGACATCCCCGGCGGCCCCTACACCATCTTCGTCATGGGCGCCAACAAGTGGCGCGATGAAGCGGAATGGCCGCTCAAGCGCGCGGTGGCCACGCGCTACTATCTGGCGCCGGACCACCAGCTCGCAATCGTGCCACCCAAGGACGGTGCGGACCACTACGCCTACGATCCGCGTCAGCCCGTGCCCACGCGCGGCGGCGCCACTTGCTGCAACCCGGACATCTTCGCCTGGGGCCCGCTTGACCAGCGGCTGATCGGGTCCCGGCCCGATGTCCTGCAATACCAGAGCCCGGTGTTGACCGAGGACTTGGAAGTCACCGGCCCGATCCGTGTGCAGCTGCACATCAGCACCTCGGCGCCGGATACGGACTTCACGGCGAAGTTGGTCGACGTCTTCCCGAGCGGCGAGGCGCGCCTGCTCACCGATGGCATCCTGCGGCTGCGCTATCGAGACGGCCTGGATAAGCCAGTGTTGGCCAAGCCCGGGCAGGAGTACACGATCACGGTGGACGCCGGGGTCACCAGCAACCTCTTCCGCGCCGGGCATCGCATCCGGCTCGACATTGCGTCGAGCAACTTCCCCAAGTACGACCGCAACCTGAACACCGGCCGCCCCATCGCCGATGAGAAGCACCCGGCCACCGCCAAACAGACCATCTACCGCGGCGGCGCCCGAGCCTCCCACGTCGTCCTGCCCATCGTCCGCTAGGGCGGCAATGGCGATCTGGGACAATACCTCGAAGGGTGGCGGCGCGGTGCCGCAGCTATCCCGACACGAGATGGGGGTTTCGCAATGAACGGTGCTCTATTACTGCTCGCGAGCAGTGTTTTGGCCAGCGCGGCCTGGGCGGCTGACTTCACGCCGGCGCAGGTCAGCAGCTTTCCTTACGGCAATGAATTGACAGCATCCGCCAAAGGCAGCCGGATCGCTTGGGCGCTGAATGAGCAAGGCAAGCGCAACCTCTGGGTGGCCGAAGGCCCCAACTTTCAGCCCCGCCAGTTGACCCGTTACACCCGCGACGATGCCCAGGAGCTGACGCAGGTCACGCTTACGCCCGATGGCAGCCACGTGGTCTATGTGCGCGGCGGCGATCATGGTTCTAACTGGGATGACTCCCTACCGGTGAATCCGGCGGGCGACCCCGTGCCCACGCGCGTGCAAGTGTGGAACATCCCCTTCACCGGCGGCGAACCGAAGAGCCTGGGCGAAGGCGAATCGCCCACGATCTCGCCCGATGGCACTCGCGTCGCCTATGTGCGGGAGCGTCAGATCTGGGTGGTGCCGATCGATGGCAGCAAGCCGGCCAAGAGACTGTTTCAAGCCCGGGGCGACAATGGAGCACCTGAATGGTCACCCGATGGAGCCAAGCTGGCCTTCGTCTCGGCCCGTGGCGATCACAGCTTGATCGGCGTCTACGCCGGTGACGATCAACCGATCACGTGGGTGGGCGCGAGCGCCGCCCGAGACTCGCGACCGCGCTGGTCGCCCGACGGCCAGCGTCTGGTCTTTGCACGGATGCCCGGCACCGGAGGAGCCCCCGCTTCGCGCCTCACGCGGCCCGTGAATGCGTGGTCACTCTGGATTGGCGAGGTCGCCACGGGCAAGGCGCGACAGCTCTACCAAAGCCCGGCGACGCCGCGTGGATCGATGCCCACGACGGATGGCCAGTTGAATCTGCACTGGGCCGCCAAAGGACGCATTGTCTTCCTGAGCTACCTGGACGGTTGGCCGCATCTCTATTCGATCGGCGAAAACGAGGACAAGCCGCTGCTGCTGACGCCAGGGCGCTACATGGTGGAGCACGTGACCCTGAGCGGCGACGGCCAGTGGCTGTTCTATTCAGCCAACGCGGGGTCTACGCCGGGCGATATCGAGCGGCGGCATATTGGCAAGGCTCCCGTGGATCGGGCGGCCCCGGAGGTACTGACGCCGGGCGAGGGCCTCGAATGGACTCCGGTGTTGACCGGTGATCAGCAGCACATCGCCTACTTCAGTGCGACGGCGCAGCGGCCGGCTGTTCTGGCGATAATGCCGTTCGCGGGCGGTGCTGGGCGGTTAGTAGGCGCGGCACAGATTCCGGCGGACTTCCCGACCTCAAAGCTGGTGACGCCGAAGGTGGTCACATACAAGGCTGAAGACGGCGTCGAGGTGCATGCCACACTGTTTGACCAAGGCGGCACGGGCCAACGGCCCGCGATCGTCTTCGTCCATGGCGGGCCCCCGCGGCAGATGCTGCAAGGCTGGCACTATGGCGACTACTACGCGCATTGCTACGCCTTCAACCAATACTTGGCCTCACGCGGCTTTGTCGTGCTCGCGATCAACTACCGGCTGGGCATTGGCTATGGCTACGACTTTCACCAGCCGCCCGCTGCTGGAGCGCAGGGCGCTAGCGAGTACCTCGATGTCAAGGCCGCCGCGCTTTATCTGCGCACGCGGCCCGAAGTGGACCCCAAGCGCATCGGCGTCTATGGCGGCAGCTACGGCGGCTATCTGACGGCGCTCGCACTGGGCCGCAATTCTGACCTCTTTGCCGCGGGCGTGGACATCCATGGCGTGCACGACATGACCGCCGACGGCGGCCAGCGCTTCGGCGGCACGGCGTGGCGCTACGAGAAGACCGACAGCGAACAAGCGGCAGCGGTGGCTTGGAAGAGCTCACCCGTATCGAGCATCAGCACCTGGAAGAGCCCCGTGCTGCTGATCCACGCCGACGATGACCGCAACGTCCGCTTCAGCCAGACCACCGATCTGGTGCGCCGTTTAGACGCAGCCAAAGTGGAGTACGAACTGCTGGTGGTCCCCGACGACACGCACCACTGGATGCGTCACGCCAACCGGCTGAAGGTGAACGAAGCCACCGCCGAGTTTCTGGAGCGGAAGCTGAAGCCTCAGCGGTAGAACGGCTGCCAGGTGATCCACCGCGGCCCGTACTTGGGCAACGGCTGGCCTACTTCGAGTGCGCCGAGATCGGGCGCCTTGCCCGCAAAGCCCTCGTTCACCGTGGGGATCACGACGCCCGCGTCGACGGCCTTGCTGCCGGGCTTCAGCTTAAAGTTGAGGTCCATCTGGTGATAGACGGCGTGGCGCTTGGCGGGGTCTGGCGCGACCAGGTTCTCGAAGATGTCAAAGTCGACTTCCATGCCGTGGGCTTCCTGACCGGTGGCCGCCTTGAAGTCGGCGAGGTTGCTGAACGTCTTCCAGGCTTCAGGCTTTGGCTCATACACCGTCTGTCCGGCAGGCGGGGCCAGCCACTGGTAGTTGGCGGCGACACCTTTGTTGGGGCGGAAGCCGTTGTAGTCGGTTGAGTAGGCGGGCGTGGCGTTGGCCCACGTCATGATGCCCCGCTCCGGCGTGTCACGCCCCAGGAACAGGTTGTTGCGGAAATGGACGTTGGAGTAGGGGTCCTTCACCACCTGCTCACCAATCAGAGTGTTGTTGAAAACGAACAACCCTGCCGGTTTGGCCGAGAACTTGAAGGCTACGCCGCCGGGCGTGTGATAGAGGATGTTGCGGTAAAAGTAGACCGGGCCGCCGAACACGGGCTGTGAGCTGTAGCCGCCCATGGCCGCGTTGACGCCCCGATTGTTGAAGACGCGGATGTTGTGGACGCCGCCATCGGTTTCGATGAAGTCGTCGTTGAACATGTGCATGTCGTTGTTGTAGATGTCGATCGACGAGGCGCGGCGTTCCGGGTCCTGCTCCGGGGTGCCGTAAGTCGAGATGGCGAGCGCGTCGTGGAAGTAGGCGATCGAATTGTGCGCGATCACGTGGCCCGGTCCGTAGACCTTCACCGCATAGTAGCTGCGCAGCTTGTGTGATCCGAACGGGCCAACGGGCTGCCACATGAAGCCCGTCCAACCGATCAAACGGAAGCGGTCTTCGCGGCCCAGGAAAAGGTTGTCGGCGATGTAAAAGTCGCTCGACCCGGCGTATTCGGTCCAGACGCCGAAGCCGATCTCTTCAAAGCGGCAATTCTTCACGGTCAGGCCGACCGCTCCGATCACCTCTTTCTGCCCGGCCATGATGGCCACGTCCGTGTTCTTAAAGGTGATGCCGTCGATGATGTGGTGGGCGGAGGCGGAGACGTCCAGGATGACGTGGTTGCCGTCCCCGTCGAAGACCACGTCACCATCGCCGGCGGCCTTGATGGTGATGGGCTTTTCCGCGGTGCCCTTCAGGGTGAGCGAGTTGATGCCGTCGAAGGGCGTCATCATCGGGTCAACATAGTCGGTCCGGATGTTGCGGTACATGCCGGCATGCATCAGGATGGTGTCGCCGGGTTGGGCGCGACGCTCCCAGACCACGCTCCAATCGCCCAGCCCCGCGCCGTAGTAGGCCTGCAGCAGGCTGGTGAAGTTGGGCTCCTGCTTGGGGCCCACGTAGTCCGGCGAATAGACGTGCAGCGTGCGCCCGCCCTTGTAGGGCTGCGGCTCCGTGCGGGTCTTCACCTTGACGGTCTTGGTGGTTTCGCCGGTGGCGCCATCGGGGTCAGACATTTTGAACTGGCACTCATACTCGGTGCCGGGGGTCAGGTTGAGGATGCTGCCCGCAAAGCCCTGGGGCACGGTGTAATCGAGGTTCTCGCGACGGCGGTAGATGTTCTCGCCACCAATGCGGACCAGCGGCAGCGCGGTGCGCCACGCGGCATCACCCACCTTGCGGTACTGCACGTCCACCTTGGCGTTGCGATTGACATCGCCGGAGATGGACCATTCAAAGCCCAGGTTTAAGAGCGTCGGATGCTCCACCACAAAGCGCCCCGCAGTGGCGGCATTCTGAGCAAACGCGGCGCTGGCAAGCAAGGCACCAAAACAAATGGACAGGATTCGAAGGGCCATAAGGTGGCGCCATTATATCGCCTCGCACGCGTGGGGCTGCGGCCTCAATGGTCCGCGCGACCGGAGCCCGCTTTTTTCGGCGATTGCGCGACAAAGTGAGACATTTTGAGACATGGAATCCGGGCGTGTGGGCGCGGACGCCAGTTTGCTTCGCCGTCCTTAGGATGGAGGCGGGAGACGGTGGTTGGGGCAGGCCGCGGGGTAAAGATGCGGTGGCAAAGGAGATGGGGTTGGGGAAAGGTGGTGACTGGGGCCGTGAGCGCGCGGCTTCTAGTCTCCTGTCCTAGCAGGCTGCGGAAAAAGGGCTTTGCAGGACCACTCCCTCACGGTCGTGGCTCCGTAAGCTATTGCAAATAAACAGGTGATGTTTCTGAGCCGCGCGCGTCAGCAAGCGGTTTCCGGCCTTTTTCCGCAGCCTGCTAGGAGCATTTCAAAATATCCCGCCAAGGCGCCAAGCCGCCAAGAACGCCCTTTGCTGCTTTGCGGCTTGGCGGGACAATTTCTCAGGACATTTGTCCCGAAATTCTGGTGAGTTGGGCGAGGAAGTCGGGGATGGTAGTGAGCTGGTTGCCCGAGAGGTCGAGGGTCCTGAGCTGAGAAAGTTGGGCGAGGGAGTCGGGGATGGTTGCGAGCTGGTTTCTCGTGAGGTACAGCTCAGTGAGGTGGGAGAGTTTTGCGACGGAGTCGGGGATCGTGGTGATCCGGTTGCCCCGTAGGTCGAGGCTGGTCAACTGAGCGCCCAGTTCGAAGACGGCGGGCGGGATTTCGGTAAGCTGCTCTAGCGAGAGGTCCAGGACGCCGTTGCTGAGGCGCTGGAGTAAGTCGGCTTTGGTGTAGCTCGGCATGGATCTCACATCGTAACAACGTGGGAAGCGGGCCGGTGGCAGGGGTGGACGGGAGGGATCCCGGATAGCGGTTGCTATGAGCTTGGGGCTTGCTCACGTACCCTCAAAATAGCCCCAAGCTGACGCATGGGGCTGGTCTTGTTAGTCCGGGATCTTGTCGACCTTGGCCGTCTGGTGAGCCACCAGTTGCCAGTTTCCGCCGCGTTTGGACCAGACGTGGAGCAGCATCACTTTGTCGTCGAACTTGCCGGCGGGGTTGATGCCGGTGACGTGCATCCAGCAGTGGGTGACGGCGCTGTCGCCGAGGACGCGGACGGAGACTTTTTTGCGCTCCACGGTCTGATAATGCTGGCGGCCGGAGCGGATTTTTTCTAGGTAGTCCTTCTTGGTGTCGAGCACGCCTGAGGCGTGGCCATAGATGAGGTCAGCGGCGAGCAGTTTGTCGAGTTGGGCGACGTCTTTGGCGAGGATGGCTTGGGCCCAGGCGGCGTCTAACTTTTCAATCGCTTTTTCAGTGGCGGCGGCATCCTGGGCGGTGAGGCTGAGGGTGGCTAGGGCGAGGACGGTGAGTGCGCGGATCATGTGGGTTGGGGTGAGTATATCTTGCTTGCTGGCTGCGGGCGGCGGTCGGTGGTTTGCTTTGGGAATGTGCTGGGGCTGGGGCGGGTGCGGGTGACTCAGCACTCCGCTCCATTCTGTCGCGGCTCGGCGTGAGGCTGTACTCCGCGCCCGCACGGCACTTCAGCTCCGAAAGTGCGAGCGGTGGGGAAGGGCCCACTCCCCTGAATCTACCCCGCAAGTCATTGATCATACATGTTCGCGGAAATGAGCCGATACGGAGTGCGTCTCCCGACCAACGCTCCTTCTAGATTCATCCCTACCGGTGGACCAAAGGTCCATCCCAAACTCCTGCTGGCTAGCGGCTCAGAGGGGGCGGTCGCTCGGGCTCGGGAGTTGGCGGATTTGGCCGCCTAGGGTGAGTAGGAGGGCGGTACCGATGACGGGCAGGACGCCGGCGGTTAGCAGGATGGGGGTGTAGCCTAGGTGGTCGACTACCCAGCCGGTGGAGAGGGTGAAGATGATGGCGCCGATGCCTGCGCCGAGGCCGCCGAGGCCGGCTACGGAGGCGACGGACGAGGGGGGGAAGTAGTCGCTGGGGAGGGTTTGGACGTTGTTGATCCAGGCTTGGAACCCAAAGGTGACCGTCGAGATGAGCACGACGGCGGCGACGGCATCTTTCACCTGACCCGCGGCCAAGCCGGCGGACATCAGGGCGGCGGAGGCGAGGATGACGGCTTTGCGGGCGCGGTCGATCGGCCAGCCTCGGTTGACCAGGCGCAGTGCGGCCCAACCTCCGAGCAGGCTGCCCGCGTCGGCGGCGAGAAACGGCACAGGGGCTACCCAGGCCATCTGCTTCAGGTCGAGCCCATGGACGCGGCTTAGGTAGAGGGGCAGCCAGGTGATGTAGAGCCACCAGACCGGGTCAGTGAGTAGGCGCGCCAGCACGATGGCCCAGGTTTCGCGCGTGCGGAACAGCTGGGCGTAGGTCCAGCGGGGCGTGGTGGCGGCGGCGCTTTCGCCATAGGGTTCGGAGGCGTGCCGCCAGCGATGTTGCCGCGGCGGTTGATAGGCCCACAGCCAGACCAGCAGCCAGAGAAAGCCCAGGGAGCCGGTGACCAGAAAGGTCATCTGCCAGCCGAAGCGCATCTGCAGAAAGACGATCAGCGGCGGGGCCAGCACGCTGCCCAGGGCGGCTCCGCTGTTGAAGATGGCCATGGCCAGCGGACGCTCCGAGGCGGGAAACCATTCGCCCGCTACTTTGGCGGCCCCCGGCCAGTTGCCGGCTTCACCGGCGCCGAGGACGAAGCGGCAGATGCTCAAGCTGGACGCCGAGCGGGCAAAGGCGTGGGCCATGGCGGCGAGTGACCAGACGATGATGGAGAGCGTGAAGCCGCGCTTGATGCCGAGGCGGTCATACAAACGGCCGGAAAGGGCTTGGCTTGCGGCGTAGGCGGCGAGGAACCAGGTGGCGATCTGCGCGAACTGTTGGTTCGATAGGCCCAGGTCCTGGACAATGACGGGCGCCAGCACCGAGACGGTCAGCCGGTCAATGAAGTTGATCAGGGTGGCGAAGAAGACCAGCCCGATGATGTACCAGCGCAGTCCGCGTAAGGTCATCAGCGCTCAGGCCCGTGGAGAGAGACGATGTGCACCTCATGAGGGATACCACAACCGTCTGGCAACAAGCGGCTCGCAGGCTGCGGAGAGAGGCGGAAGACCGATTGCTGACGCGCGCGGCTCAGAAATCTCTGCTAGAGCCCGGCGTAGTAGTCGTAGCCTTCTTCGGCCCAATAGTCGAGCGGTGGCTGATCGCTGAAGGTGATCGCACCGATCCGCTTGATGTTTTTGATGCCGTACTTTACTGGGATCACGAGGCGCAGCGGTGCGCCATGGGCCAGTTCCAGCGGTTGGCCGTTCTTCTCAAAGCAGAGCATCGTTTGCGGGTGCAGCATGCTGGCCATGTCGACGCCGACGAAGTACTCCTTGTCGGGGGTCTCGAGGCTGACGAAGGCAGCGCGCTCCGCACCGGGGGCGTACATTGACACAAAGTCGCGGAAGCGCACGCCGCCCCAGCGGACAATGGAGCTCCAGCCTTCGATGCACTTGAATTCGGCGGTGTAGTCAAGCTTGTTTAGCTTCTTCAGGTCGGCCAAGGTTAGCTGGGCGGGCGCCGCACCGCGATAAGGGGTGACAGCGAGCCGCCAAGATTCGGGATCCAGTGGCGCTTCCAGACCAAAGTCACCGTTGGCGCGGATCTGCTGGATGCGCTCCGGCGGAAACTCTGGGGCCAGGTGTTGGTCACCAAAAAGAGCGCCTTGGGTCAGGCGGGCGTTGGCATCGAGCACGCGGCGCAAGGGCATCGGGACTCCGCCCATTTGCGGTTGGGACCACAGCCACTGCCAACCGCCTACCGCCGCGGCGGCGCCCACACCCAGTCCGAGAAAGCCACGGCGGGTCCGCTGGGCCAGTTCCTGCTCCGGTGTGGAAAGCGGTGATTTCGGGTTACTCATGAACGGGCTCCTTCGCTTCCAGCTTGTTGTCGACCAACTCGACACCGGTGACCATGGATTGAAAATTGCCCCACCCGGCGCGGACCACCTGCGCGATGTGAATCACGAAGAATCCCAGGTAGCCCAGCGTCAGCGCGAAGTGCTCCAGGCGCGCCCAGGTGTAGCCGCCCAGGCCTTCGGTCAACCACGCCACTTGGATCGGCCGGTAGATGGCGAGGCCGGTGACGAGGCTACCCAGGCCCATGACGATGATGGCGGAATAGGTGACGCGCTGCGCCGCGTTGTACTTGCCTTGCGGCGGGAGCTGTTTGCGGAGGCCAAGGTCGTAGAGCATCACCTCCAGCGCGTCGCGGAAGGAATTCTTCTGGGGCACCAGATCTCGCCACTCGCCTGAAATCACGGTGTAGAGCACGTACATCAAGCCGTTGAAGGCAAACAGCCACATGAACAGAAAGTGGACCGCCATGCCTTCTGAGAGGCGGTGGTCCAGGTTGAAGGTGCGGTAGATGGCGTCCGGAAAGAAGTGGAAGGCCACAGGTCCGGCGTTGACTTCGTAGACGTCGTTGGCCCAATAGATGAGCATGCCGCTCCAGATCATGACGAACAGCACGGGGAAGTTCACCCAATGCGTCCATCGTTTCCCGAAAGAATGCTTTTGCTCCAGCCGCTTGGTGACCATGTGCTCCTTATCAGACGCTGGCCCACGAGTTGAGCCTTGACGCCGGTGAGAGAATGCCCGTAATGGGGGCGCCTATTCCCGCTTTCGGGTGTTTTTGTGAAATTGGGCGCCACAGGTGGTTTTGGGGGCGGCGGGTGCACGCGGAGGGCCGTCCGCTCGTCATACAGTAGAGGATTGGTGCCCATTGCAGAGGCCCTGAGGAGAGATATGCTTAATCGTCAACGCCGCCGCGCACGCGGTTTCAGCCTGGTGGAACTGCTGATCGTGATCGCGATCATTTTGATTATCGCGGCCATTGCCGTGCCGAAACTCAACCGCGCCCGGATGCAGGCCCAGGAGATGGCCGCTATCCGGCACATTGTTGCCATTCACCAGTCGCAGACGCAGTACTATTCGCAGTTCGGGAAGTTTGCGATCGCCTTGACCGAACTCGGCCCGCCCGCTTCCGGCAGCCCCGGCCCGTCGGGGGCGGATCTCATTCCCAATGATCTGGCGAGTGGCGAAAAGCAGGGGTACAAGCTCACGCTGTCGGGCGGCCCCGGTGGCTATACGATCAATGCGAACCCGGTGGCCTTCAACTCGACCGGCACACGGACCTTCTTTAGCGACCAGACGCTGGTGATCCGGCAGAACTATGGCGCGGAGCCGGCTACGGCCTCGAGTCCTGAGATCAAGTAGCCTGGCTACGGCAGGGCTGGTGTGCGTATAATGGCGCGATGATTCGCGTTACGGTCCTTTATTCGGTGAGCTCCCGGTTTGACTGGGACTATTACCTCTCGACCCACACCCCAATGGTGGAACGGCTGGGCCAGCCGCTGGGCATGATCTCGTTGACCATCGACCGGTGCGTCTCCGGGCTGGGCGGCTCCCCTTCCCCCTACGCCTGCATCGCGCAACTCAAGTTCCGTGATGAGGCGGCGCTTCAGGCCGTGTTGAGCCAGCATGGCGGCGAGATCCTGGCCGACATTCCGAACTTCACCGACGCCTCCACCAGCATGGTGGTGGGAGCGGTGGCGCATTAGCGGGCAGTCCTGCCATCGCCTGGGGCCGCTAAGCTGAAGGTATGGAATCCGGCACTACGCCGCAAATGCTCAACCGGCGGCACGTGATGTTGGGCGCCGTTGGGCTGTTGGGTGCTTGTCAGCCGCGCTACAAGCTGGTGGAGGAAGGGGCTCCTGCTGCGAAGCCGGTGGCCGAGTCGCACGCGCCGTCGTCGCTGCCAGAGGAGACGCCCGGTGAACCTCGCAAAGAAGAGCCCTCCATCTACCGGCCCGTCGAATGGGGCGTGCTCCGTGAGCTGAACACGCGCTCGGGCGATCTGTCCGCGTCGCTAAAGAAGTTGGAGGGCGGCGCGATCCGGTTGACCGGCTACATGGTGCCGTTCGCCGACGAGAATGAGACGGCGGACGAGTTTCTGCTGGTGCCGGAAGCGGGCATGTGCGTGCACACGCCGCCGCCGCCGGCCAATCAGATTGTGTTTGTGCAGATGACGTCCGGGGCCGCTCGGGTGACCTTTGCCAAGCCGGTGGAGGTATCGGGCATTTTGTCGATCGTGCAGTCGGACTCGCCTTATGGCAAGGTCGGTTTTAAGATTGAGGCGGCGCAGGCGAAGGAAGATACGACGCCGTAGCGGGCGTTGGCGTTGGGCGTGGGTTGGGCAGTGACTCACGCATGAAAAGAGCCCCAAGCTCACGCATGGGCTGGAAATCGCTATTCGCCGCGGACGAGGTCTTCGAACTTTTCGCGCTGGCGGACAATGCGCCAGCGGGAGTCTTCCACCAACACTTCCGCGACGCGGGGGCGGGAGTTGTAGTTGGACGACATCACGAAGCCGTAGGCGCCGGCGCTCATGATCGCTACTAGTTCACCCGATTCCACCTCCGGCAGCGTGCGGTTCTTGGCGAGAAAATCGCCAGTCTCACAGACCGGGCCCACGACATCGGCGGTGATCTGCCCGCGCGAGGATTGCACGACGGGCAGGATCTCGTGGTGCGCTTGATAGAGCGCCGGGCGCAGCAGGTCGTTCATCGCCGCGTCGATCACCACAAACTCCTTCGCCGAATTCTTCTTGCGATGGATCACGCGGGACAGCAGCACGCCGCATTCGCCTACCAGGCTGCGGCCGGGCTCGATCATGATGGTCAGCCCGAGCTCTTCGACGCGGCGCTTCATCTCTTCGATAAAGGCGGGGATCAGCGGCGTCGAGTGGCCGGGCTGATAGGCGATGCCGAGTCCGCCGCCGAGGTCGAGGTTCCGGATGGCGAGACCGCGCTGTTGCAGGCGGCCGGCCAAGGCCACCATGCGGTCCACTGCTTCCATCACTGGTGCGGGATCCAGAATCTGTGAGCCGATGTGGCAGCTGACACTCTCCGGCGCCAACCCGGGCAGCGACTGGGCGTATTCGTAGACCCGCTCCGCTTCACTGATGTCGACGCCAAACTTGTTGTCTTTGAGCCCGGTGGAGATGTAGGGATGCGTGGCGGCGTCGACGTCCGGGTTGACGCGGAGAGCGATGCGGGCGCGGAGGCCGCGCTTTAAGGCGAGTTCGTTGATCAGGTCGAGCTCGGCTTCTGATTCGCAATTGAAGCTGTGGATGCGGCAGTTGAGCGCGTACTCGATCTCATCGGAGGTCTTGCCAACGCCGGAGAACACGATCTTCGACGGCGTGCCGCCTGCTTGCAAGACGCGGAACAGTTCGCCGCCGGAGACGATGTCAAAGCCCGCCCCGGCATGCGCCAGCAGCCGCAGCAGTGATAGGTTCGAGTTCGCCTTAACGGCGTAACAGACCATGTGCGGCAGGCGGCCAAAGGCCTCATCGTAGGCCTGGTAACGGTTCAGGACGCCACGCGCGGAATAAACATAACAGGGCGTACCACACGCCGCCGCGATCTCTTCGAGCGATACTTGATCACAAAACAGCTTTCCATCGGAGTATGAAAATGGTTGCTTCACGTCTGTCTGGGGCCTTTAGCTAGCTAAATCACTTTCATCACAATTAATGTCTGGTCGTCGGCTAGGCCGACGGGGCCGCGATACTCATCGAGTTCGGCGAAAAGTGCGTCCGCGACGGCGCGGGCGGGTTGATCCGCCTGCGTCAACAGCAGCCGGTTGAGGGCGACATCGCCAAACTGGTCACCTTCCGGGTTGGTCTGATCCTGGAACCCGTCGGAATAGAGCACCACGACATCATGGGGTTCAAGGGTGATCTTGATCTCGTCATAGTCGCGTTCATCCAGCAATCCCAGCGGGACGCCTTCCACCTGCGGCTGGATCAGCTGCTGGCCGCGCACGATGATGGGCGGGATGGCGCCGGCGTTGGCGATGGTCATCTCACGCTTGCTTTGATCCCACAGAATGCCCAGCAGGGTGACGTACTGCGCGTGGACGCGGCGCTCCACCAGCACTTCATTCAGCACCCGCAGCAGAGCCGCTGGTCCACGGCGCCGGGGACCCATGGAGCGGAGCATGCCGCTGACCAGCGCACCGTAGATGGCCGCCGCCGCGCCCTTGCCGCTGGAGTCACCAAAGGCGATCAAGGCGTAGTCGTAACCGTGCTCAAAAAAGTCGTAGATGTCGCCCGAGACTTCGCGCGCGGGCCGGGCGCCGATGGCGATCTCGAGGCCTTGGATCTGGGGCGCCTCGCGCGGCATCAGCACGTGCTGCAACCGGCGCGCGGCCGCCAGATCGCCTTCCATTTCGGTCTTGCGAGTCTCCACTTCTTCGTAGAGGCGCGCGTTCTCGATGGCGGTGGCCACCTGCGGAGCCAGCAGCGTGAGCGTGCGCACGTGGTCTTCGGTGAAGAAGCCGATGCGCGCGCTTTCGACGTCGATCACGCCGATCACGCGGTCCTTGACGATCAGCGGCACGGCCACTTCGCTCAAGATGTCGGGATGGGCCGGAATGTAGCGCGGGTCATGGCTGGTATCGCGGACCAGCACGGGCTCGCGGAAGGCGGCGGCGTGGCCGGTGATGCCATGGCCCAGCGGAATGTTGTCCACCTCCACACGCTCGTCATAGCGCTGGCTGAAACGGTGGCGCAGATACTCGCCTTCGATGAGCAGGATGCTGAAGGCGTCGAAGTCAAATAGTGACCGTACGGCCCGCGCAATGCGGTCCAGCAGCTCATCGAGATCAAGAATCGAACTGAACTCCCGTGCCATCTCGGAGAGTGCCCGCAGGGTGCGGTGGTTACGTTCCAGTCGCCGGTACAGGCGCGCGTTATCGATCACCGACCCGATGCGCATGGCGATCAGGGTGAGCAGCGCTTCATCCTCGCGCGTGAACGCCGCCAGCGCCGTGGCCTGGATGTCGATGACGCCCACCAGACGCCCGCGGACCAGGATGGGCACGGCCAGTTCGCTGCGCACGGCATCGAGCGCGCTCAAGTAGCGCGGGTCACGGCGGACATCGTCCAACCGCACCGGCTTGCGCGTCATCGCCGCCTGGCCCACCAGGCCTTCGCCCAGCCGGACTTCCAGATGACGCACCAGCTCCTCACGATGCCCGATCGAGTGGCGGATGCGCAGGGTCTTGCGCCGTTCGCTGTAGAGCAGGATGGCCAGCAGCTCCGATGGAATGGCGCGCACCACCAGCGTGCCGACGCTTTCGAGCAGCTGATCGAGGTTGAGCGTCTCCGACGCCAGCCCCACCACTTCCAGCAAGAAGTCGAGCAGTTCCTCGCGCTGCTGGAAACGGGCCGGTGGTGCGGCGCCCGAGGCGGGCGAACTGCGTTGCCGACTCATAAGCCGGCGGCCAGTTCCCGCATGATGTCGACACCGGAGGAGGCGCCAATCCGGTTGGCTCCCGCGGCCACCATCCGGCGCAAGTCGGCCAACGTGCGGATGCCGCCGGAGGCCTTGACGCCAATGTTGGGGCCGACGATGGAACGCATCAGGGCGACGTCTTCCGCCGTGGCTCCATGGGCGGCAAAGCCGGTGGAGGTCTTCACAAAATCGGCCCCGGCGCGCACCGACAGTTCGCAGGCCACCCGCTTTTGATCGTCGGTGAGCAGCGCCGTCTCGATGATCACCTTCAGCAAGGCGTTCGAGCGGTGGCAGGTGTGGGCCAGTTGAGCGATCTCTTCCAGCACCGTGGCCGTGTCTCCCTGGCGGAGGGCGCCCACGTTGATCACCATGTCGATCTCGGTGGCGCCGTGGCGCAGCGCTTCGTCCGCTTCCGCATTCTTGATGTGCGGCGTCGTGGCGCCCAACGGAAACCCGGCCACGGTGCAGACCTTGACGGACGATCCGGAGAGTTCATTCACCGCCAGACCGACCCAGTACGGATTGATGCAAACGCTAAAGAACCCGTATTCACGGGCCTCGGCGCACAACCGCAAGACATCTGTGTGCGTCGCGACGGGCTTCAAAATAGTGTGGTCAATTAGGGATGGAATCATGAAGCGAATTGCCAGCCAGGAGATACTAAATTAGCATGGCGCGCAATCCGAATCTCGTTGTCTTGCGTACCAATCAGTTGATGAAACCGCGGGCATCTTCGCTTTTTGTTCTCGCCACGCTGGCGACCACCATTTTCGCTCATCCGATGGGAAATTTCAGTGTGAGTCATTATGCACGCTTAAAACCTGTCCCTGGCGCTTTACGGGTGACGTACGCGATCGACCTGGCCGAGATTCCGACGTTTGAGCTGTCGAGCTCCAGTGAGGCGGAAGCCCTGAAAAAGTTGGCTCCCGTGAAGATGGCGGCGTGGGTAGGTGAGCTGCGGTTCACCTCCGGCGGCCAGCGTCTGACAGCGGTGATCGAAAAGACCAGCGTCGTCGTAGCGGAAGGCGCTGGAGCGATGCCGGTGATGCGCGTGACAGCGGAGCTCTCGGTGGCGGTGCCTGCCGGTGGTCCGGTGAACTACGAAGATCCCAACTTCGCGGGCCGGACGGGCTGGAAAGAAATCATTACGGGCGACGCGCCGGATCGCAGCCAGGCGTTGGTGGCGTATCCACCGGAGACCACCAGCGCTCCGCCGCAGGATCTGCGGGCAGTGGTGATCGTGCCACCGGCGCCGGCGCTCGTCAGCAAGGCCGCTCCCGGATCAGCGAACCCGAAGAGCGCCGCCACCGTTTCGAGCGCGATTCCAGCTCAGGCTGCCGTGACCGCTCCGGCCACGCCCAATCCTGCGGCTGTCAATCCTGCCATCGCCGGGGGACCCCAGGATTCGAGCGCCGGCACCATGGTGCGAGGTGATTTTCTGTCCACTCTGCTAAGCCGCCGGGAGTTGCCGTTCGAGCTGGCGCTGCTCGGCCTGGGCGCGGCCTTTGTGGCCGGGGCGATGCATGCCATGTCGCCGGGTCATGGCAAGACGATTGTGGCCGCATATCTGGTGGGCGCCCGGGGCACGCTGAAGCATGCAGCTTTTTTGGGCGCGATGGTCACCTTCACGCACACGATCAGCGTGTTCGGGCTGGGACTGGTGACGCTGTTCCTATCGCAGTACATTCTCCCGGAACGGATTGTGCCGTGGATGGGAGCGATTTCCGGCCTCGCGATTGTGATGGTGGGCGTGAACCTGTTCCAGAAGCGGCTGGCGAAGCTAACAGCTGGCGGCGACGCGCACGGCTTCGACCATAGCCACGATGACGGGCAGGATCACGGCCACACGCACGACCACGGCACGGGTCCACATCATCATCACGATCTACCGGAGAAGATCACGCTGGGCAGCCTGACGGCGCTGGGCGTCTCGGGCGGCCTGGTCCCCTGCCCCACGGCTCTGGTGCTACTGCTGAGCGCGATTGCGATGGGCCGGACGGCTTACGGGATGATCCTGCTGGTCTCCTTTAGCCTGGGGCTGGCACTGGTGCTGATGGCGATCGGCGGTGCGGTGTTGTACGCCAAATCCGTGATGCCGTCGCTACCGTCGATCACCAGCAGCCGGGCGTTTCAGGTGGTGCCGGTGCTGACGGCGGCGGTGATTGTAGGAGTAGGCGTCCTGATGACCGGCGCGGCGCTGGGTGTGTTCAAGGTGCCGGCCTACTAGGACGTCGCTTCGGCAGACCGTTGTGGCCGCTCGCCCATCCAGCGTATGAGCTCCATCGGTCTTCCTCCGGCTTGGGGGCTAGCAGTCAACATTTTCTGCTCAGTTGCTAGACTACGGGCAGCCCACACTCTCGGGCGACCTCTTTCATGCGCACCAGCACCTTTGACCTGTTCAAGATCGGCGTGGGCCCCTCCAGCAGCCACACCGTCGGGCCGATGCGGGCGGCGGCGCGGTTTGCGGGGCTCTATCCGGCGGCTCACCGGATGGTGGGGGAGCTTTATGGGTCGCTGGCGCTCACCGGCGTTGGCCACGCCACCGATCGGGCGGTGTTGCTGGGGCTCTCAGGCGAGATGCCGGATACGGTGGACCCGGGGGCGATGGAGGCACTGCTCCACCGGATTGAGCAGGAGGGCCGCTTCTCGGTGGTGTTTCACCGGGACCAGACATTGCCCGCCCACCCCAACGGCATGCGCTTCACCGCGCTTGACGCGGCGGGCGCGACGCTGGGTGCGAAGGTCTACTATTCGATCGGCGGCGGCTTTATCCGGGAAGAGGGCGAGGAAGTCGCGCAGACCACGGCGGGTGCCGTGCCGCATCCGTTTTCGAGTGGCGCGGAACTGCTCGACCGTGCGCAATCGGCGGGATTGCCGATCTGGCAGCTGATGTTCCGCAATGAGACGACGTGGCGCAGTGAGGCCGAAGTGCGAGCCGGAGTGTTGCGCTTCTGGACGGCGATGAAGGAGTGCACCTGGCGCGGGCTGCACACGGAGGGCATTTTGCCGGGCGGCTTGAATGTGCGGCGCCGCGCGCCCCGGCTCTACGAAAAGCTGGTGCACGGTGGGTCAAAGGATCCGTTGGCGGTGATGGATTGGGTGAACGTCTACGCCATGGCCGTCAATGAAGAGAATGCGGCAGGCGGGCGCGTGGTGACGGCTCCCACCAATGGCGCGGCGGGCGTGATTCCAGCCGTGGCGCATTACTACCTGGAGTACATGTCGGGCGACTCCGAGGGGATCCTGCGCTACTTCCTGACAGCGGCGGCGATCGGCGTGCTCTACAAGGAGAACGCCTCGATTTCGGGCGCGGAGGTAGGCTGTCAGGGTGAAGTGGGCGTGGCCTGCTCCATGGCGGCGGCGGGGTTAGTCGGAGCGCTCGACGGCACGGCGGAACAGGTGGAACATGCGGCGGAAATCGGCATGGAGCACAACCTGGGCATGACCTGTGACCCGATCGGCGGCCTGGTCCAGATCCCGTGCATTGAGCGCAACGCCATCGGCGCCGTGAAGGCGATCAACGCGGCGCGCATGTCACTGCAGGAGACCGAAGGCCACAAGGTCTCGCTCGATCAAGTGATCCGGACCATGTACCAGACCGGGCTCGACATGCAGTCGAAGTACAAAGAGACGTCGCTCGCTGGTTTGGCCGTGCTCGCTGTCAGTCGCGTGGAATGCTGAGCCCTACTTCGGCAGCGACTTCGAGATAAACTCGCCAATCTCGCGCGACACGCGTTCCAGCGACGGCTTGTGGATATAGAACATGTGCCCGCTTTCAAAGTAGCTCCGCGTGATGGAGTTCTGGTAGATCTTGGGCAAGCCCATGTGCGACAGCGTGTATTCGGCGGCGAAGTAGGGCGTGGCCAAATCGTAGTAGCCGAAGCCGACGTAGAGCTTCATGTACGGGTTCTTGGCGAAGGCCTGGCGTAGGGCGTCGCTCGTGTCGACGTATTGATTTTGGCCGCCCGCGCCGTAATCCCAAGGCCCGATGCCGCCGCCCAGGATGTAGTACTGCAAGTCGGACTTGTAGTTCAGCGCGGTGCGGACATAATCGACAAACAGCGCCGTGTAGGGCGCGCGGATGGCGGTCATGGACGGGTCAAACTGCGGCGTCTCGGCACCGTTCAAACCTTCGACACCATCGAGGCGCCCATCGAGACGCCCGACAGTATGGCCATCGGCGCGGCGGAGCTCCTTGGTGAAGTGCTGGATCTCGATCCGCAGGTCGTTCTGGTCGATGAACGTGCGGTCAAGGCCCGTCAGCCGGTGTAGTTTGTCGATGGCGGCTTTGCGCTCAGCATCAGTCAGTCGGTCCCCTTTCGCCAACACCACCGGGTACTCATTCTGCGCATACTCTTCAGATTCCTTCAGCGCCTTGCGCAGGTCCGCTTTCTGCAACTCTGGGGCGAGCTTCTTGTGATACCAAGCGATAGCGGTATAGGTGGGCAGGAACAGATGGTTCGGCAGATCATTGCCTTTGTTGAACCGGACCGTCTGATAGTTGAGGATGGTCGAGATCAACATCACGCCGTTGAAGGCGACGCCACGATCCACCAGATAGCCCGCGATGCCCGCCGCGCGGAAGGTGCCGTAGCTTTCGCCAATCATGTAGAGCGGTGAGGCCCAGCGGTCGTAACGGGTCAGGTAGAGGCGGATGAATTCGCCGACGCTCGCGATGTCGCCCTGGACGCCAAAGAACTTGCGGCCCAGCTCCGCCGTCACGGCGCGGCTGTAGCCGGTGCCGACGGGATCGATGAAGACTAGGTCCGCGTACGGCAGAAAAGTGTGCGGGTTGTCCTCCAGCACGAACGGCGGCGGCGGATAGGCGCCATCGTCGGTCATGCGGACGCGCTTGGGTCCGATCATGCCCATATGCATCCAGACGCTGGCCGAGCCGGGCCCGCCGTTGAAGGAGATCAGCAGCGGGCGCTTGGTCCGCGGCTGATCGGTGTTCAGCGTGTAGGCGACAAAGAACATGTGCGCTTCGACGGCATCGGTCTGCTCATTGACGATCGGCAGGCGGCCGGTGGTGACGGTGTAGTTCAGCGTCTTGCCGCCCGCGTTCAGCGTGTGGCGCGTCGAGACCGGGTCGGGTTCAGGCTTGCTGGCGGTGGGCGGCGTGACGCTCGACGTAGCGGCCGGCTTGGCCCCCGCAGGAGCGAGCGGCTGTTGAGCTTGGAGCCCAATCAGCGGCCAAACGAGCAGGCAGAATACGGGGAAACGTCGCACCATTGCCCTATGATAAGCGACCCCGGCTCAGGCCTGAGTGCTCGCGATGCGGCTGGGGTCCCAATGGGCGATCGCCCACTCCAGTAAGTCAGCAGACGGGGGCGGCGCGTGTCCCAGCAGTTGCAGGGCCGTCCGGAGAGTCGCTTCATCACCGTTCGGGATGGCGGGGGCGCGGGTTTGCTTCGAGAGCTTGTCGCCCTCCTCGTCAGTGACCAGCGGCACGTGCAGATAGCGGGGTGCCGGGTAACCTAACAACCGCTGCAAGTGGATCTGGCGCGGCGTGGAATCGAGTAGATCGGCACCACGCACCACATCGGTGACGCCTTGGGCCGCGTCGTCCACCACCACGGCCAGTTGATAGGCGAACAGGCCGTCGGCTCGCTTGATGACAAACGATTCGCCGTCCGGCCAGCGGACTTTCACAGATCGGGCGGTCCGCCCGGCGGGCAGGCCATCGGCGCAGTGACAAACCGGGTCCTGCCGGGTGCAGGCACAGCTAAAAGCGGCGAGTCCCAGCCGGTGCAGGGCATCTTCGTAAAGCGCCGTCCGTCGGCTCTGGTAGACCACCTCGCCGTCCCAATGGAGGCCGTAGGATTCCAGCGTCCGCAGGATCGAATCGGCCGCACCGGGCACCGTGCGCGGAGTATCGACGTCTTCGATCCGCACCAGCCACCGGGCGCCGTGCGAACGGGCGTCGACGAAGCTGGCCACGGCGGCGACCAGCGACCCCAGATGCAGCGGACCGGTGGGCGAAGGAGCAAAGCGGCCGGTCCGCTGCCGGAGGTCAAGATGGGTTCCCGTCGAAAGCACGCAACCGCTATTGTTTCAAGCTCTCGCGCGAGATGCCATCAATGGCTGGGGTTGGGGATGTCGGCCGGGTCCACGCCCTTGGTATCACCAAAAGAGGCGAAGCGGATGTAGGCGATCAAGTCCGCCAGTTGCTCCTTGGTGAGGCCGCGCGATTCCGGCGGATGTTTCCAGTCGCCATTGTCGCGGGTTGCACGAATCTCCGCCGCCGTGAGCGCGCGCTTGGCGGGCGGATTGACGTTGAGATCGAAATACTCGTCGTTACCCGCCTTCATGGCCGGGAACGCTTTGCCGCCTTTGGGCGACACTTCAATGACGGACTGTGTCCGGGTGGCCAAGATCGCCATCACCACGGCGCGAGGGTGCAGCCGCGACATGGTCTTCAGATCCGGCCCGACGGCCGTTCCCTGCCCGCCCAGCTGATGGCACGTGGTGCACGCGTAGCCGGAAGCGCTCTTCAGGGCGAACAGTGCTTCGCCTCGTTTCGCTTGCTCCGGTGGATCGGCCGCCAGGCCCAGACTACAGGTGAGAATTACTACTGGAAGGTACCGCTTCATTTCGTTGCGCCTCCCATGCGCAACTAAAATATACTCCCTTTCTAGTAACTCTGCCAGCGGTTTTGAGAAACTATTTTACTCGGCACAAAAAGCAGATCAACTAACTCCCCATTACAATACCGGAGCCGTTTGGTCAGTATTGGTAATACCAGCAGGCAGCTCCATAATCTTGATGTTCCGGAAGTGAATCTTGGCACCTTCTGATTCCAGGCACAGATAGCCCTTCTTCTGAGTGGAACGGCTAATGCCGTTGACAAACTTGCCATTGACTGACAGTTTGATCACACCATCCACCGCCACCACGTCGTAGACGTTCCATTCGCCACGGCCCTTGCAGCGGTTTTCTGCCGACATGCTGCGCTCACCGCGGGCGAGATCGGGAATGGTCTTGACGCCACCCACGCCGAACAGCTCGCCGTGGACGTAGGCGATGGGCGGCAGCACGCCGTCCTTCATGTGCAGCTTCGGCCAATCGAGTTCGAGCATCTGCACTTCCACACCATTGGGCAACCGGTTTTTCTCGCCGGGGCGGGCGTCGCTCCAGACAAAGACGCCGGAGTTGCCGCCAGGTTCGGTGTGCATCCATTCGATGTGGAGCATGAAGTTCTCATACTGCCGGTCACTGCGCATGACGCCGATGGGATGTCCGGTACAGATCAGCTCGCCATTCTCGACGCGCCAGGTGTCCGGGTCCGTGTTGACGTTCACCCAACCCGTCAGGTCGCGGCCATTGAAGAGATCGCGATAGGCGGGCACCGGGTCACTGAGCTCGCTGATGGCGTTCAAACCGAGCAGCGCCAGAATCGGCAGAGGGGAGAGCCAAGCAACAAAGCGTTTCATAGGTAGGCTGAGGCTGATCGTACCGCAGCGCGAGCGTTATGCGGGGCGGCTAGGCGCGGCCGAACAGCAGCACGGCCAGCAGCGGGCCGTTATCCTGAATCGCCGACCAAGCCAGGTGCGCGCCAATCGAACACCAGACAGTCCCCGAACCGGAGCGGAGCTTGGCCAGTATCCAGCCGCCCACCAACGGTCCCGTAACCGCCGAGCCGATCGACCAACCGGTGAGCGTGGCGTAGGCGGCGAACGCGAGCGAGGTCCCCACTTCCGCCATCCCGGCGCCCCAGCGCTTCTCCATCCAGGCAAACAGCGGCCCTCGAAACGCCAACTCTTCGAGCACGACCAGCCACGAGAGGTTCAAGATGCTCATCCAAAGCACGCCTACGGGCCGCGCCTCCGATTCAGTCCACTGCCAGCCGAGCAACAGATGGCCCAGGGCGGCCGCCAGCAGCGATAAGCCCGCACCGACGGCCAAGCCCAAGAAGAAGGATCGGACGCGCTCCGCCGGGGACGGTGCGTCCACGGAGCCTACCAGCCCCACAAGGCGCGCAGCGCGCTGCGGCGGATGCTGGAGGGCAGATCGTAGTCGCCAAACTGGGAGATCGGACACCAAGCGACGGCCCGGGTCTCCTCGGAACCTTGGAGCTTTTCTGACCGCGCGACGAAGCTGAACACCAGATCGTGATGGAGATGGTAGGGCTCGCGGCCTTTGGCGGGGATGCCGTGGACGTCGATGCCCACCAGCAGCGGCGACTGCTCCGGCACCAGATCCACGCCGGTCTCCTCCAGCGCTTCCCGACGGGCTGTGGCCGCGACATCCAGGTCCGTGCTTTCGACGTGGCCGCCGGGCAACAGCCACCGGTCCAGGCGCCGATGGTGGACCAGCAGGATCTTCTGCTTGGAAGGGTTCAAGACGACCGCCGTGCCCGTGATATGCCCGGGCGTGAAATGGTCGCGCGAGAAGGGCGTGGGCGCGCATTCCAGCAGCATCAGCACCAGTTCTTTGCTCTTGTGGGCGGCCTCATCACCTTCATCCACAAACTGTTCTACGCACTGCGCGATTTCGGACGCTCTCATCAGAAGCCAGTTTAGCGAACCCGTATGGCGGAGGCTATGAAAACGGGATGCTCGCGAATTTGATGAAACGATATAATCCGGTATGGCCAAATCGGCGTCCACCTTCCATCAGGCTTTCTCCATTAAACGGGCAGCGGCCCCAGACTCAATTTCGCGGCTGGTACACGGCCTTCTGCTGGCATTTGCACCTTTGGTAATAATGGCGCAAACGCCCAATACCGCCACGCTGATCGTGGAAGTGGTGGATCAGACCGGTGCCGCCGTTCGCGACGCGGCCGTGGTGGTCACCAACCCGTCCAGCGGAGCCTCGCGCCAGGCGCTGTCGGCGAGCGACGGGCGGTCTGTGTTTCCGGCACTTTCGCTAAGTGGACGCTACAGCGTCGCCGTCGCCAAAGCCGGCTTTGAAAGCCAGCAGCAGCCGGACCTGACGTTGCGGGCGGCGGAAACGGCCACCGTTCGCATCAAGCTTCAAACCGGACCCCAGCGCGCGGAAGTCACCGTCTATGGCACTGCCGAGGGCGTGCGGGAAAGTCCGCAGATTGGCCGCCGGATGGACAGCTCCCAGATTGACCAGACCCCCATCTTGGGCCGCAAGGTGACCACGCTGCCCTTGTTCAATGCCGCCTTCCGTCAAGCCAAGGGCACGGGCGACCTTTTCGTCAACGCCACTTACTTTGTGACCGGCGTGGGCGGGCGGCGCCAAAGCACGGTTACTTTGGATGGCGCCAACAATGACGAAGCCTGGGGACGCCAGACCATGATTGCCACTGTGCCCGTGGGCGCGATTCAGGAGATGACGGCGCTCTCGAACGCCTTCTCGGCCGAGTTCGGCTGGACGGCGGGGCCCGCGCTGAACATCGTCACCAAATCCGGCACCAACCAACTGCATGGCGAGGCGCTCTACATGAACCGCCCCGGCGAGATGCAGGCCAAGTCACTGTCGACCACCGGCTTCTGTCCGCCGTCGATCCCCAGTTGCGTGACGCCTTCGACACTGCAATCCATCAGCCCGGTGAACATTCCGGATGCCTTGCAGCAGCTGTCCGGATCGCTGGGTGGCGCGCTCATCAAGAACCGGACGTTCTTTTTTGCCAGCGGCGACCTGACGCGGCAGGATCGCACGGCCTATTTGTCGAACGCCCTACCGGCGTTTCTGCTCCCCTCAAATGGGCAGCTTGATTACGCCGGCCATTACCGGCAGGGTTTGCTGAATGCGCGGCTCGACCACAAGCTGACGGCCCGTCAGACGCTGATGTTCCGGGTGAATGCGGATGGCTTCTATGACGACAATCCGCAGGATGCGGTGGGCGGCACCAATGCGCCCAGCGTGGCGCGCAAGTACTCCCGCCAATCGGTGACCGGACAGGTGAACCACACCGCCGTCATCTCGCCCAACCTCTTGAATGAAGCGCGCCTGGCGGTACTGAATGGCGACCCGGTCACCCGTTGGGAAGCGAAGAATCTTTCGACGGCTTATACCCGCGCCGGGGCGGTGCCGTTCACTCTCGGCCAATCGCGGCTGTCGAACCTCCGCGGCCGGCAGATCCAGCTCTCCGATACGCTTTCCTGGTCTCGGGGACGGCACTACTTAAAGGTGGGCGGCAGCATCATTCGCCATAATTCGGCGGGTACGGGCAGCGAGCCGGGCACCGCCGTCCTGGGCACATTCACCTTCCGCAACACCTCGACCGCACCGTTTGACCAGTTGACCCTCGCTGACGTGCAGCAGTACACGCAGCCCATCAATTTCGGCATCTCCAGCTACGACTTGACACAGTGGCTGTTCACCGGCTTCGTGCAGGACAGCATCCGGCTGCGGTCCGACTTCACGCTGGAGTTGGGGCTTCGGTACGACCGGCAAACGTTGACCGGTGCGATGAAGAACGTCGCCCCTCGCGCCGGGTTCGCCTGGCATCCACGCGGCGATTCGCGCCTCGTGATCCGGGGCGGCTATGGCATGTACTACACGCAGATCCGCTCCAATCTGGCGGCCAGCTATCTGGTGAATGGCCTGGACGGCTTGACCACGTACACCGCGGTTCCCGGGCAGTTGGGATTCCCCACGTGCTTGACCGGAGCCTGCCTGCCGCTGGCCTTTGATCCGCGGACGCTGGCAGCATCTCAGCTACCGGCGCGCGACATCACCATAGGAGCCGGCCAGCGGCAGTTCTACCAGACGCAGTTTGCCCGCTATGGGCTCGACTTCGGCCGCTTGCCGAACTACCCGGATCGCCTGGACAATCCGCGCAGCCAGGTGGTCTCGATTGGCGTGGAGCGGGAGGTGGTGAAGGGATTTTTTGCCGCCGCCGACTATGTCCATCAACACGTCAGCGGACTGGACCGTGCGGTCGACCTGAATGCGCCCACACCTTTTGACCGCACCGCTCCGGGTCAAGTCCGCAGCGTGGCCGCCGCCAATTTGACGCGCCCCATCCTGCCCGTCAACGGCGGCATCCGGCAGGTGAACGTGCTGACGAATTGGGGTGTGGCGGACTACGACGGTTTGCAGACCCAGTTCAGCTACCGCGGACATCGCCGCATCTACGCCGCGGTCAGCTATTCGCTGGCCAAGGCGACCAACACCAGCGAGCCGGACGGCAACGGGATTGGTCCCAATGAGCCGTCCGTCACCGAGTTGGGTGAAGTGGAGCGGGGCCCCAGCCTGCTGGACCAGCGCCATCGGGCCGTGGTCACGCTAAGCTACCGGCTGCCCTGGAGCCTGACGGCGGGCACGGTTTCTCAGTTCGCTTCGCCCCGTTCGGTGAGCGCCACCACCGGCGTTGACAACAATGGCGATGGCGTCAACAACGACCGGCCGGTGGTCAACGGCAAGATCCTGGGCCGCTCCACCTTTCGCGGCACGCCCACGCAGGACGTGGGCCTGTTCGTCGAAAGCCGGATCCGGGTAACGGAGCGCGCCGGGCTGCTGCTGCGCCTGGAAGGCTTCAACCTCTTCAACCACGGCAACTTTTTAGGCCGCGGGCAGACGATCTACGGCGATGCGGCCACACCCAACCCCACTTTTGGGCAGTTTGTCGCCGCGGGCACCGCCGCCACCGCCATCCCGGCGTTCGCCAACATCGATCCGCCGCGGATGTTCCAGTTGCAGGCGCGGTTTACGTTTTAGGCCAGCCCCAAAAGCAGAAGGGGCACCGTAGCGGGTGCCCCCTTCTCTTCGCTTGCTGACCTTTCATCACCCCAGTCGCGCGGGCGGCTCAAGCTGTTGATCGACTGGTGGACTAGAACAGCTCCGGCGGCGGGGGAGGGCCTTTGCGTTCCAGCATCCGGAGGTTGACGCCGCCGGAGGGTTCTTCCACCTTGTAGTCGGCCGGCACTTCGAACAAGCTGCGCGGCTGCTCACCACGGCGGACGTTGGTGGTGCGGTTGGTGGAGTCGCCAAAGCGCGGGTCGGTGCGCTTGGAGAGGATGGTGGTCTTCAGCTCATCCGAGAACCAGCTTTCGAACACGGAGTTGATCGGACGGTCGTTGCCGATCTTGCCGGCCGGGATGCTGACGGTGCGGCGGGTGCCGGTGACGGCCACGCCTTCCATCATTTGCTTACCCAGCTGTTCCACCGTGCCGGGCTCGTCCCCGGCCGGTCCGGCCAATACGCGCTGCGTGATGTTGACCGTCCTTTTGCCTTCACTGGGTGCGGCGGTCATGACGCGCACGGAGCTGGTCCCCGCGGCGCCTTCGGAGAACTTGGGCAGGGAGAACTTGTGCGCGGTCTTCGCCTTGGGGTTCAGCATGTAGTGGACGGAGGCGACCGGGTCATCAATCATGATCACGTCGCCGCCAATCTCGCGGCGCGTGCGGCCTTCAGAATCGCGGTAGAAATTCTGCGAGGACTTGTTGACGATGCGATTGCCATCCCCCAGCATCTGAGTATCTTCGGAAATGATTTCGGCCGAATACGGCGCGCCTTTCACCGCCCCCATCGGGCCAACCATATCAGCGCGGACCATCCCGACCGTCTCCGCACCGGCGATGCCCGCAATGGCCGGCATCGCGCTGCGGAAAAGGACCACATCCTCACCCGCGCCGGCACCTGGTCCATCGACGCGCACTTCGAACTTTTTGGCTGGGGTCCCTTGCCCCAATACGGCCGCCGCGGCGGCTAGACACACGAGTAGTACTTTCATCTGAAATTCCCTTCGTCCTTTAATCAACTCACTGAAACTAGTGGACCGTGCTGACGAACCGGATCGCCCGCGCCGTTCCTTCTTGACCCAACAAAACTTCGGCGTCCACCCGGTCGCTGAGCAGCTCCGGGTTCACCGGCAACCCAAACTGCCGCATGGTGGCGCGGGGAACGCGCACCCGCATCACCGTGCCCTGCGGAGCCATGCCCACCGCCCCGGCATCGAGCGCATAGAAATCCGTGTAGACCTCCTGCAACACCGCCGGTGCCGTTGCGCGGGCCGGCGTCCGGGTTGGCTTGGGCGCCCAGAAGACCAGCGCCGCCGCAGCCGCCGCCACGGCCAGGCCGGGCCACCACCAGAAGCGGCTGGACGCGGCAGCGGACTTTTCGGCCTGATCGAGTTCAGCCCGATAGAGCAGGCGCAAGCGCTGTTCCATCTCCGGCGGACAGCCCGGCGTCGCGCGCCCCAGTTCCTTCACCAACTCCTGCGGCGTCATACTGACCTTTTCTCCACCAAGGGGTATTGGTCCGCAAAGCGTGACCGGAGCCGCTCCACCAGGATCTGCCGGCCGCGATTCAAGCGGGACCGGACCGTGCCAACGGGGCACTTCAAAATACGCGCTGCTTCGGTGTAGCTCATCTCTTCCATGTCGCACAACAACACCGCTTCACGGTAGACCTGCGGCAGTTGGCCGATGGCCACCCGCACCGCCTCTTCCCGCTCCGCCTGCGCCAGATCGTCCAGCACCGCCGGAGCCACGGGGATCTCATCGCTCAACTCCAGCGCCGGAGCGCTCTCCCAGCCGCGGTGCACCAGGTTGCGGGCGATGCCGAACAGGTACGCCCGCTCGTCCGTCATGCCGGATTTCCCGAGCAGCGTCACTGATTTCCGCAGCAGCGTCACAAAGGCTTCCTGCACCACTTCCTCGGCCGTATGGGCGTTTCCGGTCATGTGATACACGAATCGGTAGAGCCCGCGTTGATGCTGGCGGTAGAGCGCAATGAACGCTTGCTCGTCCCTCAAGTGAGTAGTCCGGCGAAGGGGGCAAATGGTTCCAGAATATTTTTTGACCCGCGCGTCTGGTACCAAACCGGGGCCTGTCCACTTCCGCCGTCACCTGGATTCGTGATACCAATGAAAGCCATGTCAATCTCGCGGGACCGCATCTGGCACACCACCCAATGGGGTATCTGGATGCTGGCCATCTCCGTCTTTCTAAATTACGTCGATCGTGGCGCGCTTTCCATGGCCATGCCGCAAATGAAGGGCGAACTGGGGCTGAACAACGAGAATCTGGGCCGCCTGGCCTCGGCGTTCTTCTGGACCTACGCCCTGCTCCAAGTGCCCGCCGGCTGGCTGGTGGACCGGTTTGATGTCAAGTGGGTGTTGGGTATCGGCTTCGCCATCTGGACGGCGGCCACCGGCCTGACGGGCCTGGCTGCTGACTTTGCCAGCCTGCTGTTCTTGCGGCTGATTCTGGGGATTGGCGAAAGCGTCGCCTACCCCGCCTACTCGGCCATCATCGCCACCCGATTCCCGCCGGACAAACGCGGACTGCCGAATGCGCTGATCGATGCCTTCTCCAAGATGGGCCCCGCGCTGTCGACACTGCTGGGCGGCCTGATGGTGGCCGGTTTGGGCTGGCGGTTTCTGTTCATCGCCATGGGCTTGGGTGGGCTTCTGTGGTTGTTGCCGTGGGCCGTGTGGCGGTCCAAGGAACAAGGCCCGCCCCGGGCGGCCGTGGCCAGCGTGGGCTTTTTAACCATCTTGAAGAAGCGCGAATGCTGGGGCACGTTCTTCGGCTTGTTTGCCCTGAACTATGCCTGGTACTTCCTGATCTTCTGGTTCCCGCCGTACCTGGTGATGCAGCGCGGGTTCTCGCAGGAGAAGATGGCCGTGCTGGGGTCCATTCCGTTCTGGCTGCTGGGCGCGTCCAGCATGACCACCGGTTGGCTGTCGGACCGCCTGATCAGCCGCGGCCGCTCGGCCACGCTCATCCGCAAGAGCTTCATGTGTGGTGGCCTTTACGGCGTCGCGGCGCTGCTATTGTTCGCCACCAACCCCGATCCGGTGATCGCGCTGGGGGTGGTGATGCTGGCGGGCATCTCCATGGGTTTCGCGTCGTCCAACAACTGGGCGATCACGCAAACCTTGGCCGGGCGCGAGGCCGCCGGGCGATGGACCGGTTTGCAGAATGGCTTTGGGAATCTGGGCGGCGTGGTCAGCACGTGGCTGACGGGTTTCGCCGTCGATATGACCGGCAACTTCTCGGCCGCATTCGCCGTCACGGCCGGGGTGCTGGTGGTGGGGACAACGCTCTACCTGCTGCTGATTCCGCGCGTCGCGCCCATCAACTGGGCCGGTCAGCAGCGAGAAGCAGCGACTGGCCAAGCGGCAAATTGACGCCTGCCCCGATGAGCGGCGCTTCAAGCTTTAGCGGTAGCTCCAGCAATTGATTCAGCCAGGGTGCAATGGGCTCGACTCCGCTGGCCGGGGGGGCGTTCGTCAAGGGCTCCCAGACGCGGAACTTGAATGCGGCCACGGGCAGCAGTAGCGAGTTGAGGTACGTGGTCCGCAGCACCCGCAGCCCCGCGCGCTCGCAGAGCCATCGCAGTCGGCCCGTGGTGTAGCGCTGGCGCTCTTCCACAAACATCGAATGGCGGCTGCGCAGCCAGGGAAAGGCCGAGGTCCGCAGCAGCAGGCGGCCACCGGGCTTCAGGAGCCGGGCAAAATGGCGGAACGCCTGCTCATCCTCGCCGGGCACCAAATGGGCGATCACGTCGAGTGAGACGACGGCATCGAAGGCTTGGTCAGCGAAAGGCAGATGCCGCAAGTCGGCCTGGGTCTTGCGGCCCAGGCGGCAGTAGCTGAGCCCAGCGTGGCTTAAGTCCGCGGGGAACATCTGCCAGCCAAAGTGCTGCTCCATCCGCTCCGACATGTAGCCGGTGCCGCAACCGGCCTCGAGCACACGGGCTCCAGCAGGAGGCGCGTAGGGCGCGGCGAAGCGCCAAAAGATGCGCTCCATCCCGCGGTACCACCAGAGATCACGTTCGGAGGCGGCGATGTTGGCGAACTCGGCGGGGTTCACGGCTCAAATCACCGCCCTATCGTGCCACGCTGGCCGCGCTCTGATGCCGGACGTAGTAGGCCAGTGCCTCGCGCATTCCCTGCTCCATGTTCACCTGCGGAGCCCAGCCGGTCGTCGTCCGGAAGAGCGTCGAATCCGTGTAGTAGCTGCCGATGTCGATCGCCTGCCGTTCCGATGGAAACGGCACCAGCTGAGGTTCCGGCAGACCGGCTACTTCGGCGGAGATGCCAGCGATCTGGCGCAGCGAGAGCACTTCGCCGCCGCCCACGTTGAAGGCCCGCACGGAGCTTTCCATCAGCCCGGCGCGCAGAAACGCCTCCACGCAATCACTGATGTAGAGCGGGTCCCGCAGCTGCTCGCCGTCACCGTAAACCGCCAGCGGGCGGCCCTCGGACATGCGCTTCAAGAAGACGCTCAAGAAGCCCTGGTTCATGGCCGTAAACGACATGCGCGGGCCGTACACATTCGTGAGACGGAGCACGATGGCGTCCAGATCGCCCTTGCGCGACAGCATCAGGTGGTACTGGGAGGCGGCGTATTTGTGGACGCCGTTGTAGTCCACCGGATTCACCGGGTGATGCTCATCGACGGGCAGATACTCCGGCACGCCGAACACCTGGCGGGTCGACGCATAGACGACGCGCACACCGCGACGCCATTCGCGGCAGGCTTCAAGAAACCGCAGATGGTCGCGCGTGTTCAGGTCCAGGTCACGCTCCGGGTTGAGCATGCTCTGGATATGGCTGATCTCACCGGCGATGTTGAAGACGACGTCGGCGGCCATCACGTGGTCCCGCAGGCGCTCCACTTGCCCGATGTTGGCCGCGATGACGTAGATGCCGGAGGACGACGGGATGTGGGCGGGGTCGCCACCGCAGCCGGGGACGCAGGGGTCGACCACCGTCACCCGAGCACCTTCAGCGGCCAATTGCAGGGCCAGATTACTCCCGATAAAGCCCAGGCCCCCCGTGACCAGGACCCGGCGATTCTTGTAACGCACTTAATAAAAGCTTCGCACCGTTGCCACTACTTCGTCGAGGTCTCCGTCGCTTAAATAAGCATGCAGCGGGAGCGATATGATCTCGCGGGCGGCGCGTTCGGCATGCGGCAGGTCACCGCGCTTCAGGCCCGCATCGCGGAACGCCGGGTGCAGGTGCAGCGGCCGCGGATAGTGGATGCCGCTGGCGATGCCGTGCTGTTGCAGATGCAGCCGCAATGGGTCACGCCGCTTGGCCCGTACCACATACAAATGCGCGACACTCCCCGGCACTCGCGCTAGCGGCCGGATGCCCGCGCAGCCTGCCAATCCGGCATCATAGCGGGCGGCCAACTGGCGGCGGCGCTCATTCCAGGTGGCGAGCTGGGGCAGGAAGGCCCGGAGGTAGCAGGCCTGCATTTCATCCAGGCGCGAGTTGATGCCCTCGACGTGCGCGATCTGGTCGTTACGGCGGCCCCCGTCGCGGATCTCGCGCAGGCGCTGTGCCAGGCTCGCGTCGTCGGTGACAATCGCTCCGCCATCGCCCAACGCGCCGAGATTTTTGGTCGGGTAGAAGCTATAGGCCCGCAGGCCACACAACGGCGCACCGTGGGCTTGGCAGGCGTCTTGCAGAATCGGTAGACGGATGCCCTGGAGCGGCGTCAGATCCAGAGGCTGGCCGTAGAGATGCACGGGCACGATGGCGGCCGTCGTTTGGGTGATGCGCTGCCGGGCGTCATCCAGATCCATCAGCAGCGTCTCTGGATCAACATCAGCAAACACGGGCCGCGCTCCCGCGGCGCGGATGGCTACACCGGTGAATGGCGCCGTCATCGCGCTGGTCAGCACGTCGCCCTGCACCCGCAGCGCCCGCAACGCCACCGTGATGGCATCGCTACCGGAGGCGACGCCCACCGCCTCCTTAGCGCCCATCGCAGCGGCGAACTCGCGCTCAAAAGCCGCCACCTGCGGCCCCAGGATGTAGTGGGACCGCTGGTGCATCTCGGCCAGATGCGCCTGCCAGACGGGCGCCGTCTCGGCGATCGCAGAGGCTAGATTGGCGAGCGGTATCCGAATTGGACGTGGATCCATAAGCGCAAAAGTTGATAGAACGTGGTGGCCAGGGAGCGGATGCGGAAAAACTGGCTCTTGCCATGCTGCCGGGCGTAGTGGTGCACCCCCACCTCGACGACGCCGCAGCCGGTGAGCTCCAGCTTGCGCACCAGCTCGACACAGATGGTGCCGCTGGTGGAGGTGAGCCGGATGCGCTCCACCAGCGTGCGGCGCACGAGGCGGAAATCGCAGTCGACATCGCGCAGGTGGATGCCGAACAGGGCGCGAGCGAAGGTGTTGTAGATGCTGCCAATGACGATGCGGTGCTGCGGGTCATTACGCTCCAGCTTGAAGCCATTTACCAGGCCGATCTCGGGGCGCATCTCCGCGAGCAACTTCGGCAACTCGCCGACATCGTACTGGCCATCGCCATCGGTGTAGAAAACCAGGTCCTTGGTGGCGGAAGCAAAGCCGCTGCGCAGAGCGCCGCCGTAGCCGCGATTCTGCGGATGCGTGACGATCCGCAACTGCGCGCCATGCTGTTGTTGCAACTGGAGCAGAACGTCACCGGTGTTGTCATGGCTGCCGTCGTTGACGACAATCACCTCAAAATCGCGCCCGGTGGCCCGGAGAACGTCGAAGGTCTTGCCGATCAGCGCAGGCAGCGAAGGCGCGTCGTTATAGGCGGGGAAAAAGGCGCTGATGCTCTCCATCACCGGGCTGGACTAGACGCCCTTCTGCCGGACAACCACCAGCGTCACGTCGTCGGCCGGGGCCGTGCCCGCCGCCCATTCCGCCACTTCGCGGTTGATGGTGTTGATCATGTCTTCCGCCGAAAGCTTCAGGTTGCGCCGGATGGTGTCGGCCAGCCGGTCCTCACCAAACTCCTCGTCGGTCCCGGCCTTGACACCTTCGGTGACACCGTCGCTAAACAGCACCAGCACATCGCCGGGATGGAGCTTCGTCTTGCGCTCCGTGTAGGTGGCCTTGGGCAGAATGCCCAGGATCATGCCGCCTCCTTCCAACGTCTCCACATCACCATTGGCGCGGACCAGCACGGGCGGATTGTGGCCGGCATTGCAGTAGACGGCATCGCCGGTGATCGGGTCCAGCACCACCATGAAGAAGGTGATGAAGCGGTTGGAGGGGCAAGTGGAGGTGATGACGCGATTGAGTCGCGTCACCATGCTGGCCAAATCCGGCGCATCTTCCACCAGCACCTGCACGCGCGCCTGTAAGCTCGACATCAACAGCGCCGCCGGCATTCCCTTGCCCGCCACGTCGGCCACGATCACCGCCACGCGGCCATCGGGGTACGGCAGATAGTCATAGTAGTCGCCACCGACCGTGCGGCAAGGCACGTTGTAGCCCGCCAGATCGACACCCGGTACCACCGGAGGCCGCGACGGCAGCAAGCCGCGCTGGATATCGCCCGCCTGGCGAAGTTCGCCCTCCACCTCCGCCGCCCGAGCCGCCTCAATACGAACCGCGGCGATGTTGGCCATCATCGTGATCATGTTGAGGTCGTCCTTGGTGAACTCCTTCAACAGCGACGAATCGAGGTAGAGCAGGCCGATCACTTTTTGATCGTTGGTCTGCAGCGGCACCGCCATAAAGCTGCGAACCAGGTTGTCGACAATCGACTGCGAGCCGCGCACGGCAGCGTCCAACGACGTATCGCGTACCAGCAGCGATTGGCGTTCGCGCATCACCTTGTCGCGCACCGTGGAACTGATGCGGAAGGCATCGCCACGGGTCTCACGAACCACCAGATTCTCGCTCTGGTCAAACGTCATCAACACACCGCGCGACGCCCCGACCGCGAGCATCGATTCGTCCATCACCATGCGGAACAGGTCCACCAACGGCAGGTGAGCGGCCAGCATCGCGCTGACTCGGCCAATCGCCTGGGTGTAGCGCTGCTGTTCATTCATCGGGACCGGAGTACGTGGCGTCGCCAACCCGCCCGGATCGGAGGTGATCTTCTTGTCGTTGCGGTAAAGGCCATCCAGCGAGGTGATCACGGTGGAAGAAGACGGCGTGTCCAGCCCGCCATCGACGAACACCACGGTTTCGTTGCTGACGCTGGGGGCCGAGTCGCCGAACGTGATCACCAGATGCCCGGCGCTTACCCGGTCGCCCGGTTCAAGACTGGTGGGGCCGGAGATGCGGATGCCGTTGACGAGGGTGCCGTTTTTCGAGTTCTGGTCCTGCACCACCCATTCGCGGCCGTTCTTCTCGATCACCAGATGGCGGCGCGAGAGGCCATGGTCGTCAGGGTAGGCCAGTTCGTTGTCGACGGAGCGTCCCAGCGTAATGCGGTCTTTATCCAGCCGCAGGGTACGCGAGGACCCGTCGCTGCTGCTGATCACGATTTCCGGAGCCATGAGTATTACACTACTTTAGCTGGTTTAATCCTGCTGGCGGCGGCAAAGTGCCCGCTAAATCCCGCTCTATGAAGACTTTCCTTTACTACGTGGGCAAGCCCAAGGACGCCCACGCCAATGCCATCGCCGAGGATTTTCTGGAGCGTGCCCATCGCTTCTCACCCTGCACCATGGCCGAGATCAACCCGGCGCGGGTGGACCCGTTTGAAAAGCACCCCGCGGCGCGGCGCATTGCGCTCGACCCGGCCGGGCAGGCGATGGACTCCGCCGGCTTTGTCCGGATGTTTGAAGAGGCGGAACGCTACGGGCGCGACATGGTGTTCGTCGTCGGCGGCCATGATGGTCTGCTGCCCGCGTGGCGGCAAAAGGCCGACCAACTGCTGTCGCTCTCCAAAATGACGTTTCCGCACGAGCTGGCTAGGGCGATGCTGGCCGAACAGATTTACCGCGCTTTCGCGACACTCCGCGGCCACCCTTACCCGCGGTAGGTGGCGCTGGAGTTTTCCCCAGGCTCAGCAGTGTCGATGGCTCCAGATTGATGTTCTGCCATTGGACGCCCAAGTGTAGATGCGGCGCGGCGCTGCGGCCGGTGCTGCCGCTTTTGGCCACCACCTGCCCCACGGTCACCAGATCACCCTCCTTGGCCACGAACTCCGACAAGTGCATGTAGAGCGTGAAGAAGCCCTCGCCATGATCAATCGCCACCAGGCCGCCCTCGAAATACATCGGCCGGGCGATCACCACCTTGCCCGCAGCGACCGCCCGGATGGGCGTGCCCACCGCCGCCCGGAAGTCCAGGCCCTGGTGGACGCTCTGCGTCTTGCCGTTGTAAGTGCGGCGGACGCCGAAGGGTGAGGTCTCGACGCTGCCCGTGGGGGACCGGAAGGGCAACGCCCAGCGCCGCTCAGAGCGGACGGCGAAGATGGCCTTCTTGAACTCACGCTCGGCTTCGATCCGCTTCGTCTCCTCCTCCGGAGGCTCCAAAAACCGCGGCGCAACGGTAACGATTGATTCGCGATAGGCCCGCGCCTGCACCACCACCTCCTCCTTCAGCGATTCCGCACCGGTCGAGATGGCCAGCGGATAGCGTCCCGGTTTGGTGTCGAGCGGGATGCCGGCCAGCGCGGTCCAGCGCTTGGTCTTGGGGTCCAGGGCGAAGAAAAGGGGCCGGTCCAGAAAGCGAGCCTGGGGTGCGGCGACGCCCTCCACTTCGATCAGCAGGGGCGCTCCATTAAAGGGTTTCGCCGGCCAAATATGGACCGGGCCCGCCTCCACCACCACGCCCATCATCAACCAGCACGCCCACTTTGCTCCGATCTTCATCTATCGCCAGCGTAGCAGCGGTACCCGACCCGGGTCATGATCCACCATCCCCGGGTGCGCTGGGCGAAAGTAACGTGCGAAACTAAAGCGTTGCATCGGATTGAAAGCCGGTGCGCGCTACTTCACGAATGAGCTGGTTCAAACGCGATAAGCCCGCCATTGCTCCTAACGCCGAGCAAGACCGCACTGTGCGGGCGGAAGGTCTGTGGGTTAAGTGCGAAGGCTGCCGTCAGGTGGTGTTTCGCAGTGACCTCGAAAAGAATTCCAACGTCTGCCCCAAGTGCGGGTTCCATTTTCGCCTCGACGCCAAGGCGCGGCTGGAGCTGTTGTTCGAAGGGCCCTACGAGACGTTTGACCAATCCCTTACCTCCACCGATCCGCTGGGGTTTGTCGATTCCAAAAGCTACCGGAGCCGGTTGGCCAGCATGCAATCCAACACCGGGCTGAGCGATGCCATCATCAGCGCCCGGGGCCGCATCGGCCGTCATCTGGTGAACGTCGCGGTGATGGAACTGCGCTTCATCGGCGGCAGCATGGGCAGTGTGGTGGGCGAAGTGATCACGCGGGCCGTCGAACGATCCCTGGCCAATCGGCAACCTTTGGTGATCATCTCCGCGTCCGGCGGCGCGCGCATGCAGGAAGGCTTGATCAGCCTGATGCAGTTGGCGAAGGTCTCCTCCGCTTTGATGAAGCTGGACGAGGCCGCCATCCCCTACATCAGCCTGATGACAGACCCGACCACCGGCGGCGTCACGGCCAGCTTTGCCATGCTGGGCGACTTGAATATTGCCGAACCGGGCGCACTGATCGGCTTTGCCGGCCCGCGCGTCATCGAACAGACCATCCGCCAGAAGCTGCCTGAGGGCTTCCAGAAGAGCGAGTTCCTGTTGCAGCACGGCTTCCTGGACGCGGTAGTGCCGCGGACCGGGCTCCGGGAGTATCTCTCCAAAGCATTCGACTTCATGGCGGGTTAGGCCGGAGTTCTTATGCGCTTGCGCTCTACCTTTGCCTTTCTTTTCGCCTGGTCGCTGACGGCGGCCGATTTTGACGTGCTGATGCGCGGCGCCCGCGTCGTCGATGGCTCCGGCAACCCCTGGTACATCGCCGATGTCGGCGTCAAGGACGGCCGGATTGCGGCCATTGGCCGATTAGCAGGCAAAACAGCTGACCGGGAGATCGCCGCCGCGGGCCGTGTGCTGAGCCCCGGCTTTATCGACGTCCACACCCACATTGAAGGCGGCATCGAGAAGATCCCGCGCGGCGACAACTATCTACTGGACGGCGTCACCACGGTGGTGACCGGCAACTGCGGCGGTTCGTATGCTGATCTGGGCAGCTGGTTCGCCCGCATGGATCAAGTCGGCCTGGGCTTGAATGTCGCCTCGCTGATCGGGCACAACACCGTGCGCTCAGAAGTGATGGGCACGTCGTTTAAGAAGGCGACGCCCGAAGAGATCAAGAAGATGCAGGAGCTGGTGGAGAAGGGCATGCGCGATGGCGCGGTGGGCTTCTCGACCGGCCTGATCTACATCCCCGGTACATATTCGGACACGCAAGAAGTGGTGGCGCTCAGCCAGGCCGCGGGCAAGTCCGGCGGTGTCTATGCCAGCCACATGCGCGACGAAGGTCCGTTGGTGATGGAGGCGATCGAAGAGGCGATCAAGGCCGGACGCGCGGGCGGCTTGCGGGTGCAGCTTTCGCACTTCAAGATCGACAACCGCCGCTTGTGGGGCAAGTCCGATCAATCGATTGCGCTCGTCGAAAAGTATCGCAATGAGGGCGTGGACGTCGTGGTGGATCAGTATCCGTATGACCGCTCCAGCACCAACTTGGGCATTACTCTGCCCAGCTGGGCCCTGGCGGATGGCAACGCGGCGATTGTCGAGCGGTTGAACAGCCCGGAAACTCGCGCCCGCATCGTGGCCGAGATGAAGGACATGCTGTCGAAGAAGGGCCAGCCGGACTACTCCTATGCGGCTGTCGCCGGCTTCCGGCAGGAGCCTGCCTACGAGGGCAAAACGATCACTGAGATCACGGCAATGAAGGGGCGCGCGAAGTCGATCGACAACGAAGTGGAAACGATTCTCGACCTGATGGCCGCCGGGGGCGCGCAGATGGTCTACCACTCGATGGGTGAATCGGATGTCGACCGAATCATGAAGTACGCCAACACCGCGATCGCCAGCGACGGTGGCGTGCGGGAGTTCGGCGCTGGCATGCCGCACCCGCGCAGCTACGGCACCAACGCTCGGGTGCTGGCGGAGTACGTGCGGAATCGCAAAGTGCTGACGCTGGAAGACGCGGTGCGCCGCATGACATCGCTCCCCGCCCGCACGTTCAACTTCCGCGATCGCGGGTTGATCCGTGAAGGCATGGCGGCGGATCTGCTGCTATTTGACCCGGCCAAGGTGGCCGACAAATCGACCTACGAGAAGCCGCACCAGTACACGGTGGGCTTTGATTTCGTGCTGGTGAATGGCGCCGTGATGGTGGCCGATGGCCAGTTGACCGACGCGCATGGCGGCCGCGTCCTACGGCATCTCCCCGAATGACAACCTTACTGCTGACCGCGCTCGCCCTAGCGGCGGACTATGACCTGCTGATCACCAATGCCCGCGTCGTCGATGGTACGGGCAACCCTTGGTACCGCGCGAGCGTGGCGGTCAAAGATGGCAAGATCGCCGCGATTGGGCGGCTGGCAGAGGCCACGGCCACGGAGACGATCGATGCTCAGGGGCGCGTGCTGGCGCCTGGCTTCATTGATGTCCACACGCATCTCGAAGGCTCAATTGAGCTCCACCCGGATGCGATGAACTTCCACCGCGATGGCGTCACCACGGTGATCACCGGCAATTGCGGCAGCTCCCACCTGGATGTAGCGGGCTTCTTTAACCGCATCAGCGGCAAACAGTTCTCGGTGAACATAGCCACCTTCATCGGCCACAACACCGTGCGCCGCGAGATTATGGGCGCCCAGAAGCGCCCGGCCACACCGCAGGAACTGGACCGCATGCGCGCTCTGGTGGAGAAGGCGATGCAGGCGGGCGCTGTGGGTTTCTCCACCGGCCTCGAATACATCCCCGGCACGTTCGCGCCAACAGAAGAGATCATTGAGCTGGCCAAGGTCGCGGCGAAGTACGGCGGCGTCTACGCCAGCCACATGCGCGACGAGGGCGAGAAGGTGATCGAGGCGATCGAGGAAGCGATCAACATTGGCCGCCAAGCCAAGATCCCGGTCGAGATCTCGCACATCAAGCAGGACACCAAGAAGTTCTGGGGCATGAGCGGCAAGATGCTGGAAGTGATCGACGCGGCGCGCCGCGAGGGCATCGACGTCACGGTGGACCAGTACCCCTACATCGCCTACTCCACCGGCATCGGGCTCCTGGTGCCCTCCTGGGCCTTTGCGGGCGGCGATGGCGAATTTAAGAAGCGGCTAGCCGATCCGGCAACGCGGGCGAAGCTGCGCCAGGAGGTCGTCGACATGAACCGCCGCAAGGCCTACGATGATTTCTCCTACGTCACCATCGCCAACCATCGCGCCGACCCGTCGCTGATCGGCAAAACCATTACGCAGATCGCCAATGGCGGCGATGAAGCGGAGACCATTTTGAAGCTGCTCGAAGCCGGTGGCGGCCAGGGTGTCTTCAAGGCGATGAGCGAGGCCGACGTGGAGCGCTTCCTGCAGCACCCGCTGGTCTCTGTAGCCAGCGACGGCAGCGCAGTCGAGTTCGGGTCCGGCCAACCGCACCCGCGCAGCTATGGCACCAATGCCCGCGTGCTCTCGCGCTACGTGCGCGAACGCGGCGTGATTCGCTTAGAAGAAGCCATCCGCAAGATGACCACCTTGCCCGCGGCGCGCTTCGGCTTGAAAGGCCGTGGCGCCATCGAGGTGGGCTACTGGGCGGATCTGGTGTTGTTTGATCCGGCCAAAGTGAATGACCAAGCCACCTTTGAGAAGCCCCACCAGTATTCCAACGGCTTCGACGTGGTGCTGGTGAACGGGAAGTCGCAGTCCGACGGAAAGCCTCCGGCGGGGGGCCAGGGCCTCCGCCATCAACCATGATTCAACTCGCGCAAGCCGGAAAACGCTTCGGCCCCAAATTGTTATTTGAAGGTGTCGATTGGCTGATCACACCGCAGGACCGCATTGGTCTGGTGGGCGCCAACGGCACCGGCAAATCAACCCTGCTGAAAGTGATCGGCGGCCTGGAACAGCTGGACATGGGGGAATGCAACCTCATGAAGGGGCTCACCGTGGGCTACCTGCCGCAGGATGGCATGTCCTTAAGCGGCCGCTCGGTATTCGACGAATGCCTGGGCGTCTTTGCCGGCGTCCATGAGATGGAACGCGAGATGGAGGAATTGGCCCATCGGATCGGTGTGCTCGATTCCACGAGCGAAGAGTACGCGGCAGTCGCCGACCGCTATCACCAGTTGCAGAGCGAGTTCCAGCACAGCGATGGCTACCTGCTGGAATCTCACGTTGGTACCGTGCTGACGGGCCTGGGCTTTCAGAAAGAAGACTGGACGCGCCAAACTCAAGAGTTCTCCGGCGGCTGGCAGATGCGCATCGCGCTGGCCAAACTGCTGCTGCAGAAGCCGAACATCCTGCTGCTAGACGAACCGACCAACCACCTCGACCTTGAGGCGCGCAACTGGCTGGAGGAGTACCTCAAGAACTACCCTAACGCCTTCGTGCTGATCTCGCACGACCGCTACTTCCTGAACGTCACCGTCGACCGCACGGCCGAGATCTGGAACAAGAAGATCACCGTCTACCGCGGCGGCTACGAAAAGTTCCTTTCGCAAAAGGCCGAGCGTCTGGAGCAACTAAAAGCCGCCCAGCGCAACCAGCAGGAGCGCGTTGAGGCGCTGGAAGCATTCATCAACCGCTTCCGCGCCCAGGCCACCAAGGCCAAGCAGGTGCAGAGCCGGATCAAGGAGCTCGAAAAGATTGAGCGCATCGATCTGCCGCCGGAAGAGAAGACCATCCACTTCACCTTCCCGCAGCCCAAGCCCAGCGGCCGCATCGTGGCGGAGTTCAACGACGTGGCCAAGAGCTACGGCGAAAAGCACGTCTTCTCCGGCGCCCGCTTCACCATCGAACGCGGCGACCGGATCGCGCTGGTGGGACACAACGGTGCGGGCAAATCGACTCTGATTAAGCTGCTGACCGGCGATGAGCCGCTCACTGCGGGTGAATACAAGCTAGGCCACAACGTCGAAGTGGACTACTTCGCGCAGGACCAGTACAAGGTACTGCCGCCGGAGTCAGCCATCCTCGACGACCTGCACTCGCAGGCGCCGCGCCGCACGGAAACCGAGCTGCGCAATATTCTGGGCTCCTTCCTGTTCTCCGAAGACGACGTCTTCAAAAAGATCGGCGTGCTGTCGGGTGGTGAGCGCAATCGCTACGCGCTGGCCCGTATGCTGCTGTCGCCGTCGAATTTCCTGCTGCTGGACGAACCGACGAATCACTTGGACATGCGCGCCAAGGACGTGCTGCTGGAAGCGCTCTCCACCTTCACCGGCACCGTGGTCTTCGTCTCGCATGACCGCTACTTCATCGACAAGGTAGCCACGCGCGTGTTCGAGATCGAAGGCGGCAAGGTCACCGTCTACCCCGGCAACTACGAAGACTACCTGTGGCGCAAGGCTGGCGGAGCCACGCCCGTAGCGGCGGAAGCGGCGAAGAGCGATAGCGCCACAGCCGCTCCGGCAGCACCCAAGCCGCAAAAGAAGATCAATCCGATCAAGCTGCAAAAGATGCAGGAACGGGTGGCGGAGATCGAGAAGGCGTTGGCACGCGTGGAAGCCGAGGCCGCTGAACTGGCCGGGATGATCGGCAAGAAGCCATCCGATGCGTCGCGTCTGGCGGTCGATCTGGGCGGCATGCGCGCCCGGATTTCGGAGCTCGAAACCGAGTGGGAAGTGGCGGCCTCAGAGCTGGAAGCCGCGCAATCTTAGGCGCTGATTGACACTGCTTGATTGACACTGTTCGGTGGCGTGTGCTCGACTGATGAGCAATGCTCACCCGACGCACTGTGCTCGCTTCCCCGCTGGCTTTAGCGGCAGCTCCCAACAATGGCCCGCAGGCCATTTCGCTAGCTGCCTGGTCCTTCAGCGGCAGCTTCTTCCAAGGCAAGTGGAAGCTGCTGGAACTCCCCGGGATACTCCGGCAGAAGCTGCAGATCGATGCACTGGAGCATGTGAATCAGTTCTTCGAGAACCCGACGCTCGACTATCTGAAGAAGCTGAAGCAAGCGTGTTCAGACTCGGGCGTGCGTTCGACCATCCTGATGGTGGACCGCGAAGGCTCCACCGCCGCGCCGGACGCGGCCGAGCGCAAGCTGTCGCAGATCGCTCACCGCAAGTGGATCGACGCCGCGCACTATCTGGGCTGCATTTCGGTCCGCGTGAACGTCTATGGCGGAGCCGCCGACTGGAAGCAGGATACGTCGCTGGTGGATCGGGCGGCGGAATCGATGCACGCCATTCTTGACTACGCCAAGGGCAGCAACCTGAACCTGATTGTCGAAAACCACGGCGGCGCTTCGTCCGATCCAGCGGTGCTGACGGCTCTCGTGAAGAAGGTGAACCACCCGCAGTTCGGCCTGCTGTGCGATTTGGGCAACTGGAACAAGGGGGATGACCGCTACGCCAATGTTCGGCAGACGTTGCCCTTTGCGCGCGGACTTTCGGTAAAAGGTACTTGGGGCGACGCGCTCGACCCGGCCTTTGATTGCGAGAAGCTGGTGCGTACGGCGGTCGACGGCAAGTACTCCGGCTACTGGGGCATCGAAGTGACGCCGCGGCGCGCCGAGGGCGTCAAGCGCTCGGCCGACGAACAGTTCGAGGCCGAAGTCCAGCATGTGCTGGGCGCCAAGGCCATTGTCGAGCGCGCGGTGCTCCGCAAGAGCTAGCAGTCGGCGGCAATTCAGACGGTCTAGGCGGTGGCGCAGGCTGTCAGCCTGCAGGCGGAGTTCACTCCACCTCGGAGCGAAGGAAAGCTGTTATGGGCGGTGGCTTGAGGCGGCTGCGATGAACCGGCGGGACTGAAGGCCCCGCTGCAGACTGAAGCCTGCGCCACATTCAGTCCACTCCGCTCTCACCCGCCTACTCGCGATTGATAAAGGCGATCAGGTCCACCATCTCGCGCGTCGAGATGCGGGGCCACGGGACGCCGCGCTTGGTCATTTGATCCAGCATGGTGGGGCCGTGGCTCCACAGTGCGGAGACAATGCGGATGGAGCTCGCCCGGCCGCGGAAGGCGGAGAACGGCGGGGCACCGCTCTCAGCATTGCCATGGCAGGCGCGGCAACCGCGTTGCGCCACTACCCGCTCGCCACTGGCCGCGTCGCCCGCCTCATCAAAGTAGCGTTGTGCCCAGAGATAGCTCAGCAGATCAGACATCTCACCGGGCTCAAACCGGATGGAGGCTCCCGCCATCTGCGGCGCGTGATTCCACATCGCCACGGCGACGTCGGTCAAGGTCTTGCCATGCAGGCGCGGCGCCAGGTCCAGGGTGCCGGTATGGCACTTGGCGCAACCCTTGGATTCGAACACGTTCTGCCCAGTGCCTCCCGCTGAGATCATGTCGCGCTTGGCAGCGCTTCGCGTGGCAGGCAAGTTGCGCAGATACACCTGGATGTCGGTGAGTTCAGCCGAGGTCAAGGAGGCCCACTTCAGCTTGCGGCTGGCGAAGGCATCCTTCATCTGGCCGGCGTGGTTCCACATCGCCTCCACCAGACCCACAGGACTGGCGAGCGAGGTCCAATCCTTCACCGGCTTGGCGCCTGGGAAGGAGGCTTCGGTGAGGCCGTGGCACTCCTGGCACTGCCGCGCCGCGAAGGCGGCTTTACCTCGTCCCGCATCGCCGGGACGTTCAAAATAGCGGGCCAGGACGAGATAGGCAAACAGATCGGCGGCGTCGGACTCGTTCACGCGGGGGAAGCCCATGGACTGGTCGGCCATCGCGCTCCACATCACCGGTGCGTGATTCCAGAGCGTCGCGGCCAGGCGAGCCGGCGTATAGCCTCGCGCCAAGCCTTGCCCCAGATCCGGCGCCGTCTTGCTGCCGGCGGCGTTCACGCTGTGGCACTTGGCGCAGGCGTTACGCTCAAAGAACAGCGCGCCGCGGGCGGCACTGCCGGAAAGCGGCGTCGGTGTCGCCTGCGCCCAAATTGAGCTGGCGGCGATGAGACAAAGGGCAATGGCTTTGCACATAGTGCGGAACCTTATCTGGATACTCGAAGACCGGTGGTGATCAGGTGTGTGCGGAACCCTTCGTATTGATACAACGGTTCGCCATAGCCGTCATAACGCCACTCAGAGATCCACGAAAAACCGCCATGGAGAGGCACCTGCAATCGTCCTCGCGGCTGATAGAAGTTCGTCGGGCGGCTGCCCGCTGACAGAAACACTGAGCCACCGGCGGCCAGCTTGGCCTTGCGCGGCAGGTTCACTTCCGCCAGTGCCGAGATGATGTGGGCGTTGTCACGGTAACGCGACCATTCGCGCGCGAACGATTGGGGCACCAGGAAGCCGATGTCCGAACGCAACGTCGCTCGGGTGTAGTCGCCCTGGAAGCTCACCCACTTGCCGCCTTTGGGCGTCCACAGCAGCGCGGCCGTCAGGCGTTGGCCGTTGTAGTCCCAGCCGGAGTTGGGCGTGGGGTTCTGGTTGTTCAGCCACCAGTAGTCACCCGACAAGTGCAGTTCACTCAGCAACTGATAGCGGACCCGCGCGCTCAGCCGCTGGTAGTCGTAGAGACTGGTCCGGAAGTAGGCCTGCCCGCTGCGCGCCACCTCGGCGTCGGCATTGAGCGAGAGCTTTGAGAAAGGCCTCCACGTCGCGCCGCCCAGGGCGACATTGCGCCGCAGGTAGCTGGCATCGGTCCCGGGCAGGCCCGTCTGCGGCAGGACGTACTGCCGCGCGTCAGACCAGACTCGCCGGAAGCCGCCGCGCAGATTGATCTTGCGCGTGACGTCGTAAAGCGCCAGTACGTCGAACTGGCTGTAGTTGTTCGCCAGGCCGCTGGTGACCGCCGCATTCAGCGCGACGATACCGCCCGCCGTCGTCAGCCGCTGGCCGGAGGAGCCAGTTCCGGTGACACTGATCCGGTCCGTCATCCAACTGGTGACAACGCGCAGCCGCGACAGGGGCCGCAGTTCCGCGCCCACGCTGCCCGCGGTGTGGGGCAAGCGGGCAAACGACGAAACCAGATACTGCTGCTGCGTGTAGAACAGCAGTTGGCTATTCAGCACGTTGTTGCCCGTGACGTCCTGGCTGAAGCTGAGCGTGCTGTCCGGGCGGCTGTAGAGATACTGGCCGTAGAGGTCGAGCCAGGAGGCCGCCTGCGCTGAAAACAACGCCTTGCTGTAGTAGGTGCTGCCGTTGACGCCATACGTGGCCAGCAGGTTGCGGAGCGCCAGCGTCTGCCCCAGATAGGAAGTGGCCCGATTGCCGGAGTTGAGCGTGTTCTCGTAGACGTTCTGCCGGTCGTCAAAGGTCGTCCCGCCTTGCTCAATGGTGGCGTGGAAGCGCCGGAACTCAAACCGCCCACCGGCGCGGAAGTTGTTCATCACTTCATCGACGCGCGTGGGCACGGCGTACTCATTGGCATCGCTCACGAGCGTCGTGACGCCATTGCCAAACCCCGAGGCGCGCTCATACGCCACATAGGGAATGAACCAAGTACCCGGCCGCAGGTCCAGCTGGAACGAGCTCAGCTTGCGGCGGAGGTCGAAGGCGCGCTGGCTTTGGTAGATGCCGCGAGAGAGCAGCGGATTGGCGAACGAGGGCAGATTATTGAAATAGGCAAAGTCGCGGTAGGAGCCCGTCAGGTCATAGACGCGCTGCTTGCGGACATTCAACTGCAGCGTCTGGTACGGTTCCCCGCCCCAACTATAGGCGCGTGTTTCAAGCGTGTCGAAGAGGCGGTGCTTCGGGTCGGTGATCTTGAAGTCCGTCCCCAGCAGCTTGGGGCCGGACCCCAGGTTGACGACGCTGCGATAGACGTTGGCATTGCCGGCAATGTCGGTGCGCCAGCGGTAGCCGAAGTCGATGGAGCCGGTCAGCCAGGATTCACTCGCCGGCACCGGCGATTCGGCGGCGGCCGCCGGGGTGGCCGGCTTGGCTTCTGTTTGCTCAGGCGGCTTGGGCGACTCAGCCTTGGGTGGCTCGGCCGGCTTTTCCGGCACGGCCTGCGCGGCGCATTGCACGGCGCACGCGACGGCACACCAGAGATGATGATGGAGCCTCATCGCAGGTAGTTCCGATCCGCATGGCTGCCGTGGATCTTTTGGTGGCACAGCGTGCAGTTTTGGAAGCGCGAGGAGCGCAGATCATGGAACGACGGCGGCACCACGCCCGCACCCGAGTTCACGGGCGCGCTGCTGGTCAGCGAGCCCACGTTGGCGTGACATTCCAGGCAGACAAAGCGGACTTCGTGCCGGGTGAGCATGCGCGGATTCGAGGAGCCGTGCACCTCGTGGCAGGTGGCGCAGCCGCTCTGCCGCATGGGGGCGTGCTCAAAGGTGAAGGGTCCGCGGGTGTTGGTGTGGCAGCCCAGGCAACCGGGCTCGTTCGACGCAAAGCTCCGGACCTGCTTGGCCAGTTGGCTGCCGTGCGGATTATGGCAATCGGTGCACGACATCGCGCCTTGCTTCAACTGGTGCGAATGCGGCCGGGCAAATTGCGCCCAAACACCTTGGTGACAACTGGCGCACTGGGCATTGATGGTGGCCGTCTTCTTGGCCCGCAAGGCTTCCGGCTCCGGCTTGTGGATGGAGTGGCAACTGGTGCAGGCTACTTGGCTGCGAGCGTGCCCGCTCTGCAAGCGGCCAGCGTGTGTGGGCTGATTCAAATGACAGGTCAGGCAGCCTTTGTCCGCGGCCGCCGGGCTGAGCTTCAACGGATTGCGGATATCGTCCGCCGACGCCGATTCGACGTGCTTGCTGGCCGGGCCATGGCAGGATTCACAGCTATTGCCCGCCCAGCCGCGCTTCTTGTCGGTCTCTACACTCTGGTGGCGGCTCTTTTGAAACGCCGTAAAGATATCTTCGTGGCAGGCCTGGCAGGTCTCAGAGCCCACCAGCGTCGCCTTCTCAACGGGAGGAGCAGCCGCTGGCGGGGCTGGCTTCTGCCCGCCCCACAGCGACGCACCGATCACGATTGCGAACAACCATGGCCTAATACTGGGCATGCTCTTTGGCGACTGAGAATTCCGCCGAGGCCTTGTGACACGTCAAGCAGCTCTCACCCAACGACGACGTGTTGTTGAGCGCGTGCGAAGCGGCCGCGGTGGTCAAGTGGCAACCGGTGCAGGCGGCGGTGATGGGCTTCACCGGATTGATCAACCCTTGCGGGTCCACCACATCGTTCACCATGCGCGTCAAGTCTTCGTGGCTACCGGAGACGTGGCAGACCGAGCAGTTGCGCCGGTCGCCCGGGCGGCCATTGGGGGAGAACGGCGGGTAGCGGACTTCGGTGAAGTCGTTCACCGAGCCACCAAACCCGATCACCGTATAGCCGCGCCCGTCGGCCTTCAACTCTTCACCCGTGTGGATCTTGTGGACCATCAGGTTAAAGTTGACCGACTGATTGGGCTTGGACCGCTCGGCCAAAACCGTGGCGGTTGGGCGTCGCGACGAATCGGTTTGCGAGGGGTTGTGGCACAGCACACACATCTCCACCTGATTGCGGTTCTCACCATGGAGCGAGAGCGACTGGTGACAGGCGTTGCAGTTCTCCGTCTTGACGACGGTGCGCCGCGGCTCAACGGGGGAGTTGTCCACCGAGAAGTAGAAGACCTTGTTCTTGCCACCATACTGGACAGAACGCTCACTGGTGGTCCCGGCCAGAAGCACTTCCGTGCGCCGGCCTTCGATGCCCACCGCAAAACTGCCTTTCGCCCCTTCCGGAATGGCGTGGTTAAAGGTGTAGATGCAGGTGCCATCGGTGCTGCAGGGCGCCGCAATCGCACTCTCAGAAACATAGCCCGGCGTCGAGACATCGGCGCCGAACTTGGTGTAGCCGTAATCCTTGGTGGGCCCGGCCAGCACCAGGGAAACACTGCCCAGCCGGTTCAGCGGAATTGCCTGCCCCTTGTTGTCCTTCACCGTAAAGGTGACCACCGGCTTCTGACCGGCGGCGTTGTTCGTCACCCGCGTGATGGCGAAGTTGATCCCGCTGAGCATTGCGGATTCGGTGGGCACGACGTGCGCGCCCTTGATGGAGGCGTCGAAATCGATCTCGCCCTGCGGAATGTGGCAGGTGGCGCAGAGATTGTCGGTCGGTTGCGGACCCGCGACGTGCCCTTTGCCGGTGGCAAAGTTAATGTCGTCGTGGCAGGAGCCGCAGGAAGCACGCGTGGGGTTAGCCAGATACGTGGCCTTCTGGGTGGCGGGGGTATCCTGCTCATGGCATACCTCGCAGCGCTGAACCCGCGCGGGGAAGCCCACTGTTGACCAATCGGACACGGCGCCGCCGTTGCCGATCACGCGGTAGGGGGTACCAGCCTTCACGCTGGGCAGATCCTTACCCATATGCAGCTTGTGGACCAGCACCGGCAAATCCATGGTGTTGCCGGTATCTGGGTCAGATGTCTGGGGGGTGTGGCAAAGCACGCACATTTCGATGCCGCGCCGGGAGCCGCCGTGGAAGCTCAACTGGTCGTGGCAGCGGTTGCAGCTCTCCGTCCGGATGACGTCGCGTACGGCGAGGACCGGAGCGCCGGTGGGCACGAAGTTGAAGGTATTGCTGGCGAAGTTGGTGGGCAGGCCGAACTCGGTGAGGTTGCGGTTGCCGTAGACGCCGATGGTGTGGGTGACGTTGCGGTCCGCCGTCGCCGGTGCTTTGGTGTTGAACCGGTAGCGATACTTGCCATCGGCCAACTGGGTGAATGCTCCGCCGGCATCAGAGGCGGCTTGGGTGACGGTTCCGCTCACCGCGCCGGTGGCTTGGCGGGTGGTGTAGGAAACATACTGCGCCTGGCCGCGGGGGAGATACGCGGCCACAAAGCTTAAGCTCACCGGACCGGGAGTGTTCACGCCCAATCGATCGAGCGCCAATCCACGCGGATCAGCGATGTTCACGACCGCACTGATGGTGCCGTCAGTAGCCACCTCCGCTGATTCGACCTTGATCACGAGGCCCGGCCGCACGAAATTCACGACGTTCGGGTCCAGATACGCGGCCGCCTCCGTGGGCCGATAGGGGCTGGATGTCTGGCTCACCAGAGTCATCGCCGCACCCAGTAGCAAAGCTGCCACCGTCCACTTCGCCTTCGGCCATTGGATTCTTTTCACAGCTCAATCCCTCCCCCCAACCAGATCTGGAATGTACCGGTGAACTACTTTTTCAAAGACCGGACGTGCGCAACCACGTCATCCGGATTAGCAATTTGATAGCCTTTCATCTTGCCTTGGCCTTCGGCGATCACTTTCTTGATGTCGGCGTCACTTTTGGCCTGCACTTCTTTGCTGTGAAGCGGCTTCATTTCCGTCTTCAAGCTCTTGGCGATCGCCGCGTTGGGCGTGCCGTCGACGCCGTGGCAGGACTTACAACTCTTGTCGTATGTGGCCTTTCCGGCTGCCGCGTCGGCCGCCAGCATCATCGACGCGCCCAGCGCGGTACCCAGTAAAGCCGTCGTCAGTGTTCTCATCTTCGTGTTCGTCTCCTTGGTCTGTCGTCCTACTCCCGCCGCAAGACACGCACGGCCTGCGGGTGGTTATCGTTTGGGCAACTGCGCGATTTTCCCCGCCAGGCCCAACGTCTTCAAAATCTCGGGCGTTGATTCTTCCACCGCCAGCAGTTCATGGCATCCGGCGCAATCCTGCTTGATCGTGGCCTTGTCGGCCGCCACGTGGGCATCGTCGTGGCAACGGAAGCAACCGGGCGAATCGGTGTGCCCCAGATTGCTGACGTAAGTGCCCCAGGTGACCTTTAAGTCCGGGAAAACATTACGTTGATAGATGGCCGCCAACTGCTTGCCCGCCTGCGCCACGGCGTCCCGCTGCGCGCCCGCCACGAGCGGATACTTGGCCTGATAGAAGTTACTGAGCGCCTCCGGAATGCGCTTGGCGGCTTCGCCGGCTGACGGATACTCGGCCCGCAACAGCTCCACACTCTTCTTTTTCAAGAACGGCAACCCGGGTGCCAGATCACCGGCGGCCAGCGCGCGATTGACGGCCCGCTCCGGCAACTCAAACGTGTGCGTCGGCCGGTTGTGACAGTCGACGCACTGCATCTGAAAGCGCGGCGCCGACGCCAGTTGGTCAGCCTTGACGTCAGACGCGACGTAGGTGCGGCGGTTGTTGGTCTCTTGATTGGTGTACTCCACCCAGGGGATGGTTTGACGTTTCGGGTCCAGGGCGGCGTAACGGATGCTGACCCCGGGGCCAAAATGCGCACCATGGATGCCGCCTGCGCCCTTTGCCCCACCCACCATCAGCATCAGAACGGTCTGGGTGGCCGTGTTGGCTTCGTCGTCCGCATAGTTGGGGATCACCCGGAACTTCACGCTGCCGGAGCCCTGGGGCCAGTGGCAGTTCTCACACGTCTCGGAGGCTGGCACCAGGCGGCCGGATTCGATGGCTGAGGCGATGGGCCGCTGAAAGTTGTTGAACGTCACCCCGGCCAGCTGCCGCACACCCGCCGCTTTGCTGGCAAACCAACCGCCAGCGCCCGGGGCGACGTGACAATCGACGCAAGCCACGCGGGAGTGCGGCGAGTTCTGATAAGCCGCCATCTCGGGAGCCATCACATGGCAGGTCTGCCCGCAGAATTGGGCGGTCTCCATGTGCTCCACCGCGCGGTAGGTGAGCTGGGAGGCGATGATGACGTTGGCCACGGTGGTGACGGCGAGAAAGGTGGCAAAGCGCCGGATGACGGCCGGACGGTCCTGGACGGTGGCGACGCCGCGCTTCACCTGCCGCCGGGCCAACAGCACGCCAATCGGGATCAGCAACAACCCCAGCACAAACAGAATCGGCAAGGCGACAAAGAGAATGATGCCGAGATAGGGGTTTTCCACATGCCCGCGCATCTGCAGGGGCAGCACCAGCAGCCAGGAGATCGCCGCCGTCGTCACCAGCCCCGATCCGAACAACGACAACCAGTGACTGGTGAGCAGGGACAGGATGGGCCGGTCAAGGAACTTAATCATCAGCTTTTGCGGCAGATTTCGCCAAGCACTGATGAATGCAATTGAAGGGCCTTCGTGGCGTCACCGTAAGCCCATTAGAATCAACAACGACTGATTTTCGGGCCGGGTGATATTGCCCACTGGGGGTCAAAGTGCGAGATTTCACCCACGTCCGGCCGCCGCCACCGGCCCGCGCAGGAGCCTAGAGTGCCGCTTGGAGAGCAGCCGTGATACCGGGCAGCGCGGCCTGGATGCGGGCACGCGTCTCCGGATCAACAGTTGTCAGAGGCTCAGCCGGCAGTCCGCTGGCGAGCCCCAGCAGTTCCAGGGCACACTTCATGCCCAGCAAGAAGGCGGGGCCGCCGTAGGTGGCGGAATAGATCTGTTCGCTCACTTGCTGGACGACCGCGTTCAGCGCCTCTGCCCGCGGGCGGTCACCGGTCCGCAACGCCTCATAGAGCCCGACGTAGAGTTCCGGGAACAGGTTGGCGCCGCCGGTAACGCCGCCATCGGCCCCCAGATCCATCGCGTCCAGCAGACGCTCCTCAGGCCCCCACAGCAGGGGCAGGTGAGGCACCAGCTTGCGGGTGCGGGCAAAACGCTCCAGATCGCCGCCGGAATCCTTGGCGCCGCAGACCTGAGGTAGCTGGCACAGATGGGCAATCGTCTCCGGTTCCAGCAGCACCTTGGTGAAAACGGGAATGTTGTACAGGTAGACCGGCAGCGGCAACCGGGGAATCAAGCGCTCGGCGTATCCGATCAGCTGCGCCTGGGTCATCGGGAAGTAAAACGGCGGGGTCAGCACCAATCCCGTCGCGCCTTGAGCCGCCGCAAAATCGGCCAACTCCAGCGAATCCTCCACACAGGCTTCGAGTAGTCCCACCAGCACCGGCACCCGGCCGGCGGCAATGGCGACGGTCCGCTGGATTAGCTCACGCTTCAGGCGCACCGGCAGGCTGGGTGCCTCACCCGTGGTTCCCAACACAAACAGGCCGGTGGCTCCGGCCGCCGTGGCCCGCTCGGCCACCCTTTCGAGGCCTGCCAGGTCCAAGGTGCCGGGCGAGGCAAGAGGGGTCGCGAGAGGGGGAATAATGCCGCTTTTGGGAATGGTCACGTTCAGGGTCCGGGGGTTGAGCGAAAAAGATCGCCTTTCGCGAATCTATGGGAACAGGTGCCCCCATGTCAACAATGGCCCCGTCCAGGTTGGTCCGGCCGCAGGATCAGCATCCAACACCGCTCGGGAAACATCTGAACAGATTCATCGCCCAAATGAATCTTTTCGATACTGTCCGGTTACTTGACGACGAATGGCCCCGCATGCTGGACCAGCTTTTGCCGCGCGTGCATCCCGTGGATCGTGAGGCGCTGCGGATCTGGTTCGGCATTTGGCCGCTGGCCTGGCATCAGCTGGCCAACCAGGCTGCGGACCGGGCGCAGTTCGAGAAGTTCTACCAGGTGAACGGCCCGTACCAGCTGCGGGACCACGTCGATACCTCGCACCACTTCCTTTTTGGCCACCGCTACTGGACGGCGGTAAAGAGCTCGGTGGCCACGGCGAAGGCCGGCGGGAGTCTCAAGACCTTAGTGGAAGCCGTGAGCGCCGCGAGTCAAGCGCCGCCCGAGTTTGCGTTGGGCATGGCAGCGATTGCGTTGATGACGCTGCGTCAGGTGGGTCCGGCGGCCTTCTCTGGAGCGGCTGCGGCGTCTCCGGGCAGGCTGACCAGCTCGACACCGGAGCAGGTACTGCGAGCGCGCGGCTCGGACTATTCACCCTCACTCGGGGAACGGCTGCGGGGCAAGCGTGCGACGCCGCGCGTCATCTGCGACGAAGCGGCGCCCGAGGGCTGGTTTCCGCTGATCCCGTCGCAACACATCACCACGGCGGCCGAGCTCGACAAGCGACCCCACCATCTGGCCGACCCGCGCTGCTACGAGGGCATGGGCATCATTCCGGTCGATTGCCGGTCCGGCGCTTGTGGCACCTGCTGGGTTGGCGTCCTGGGCGGCCAGGAGCGCCTGTCGGAGATCACCACCTTTGAGCGGCAGCGGATGGAGTACTTTGGCTACCTGGACGCGCCGGGCCTCGATTCGGAGACCGCACGTCCCGTCTTGCGCTTGGCCTGCCAGGCGCAGGCGTTCGGCAGCGTTAGCATCGTCATCCCGCCGTGGAACGCCGTCTGGGGCAAAAGCCGCCGTGAGCGCGCCGCCGCGGATGGCACAATCACAAAGGTCACTTCTTGAACAACACTATGAGCACACACCCCGCATCCCGGTCGATCGGCATTTTGTACGAGCACCCCGAATGGTTCAACCTCCTATTTGCCGAGTTGGACCGTCGCGGCCTGCCCTGGGGCGCATTACCGGCAGCGGACTTCACCTATGACCCGGAACAACCGGTGGGCCACGCCCTGGTGGTGAACCGCATGAGCCCCTCCTCGCACCGCCGCGGCCACGGCAACGGCATCTTCACCGTTCGCGACTATCTGCGGCACCTGGAAGAGAACAATGTGCCGGTGGTGAACGGAACTCCGGCCTACGCGGTTGAGATCTCGAAGGCCCTGCAGCTGGACCTGTTCCGCCGTTGCGGCGTCGGCTACCCGAAGGCACGCGTCGTCAACAGCCCCTCGCGAGTGCTGGAAGCGGCGAAGGGACTGCGGTTCCCCATCGTCTTCAAGCCCAATGTCGGCGGTAGCGGCGCGGGCATTGTGCGGTTTGATTCGATGGAGCAGCTGGCCGCCGCCACGTTTGATTTTGGCGTCGACGGCACGGCGCTGGTGCAGGAGTTTCTGACGGCGCGCGACCAGTCGATTGTGCGGGTCGAGATCCTGGACAACCAGTTCCTCTACGCCATCCGCATCTGGCCGGACCTGTCGAGCTTCAACCTCTGCCCGGCCGACATTTGCCAGGTGGACACCCCGCAGGTTCACAACGCCCCGCCCCCGCCGCCGGTCGACATGAGCGCCTGCCCGGTGGAGGCCCCCGGCAAAAAGAAGCTCCGCATTGAAGCCGAGCACCCGCCCGCTGCCGCCATCGAGGGCGCTCTCGCGCTGGCCCGCGCGGCCAAGCTGGATGTCGGCGGCATCGAGTACCTGGTGGACGAGCGGACGGGCGAGATCGCCTACTACGACATCAACGCGCTATCCAACTTCGTCACCGATGCCGTGAATGTCGTCGGCTTTGATCCCACGGCGCGCTTTGTCGACTATCTGGAGCGGCGGCTGGCGGCGGCGTAGGCGGGCCATCACAGGCCATCGCCCGCTGTGACAGAATAGCGCGCGATGCTCCCTCGCTTTTCTGCTCGAACGTATCGTGGACTCACCGTGGCGGTCGCGGTGGCGGCCCTGACGGCCCTCGCATCGGCGCAACGCAGCGCGACCTTTGAGGGGCGCGAGGCGACGGTGGTCGAGAACGCCAAGGTTCAGCTGCAAGTGCTCAACCGCGGCGGCGCCTTGGTCAGCTTTACCCTCAACGATGATCCGCAGAAGTTGAACCCCTTGTGGAACCCGGTCGAGATCGCCCGCGAGCGCAAGCTCCCGGAGCGGTTTGGCGATTCGATCGGCCATTTCGTATGCGTCGACGGCTTTGGGTCCTCGTCCAAGGAGGAGCAGGCGGCGGGCCTGGGCGGGCACGGCGAAGCGCACCGTCAGCCCTGGCAGCGGGTCTCCACGTCGCACACCGGCGGCGTTACGCAGATCGAATGGCGGGCGAATCTCCCGCTGGTGCAGGAGACGTTCACGCGGCGCGTAGAACTAGTCGATGGCGAGCAGGTAGTGTCGGTCGAAAGTACGCTCGAAAGTCTGCTCGCCTTTGACCGCCCGGCCAATTGGGCGGAGCACGCCACCATCGGCTATCCGTTCCTGAAGCCGCAAGTGACAGTGGTCGATGCATCGGTCGGCCGCTGCCAGACGCGGCCGCACCAGAACATCCCCAGCAACCGGACGCTGCTGGGCGGCCAGGAGTTCACCTATCCCATGGCCCCGCTGAAATCCGGCGGCACCGTCAATCTGCGAGCCGCGCCCGCGAAGCCCGATTCGCTGGACCACACCGGCTGCGCAGCGGACCCCAGCCGCCGCTTGGCTTTCGTCACAGCGCTCAATACCGAAAGCCGCCTGCTGCTGGGCTACCTGTGGCGTCGCGAAGAGTACCCGTGGCTGCAGGAGTGGCTGAACTACCCGGCCAACCTGGCCATGACGCGCGGCCTGGAATTCGGCACCCAACCCTACGACGTCCCGCGCCGCCAAACGGTGGAGATGGGCACGCTGTTCGGTGTCCCAACATTCAAGTGGCTGCCCGCCAAATCGAAGCTTGCGTCGCGGTTCTTGATGTTCTTGACGCGGGTGCCGGAAGGCTTCACCAAGGTGAACGATGTGCGGCTGGAGAATGGGCAACTCATCATCGAAGACCGTCAATCTAAGCAGACCGTAAAGTTGGCCGCCAGCCGGCCGCTCTAGCCGCGTGCGAGCGATCGCATTTGATCGCCCAATCGGAAAGCGGGTAAGGTGAGGAGAGCGCCCGGCGGCGGCAAGTTACCGCCCCGCCTGCGCCGCCTGAGCCACTCATGAGATCTTGCCGATGACCGACGCCTCCTCGGGCAGCAATTCCGGGACCACGCCCGGAGCCAGCCCGGCCCAATACACCGCCGAAGGGCGGCGCCTGGAAGAAGCCACCCGTCGTGAGAAGCACTGGAGACGCTGGGGGCCCTATGTCGCGGAACGGGCCTGGGGCACGGTCCGCGAGGACTATTCGCATTCGGGCGATGCCTGGCGCGCGCTGACCTTTGAGCGTTCCCACGCGCAGGCCTTCCGCTGGAGCGAAGACGGCTTGGCGGGGCTGTGTGACAACCACCAGCGGATCTGTTTGGCCGTGTCGCTGTGGAACGAGCGCGATCCGCTGCTCAAAGAAAAGCTGTTCGGGCTCTCCAACCCTGAAGGCAATCACGGCGAGGACGTCAAGGAGTGCTACTACTACCTGGATGCCACGCCCACGCACTCGTACCTGAAGTTCCTCTACAAGTACCCGCAGAGCGAGTTCCCCTATGCTCAACTACGCGAAATGGGCCGCCGCCCGCGTACGGAGCCCGAACGGGAGTTGGCTGAGACGGGCATCTTCACCGGCAACCGCTACTTCGATGTCGAAGTGGAGTACGCCAAAGCCTCACCCGAGGACATCCTCTGCCGCATCACGGTGACCAACCGCGGACCCGAAGCGGCCCCACTGCACCTGCTCCCCACCATCTGGTTTCGCAATACCTGGAGCTGGGGCCTCGAGGCGGAGCGGCCCTCGCTCTCCCAAGTCAGCCCGGAATGCATTCAGCTGGACGAACCGGCCCTGGGCCGATTGCATCTCCATGTGGAGCGCCCGGAGCGCCTGCTGTTCACCGGCAACGAAACCAATACCGAGCTGCTGTTCAACTACCCGTCCTTGTCCCGCTATTACAAGGACGCCTTTCAGCGGTACCTCATGCGCGGTGAGGACTCCGCCATCAACCCGGCCGACACCGGCACCAAGGCCGCCGCGTGGTACTACTTCATGCTGGCCCCCGGCGAATCCCGCACCATCCGCTACCGGCTCCGTCAACCTGCGCCCGATCTCTGGACCCGGAACTTTGACGAGATCTTTGCCGAGCGCAAAGCGGAGGCGGACGAATTCTATGAGTCCTTCATCGCCCCCGGCTTGTCGGAAGATGCGCGCGCCGTGCAGCGGCAAGCCTTCGCGGGACTGATCTGGACGCGGCAGTACTACCACTACGCAGTCGACCAGTGGACCAAGGGTGACCCCGCGTTTCCCCCTCCACCGAGTAACCGCGGCGAGGGCCGCAACCATGCCTGGAATCACGTCTTCAATGAAGACATCATTTCCATGCCCGACAAGTGGGAGTACCCTTGGTACGCCGCCTGGGACACCGCCTTCCACACCATTCCGTTCTCGCTGATCGACCCCGATTTCGCCAAGGGTCAGCTGAGCCTGTTGTTGCGCGAATGGTACATGCACCCCAACGGCCAGATCCCGGCCTATGAGTGGAACTTCTCCGACGTCAATCCGCCGGTGCATGCCTGGGCCTGCTGGCGCGTCTTCCAGATCGACCGGCGCATCCGGGGCCAGGGCGATGTTCCGTTCCTTGAAAGCGTCTTCCACAAGCTGCTGATGAACTTCACCTGGTGGGTGAACCGCAAGGATTCGGCGGGCAACAACATTTTTGAGGGCGGCTTTCTGGGCCTGGACAACATCGGCGTCTTTGACCGCTCGCGGCCGCTGCCCGGAGGCGTTCTGCTGGAGCAATCCGACGGCACGGCCTGGATGGCGATGTACTGCCTGAACATGCTGCGCATCGCCATTGAACTGGCGTTCTTCAACCCGGTCTACGAAGACATCGCCAGCAAGTTCTTTGAACACTTCCTCTACATCGCGCACGCCATGAACCGTTCGGGCGATGAAGGGCTTTGGGATGAAGAAGACGGCTTCTACTATGACCGGCTGCAGTTTCCCGATGGCCGATCGATGCCGCTGAAGATCCGCAGCATGGTGGGGTTGATCCCGCTGTTCGCGGTCGAGAGCCTGGAACTCGATACCTACGACCGGCTGCCCAACTTCGCGCGCCGCACGGACTGGTTTATCAAGAACCGGCCGGACCTCTGCGGCAACCTGGCCTCGCTGACGCGACCAGGGCAGAACTCGCGACGGCTGCTGTCGCTGGTCGGCCGCGAACGCTTGCGGCGCTTGATGTCGCGCATGCTGGATGAGACGGAGTTTCTCTCGGCCCACGGTCTGCGGAGCCTCTCGCGCGAGCATGCCGAGCAACCCTACATGCTCCGCGTGCACGACGAGGAGTACCGGATCAGCTACGAGCCGGGGGAATCGTCCAGCTGGCTGTTTGGCGGCAACTCAAACTGGCGCGGACCGGTCTGGTTTCCGCTGAACTACCTGCTGATCGAGAGCCTGCAGAAGTTTGGTTACTACCATGGCGATGCGATCCAGGTGGAATGCCCATCGGGCTCCGGCAACTTCATGCCACTGGATGCCGTGGCCGCCGAACTGTCGCGGCGGTTGTCGCGGCTATTCGTGAAAGACGAAGACGGACGCCGGCCGATCTACACCGATTCGCCCCTGTTCCAGAACGACCCGCTGTTCCGCGATCACATTCTCTTCTACGAGTACTTTCACGGCGACTCGGGCGCGGGCCTGGGCGCTAGCCATCAGACCGGGTGGACCGCGCTAGTGGCCAAGCTGCTGCAACAGACTGCTCCGTAGTGCGGCGCTGCTGATCGCGTTGGCGTTTGTGTATCCTGAGAGATCTTCCGGCCTGGGTACCGCATGGCCCTGTATGCCTGCCGCGCCGCCGAATTCAGCGGTTAAATTCACTTGAGGAGCCTTCATGCGCGCGATTGCATTCACTCTGCTGTTGGCGGCCACGGCGCTGGCTCAGCCCCGCCCGGTCACGCTGGCGGATTACTATCGGCTGGAAACTCTCTCCTCGCCCGCCCTGTCACCCGACGGCAAGCGCGTGGCCTTCGTCAAGACAACGATTGTCGAAGCGGAGAACCGGCGCCACAGCGAGGTCTGGCTGGTACCGGCTGATCAATCGAGCGTCCCCGTCCGGCTGGCGGGCGAAACCGGCGGCGCGGCGGCCCCGCAGTGGAGCCCAGACGGTCAACTGCTGGCCTATACGTCCGCCGGCAAGACTTACTTCCTGAAGATGAATGAGCCCGGTACGCCGCGCGTTGAGATCCCCGGCGTCCAAGGCCGCCCCATCTTTAGCCCAGACAACAAGTGGGTCGCCTTCACCAAGCGCACCCCGCCCCCGGCCAAGCCCCCGGCCGAGCTTTCTGAGTTTGACCGTCAGATCGAAAAGCGCTTCAAGGGCCGCATCTATGACTGGATGAATTTCCGCTTCGACGGCCGGGGCTATCTGCCGGACCCGCGTGATGCTGCCGCGACGCCACCGCAAGAGCTTTACGTGGTGCCTCGTGAAGGCGGCGCCGCAGTGCAGTTGACGCGGTTGGGGGTGGATGTTTCGGGCGTCAGCTGGTCGCCCGATAGCCAGCGGCTGGCCTTTACGGCCAACACTCACCAGCGCGACGAGTATGCGTATGAGCGGGCTGATCTCTACACGGTGACACTCGATGGCAAGAGCCTGCTGCGGCTTTCGGCTGATGATGGGTACCACCACCAGAGCCCCGCGTGGTCACCCGATGGCCGCGCAATCGCGGTGACGCGGGAGCAAGGGCTGGCGCTGGTGCTGAAGCTGAAGCAGCGCTTCGGCAGCCCGGACGACATCGCGCTGTTCTCATCCACCGCGCCGGGTGAGCCCCGGAATCTCACGGCGACGTGGGACGGCATCGCCGCTGCTCCACACTGGTCGGGCGATGGCCAGTCGATCTATTTTGAAGCGCAGGACAAAGGCACCGCTCAACTGTTCCGGCTGACGGTGGCCACGGGCGACGTTCAGCCCGTGACGAAAGGAGATCGAGTCCTTTCAAGCTTCTCGATGGCCGAGACCACCGGGCAGGTAGCGTACCTGGGTAGTGACCCCAACAATCCCGGCACCCTCTTCATCGCGCCTTTCAATGGACTCGCGACCGGCGCGGAGAAGGCGCTGACCACGCCCCTCACCTTTCAGTTGGGCACCACCGAACGCATTCGCGTCGACAGCAAAGACGGCACCTCGATTGATGGCTGGGTGGTGCTGCCTCCGGGCTACGGTGCGTCCAAGGGCAAGTACCCGCTGATTCTCACCAGTCACGGCGGCCCGCACGGAGCCTATGCCAACAACTTCGCCTACCAGCACCAACTGCTGGCCGCCGCGGGCTACATCGTCGTTTCCACTAATCCCCGAGCCTCCACCGGCTACGGCGAAAAGTTCCGCTGGGGCACCTGGGGAGCCTGGGGTGATCGCGACATGGAAGACGTGATGGCTGGCCTCGACTACGCCCTGCGCCACTATTCGGCGGACCCGAAGCGCTTAGGTGTCACCGGCTATTCCTATGGCGGCTTCTTGACCAACTGGCTAATCGGCCACACCACGCGCTTTGCCGCGGCGGTGGTGGGCGCCGGACCGACGAATTGGATCAGCAACTACGGCACCGGCGATATCCCACGCACCAAAGAGACCGAGTTCCTGGGCTATCCATGGGAGCCCGAAGGCAACCGCACCATGATCCGCCAATCGCCCATCACCTACGCCGACAAGGTGGTCACGCCGACCTTGTTTGTGCATGGTGAGGCCGACCACCGCGTGCCGATCGCCCAAGCCGAGGAGATGTACACGGCGCTGAAGAAGCGGCAAGTGCCCGCAAAGTTTGTCCGCTATCCCAACACCTCGCACGGCGGCTGGTCACCCTGGGACACCGTGCATCGCTACCGCCAGGAGCTGTTGTGGTGGCAGCAATACCTGGGCACCTCGCCCACTCCGAACCAGTAGCAGACAATAGTCGGTATTCATGACGACCTATCGATGGCTTCTGATGGCGCTGGCGGCGCCCGTCTGGGCGCAGAGCGCGCTCTACTTCCAGCAGGACTTTCCGGCGGAGGAGTTTCGCGCCCGCTGGTCCAAGATCTTCGCAAAGATCGGGCCGGACGCGGTGGCCGTGGTGCAAGGCGCTCCCTTTGAGCGGGGCTTTGCCTTTCCGCGTCAGACCAACGAGTTCTACTACTTGAGCGGGGTCGAGACGCCGCATTCGTATCTGTTGCTCGATGGTCGCTCGAAGAAGGCCACGCTCTACTTGCCGCCTCGCAACCGCCGTCTGGAACAGAGCGAAGGCCGCGTGCTCTCGGCAGATGACGCAACGCTCGCGCAGCAGTTGACCGGCGCCGAGGCCGTGCTGAGTACGGACGCGATGCGCACCAACTGGTTGGGAGAACAAGGCGGCGTACCCGCCACCATCTACACGCTGTTCTCGCCAGCGGAAGGCTCCGCCCAACAGCGCTTTGAGGCGCAAGCGTCCAACGCCGCCATCTCCCAGGACCCGTGGGATGGCCGCCTGTCGCGCGAAGAGCATTTCGCCGGCCTGCTCCGGAACCGCTATCCCCGGGCCAAGGTGGAGGACCTGACGCCGATTCTCGACGAACTCCGCAGCGTCAAGAGCCCGCGCGAAATCGCCCTCATCCGCAAGGCATCGCAACTGGCGGGATACGCGATCATCGAAGCGATCAAGTCCACGCGTGCGGGTCTTTCGGAGTATCACCTGGACGCCGCCGCGCGCTATGTGTTCCTGGCCGGCGGGGCGCGCCTGGAAGGCTACCGCTCCATCACCGCAGCGGGGACAGCGAACATCTGGAACCCGCACTACTACCGCAACCTCGGGCCCTTAAAAGACGGGGACCTGGTGCTGATGGACTTTGCGCCGGACTATCGCTACTACACCAGCGACGTAACGCGCATGTGGCCCGTCAGCGGCAAGTTCAGCCCGGTGCAGCGCGAGCTGTTGGGCTTCGTGCTGGAGTACCGTGACGCCATCCTGGCCCGGATTAAGCCGGGCAAGACGGTGGACCAGATCCGGGATGAGACGCGCGCCGCCATGGAAGCCGTGTTCGCCCGCTGGAAGTTCTCGCAGCCCAAGTATGAGCGGGCGGCTCGGCTGCTGGTGGAAAGCGGCGGCGGCGTCTTCTCGCATCCCGTGGGGCTGGCCGTTCACGACGATGGCCCCTACCACCGCGGCCCGCTAAAGCCCGGGCACGTCTTCTCGATTGACCCGCAGTTGCGCGTGCAGGACGAGAATCTCTACATCCGCTACGAGGACGTGATCGTCATCACCGAAACCGGCTACGAGAACTTCACCGACTTTCTGCCGTCGAAGTTGAGCGATCTCGAAAAGCTAGTGGGGGGCTCGGGCATCCTGCAGCAGTTCCCGCCCAAAGTACTGCGCTAGGTTCAACAGACCGCTTGCTGACGCGCGCGGCTCAGTAGAATCCGCGTTTCAGAGCCGCGACGGTCACTGACCGGTTCCTCCACGGAAACAAAACTACTGCGCCTTCGGCTGCTTGGCAGCCATGATTTTCTGCATGAGCGCGATGGTGCTCTTGGGCGCTTCAAACTCCGCTTCTTCCAGCGGTGTGCGGCCAAAGCGGTCTTTGACGGTGAGGTCCGCGCCCTTGTCAACCAGCAGTTGGATGATGTCGTTGGCGCCGAACCGGATGGCGGTGTGCAGTGCGTTGCCGCCACCTTTGCGGGACTCATTGATGTCGATGCCCTGCGCCAGCGCGAACTGCACCGCGTCCAGTTTGCGGCTTCCGGTGGTCAGCAGAAGAGCGCCCACGCCATCGGCGTTCTTCTCTTTCGCGTCCGCGCCGAGCTTGATCAACTCCTTCATCAGCTCCACATTGCCCGCCTCCGCGGCCACCAGGAAAGGCGTCAGGCCATAGTTGCGGAACGGGCTGGGCCGCTGGCCGGGCTGGACTTCGGTGCGCGCTGAAAGGCTGGCGCCGCGGGCCACCAGATCCCGCACTAGTGCCACCTTGCCTTGGCGCACGGCCTCATGCAAGGGAGTGCCGCCGCTGGAATCCTTGGCGTTGACGTCGGCCCCTTTTTCGAGCAGCAGCCGCGCCACCGGCTCATGCCCGCGGGCGAGCGCAATCGAAAATGCGGTGCTGCCATCGGGAGCCTTCATGAGCGGATCAGCGCCGGCATTGAGCAGTGCCTGGACGCTCGGCTGATCGCCCCGTTGCGCGGCCAGCAGCAGCGCGTTGAAGCCGCGTTTGGAGACGGCCTTCGGGTCCGCGCCTTTCTCGATCAACAGCTTCACGATCTCGGCCTTGCCTTCGGCGGTGGCCCACATCAGTGCCGTCTGTCCGGCGCGATTTTCGGCGATGTTCACCGCCGCACGCGCTTCAAGCAGCAGCTTCACCAATGCCGCGTTGCCCGCGTTGACGGCCAGCATCAGCGCGGACTCACCATTCCAGCGCCGGGCATTCACGTCCGCCTTGGCATCGAGCAGCAGCTTGGCGATCGGCACATTGCCTTGCGCGCTAGCCAGCGTCAGCGGCGTCTCGCCATTCTCGTCAACCGAGTTCGCTTTGGCCCCAGCCTGCAGCAGCGCACTGGCGATCTCGGCATCTTCGCGACGCGCAGCCCAGGCCAGCGGGGTGGAGCCGTCGGCCCGCGCGGCATTGACGTCCGCACCCTGCTTCACCAGCGAGAGCACTCGCTTCTGATCTCGCTCCTGCACGGCGGCGATCAGTGGGCTCTCGGCGGCCGTCGCGGAGCGGACCACCGCCAAGAAAACAACCCATCCCGTGATTGCCAAACGCCATCTCATGATTGAATGATAGTAGCTGTCTTCCGGGATCGACAAGACAGCCTACACCCGATGCTGCGCGCTATCACCTCCGCTTTCCTGGTTGCTTTGGCAATCGCTGCCAGTCCGCTTGCGCTTGCGGGTCAAGCGGCGTCGCCCAGACCGGCGGAACCAGCGGCCACCCACCAGAAGCTGCTGAACCGCTACTGCGTCGCTTGCCATAACGAGCAAGCGAAGACGGCAGGCATCTCGATCATCGGTCTCAAGACCACGGCCGTCCCCAGCGCGGCTGAGCCGTGGGAAAAGATCCTCCGAAAAGTCCGTACCGGCGAAATGCCGCCCGTCGGCGCGCCGCAACCGGACAAGGCTGCCGCGGCAACGCTGGCCCATTGGCTGGAAGCGGAGCTGGATCGCAATGGCGCGGCCAAGCCCAACCCCGGGACGCCCAGCATCCATCGCCTGAATCGGGCCGAGTATTCGAACGCCGTGCGCGATCTGTTGGGTCTTGATCTCGACAACGCGGCCTCGCTACCCGCGGATGATTCGGGCTACGGCTTCGACAATATCGGCTCCGTTTTAACCGTCTCGCCGCTGCACATGGAAAAGTACATGTCGACGGCCCGGCGGGTGAGCCGGTTGGCGTTGGGTCACGTGAAGTCGAAGCCCGCCATCGAGAAGTACTCACCCACTGCCGCCACCAACGGTGAGACCGGCGGCGAGTTGCCGTTGACGGTGCGCGGTGGAATCGTGGTGCGTCCATTCTTCCCGGTGGACGCTGAGTACTCCATCATGGTCCGCGTCCGCGGCAATCCTTCGAGCGTGCTGCCGCCACCGAAGCTGGACATTCGCGTGGACGGCAAGCGGATCCAGCTGCTGGATGTCGAGATCAACGCGGCGGAAGAGGCCCAGATTTCGCGCAATGTCGAGATCAAGATCCCGCTCACCGCGGGTAAGCACGTGATCGGCGCGGGCTTTCTGCCGGAGCTGGCACGGGTGGAAGGTGGAGCGGTGGCCCGTGGTCCCCTGGCGCCGCCCCCCGCGTCGCCCGCCTCCGTGGATTACGTGTTGATTGGTGGCCCGTTTGACCCCAAGGGTCCCGGGAACTCCGACACGCGCGCCCGAGTATTGACCTGCAAGCCCGGCCCCGCGCTGCCCGAAGCGGCGTGCGCGCAGCGCATCATCTCCACCATCGCCCGCCGCGCCTACCGGCGTCCGGTGACCGTGGCCGACACGGCGCCGTTGATGAAGGTGTTCGCGATGGGCCGCAAGGATGGCGACAGCTTTGAGGCGGGCATCGAGACGGCGCTGCGGGCGATCCTGGTGTCGCCGAGCTTCCTGTTTCGCGTGGAGCGCTCCCCCGCCAATGCCCTGCCCGGCTCCAGCCACAAGATCTCTGATCTGGATCTGGCGTCGCGCCTGTCGTTCTTTATCTGGAGTAGCATTCCGGACGATCAGCTGTTGACGCTCGCGTCCCAGAACCGGCTGCGTCCGGTGCTGCAGGCTCAGGTCAAGCGCATGCTCGCTGACCCCAAGGCCAAGGCGTTGGTCGAGAACTTCGCCGGCCAGTGGCTGCAGTTGCGCAACGTCGCCAACTGGCGGCCGGACCCGGACAAGTTCCCTAAGTTCGATGAGCCCCTGCGCTTTGCGTTGCAGCGCGAGACGGAGCTGTTTGTCGACCACATCGTGCGGGAAGACCGCAGCGTGCTGGAGTTCCTGAATGCCGATTACTCGTTCCTGAATGAGCGGCTGGCGAATCACTATGGCGTACCCGGCGTGAAAGGTTCCTACTTCCGGCGCGTCCCGCTGAACGGCGAAGAACGCGGCGGAGTCTTGACCCACGGCAGTGTGCTGCTGGTCTCGTCTTACCCCACCCGGACGTCGCCGGTGCTGCGCGGCAAGTGGGTGCTCGAAAACATCCTGGCGTCGCCGCCGCCACCGCCTCCGCCCAATGTGCCGGACCTGAAGGCCAACGGAGCCACCTCAGCCAAGGATCTGCGGAAGGCGCTCGAAGAGCATCGGGCAAATATCGCGTGTGCGGCCTGCCACTCGCGCCTGGACCCGCTCGGGTTTGCGCTCGAGAATTTTGACGCCATCGGGACCTACCGTAAGACCGAGGATGGCGCCGAAGTAGACTCCTCCGGCGCACTACCCGGGGGCACCACCTTCCGTGGCCCATCGGGCCTGAAGCAGGTGCTGATGGAACGCAGCGACCAGTTTGTCGACTGCATTTCCGAAAAGCTGCTCACCTACGCGCTGGGCCGCGGTCTTGAGTATTACGACCTTCCCGTGGTGCGGCAGATTCGCCGCGAGACCGAAAAGGGCGGCTATCAATTCTCCGCGCTCGCCGCCGCAATCGCCAATAGCGTACCATTCCAGATGAGGAGGACTCCCGACCGATGATCCTGACCAATAAGGCCCTTTCCCGCCGCAGCCTGTTGCGTGGCCTGGGCACAGCGGTCGCGCTGCCCTTCCTCGATGCCATGTCCCCGGCCCTGGCTGGTCCGGCCAAATCTGGCGCCGCGCCGCTGCGTATGGCGTTTGTCTATGTCCCGAACGGGATCATCATGAAGGACTGGACGCCGGCCGCTGAAGGAAAAGGCTACGCGTTCACGAAGACCCTGCAAGCACTGGAGCCCTTCCGCGAGCACCTGCTGGTGATGTCCGGCCTAGACCACTACACCGGGCAAGCATTGGGCGACGGCGCGGGCGATCACGCTCGGGCGGGCGCGACGTGGCTGACGGGCGTCCATCCGAAGAAGACGCAAGGCGCCGACATTCAGGCGGGTGTCTCAGTGGACCAGATTCTGGCCAAAGAGATCGGCCGCCAGACGACGCTGCCTTCGCTTGAGATTGGTCTTGAAGACAACCGGCTGGTGGGCAACTGTGATTCCGGCTACAGCTGCGCCTACAGCAACACGCTCTCCTGGAGCTCACCCTCGACGCCGCTGCCGCCGGAGATGAACCCGCGAGCGGTGTTTGAGCGGCTGTTTGGCGATGGCGAAACCACTGATCCGGCAGCGCGCATTCTGCAAGCCCGTCAGGACCGCAGCATTCTCGATTTTGTGCGTGAAGACGCGGGACGCCTGGGCAATGCGCTGGGCACCGCAGACAAGCGCAAGTTGGGCGAGTATCTGGAATCCGTTCGCGAAATCGAGCAGCGCATTCAGCGCGTCGAAAGCCAGAGCGCCGAAGCGGCCGATCTGCCCGCTATCGACCGGCCGGGCGGCATCCCGCCCACCTTTGAAGAGCACGCCCACTTGATGGCGGATCTGATCACCATCGCCTTCCAGGCTGACCTCACGCGCACCATCACCTTTATGATGGGTCGCGAAGGCGGCAACCGGACCTACCGTTCCATCGGTGTGCCCGATGCGCACCACGGCCTGTCGCACCACTTCAACGACCCCGAAAAGGTGGCTCGTCTGCAGAAGATCGATCAGCATCACGTGCTGATGTTCAGCTACCTGGTGAAGCGCCTGAAGGAGACCAAGGACGGCGACGGCACGCTGCTGGACCATTCAATGTTGGTCTACGGCAGCAGCTTGAGCGACGGCAACCGGCACGAGCACCTGAACCTGCCCGCGCTGCTGGCAGGCGGCGGCAATGGCCGGGTCCACGGCGGGCGCCACGTGCGCTTCCCCAAGGGCACGCCGATGACCAACCTCTACCTGACGATGCTGGACGCAGCAGGCGTCAAGGCCGAAAAGTTCGGCGATAGCACGGGCAAGGTCAGCCACCTTAGCGATCTGTAACTGGTTGCGAAGACCGCTTGCTTACGCGCGCGGCTCAGTCCGAGTTTCAGAGCCGCGACCGTTAGGAAGCCGTCTGTTCACCGCATCACGCCAGCTCAGTCGGCAAGCGCCAGGCTTCGTCAAATAGCGTGGCCATCACGAAGTCCGGGAAGTCGGTCTTCTCTCCCGCTTTCAGCACGGCACAGTCACCAAAGCGCGGCATCTGGTATTCGCCCCGGAACTCGCTATCCGGGCACGTCAGGCCGGAGTTGAGCACCACGTAGCGATTGGGGTTCAGCGGATTGGGATAGATCATCGCCAGCAGATGGTCCGCGGGCTTGTAGCTGAAGCGCCCCACCTGGATGGCGTCCTTCGACCATTTCACCGGCAGCTTGGGCAGCACCTTCGGCATGGAGGTGTTGCTGCCGGGGTCGCCGAACAGCACCAGATGATAGCGGGCGATGTCGTCCGGGGTCACCTCTGTATCGTTCTTCACGCGCGGGTGGGCCCGCAGATGTTTGGCGTACTGCTGGTCAAACCGCTGCAACATCCGCAGCGCCATGCGATGCGCGGCATCGTTCCAGGGCGTGCCGGTGGGCCGGACCAGCAGGAAGGGGTCGAGGAACGCATCATCAATGGGCCCCTGCAAGCCGTGGCGCTTGGCCAGACCCGCAAGTGGCTTCGCCACCCGCCAACCACCCTTCGCTTTCTCGAGCGTCACCGCCGGCCCTTTCACCCGCAGCGTTTTTCCATCGATCCCGAGCACCGCCGCCGCTGGCAGCTCGCGCAGGCCCAGCCGCGCGACGTTCTTGGTTGAGATCTCGTAACGCTTGCCGCCCTCCTGGCGCCGGGCGTGGATCTCGGTGCGCTCATAGTGCTTTTCGAGCAGCTCCGCCGTCACCCAGAAGGAGCGGTTGTAGCGCGTGGTGAAAGTCACAAACCGGATCTCGTCCGGCGAGACGATGCCGCGGTCGCCATGCAGCTTCAAGAAGGCGTCGAGCTTCGTGCGTACTTCCGGGCTGGTGCTGTGCCCGGTGTTCTTCGAGATGAAAAAGACCGACGGCGTGCCTTTGGCTCGCAGCTCATAGGGGTCACCTTCGGAGGGGAAGCCTTCCTTGGCTAGCTGCTCCCGCACCTTGATGGAGGACTCCAACTGCCCGCGCGTGGGCGTGCCCGGCGGGAGTGGTGGAATCGTGCTGAGCCCGGTTTCATTCTCGCCCCCGTGCCCGGCAATGGGCAGGTTGAAGGCGTTCAACGACCAATCGAGGATGTTCTCGTAGATGCGCAGCGCGGCCTGCTGGTGCGGGGGAAAGCCCGGCATTTGCGAACGTCGCGGCCAAGTCCCCGCGCCGATCTCCGCGGCGGCGAACCGGTCCGGATGGTGCAGCGCGATGTGCCAGGCGCCGCAGCCGCCCATCGAAAAGCCGCGCAGCAGGATGCGCTGGGGATCGATCTGGTAGCGCTTCTGGACCTGGGCGATCGCCTCAAACACATCGGCCTCGCCGGTGTAGTGAAACGCCATGCCGTTCCAGCGGCCATAGATGTCCAGCTGGATCTCGCCCGTGCCGGCCGCGCTCGAGGCGGGACCTGGTTTCAATTCCCGGTCAATGAAACTGGCCTCGGTATTCTTCTGGTCGCGCCCGTGCAGCCAGACGTAGAGGCGGACGGGCGTGGTGCCATCGTAGCTGGCAGGCACGCGCAAACCGTAGAGCTGTACGGAACCATCAAGCTCCGAGTTAAACCCATGGACGCGGCGGCCCGGCTGGTTGAGCCACGGCGATTGGCCGCGCGTCAGCTGTTCGCCGCGCTCCACGCCCAGGTCCAGCACGCGGAAGGCGGCGCGCACATCATCGGCCGTAAAGAACTCTTCGGGAAACTTCTGCAGCCACTGTCCAGCCTTGTGGAAGATCTCGACATCGGCCACCAGACCGGCATCGGCCCTGGCGGCCTTGAGTCCACGGACCAGCTCGGCGAGGCGGGCCACGGTGGCGTCCAGGCGCGCCTGCTCGTCGGGCGTCAGCTTTACAGGCGGTGGCGGCAGGGGCTTGGGCGCGGCTACCGGCTGTTGCGCGAGCGCTGCGCCAGTGCTTGAAAAGGGCAGTAGGGCTGACAGCGACGCGAGCCAGGTACGCCGGTCGATTCCGTGCGGGAGTTGAGTACCATCCATCGATTGCCACTCTATCGAACTCCACCTAATCCTCGCTGGCTCAGCAGCTGGCGAGTGGTCTCCACGGGCCGCGCCGTGGGAAAGTAGTGGGCAGGACTCCGCACCCGCCTTGAACCTCATCCAACTTTTTGATGTCTCTCTCCGCCTGCGCGCCGCGCAACCGGCGCTCGAATGGCAGGGCGAGATCTACACCTTTGGCGAGATCGATGCCCGTAGCAACCGCCTGGCCCAAGCGCTGGCCGCCCGTGGGGTGCGGCAGGGAGACCGGATCGCTGTCTACCTGGCCAACCGGATCGAGTTTATTGACCTGTTTCTCGCCACGCTGAAGTTGGGCGCGATCTTTGTGGCGGTCAACATCCTCTACCGGGAACGGGAGCTGGGACACATCCTCTCTGACTCAGAGCCCAAAGCCTTGATTGCCGCAGGCGCTGTGCCGGCGGCGTTCCCCACCTGGCAGATTGACGAGCTGACCGCCGAAGGCGCGGCGCTGCCAGCAGACCGTCCGGTGGTCATCATCGATGGCGACGACGCGGCTTCGCTGATCTACACCTCCGGCACCACCGGCGTCTCCAAAGGCGCCATCTTGACGCACAACAACTTCGCGGCGAACACGGCCAACATTCTCACCGCCTGGCAGATCACGGCGGCGGACCGGCTGTTGCTCGCGTTGCCGCTGTTCCACGTGCATGGGTTGGGTAATGGCATTCATGCGTGGCTCGCGAGCGGCCTCAAGTTGCGATTGCTGGAACGGTTTGAATCGGGCAAGATTGGCGCGGAGCTGCTGGAGTTCAAGCCCACTCTGTTTTTCGGCGTGCCGACGATGTACGTGCGGCTGATGGAGCTGGAGCCCGAGATCGCGCGCGAGATCGGCCAGGCGGCGCGGCTGTTTGTTTGCGGCTCCGCTCCCCTGCCCGCGCAGCTGATGCAGGAGTTTGAAGAGCGGTTCGGCAGCACCATTCTCGAACGCTACGGCATGACGGAAACGCTGATGAACATCAGCAATCCCTACGCCGGGGAGCGGCGTCCCGGGAGCGTGGGCCTGCCGCTGCCGGGTGTCTCACTGAAGATTCTCTCGGGCGAAGGTTTGCCCGCCGCCCCGGGCGAGACGGGCGAGCTCTACGTCAAGGGACCGAACGTCTGCGCGGGCTACTGGCGGCGGGAGGAGGCGTCTGCAGCGGCCTTCACCGACGGCTGGTTCCGCACCGGTGACCTGGGGATGCGGGAGGCGGATGGCTACTACACGCTCCAGGGGCGCCGTAGTGACCTGATCATCTCCGGTGGCTTCAACATCTACCCGCGCGAGATCGAGGAGTTCCTGCTGGAACAGCCGGAAGTGGCCGAAGCGGCGGTGGTGGGCATGCCGGACCGGGCGCGAGGGGAACTGCCGTTCGCCTATCTGGTGGCCCAACCCGGCGCGACCATTGATCCGGCGGTGATGGAAGCGCGATGCCGGGCGGCCTTGGCTTCGTTCAAGCTACCGCGAGGTTTCCTGCAAGTGCCGGCGTTGCCGCGTAACGCGCTGGGCAAGGTGCAAAAACACTTGCTGCCCCGCTAAGGCGACCCTTAGAGCGGGACAGCCACTTCGGTGAGGATGCTTTCGATGACGCGCTCCGCCGCACCGGGGCCGCGTTGGGACATGGTGGAGCGGGTGTTCAGCATCACGCGATGCGCGCAGACCGGCACCATCACCTGCTTGACGTCGTCCGGAATGACGTAATCGCGGCCGGAGATCAGTGCGAACGCCTGCGCCGCGCGGTACACGCCCTGCGCCCCCCGCGGGCTGACCCCGAGCGACAGCGCTTCATGGGAGCGCGTCCGGGCCACCAGATCCAGCACATAGTCGACCAGTGCGTCATCCACCGCGACGCGGGTGACCTGCTCCTGTGCCTCCAGCAACGCCTCGGGCGAAAGCACCAGCGGCTCGGCGACACCCGCATCGGTCTGTTGCTTGCGCACAATCTGCCGCTCGCTGACGCGGTCCGGATAGCCGAGCGTGATGCGAAGCAGAAAGCGGTCCAGCTGCGACTCTGGCAGCGGGTACGTGCCGTGATGTTCGGCGGGGTTCTGCGTGGCGATCACCATAAAGGGCGCCTTCAAGGGGTAGGTGGCGCCATCGACGGTCACTTGCCCTTCGTTCATCGCTTCGAGCAAAGCCGATTGCGTCTTGGGCGTGGCCCGGTTGATCTCATCGGCCAACAGGAAGTTGGTAAACACGGGACCCCGGACGAATTCGAACCCCGATGTCTGCGTGTTGTAAATCGTGACGCCAACGATGTCCGACGGCAGCATGTCGGAGGTGCACTGCAGGCGGTGGAAGTCACAACCCACGGACCGGGCCAGTGCGTGGGCCAGCGTGGTCTTGCCGACGCCCGGCACATCTTCAATCAAAAGGTGGCCGCGAGCAAGCAGGCAGGAGACAGCCAGGCGAAGCGCTTCCGGCTTTCCGCGGATCACTTGAGAGACGGCCTGCTCCAGCGTCCGGACAGCAGATTCCGTCACACCCAGCGCCC
>JAPKYZ010000011.1 GCA_026394055.1 Acidobacteriota bacterium
GACAAGCCGCTGCTGAAGTCGTACCAGAAGTCGAAGCCGCCCCTGGGCTGGCCGCGTACGACCGATTCTCTTTGCCCCAAGTGCGTACCCGAAGCTCGCGAAAAGATCCTCAACGGCGAACTGCCGGTGGAAATTCTCAAGAACGAAAAAGTGGGCGAAATCAAGGCCCAGGTGATCGAGCGCGACGGCCAGATCTGGATGGTGAAGGAGTGCCCGACGCACGGCAAGTTTGAAGACTTGATGGCGATCGACTCCAAGTTCTTTGCTCACCTGGAGAAAGTGTTTCCCGGCCGCGACATCCTGGCGCACAACGATGAAGGCCTGCACGACCACGGCAGCTCCACTATCAAGCACGGCCGCGGCTCGGTGCTGACGGTTGACTTGACCAACCGCTGCAACATGATGTGCGACCCCTGCTTCATGGACGCCAACCAGGTTGGCTTCGTCCACGAATTGACGTGGGACGACATCACCACGCTGCTGGATAACGCGATGAAGATCAAGCCGCGCCGCCAGATGTCGGTGCAGTTCTCCGGCGGCGAGCCCACGCTCTCTCCGTTCTTCCTCGACGCCATCCGCTACTCCCGCAAGGTGGGCTACAACTCAGTTCAGGCCGCCACCAACGGCATCGAGTTTGCCAAGAGCCCCGAATTTTCTAAGCAAGCCGCCGAAGCCGGTCTGCGTTACCTCTACCTCCAGTTCGACGGCATCGGCAATGAGCCGAATTCGCACCGCGCCGTTGGCAACCTGTTCGACGTGAAGCTGCGCGCCATCGAGAATGCTCACTCGGCCGGTATCGACATCGTGCCGGTGATCACGATCATCAACGGTATCAACAATGAGCAGGTGGGCAGCGTGGTCCGCTTCGCGCTCGACAACCCGAAGAAGATCCCGTTCTTGAGCTTCCAGCCGGTCAGCTTCACGGGCCGCGACGAAGCCGTCACCCCGGAACGCCGCATGGCGCAGCGCTACACGCTGTCGCATCTGGCGCATGACGTCAAGAACCAGACCGGCCTGGGCGAACCCACCCGCGACTGGTTCCCGATCTCGTTCATGTCCACGTTCTCCGACTTTGCCGATCTGATCCACGGACCGGCGTCCGAGTGGGGCCAGCTCTCCTGCGGCTGCCACCCGAACTGTGGCACCGGCTTTGCCGTGATGTGCGACAAGGAAACCAAGGAAGCCGTACCGGTGACCGCGTTCCTGAACGCCGTCCAGCTGGCGGATGACATCAAGAAGATCAACGATGGCGCCCGTAGCAAGATGATGTCCGCGATTGGCGTCACCCTGGCGCTGATGCGCAACTACGATCCGTTCAAGACGCCTACTCACTTCAAGCTGACCGACATGATGGCGAAGTTCGACAAGTGCTTCGGCGTCAGCGGCCGCAAGTACGGCAAGGTGACCGCGGACCGTACGATGACCGACATCGAAAAGCGCCGCGCGGACCGCTGGAACTTCCTGTTCATCGCCGGTATGTGGTTCCAGGATCTGTTCAACTACGACTTCCGCCGCACCGAACAGTGCATCATCCCCTACGCCACGCAAGAAGGCGAGATCAGCTTCTGCGCCTACAACACGGGCATCGGCTGGCGCAACATCATCGAGAAGATGCACATGACGGCCACGCTCACCAAGTGGTATGAAGAGCACGGCCGCCACAAGATCTACGCCGGCGGCAAGAACGTCGAAGTGGAAGCCGGCGCGCTCGACCGCTATGTCGTGCTCCGCACCGAAGACGTCGCCAAGGGCAAGCAGCACGATCTGGACGACATCGGCGTGGCGAAGAACTCCCGCGAAGAGAAGCTGCGCGCCCGCGCGCAGAAGATCAAGGAGCAGGAAGAGAACGACCGCATGATGCAGCTCTATAAGAAGCACGTGCTGAAGGCTCCGGAACAGGAAGGCTTCGTCTCCCTGGGCGCCATCAAGCCCGCTCCGGCCAACGAAAAGCAGGAAGAAGTCGGCTCGATGGGCGACTAGTTCGCCCCCAAGCTGCTGATTCAAAAAGACCGCCCGGGCTTCGGCTCGGGCGGCTTTGTTTTCGGGCCCATTGCGGCGGCCGGGCAAGCCGCTACATGCATCTGCATGCATGTAAAATTCGAGTATGCGCACCACCTTGGAGCTAACGCCTGAAAACCACACCGCCTTGCGTGAACTAGCCGCCCGACGTGGCGAAAAGGGTTATTCGCGACTCGTGAACGAGGCGATTGAGCGCTTTCTAAACACCGATCCAATCGCGGCGGGTCAGCGGCGGGAGCGGGCCATCAAGGCCCTCGAAGCACTACGCGGCACCTTGTCCGATGAGGAAGCGGACGCCATGCAGGCGCAAGTGCGACAGATGCGAGAGACATGGCGCTCGTCGTCGTAGACACCGACATTCTCATCGACTACTCCCGCCAAGCAGCGCGGCTTGATCCGGTCTTGCGGGAATTGATGGGAGACGGAATGCTGGCGATCACCGCGATCTCCGTGTTTGAGTTGGAACAAGGATTTCGGCGGCCCGAAGACCGGATTCGGCTCTCCGTATTCCTGGAAGCCCTGCCCATCCTGCAATTGGACAAGGCGGCGGCAGTCAAAGCCGGGGAAGTCTCGCGAGCGCTTGCAGCGACGGGACAGAACTTAGCACTTGGTGATCTGCTCATCGCGGGGATTGTGCTGAGCCATAGCGGAATATTGCTCACCCGCAACATTCGCCACTTCAGCCGAATTCCTGGTCTTCGACTATTTGGCCCAGAATAACGGCAATATTGAGGTTGATTACTAGCGCGTCAAGATTGTCCTTGACAATAATCTCTCCTCAGTCGCACAATACTGTTTGTCCTTGACTTGAGGAGAACTTAATGTGCGAGTTGGTGCACCTTTGTGTTCCGTCCACGCGCACCCATTAGCTAACCGCTGTCACCCGCAATGTGCGAGAGTTTCAGCGTGCTGGCCAGCATCCTTGTCGAAAGCTGGTAGGAAACAGTCAAGCAAAGAGACAATCACGTCACCTGACGGCTGGCGGTCCGCCCGGGATTGAGAGCGCCTTGTATAAGCTCTCATCGTATAAGATTTAGATTGGTTACGGGATAACTGCGGCGTGTCCGTATGGAAGGAACTTGGCATGGGAAGCTTATCGAGACCCCTAATAAAGGAAGTGACGAAGGCGGCTAGCCGCACAGCACCACTTGCCAGAGCGATTAGCACCACACAGCCCGGAGCGGCGCCCGCCGGCCTATTCAGAAGCTCGAGTGCCCGAGCAATCAAGCAGCCGATCGCCACAGTTGTTCTGCCGGCCCCTGCCCCTATTTTCCCGACCGTGCATAACTACTCGACCTCGCTCCCCACTAAAGGAAAATGGGTCCAGACGACGGTGTCGGGAGCCAAAGCCGTAAAATCGTCGGAGATCGGCAAGTTCTTTGACTGGAATACCTCAAACAGGGTGGAATGCCCCAACTTGAAGGCTGACCTGCGTCAGCTTAACTTGTGGGCGAATCGGAAGCTTACCCACCCGGGCTGCGAGCTAAAGTTACTCGCAGACGACGAGGGAATGGGACAGCACTGCTACATGATCGGCTACCGCTTGTCTGATAGTCCGGAAGCGGCGAAGCTAATAACACATCTGCCAGTGGCAGTTGTAGCGTTGTTTGCTGGTTGTTTTGGAGGCGGAGCGATCATCCACTATGCGCCAGGCTTTCTTGAGTCCCTCGATGACAGCCGGACGCAGGAGGACCTGATCGAGGCCAGCCGAACAATGGTTGCCAACGCTAAGCTGGGTCATAAACGTGATGAAGTTGGCCTGAGCGACTTGCAGATTGAGTTCCTTGAGGATGGCACGGTGGCAATCTGCTTCCAAGCCAAAACCCACGAATATCACGCAGTCTCAGGCTCCGTGTGTCACGTTTTCCTCGTGAAGGGCAATGAGATCCGGGTAATTCAGGCGGGTATGGGTGGGCGCGGTTTCATTAGCCAAACCGTGAATAACGTCGTCGCTCTAGCACCATTCGGAATCTGGCCCACATTCAAGCGGAACCTTGAGAAGGTGGTGACCAACGAGGCACTCCTGAAGGATTTGAACGCGCTGGATTTGGAGGCGCGCCAGCAACAGTTTGTTGCCTTCGTCAAAGCCAGTACCTCGTTCTCCAAGAAAACGTTCGACTATGTTATTTCGACACTCGGGTCTGCCCAACGGCATCTTCAGGGGGGGAAAGGTGAACATCGCATCAGACAAGACACGAAGGGTCCTGACCCTGATGATGACCTCTCGGGCCAATGGTGAGTCAGAAGCCGTACTCTCGAATCGACTCGCTCGCGGATGGTGGAAGTATAGCAAGTATACTTGCTATACTTGCCCCATGCCCCAGCTGAATTTCTACGTCCCCCAGTCCACCGCCGACGAGCTCAAGCGGCGGGCGAAGGCGCGGAAGTTGCCGGTGTCGCGCTACATTGCTGAAATCGTGTCGAAGGATGTGAAAACGGGCTGGCCGCCGGGGTATTTTGAGGGGACGTTTGGCTGCATTTCGGATCTGGAACGTCCCGAGCAGTTGCCTTACGAAGATCGCGGGCCCATCTTCGACTAAAGATGTTCCTGCTTGATACTGACCTGTGCGTCGCTCATCTGAGGGGACAGCGGGCGGCTCGCCTTTGGTTGGAGGCTCACGCCCCGGACCAGGTGCGGGTCTCGTCGGTTACTCGGGGCGAACTCCTGGTGGGCGTGCACAAGGCACCCAAGGTTGAGTCCGCGCTGGCAGTGCTCAACTTGTTTCTGAGCCCTTTCGTATCCCTGCCCTTCGAAGACCGCGCGGCCGACCAGTATGGCGAGCTTCGCGCCAAGCTCGAACGGCAAGGCCAGAAGATTGGGCCGCATGACTTAATGATCGCCGCCATTGCGCGGGTGCATGGGCTGGCAGTGGTCACTCGAAACGTTCGCGAGTTTGAACGCGTGCCGGGTATCACTGTTGCGCCGTGGTAGCTGCGGTTAGGCAAACCGCTGATTGCTCGCGACCTATTTCATGAAAGGTGGGGAGTGGAAGGTTGTGGGAATCCGGCCCGTTGGAAGTTGGTTCGCTCCTAGTTGAGCGGGTGGGGCGTGGAGTGGGGCTGGGGGATTTACTGCAAGAGGAGTAAAGGCCAGGCCGGATTCCCTTTTCCGTGCCTGAATTCTCGCTTCTCTCGCCGGGCGGCTCTCCAGCGGCCGGCGGCAAATAGCAGAAAGTAAAGACAATAAACTTTCAGCTAGGCCGTGATGGGGTACATCTGCTGGCGTGGCCGCAGACGGCAACTGGCGATGAAGACCCGGACAGACCGCTCGCTGACGCGCGCGGCTCAATTATCTCCGCGCGGCATCCAGGACGTTTGCGGAAGAAGCAAGATCGCCCGCGAGTTGCTAAGCCGCGCGCAGTTCGCCGCAGGCCAGCCACAAAGCTCGAGGGACGTGGAAGAAGCCTTTGTAGTGGTTGCCTTTGGCGTTGTGGGTGATGCGGCCGGAGCGGTCAGCGTAGCCGAACCATTCCCCGGCGGCCGAGCCCGGTACGGCTTTCGAGGGCGCGCCGGGGTCGTCGACGAAGGTGCGCCAGCTGTAGTCGTCCATCCGGTCCAGCCAGCGGAGCCACTTGGCATCGCCCGTGCGGCGCCAGGCGTGGGCCAAGGCGAGCATCGCTTCCGTATGCGGCCACCAGAGCTTCATGTCCCATTCCAGCTCCATCATGGGCTGCCCTCGAGTGTCGAGGAAGTAGTAGAGCCCCTCCTGCTCAGCATCCCAGCCGAGTTCGAGCGAGCGCTCCAGGTTATCCAGCACTCGGGCTTTCTTGGCCGCATCCGGGTACTGGTCCAGGATGCGCAGGAGAAACCAGCTGACCTCCGCGCTGTGACCGGGGCACCAGAGGCGTCCGCCGGGGAGTGACTCGTCGCGGCGCAGGCCGTCGGCGAGGATGTTCTCGGTGAGCACGCCCAATTCCGGATGCTGGTGCGCCAGGGCTTCATCGAGCATCTGGTTCAGCAGTTCCGCGTAGCGCGGGTCGTCATGCGAGGGCATCAGCTCCTGCAGCATGGAGATGGTCACCATCACATCGGCCAACTGCGACTGCCCATGCCGCGCCCGGCCCAGCAGCGCCGGGTCCGCAATCCACTGGCGGATCTTCCAGAACAGCTCAACCGCTTCATCGAGATACTGCTGCTCGCCCGTCGCGCGAGCGTATTCAGCCAGGCCGATGCAGACGAAGACGGCTCCGTAGGGCTTGCGCTGGAAGGCCGCGGGCGCGCCCTCCCGCGAGAGCGCAAAGTAGTACGCGCCATCCTCTCGCCGGGCATAGCGCCGCAGAAAATCGAGGTTCAACTTGGCCGCTTCCAGATACTCGGGCTTTGCTTCCCGTTCCCGGTAAAGCCGCGAAAACATCCAAACGGCGCGCCCCATCAGCCAGACATACTTGCGCGTATCGTAGACTTCGCCCTCGCGCGTGAGGCAGGTGAAGTAGCCGCCGTGCTCGCGGTCGAGCGAATGGGTGAGCCAGAAATTGGTGGACGCGTCGAGTGACGCGAGGTAGCGGGTGATGCGGGCCGTTTGGTCCATCGGAAAGGCTAGTGTACCGCCGCTATGACGAGGACCGAGAGCACGGAGTCAAACAAAATGCGCCGAAGGCAGCCGCCATTCGCCGTGAGCCTTGATCTCGCGGTACATGGCGTCAGGTGCCAAATCCAAATCGCCAGGCCAGGAAACCGCGCCCATATCGATGAAGACTTGCTCAAAGTGATCGGGGGACCTCAGCGGGGCGAAGACTCCGACGAAGAAGTCTGGTTCAAAGCGGACTCGCCCCGCAACTCCGTCCCGGAACTTAACCCACAAGACATGGCCACGCTCCGCGTTAACTTCAGTCACATCCCAATGCATGACAGCTACCCTCCCATATGATCGCCCAGCCTAGGGCAGTGGATCAATCTGAGCAATCGGCTGCTGGGCACGGCAACGGCTCCAGTTGTCGTTCAACACTTGGCGGCGTAGCAGAGCCCATTCCCTAACAAGTGCCAACGCCCGCGCTGGAAGGTCGCCTTCGATGATCATTCCAGTATTGATGTCGATCGTCGCCTGCGCGTCACCGTAGATCGCATGAAAGTGCGGAGGCGGATGATCGTTGAAGTACATCCGGATGGTGATCCCGTAGAACTGGCTGATGGTCGGCATTCCAACCTACGCCAGCATCTTCTCCACCACATTCCCATGCACGTCCGTCAGCCTGAAATCGCGGCCTTGGAAGCGGTAGGTTAGTTTCTTGTGGTTGACGCCCAGGCAGTGCATGATGGTGGCTTGGATGTCGTGGATGTGGACAGGGTCTTGGGTGATGTTGTAGCTGAAGTCGTCGGTTTCGCCAATAGATACTCCGCGCTTCATGCCGCCGCCGGCGAACCACATGGCGAAGTTGCGGGGGTGGTGATCCCGGCCGTAGTTGGTGTCGGTGAGGCGGCCTTGTGAATAGACGGTGCGGCCGAATTCGCCGCCCCAGACGACGAGGGTGTCATCGAGCAGGCCGCGTTGCTTCAAGTCCATCACCAGAGCGGCTGACGGTTGATCGACCGCTTCGCACTGGCGGCGCAGGTCTCGAGGCAGGTCGTTGTGTTGATCCCAGCCGCGCTTGTAGAGCTGCACGAAGCGCACGCCGCGTTCGACCAAGCGCCGCGCGAGCAGGCAGTGCGAGGCATAGCTGCCGGGCTTGCGGGCATCGGGGCCATACATGTCGAGCGTGGCGGCAGACTCCTTCGACATATCCATCAGCTCCGGCACGGAGGTCTGCATGCGGTACGCCATCTCGTACTGCGTGATGCGCGTTTCGATTTCGGGGTCGCCGAATTCGGTGCTGTGCGTGCCGTTGATCGCCTTGAGTGAATCGAGCATGCGGCGGCGGGTTTCGCGGTCGATGCCGGGGGCGTCCGATAGAAACAGAACGGGGTCACCCGAGGAGCGGAAGCTGACGCCCTGGTAGTTAGACGGCAGAAAGCCGGAGGACCACAGGCGGCTGAACAGTGGCTGATCGATGTTGACCGCGCTCGATTGGCTGACCAGCACCACGAAGGCGGGCAGGCTTTGATTCTCGCTACCCAGTCCGTAGCTGACCCAACTGCCCAGGCTGGGGCGGCCGGGTTGCTGGCTGCCGGTCTGGATGAAGGTGATGGCCGGGTCGTGATTGATGGCGTCGGTGTTGACGGATTTGACGAGGGTGATGTCGTCGACAATCTTCGAGGTCCACGGCAGCAGCTCCGACATCCAGGTGCCGGACTGGCCGTGCTGCGAGAACTTAAAGAGCGACGGTGCCACCGGGAACGTGGCTTGGCCGGAGGTCATACCCGTGATGCGCTGGCCCATGCGGATGCTGGCGGGCAAGTCGATGCCGCGGTGCTTTTCCAGCTGCGGCTTGTAGTCAAACAGATCCTGCTGCGCCGGGCCACCGGATTGGTGCAGGAAGATGACGCGCTTGGCTTTTGCCGCAAAATGCGGCAGACCGGGCAGGCCGCCGGTAGGGGACTTGTCACCCGAAGCGGCACTGGCTTGCGCCAAACCCAACGCATTCAAGGCCGCTAAACCAAGACCGGTGGAGGCTCGGGAGAAGAGCGCCCGGCGCGTCATCGCGAGTTCAAATTGCTTGCGGAGGTCCATGGTGTTTCCTTGGCGGCTATTCCTTGGTGATCGTTTCGTCGAGGTTGAGGATGGTGCTGGCGACGGTGGTCCAGGCGGCCAGCATCACGCGGTCACGCCCCGCAGGCACTGGCGCTTCGCCCACCTTCAAGAGTTTGTCGACGCCTTCTTGCCAGTTGCGGTAGAGCGTCACCTGCTTGGCCAACTGCGCGCGCAGCAGTGTGCTTTCTTGCGCGGAAGGGGCGCGGGAGACGGCGCGGTGGAACATGAAGGCTAGCGGATCGGGCGTGGCCATCGCTTGCGCGGCCAGCACGCGGGCGGCCTCGATGTAGGTCGGGTCATTCAACAGCACCAGGGCCTGTAGCGGCGTGTTGGTGGTGGCGCGGCGGGCGATGCACTTTTCGCGATCGGGCGCGTCAAAGGTGGCCAGCGAGACAGGCGGCGCGGTCCGCTTCCAGAACGAGTACATGGAACGGCGGTAGAGCTTGTCGCCATGGTCCTGTACGTAGCGCTGGGCGGAGAAGGTATCGCCATAGGCGATGTCTTCCCAGACTCCCGGCGGATGATAGGGCAGCACGCTTTCGCCACCGATCTTGCCGCTCAGCAAGCCACTGACCGCGAGCGCATTGTCACGCACCAGCTCGGCCGGGAGGCGGAAGCGCGGGCCGCGAGCGACCAGGCGATTCTCGGGGTCCTTCTCGTGCAGCTCCGGCGTGACTTTGGATGATTGCTGATAGGCGGCCGACATCACGATCAGCTTCTGCATATGGCGCACATCCCAGCCGGATTGGACGAACTCGGTGGCCAACCAGTCGAGCAGTTCGACGTGCATGGGGTACTCGCCCTGGCTGCCGAAATCTTCCACCGTCTTCACCAGGCCAGTGCCGAAATACATTTGCCAGAAGCGGTTGACGGCCACGCGCGCCGTGAGCGGATGATCGCCGGAGGTCAGCCATTGGGCGAGCCCCAAGCGGTTCTTGGGCGCGCTGGGTGAGAGCGGCGGCAGGAAGCTGGGAACGCCCGGCGTCACCACTTCAGTACCGTTGCGATAGTCGCCACGAGCGAGCACTTTGCTCTCGCGCGGAATCGCCATCTCTGACATCACCATGGCGGAGGGGATGGTGGCGTCCAGGTCATCTCGTTCGAGGTAGAGAGCACGCAACTCGCGATTGACGTCGCGGACCCCGGCGGGCGCGCCATGCTCAAAGAAGTAGTCGAGCAGGGCGCGGCGTTGTTCGCCGCTGCGCTTGTCGGCCGCGATCGCAAGAATGGCCTTGGCGGGCTCGTCGATGGCCAAGATGCGGATCTCGTCGGCAGTCAGGGCGCGGTCGAAGAAGCGGATGTCTTCCTTGGAGCCCTTGGGCGGATTCTTGGGAGCCGTAGCCTTCGCAGGTTCCAGCGTCACGGGTTTGGTGTCGAGATAGAGCACCGGGGTGCCAGTCAAGTTAAGCGCGGCGTGCTGCCAATCGCCGGTAACGAAATTGTCTTTGGTGCGCCAGACTTGCGCGCCAGACTGGAAGTAGAGGCGCGAGCCACGGCGGTTGCGGCCGATCGCTTCGCCACCATCGATCCAGACCTTCAGCTGCGGTTGATCGAGCAGCAGGCTCTCCACCGTGTCCAACCGCGAGCTCATCTTGAAACGGAGTGAAGCAGCGGCGGTGCCTTTTTCGTTGGCCGTGGGCGGCGCGGGGAACTTGGGCTGCTGGAACTCCCAGCCTTCGCGGAGGGCCACCACATCGCGCTCATCGAGCCAAGCTTCCAGCTCAGTCGTGCGCTTCGAGATCGCATCCAGGCGCGATTGCTGCCACGTGTTGGGCAGCTTCAGTACGGGCTCGGCATTGCCGCGCGAACCGTCGAGACCCTTCTCGCGCACGGTGTTGAAGAAGGCGAAGAAGCGGTAGAACTCTTTCTGGCGGATGGGGTCGTACTTGTGGTCATGGCAGCGGGCGCAGCCCATGGTCATGCCCATCCAGACGTTGGCCGTGGCTTCCACGCGGTCGATCACGTATTCAGTGAGATACTCCTCCGGGATCGCGCCGCCTTCGTAGTTGATCATGTGGTTGCGGTTGAAGGCGGTGGCCAGCAGCTGGTCCTTGGAGGGGTTGGGCAGCAGATCGCCTGCCAGTTGCCAGACGGTGAACTTGTCGTAGGGCAGGTTCTGGTTGAACGAATTGATCACCCAGTCGCGCCAGGCGGACATGTCGCGGTGCGAATCGATGTGGTAGCCATGCGTATCGGCGTAACGGGCCAGATCGAGCCACGGCATCGCCATGCGCTCACCGTAGTGGGGAGAGGCGAGCAGGCGGTCCACTACCTTCTCGTAAGCGTTGGCCGAGGTGTCGTTGAGGAACGCCGTGACTTCGGCGGGAGTCGGCGGCAGGCCGGTCAAGTCCAGGCTGACGCGACGGAGCAAGGTGGCTTTGCCGGCGCGAGGGGCGGGCTTGAGATTCTCTTTTTCGAGACGCGCCAGGATGAAGCGGTCAATATCGGTGCGGGCCCAGGCGGCGTTCTTCACGACGGGCGCTTCGGCCCGCTTGGGTGGCAGATAGCTCCAGTGCATCTTCCATTCGCCGCCTTGGCCGATCCATTTCTGGAGCGTGGCGATCTGCGGCTCAGTGAGGACGCCGGACTGCGGCGGAGGCATGCGCAGAGCCTTCTTCTCATGGGCAATGCGCGGGCCGATCTTCGCCAAGGCCGCCTCCATGCCTTCCTTGGTATCGAGGCGCAAGTTGGCTTTGCGGTTGGCTTCGTCGGGTCCGTGGCAGGCAAAACAGCGGTCCGACAAGATGGGCCGGACTTCGCGCACATAGTCGACTTTCTGGGCCGAAGCGGCAAGCGAACAGAGGAAAGAAAGAGCTAGTAGACTGCCGGGTCGCATTTGGACCAATTATGTCACCGTTGAGCAACACTGGCGGGCGCTGCTGGCGGGTCTGGGAGGCGCGGTTTGTCCGCAACGGACCACTGGTAGATGTAGGCCCAGGCCAGCAGTTCGCCACCATCACAGTGCCAGACAGAGATCAACTGCCGCGTGTACTCGTGCGGAGCGGGATCATCGGCCCCGCACCCTTCGTACTGGTCAAGATCGGCGAGCAGCTCCGCCTGGCCTTGCAGCTCATAGATTTCACCGGGCACCATGCCGGAGCCATCCAGCACCAGACCGGGATAGCGCGGGTCTACCTGATAGAGCGCCCCAGAAGTCTCCCCTTCGCCAGCAAAGCGGCTCTCGGCGCGCAGGCGGCGGGCGAACGGGTTGTCATGGCTGCTGCGCAGCGTGCCGTAGACGAACAGGTACTCGGGCATGGGCGGGCGCTCTTCTGGATGCCGCTATTCGACCCGCGGCGTACCGGCCAGATAGCCGGTGCGGGCAATCACGCGGGCTTGCGGGTAGCGGGCGCGCGCTTCGGGGCTTAAGTCCACTTTCACCTTGCGCTCCTTACCGGTCTTGCCCGGCGGGGCGTCGTACTGTAGGCTGTAGCGTTGGCGGATGCGCTCGAGCACCAGGGCGAGCGCGGGCGTGCCCGGAGCCCAGTCCATAAAGTCGCCGCCCGTCGCGTAGGTGATGGGCCGCACGTCGGACCATCTGACGGCGGGCGTCGGCGCGAAGCCCTGGCGGGCGTTGGCTTGGGGCGACAGGATCAACAGCGAACTCACCGTCGTATCGGCCGACCAGAGTGAACGCGTGACCCGCGCGGCGGTGGTGCGCGATTCGGCGACGTTGTCGGTGACGATCAAGATCGCCCGGCGGCGCTGGTTGTCGGAGCCGGTGTAGGCGGCATCGGTGCGGAAGTGGCGGGCCGCGCCGATCAAGGCGCCATCGATGTCGGTGCCACCGTCGAAGCGCTCCCGGTCGACCAACTGGCGCAGGAACTGGGTGACCTTCCAGAAATCGGTCTCTGGCGCCAGGACGAAATCGGGCCGCTCGCGGAAGACGGCGACGGCGATGCGGTCGCCTTGCTTCATCACGCGCATGGCATCGCCCGCAGCCCCGGCCAGTTCGCGAATGGCCGGCTTCATACTGCCGCTGACATCGAGCAGCAGCAATAGATCGAGCGGCTGCGCGCCGTAGTCGACATACTTCAGCTGGACGGGCGCGTTCTCGTCGAGTACCCGAAAGTCCGCCTTGGTCAACCCGGCCACCGGCTTGCCGTCATCGAGCACCAGCGTGTCCAAGCGCACCTGGTTGATGTCGGCACGGAAGGTGACGGTTTCTTGCGCCAGTACGAGTTGTTGGGCCAACACCAGGCAGGCGAGTGCAGTGTGCATCCGCCCTTAGTTGTACCCCGAATCAGGCCGCACCTGCGCTAGGATGCAACACATGCGACTTGTTCTGATCTTTGCCGTGGCCAGCGTACTGAGCGCGCAGCGTCGCCCGCAGATTCCTCCCGCTGAGCTGCTGTGGCCCAATGGCGCACCGGGCGCTGCCGGCACCGAGGAAGTGGACAAGCCTTCCTTCACCCCGTGGATCGCGAAGAACGGCAACGGCATGGCCGTCTTGGTGTGCCCCGGCGGCGGCTATGGCGCGCTGGCGGTGGATCACGAAGGCACGCAGATCGCGCAGTGGCTGAACTCGCAAGGCATCACGGCGTTTGTGTTGAAGTACCGCCTGGGACCGCGCTATCGTCACCCGGCTCCGTTGCAGGACGCGCAGCAGGCGTTGCGGATCGTGCGGCGGCGGGCGGCGGAGTTCAAGATCAACCCGGACCGGGTGGGCATCATGGGCTTTTCCGCGGGCGGCCACTTGGCAGCCACGGTCGCGACGCATTTCGGCCCCGGCACGCGGCCGGACTTCGCCATTCTGGGCTACCCGGTGATCACCTTCACCAATGAGCCGTATGTCCACAAAGGCTCGCGCCGCAATCTGCTGGGCGATTCGCCGGACGCGAAGTTGCAGGAGGAGATGTCGAACGAGCTGCAGGTGGCCAAAGACACGCCGCCCATCTTCCTGTTCCACACCAATGAGGACACCGGTGTGCCGCCGGAGAATAGCGTGCTGTTCTACCTGGCCTGCCGCAAGGCCGGCGTGCCGGTGGAGATGCACATCTATGAGAAAGGCCCCCATGGCGTGGGCCTGGCGGCGACAGACATCGCGCTATCCAGTTGGCCCGCCCGCTTGTCGGACTGGCTGCGGCGGCGGTAGCCGGTGGCCGACGGTCACACCTCACCAATAGCGGAAGGATATAGCCGGGCAGCGCCATTGTTGGTAGCATGACCACATGCTTGGAACCAGCCCACTCGTCGCATTTGTCCTGACTCCAGACGCGGAACGCGCAAAGCAGTTTTACGGTGGAACGTTGGGGTTGAAGTTTGTCAGCGAGGATGATTTTGCCGTCGTGTATGATGCCCACGGCACGACGTTGCGGGTAACGAAGCTGCCGGGTCACCAGCCATCTGAGCACACCGTGATCGGATGGGAGGTAGCTGACATTGTGGCCGCGGCGACGGAACTGAAGAACGCAGGTGTGACGCTTGAGCGCTACCCATTCCTGGAGCAGGATGAGCTGGGTATTTGGACCGCGCCCGATCGTACGGCCAAGGTGGCCTTTTTCAAGGACCCTGACGGCAACGTCTTGAGTATCGCGCAGCACTAGCGGCAAGCGGCCTCATTCGGCGGCTTTGTACACAGCGGGACGGGCTGCGCTACAGTACCGTTGAATTGAAGATCTCCCGTTCCGCCACCACTTTCCTGTTTCTGGGCATGGCCCTTGTTCTCCCGTGCGCGGCCCAACACCCCGCGCCCACCGTTGACGGTCCGTGGCAAACGCTGTTTGACGGGCGCGACCTCAGCCACTGGACGGCGGGAGTCGGCCAGCCCTTTCCGGCGGACGAATGGAATGTGGACGCGGGTTGTTTACACGCCACCCGGACCACCCAGCATTCTCTGTTCTCACAGCGGCAATATCGCGATTTTGAGCTGGTCTTCGTGTGGCGGATTCCCGCCATGGGCAACTCCGGGGTGAAGTACCTGGCCGTACCCGGGCGCGTCAATGAAGAGTTCTGGAAAGGCCTGCGCCAGGGCTTGACCCGAGCGGTGCCACTGGGGCTGGGGGCGATCGTGCTGTTGTTCGCCTGCTGGCGTCAAGCCTGGTTCGCCAAGCAGCTTTGGGGACGGCGCGTGGGCTATCTGGTGGCGGGGCTAATGGCGCTGGCGCCTCCGGTCTTCTTCGCCTCATCCTGGAGCGCCTACCAGCGCTTCATGCAGCACCCGCTGGGCTTTGAGTATCAGATGATCGACGACGAAGGCTACATCTACCAGGGCGGCAAGCTCCGGCCCAACCAGTTGACCGGCGGCCTCTACGATCTACTCGCGCCTCAACGCGCGCACCCCAAGCCGCTGGGTGAGTTCAACGAGAGCCGCATTCTGGTCGACGGCAACCACGTGGAGCATTGGCTGAACGGCGAGAAGGTGGTGGAGTACGACCTTGGCTCGGCCGCACTGCGTGCCGCGGTGGCCGCCAGCAAGTTCGCCGCCATCGACGGCTTTGCTGAAAAGAACGCCGGGTACCTGGAGCTGCAGGCGCACAACTCCGAAGTCTGGTTCCGCGAGATCCGCATTCGCGAACTGCCGCGGTAACGGCCGCTGCTACGCTGAAGCTCAGGTGGCTCTCCCTTCGACACCGCTGGCTTCGACCGCGCTCCGGCTCACCCGCGAAGACCTCCTCCGTTGGGCCCGCGAATGCGGCTTCGATCTTGCAGGCATCGCTCCCGCGCAGCCATTGCCTGAGTTCAAGTTTTATGAGCAATGGGTGCAGCGCGGCCGGGCGGCGGGGATGGGCTATCTCACCGACCACCGCATGGAAGCCCGGCGGGACCCGCGCCATCTGCTCAACTCCGCGCAATCGATTCTGATGGCCGGCGTGCTCTACAAATCGCCGCAGCCATCCATCGGAACACTCGACGACCCCACGCGCGCCTGGATCTCGCGCTATGCCTGGGGGGCCGACTATCACGACGTCCTCCGCGCCCGCTTTGAGCTGTTGGCGAAGCGTCTGCCCGCAGGTGTCGAGTATCGCATCTGCGTTGACACGGCGCCGTTGCTCGAACGCGACTATGCGCGCGCGGCGGGCCTGGGCTGGATCGGTAAGAATACGTGCTTGATCAACCAGGGGCAGGGCTCGTGGTTCTTTCTGGGGGCGATGCTGCTCTCGGTGGAACTTCCCGCCGATGTCCCGCCACCGGACCGGTGCGGCTCCTGCACGCGTTGCATTGATGCTTGTCCGACGCAGGCGATTGTGCCCACCGGGCAAGCGGTGCCCGCTTGGGAGCTTGATGCCGGGCTCTGCATCAGCTACCACACCATCGAATCTCGAGAGGCGACGCCGGAGCCCTTGCGCGCCGCCTTCGGCAGCCACGTCTTTGGTTGCGACATCTGCCAGGACGTCTGCCCCTGGAACCGGCGCGCGCCGCAGACGGAGGTGGCCGAGTTCCAGCCGCGTGCATTCGCACCACCTCTTGAACAGATGGCCGCTTTGACGGAAGAGCAGTTTCGCGCCCTGTTCCGCGAGACTCCGGTGTGGCGTGCCAAGTATCGCGGCTTTCTCCGCAACGTCTGCACCGCCATGGGCAACGCTCCGCGGCGCGAGTACCAGCCGCTGCTGGAGCAGCTGGCGCAGCACGCCTACCCGGCAGTCAAGCAGCATGCGCAGTGGGCGCTGGATCAAATAGCGAAGGCTTTGCGAGAATAGCGCTATGCACCCTTCACGCAACGTCCTCGGCGGCAAGCTGATCCCCTGCTCACACGATCCCAAGACCGGCTTCTTCCGCGACGGTTGCTGCAATACCAGCGATGAAGATGGCGGCTCCCACACCATCTGCACGCAGGTGACGCAGGAGTTTCTCTCCTTCAGCTACGCCAGCGGGAACGATCTGTCGACGCCAATGCCCCAGTTCAATTTCCCGGGTCTGCAACCCGGTGACCGTTGGTGCGTCTGCGCGGGCCGATGGAAGCAGGCGATGGATGCCGGTTTTGCGGCTCCGGTGATTCTCGAATGCACGCACGAGGCGGCGCTGGAATATGTGACGCTGGAAGACCTGAAAAAGCACGCGCTGCGCGTGAACTAACTTCAACGGAGCGAAGGTTGGCGCACACACAGGGCCCGATTCAGGCCGGCATCTCCGGCAGCGACGGAGGCCCGTGCACCATCGCCCAGATCGAGCGTCCAGTTTTCGGCCGGCTCTTGCCCCTGCGTCGCGCTCCAGGACCAGCCGGTCAACTTCAGCGGGGCCACGACACGGAAACCTCTTTCGTCAGCAGGTCCGCCGAACAGTGTCTGCAACTCGTTGATCTCGGGGAGGCGCCAATCCTGAAAGCCACCCGCCGATAGGTTGCGGCAGAAGGATCGGGCTTGGCTGACCGTCACCCCGGAGCCGCTGTCGGCGGCCGCCCAGATCAAGTTGGTGCGGCTATCGTGCCAATAGCCCAAGCGCGTCACTTCGTCGCGCAGCAGGGCCGCGCGGAGGGGAATGTCGAGTTGCGTCGGCAGGGCCGAAGAGACGAGGAGGGTTCGCTTCCAGAGTCCACTTCCACTCTGCGGTTTGGCCTGGAGTTGATGCTCGCCGGGCGGTAGTAGGAGCTGTTTCCACACTCCCGGTTCCAGCAGGCCTGCGTCCGCGCCGTCGATCTCTAAGTGCGCGGGCAGGTCACAACGGATGCGCAGGTTCGATTCGGGCGGTGCGCTGGCGGTCTGCGCCAGGGTCCACGGGCTGGCCAGCGAGAAGAGGGAGCCGAACAGATACAGATAGTGGGCAGAATGCATAGCGAGACCAAGGTTGAACAACAAGAAATCAACCGCCAGCCCACTGCCAATCGGGTGATCAGCAGTAGGCCAGCGGTGTACTAAGTGCGGGCAGCGGAACTTACTGGAGGTCACCACCGGCGGAAGTAACCGCTTCGGCAGCGGGCTTCTTCAGGAGCCCTTCGATGATCGAGGTGAATTCTTCCTTGAGGGCGATGTGATACGGACCACTGGCCGGGGCGGCAAAGCCGGAGTGAACCGCCTTCACCTTGCCGTCGCGGCCCACAAAGAAGGTGGCGGGCCAGGTATTGAGGTTCACCGCCTGCGGCACCTTATCCCACATCTCCTGCGGCGTGCCCGCGATCAGATAGGGGTACGGCACGCCGTACTTCTTCACGAAGGACTTCACGCGCGTGAGGGTCTTCAGCTGATCCTCTTCCTCAAAGTCGAGCGCGATGATCTGCAGGCCCTGGTCGCCGTACTTCTTCTGCAGCTGGACCAGGTACTGCGCCTCATCGTGGCAATTGGGGCACCAGGTGCCGGTCACCACCGCGATGACCACCTTGCCCTTGACGATCGGATCATCGTTGGTGATGATCTTGCCGTTGACGTCCGGGAAGCTGTAGGTGAACACTTCGTTGGGGTCGCGGACGGTGGTGTGCGTCAGGAAGTTGGCCGGCTCCGGCAGACCCTTGGCGCGAGCCACTTCCGGACGGTAGGCCGTCAGCTCCACGATGCGCGGCACGGCGTTCAACTTGACAGTCAGGCTGCCATCCGCTTGTGGCAGAAGCTCGACGCGGCCCGGGCGCGAGCCATCGTAATGGCTGGCCACGAACTTGCCGTCCTTCCATTCGCCGGTCAAGCCACCGGTGTCGCCGTCGATGCGCAGAATGGTCGCGAGAATTTCAGCGCCCTTCTGCTCCACAATCAGACGCCACGCCTTCTCACCCTTGGGCGTGTCCTGAGCCACTTCCCAGACGCCGCCGATCTGCGGAGCGTTGGCGACCGCCTGTGCAGTGGGCGCCTGGTAGCGCTTGGCGTTAAATGCAGTGGTGGGAACGGTCTGGTAGACGCGGTCCCGGGCTTCGGTGCCGGCATAGGCTTGGTTCCCCAGCGGGCCGGTGGGCCGGGTTGTCTTGCGCAGCGAGATGATCTCGCCCACCAGTTCGCCCTCCTTCAGTTCGGCCTGGATGGAGGTGAGATAGTGCTCATAGTTGAGCACCACCTTGCCGCCCTCGATCTTGGCGCTGGAAGTAGTCTTGGGGTCACGGCCGTTCCACAGCGTGCCCACCACTTGGTCTCCGTTCTGGGAGATGTCGAGCCGGAAGGGAATCTCAACGTTGTTGGCTGACGACTTCAGCGTCGCCGACCAGCGTCCGGCCAGGTTCTCACCGGCGGAGGCGCTGAGTGCGCCCAGCGCCAGGCTGGCCGCTAGTGCCATTGATCTGCTAAAGATCTGCATGCTATCAGGTCCTTCTTTCTTACTAACGTTTCAGTTGTGCCGACGCAGGGGACGGCAGAATCGGTGTTGGCAAAGGGTTGTGCTTCAGGTAAGTGGCCCACTCGTCCGGTAAGCCGGGCTTCGTGTCCACTAAGATTTCGAGAATCGCGCGGCGATCCTCCGGAGTCAGAGTGGCGAAGTCCGCGCTCTGGTCCCGACCGGTCAGCACTTCAAACAAGCGCCTGAGAATGTAGTCCCGGGCAGGTCCCGGTAGGGCATCAAAGGCATCGGAGTAAATGAGGTAACTGCACGGAAACTTGAAAATGCGCTTCTTCAAATCGAAGTCGCGCAGGGAACGTCCCTGCCGATCCTTCGGCCCGAGCGCCGCGAACTCCGCCGCAAAGCGGGAGCTGCCCTCCACCGGCGCGGGCAACGCGACCTCGTTGCTGAACAGCAGATAGCGGAGCGTCGCCTCCGCGGACGCCTCATATTGGAGCCGCGTGTTCTCAGAAGGACCCTTCAGCGCCACGCCTTCCTTGGCGGCCTGCAGTTGATCGGCATGCAGGCCCAGGCGGTAGCGATAGTTGGTTTCAGTCACGAAGTTGTGCATCTGCGTCTGGTGGGCCAGTACCAAGTGCGCCACGATGTCGCTGTGCGGAGTCAGGTAGCGGCTGGTGTCAATCAGACCGCCCAGTTGCGGGAGATTCTCCCCGAAGCCACCAGTGCCGTTCGGCCCCTGATAGTTGCCGATGTGCTTCTGGGCCAGGGCCGATCCCGTGACGTACCAGCCACCCCAGCGATCTTCAAGCGGCGTTTCGTGACCCATGGTGTAGAGCGGTGCGCCTCCCTTGGGATTGCCGGCCGCCGAGGTCAACACCGAGCGGACTACCACGCCCGGAATCCGGCGCGTCCCGGCAGCGATGTGGCACTGCACGCAATCGAGCTGCGCCCGCTCAAACCGCGGCTGCTCCACTTTTTGCTCGCCCAACACATAGAAGACCGCTCCCTGCGTGGCGTCAAAGGCGATCAGCTCCAGGGACTTGGCGTTCTGCACTTGGCCGACATAGACGTTGTCGTTGAAGTAAAGCGCGCGCGGCGTCTTGGGCCCGATGTGCTGAAACTGCAAGCTGGTCTTCGAAAACACCAGCGTCTGCGAATCTTCCGGCACGCCCAACAGCTTCAGGACCGACTTTAGATAACCATGCTGCGGCTCATACTCGAGTTGCGCTTTGCCCTGCTCCAACTGCCGGTTCAACTGCGTGATCTGGTCGCCCAGCGTCTTCGAAGTGCGGTAGTTGATCGGCGCATCGCCGAACGGCAGGAAGCCCTGGTTCTTCACCACCACAGGCGGTGCGGCCTCGGCATCTTTGATAGCGCGCACGCTGGCGTCTCCAACCTGTGCTGCCCCCACCAATGGAAGGGCGATGAAGCCGAGAACGAGAGCGAGGTCCTTCATGCAACAACTCAATCGAGATCGACATTAGTACGATACGGCTTACGCGGTCAAGAAAAATAAGCAATGCCGATCCAGAAAAGTCTGTATCGTTATGAAAATAAGACGATAATAATTATCTATAATAGAGATCGACAATGGGGTGATAGAAGGGCGAGAATGCTCGAAATCGAGCGCCGGATCATCAGCCTGGGGTTACGCGGAGGCTGCCTGCTGGCAGGCCGCTTGCGTGGGGTAGGAACCTCGCGCACGCGTACCCTCGTACGGCGCGGCCATGAGATCGGGCATCAGGACCGCCTTGCCGTTGGTCCACGAAGGCACAGGGGCCCTACTTCACTTCACATTCTTCTTGATGATCTCGGCCAAGCGCACGCCCGCCTCGGCCAGGCGCTTGATCACCACCGGTTGGCCATCGGTGATGTATTGCTGCGTCAGCTGCACCACATCATCCTTGCCAGACGGCACCCGGACCCCTTTGTAGACCACCGTCTGCGCCAGGGTCCACGATTCAAGGGCCCAATCGGATGGCTTCAGTTTGCTGGCCATCGCCGGGGTGATCGCCGCTTTCACTTTGGCTTCCGGATCCTGGATGCTGCGCAGGATGGTGGAGTCCCAGACGCTGTGCAGGTTCAGGCCACGGGCGCCGGGCACCAGGCTGACCGTGACGTCATTGCCGCCCTTGTCGTTATTGCGGGCAACCGCGTGCAACGGCTGATGGATGTCGCCCCCGAAGTGGAGCAGCCACATCAGAGCCACGGCGCGGTCGTGATCCTTGAGTTTCTTGTTGCTCAACTGCTTGATCACTTCCTCAATCTTGGCCACCACGCGGGGCGGATTCTGGGCCGCGGCGGCGGCCAGTGCCTGCGCCGGTGTCTGTCCGGCCACGGGCGGCACCACCAGGTTCATGTGATGCCAGTTCTCGGTGGGCGGCAGAGCCTTCACCTCAGCGGCAGATAGCAAGCAATCGGGGCGGACGCTGCCGTTCCGCTGGGCACCGCGGATGTTATCGGCACAGGTGGCCAGCTTGGCGAAGTCCACCGGTCCGCCGAACCACTTCTGGATGGTTGCCAGCGCCTTGGTGCCCGCCAGACGCTCCTGCGCGGCCTTGCCGATCAGTTCGTGGCCCTGGTCGCCCCAGGCCCACAGACGAGTGGCCGAAATGGCGGCAAGGGCAAGCAGCAAGGCTGGCTTCAGCATTCACCCATGATAGGCGACTAGCCTGCGACCCGCTCCGCCCTAGCGCTCCGCTCGGGGCGTGTCATGCCCTCGGCGAAGGGTGGCCAGGATGGCCGATTCGACTAGCGCCACTTGTACGGCTTTCCGCCGGTGTAGTTGTACAATCCCAACTTGTTTGAACTATCAAACGGCACCGTCCCGGGCTTGGTGTCAGAATAGAGCGCCAGTTTGCCCTGCTTGGGTAAGTACACGCCCCCGTCAAAGCCCGTGTCCCCCTTGATCTCCTTGATCCAGACGGCGTCCGTCACGCCCAGTGCGTTGATGCCTTTCACAACCAGCTCCCTTTCCGTCTCATCGGCGGCCCCAAGACCGCCGGCAATCACCACACAATCGACGGCCGAAGGACTCAGCACGCCGATCATGTCCCGGACCGCCTTGACGATCTTGTCCACCGTTTCCGTATTGGCGAAGTGCCCCAAGGCTCCCTTGTTGTCGATGCAGTGCACCACGATCAGGGCGCAACTGCAGATCCCGCAAGTGGACAGGGCAGTGTTTTGGGGGGCATCGGCGTCGGAACAGACCAGAAAGCCACCCATGTCAACCTGCCCTTTCCAGCCGGTGGGCGCTCCCATGGCCGTATCCTGAATGGCCTTGCGGGCCAGGTCATCTTCATGGACAATCTCGAGCGCACGGGTGCGCCTTGCTTGCGGACTGCTGACTTCCACGGGCAGGTTCCTCCTCGTCTATTTGTCATTATCATTGGCCATTATCGAAAACTACCCGCGGCAACGGAGCAGGCCACCTGGGCCGTGGCGGCATGGATGCTCACCGTGTCCTCCAACTGCTCCGCATAGCCGCCCGCGAGGGTGACGGCAACGGGGATCTTCCGCTGCCGGGCGGCCGAGATCACCACGCGATCGCGATCGCGCAGGCCGTCTAGGGTCAGCGACAGTCCGCCCAACTGGTCATTTTCATAGGGGTCGGCGCCCGCCACGTAGAAGACCAGCTGCGGCGTAAAGTCCGCCATGGCGCGGTGGCACAGGCGGTGCAGGATGTCGAGATAGTCTGCATCGCCCGTGCCATTGTTCAAGTGAACGTCGATGTTGGAGGGCGGTTTCACCGCCGGGTAGTTCTTGAACTGGTGGAGCGAAACGGTAAAGACGCTGGGGTCATCAGCGAAGACCGCCGCCGTGCCGTTGCCGTGGTGGACATCACAATCGATCACCATGGCCCGCTGGATGCGACCGGCGCGCTGCAGCACCCGGATGGCCACCGCGACATCATTGACCGCGCAGAAGCCCTCGCCGTGGCCAGCAAAGGCATGGTGGAAGCCGCCGCCGCAGTTGTAGGCCACTCCATCTTCGAGCGCGATTTGGGCCGCCAGGATGCTGCCGCCCGCCATCAGCCGGAAGGCGCGCACCATGGCTTGCGAATAGGGGACCTCCAGGCGCACGATCTGCGCATGCGTCAGCGTGCCGTGCGTCAACGCATCCACCCAGGCCGGCGTATGGACCAGCAGCAGGTCGTCGTTGGTGGCCGGATCGGGCCGCAGGAGGTCCGCTTCAGAGGCGGTGGCGTCACCCAACAGCCGGTCCCGGACCTTCTGAAACTTCACCGACGGAAAGACGTGCTGTTGCCCGAAGTGGGGGTCGTACCCGGGATGGTGGATGATGCGCATAAAATGGTAGTTCTGCCGGAAGCGGTCTCGCGAAAAGCTTTAAACTAAACTTTCACACTAAACTTTCACACTGTCACACCGAAAAGGAACCCGAAGCAACCCCTCATGAGAAAGAAAGTCACTGTCGTCGGCGCCGGAAACGTGGGCGCCAACTGCGCACTGCGCGTCGCTGAAAAGGAATTGGCCGATGTCGTTCTGGTCGATGTCGTGGAAGGCGTCCCGCAGGGCAAAGGCCTTGACCTGGCGCAGTCCGGCCCTGTTCAGGGTTACGACGTCACCATCACCGGCTGCAACGACTATGCGCCGACCGCCGATTCCGACATCGTCATCATCACGGCCGGCCTGGCCCGCAAGCCCGGCATGAGCCGCGACGATCTTCTGTTCGCCAACTACGACGTGGTGCGCAGCGCCACCGAACAGATTGTCGCCCACTCGCCGAACGCGATCCTGATCCTGGTCACCAACCCGCTGGATGCGATGTGCTGGACCTCCTGGACGGTCTCGAAGTTCCCCAAGCAGCGCGTCATCGGCATGGCCGGCGTGCTGGATACGGCCCGCTACCGCACCTTCATCGGTGAAGCGCTGGGCGTGTCCGTGCAGAACGTGCAGGCGATGGTGTTGGGCGGCCACGGCGACACCATGGTGCCCCTGGTCCGGCTGACCAGCGTCTCCGGCATCCCGCTCACCGAACTGATGTCGGCTGAACAGATCGAAGCCATCGTCCAGCGCACCCGCACGGGCGGCGCCGAGATCGTGAAGCACCTGAAGACCGGCAGCGCCTATTACGCTCCCTCCGCTGCGGCGGTCGAGATGGCGGAATCGATTCTGAAGGATCAGAAAAAGGTTCTCCCCTGCGCGGCGTACCTGGAAGGCGAGTACGGCATCCACAACCTGTTCGTCGGCGTACCCTGCAAACTGGGCGTGGCGGGTATCGAGAAGATCTATGAGATCAAGCTGACCGCCGATGAGCAGACCGAACTGAACAAGAGCGCGGCGGCCGTGAAGGAACTGATCGACGTGCTGAAGCAGCGGGTCGGCTAAAAGATCAACAAAAGCTAAAACTGAAGCAGCCTGGGGAGTCCGCTCCTCAGGCTGTTTTGCATTTGGGCGGCTTGAGTGGCTGTATCCTAATCCGGAACCAGATACAGTTAAATCCAGATGCGATCATCGAGCTTTAGTCTTGCCCATGCGCTGACCGATGTCGGCCAGTACCCGCGCGGCTCAGAATGGCGCCGGTGGGATTTGCAGGTACACACGCCGTACTCGGAGCTAAACAATTCGTTCAGTCAACACTTTCCTAAGTACGCGAAGGCACTCCTCGATCGTGCCTACGAGAAGCGCATCGCCGTTGTTGGCGTTACCGACTATTTCTCAATCGAAGGCTACAAGGAACTGCGCGAGCTTCTCTCGGATCGGGAAGCTCTAACCTCACTCGTCGGGGCTGATGTGGCGGCATACGCAGCCAACATTCTATTTCTCGCTAATGTTGAGCTCCGGACTTCGACCATAGTTAGGAGCCCAGACAGGAAGGACAGCCGGGTCAACTTCCACGTTGTGTTCGCCGACAGCGTCTCCGTAGAAGATATCGAAGAGAACTTCCTCCGAGAGCTTAAGTTCACCGCCGAATCAAATCCAGACAGCAAGGACGAACGTTGGTCGCTCACCGTGAAGAACTTGGCCGAGCTGGGTAGACGTCTGAAAGCGCAGCACAGGAAGTTTCAGGACGGAACCGATCTCTTTGTCGGAATGATGAACGCCGTGGTTGATCACTCTGACGTGAGCGACGTTCTCGAGTCACGGCGCTCCACCTTCGACGGCAAGTACCTTCTCTGCTTACCGGCAGACGAGGACTTGTCTATGTGTAGCTGGGACGGACAGGGGCACCTATCCCGAAAGCTGCTGCTCCAAAAATCCCATGCATTGTTCTCATCGAATCGCGGGACGAGAGAGTTCGCCCTCGGAAAGCGGCACCCCTCACCCGAGGACTACGTTGCAGAGTTTAAGAGCCTTAAGCCATGCTTACACTCTTCTGACGCACACAAGGATGAAGAGCTCTTCAACCCTACACCTGGCACCGAGACTTGGGTTAAGGCCGACCCCTCGTTCTATGGTTTGAAACAGGTACTCAACGAGCCAGCTGACCGGGTCTGGATTGGTGAGATTCCCCCGAGCATGGTGCGGGTCCAGCAACGCCCCACCCGCGTTATTCGATCTGTGGCCATATACAAGCTACCTTCGGCGACGACGCCGGAACGCTGGTTCAACTGCGACATTCTGCTAAACCCGGAGCTTGTAGCCGTTATTGGAAACAAGGGCAGCGGAAAGAGCGCCCTTTCGGACATCATCGGTCTGCTCGGTGGTACCCCTCGCCACGAGGCGTTCAGCTTCCTGAATCAGGGGCGCTTCCGTAAGCCGAGGGACAACAAGGCTCGCCAGTTCCGTGCGTCCCTGACCTGGATTGACGGCACAACTGACTCTGTTCCCACCCTCGACATCATGCCCGACGCGGACGCGGTCGAAAAGATCAAGTACATTCCCCAAAACTACCTTGAGGAGATTTGCAACGAGATCGGTTCCGGCAAGGCTGGCCGTTTTTACCGTGAGCTACAGCAAGTTATCTTTTCGCACGTGCCGCTTGCCGAGCGGCTAGGGTTCAGCACTTTGGACGAGCTCCTTGAGCATCGAGGAGAAGAAACGAAAGAAGCGATAGCACAGATAGTCCAAGAGCTCCACCAGCTCAACGGAGATGTAGTTTCGATGGAAGAGCGTTTGGCCCCGGCCAACCGGAAGTCGATAGAAGCCCAGCTTATCGAAAAGCGTCGTGAACTAGACGCCCATGGCGCAACGAAGCCCGCAGAGGTCCTAAAACCCGAAGCCGATGTAGAGGCTCAGCGCGAGTCTCAGATGGTTGCCGAAGATCTTGAGGCAAGCCAGCTGAAATTGCGCGACATTGAAGCCGAGTTGGCGGAGTTGTCGTCGCAGGACAGTGCTGCTGTGCTGGCGGGCGCTACGGCGGAGAAGGTTCTCGGCAAGATTCGGAACTTCAAACGGCAGTACGACAGCTTTCTGAGTGATCTGAGTGGAGACTTCGAGAATATCGGCGTCGAGGTGGGTCTTGTGCTCGACCTGCGGATCGATACAACGGCAGTGGACGATCTCGTTCGTAGCACGGCTCTGATTCGTGCCGAGATTGAGGCGAAATGCTCGGCTGACATATCCGATAGCCCAGCAGCGGCAAAGAAAGGGATCTTGGCAGCTATCGAAGCACTGCAGTCGAAGCTTTCTGCCCCCCAGCGAGCCTTCCAAGCCTACCTCAAGAGCCTCAAATTGTGGGAGGACCGCAGGGGCTTAATTGTCGGTGACGCTGTTGCGCCCGGCTCAATCCGTTACTTGGAGAAGCAGCTCACTGACCTGGATACGTTGCCCACTCGACTGGCCGAGTTGCGAGCGGAACAAGAACGCAAGCTACGTGAAATCTACCGCGAGAAGCAGAAGCTAAGGAACTACTACGAGTCCTACTATGGCTCCGTGCGGCGCTTTCTGACGCAGCACCCACTCGCCGCCGGCGAGCAGTTTCAGCTCACCTTCAATGTGGCCATTGCGGAGCACGGCTTTTCCGAGGCGTTGCTGGGAAAGCTGAACCGGCGCAAGACGGGCAGCTTTATGGGCGACGCTGAGGGCGCATCTGCTTTGCGGCGGCTACTTGAGTCCGCAGATTTTGAATCTGAAGAAGGAGCACGGGAGTTCACGAAAAGTCTCTTCGCCGCCCTCCGGAGCTACGAGGGCAAACCCGTCAACATAAAAGACCAGCTGCGCCAGGGAACGACGGTCCAGGACGTGTACGACTATGTGTACTCGCTCGGCTTCCTCAGTCCCGTCTACAACCTTCAGTGGGACGGTAAGACGCTCGAGCAGCTTTCCCCAGGCGAGCGGGGCAACCTCCTCCTCATCTTCTACCTGCTCGTTGACATAGATGACATTCCGCTGGTGATTGATCAGCCGGAAGAGAACCTGGACAACCAGACGGTGTTCAAGACCTTGGTTCCCTGCATCAAGGACGCGAAGTCGCGCCGCCAGATCATCATGGTCACCCATAACCCCAACTTGGCTGTCGTATGCGACGCCGAGCAGGTGATTTATGCGGAGCACAAGAAAGAAGACCAAAATTCAGTCATCTACTCAAGTGGATCGATAGAAGATCCATTCATAAACCGGCGGATCGTTGATGTTCTGGAAGGAACAAAACCAGCTTTCAATAAGCGCGGCGATAAGTACCTTCAGTAGCGCACGCAGGCCCACTTCGGCCGAAGAAGGCCTGCAGACCGCATCCGGTGCCGACGGCGTTCGAGTTACTGCTATTGTCCGACACCCTGGATCTGCACCAGCTGTTTTTCGGGCATGGGCACGGGCTCCAGAGTCTGTTTGTCGCGCCAGAAATCGATGAGGGAGGTCTGGTGGACGCAGCTGACGGTGCAGGAGGGCGCGCAGCCCTTCTTGGTCTTGTACTCGCGGCGGACGTCGTCGACGGTGTACTCTTCCACCGGCTTGCCAGGGTAGCCGCGTTGCTGGCTGCAGTAGTGGACTAAACCGTCCTCGCAGACGTAGAGGTAGCGGGCGCCGGCGCGGCACTTCCAGTCGTTGGTGCGGCCTTCGGCGATGGCTTCCTGGAAGCCGTTGAACCGGGCGTAGCTGCGCTTCGAGAGAGCGCGGATCTTGTGGAAGACTTCCTTTGATTCCGGGTCCAGCGCCTTCAACTGCCCGCTGCCGTCGTGGATGATGCCCACCGTGGAGCTGAGGCCCAGCTCAATGGCGCGCGTGGCCACGGTCCAGGCATCTTGCGGATTGCGGACACCGGCGCCGATGACGGAGTTGATGTTGACGTGGAACAGCGCGTACTCAGCCAGCCACTTCAAGCGCAAGTCGAGCGTTTTGAGGCTCTTCTTCGACACATCGTCCGGGGTGACGTTGTCGATCGAGATCTGCAAGTGGTCCAGACCGGCGTCGTTCAGTGCCTCGATCTTATCTTTGTTCAGCAGGAAGCCGTTGGTGATCATGCCCGCGATCGCACCGTGCGAACGGATGCGGGCGATGATCTTCTCAATATCGGGGTGCAGCAGCGGCTCGCCGCCGGAAATCGTGATCAGCGTCGCGCCCAGGCGGCCCAGCGCATCGATGCGCGAAAACATCTTTTCCAGCGGTACCGGAGCGGAAAAATCGTCGTATTCGTTGCAGTAGCCGCAATCGAGATTGCAGCGCCGGACGGGGATGATATGCGCCTGTACGACATGATCGGTGGACAGCAGTCCTTTCCCGATCAACTTCAACTCCCGCTTCAGGCGCTCCCGGGCGCGCTGCTTCTTGAGTTCGGAATGCGGCACAAACTGTCAGTATAACGGGATTGGCGCAGAATATCGACCGGAAGTCGGTTTGCGGCGCGAGAGACGCCGGAAAACTCCCCCGGTAAGTTTACTCCCGGACGCGAGGCACATCGGTCGCCGTAAAATCCTGCCCCTTGTAGAGCAGCGGCTCGCCAGACCAGCGGGCCAAAGCGAACGACGCACAGTCTCCGAAGTTCAATCCAGCCGGGTGGCGGCCTTTGCCGAAAAGCCGAAATGCGGTTCGGGCCACTCGCAACTGGTCTTCACCAAACGGCACAATTTCGACCGCCGCCCGCTGCAGGAATTGATCCAGATCGGCACCCGCATCTTCGCCATAGCGGCCCTCCAGTACCATTGACGCCTCCAGGACGGAAACGGCCGACATCACCTTACGCGGCGCATCCTCAATGAGCGAAATAAACTCCACGCGTTCCGGCTCATCTTGCAGAATGGCGAGTACGGCGGAGGTATCGATCGTCATCGCGTCGGTACTCCGAGATCGTCATAGCCCAGGAACTCCTCGTCGGTCAGCGTGGAAATCACCGGGCGCCGGGCGCAGCGCAGCGCGATGGCATTGAGTTCATCAGCCAATCGTAGATGGCTCCGCGTGCGGTTCAGGCGGTCGTAGCGCTCGACGACGGCGGCGCGAATCGCTTCCGTCAGCGTCTCGCCTGTGAGTTCAACCAGTTGCCGGGCCACACGCTCGGTTTGCTCGCTCTTGATGCTAATCGGCATAGGGTTCTACCTTTCTATAAGAATATCATGAAAGGTATAGTCAACGCCTCGGCCTTACTTCGACGGCAGCTTGATCACCATCCGGCCCGCCTCATCTCCACCGGCCAGCGGTGCTGAGCCTGCAGGCAGGCCATTCAGCTCCAGGATGTAGGCCACGATGCTTTCGTAGGTGTCGCCGGGCAGGGAACTGGGGGCGGAGGGCGGCATCGTCTTGCGGGACTTGTCGACCAGCGCGCGGACGCTGCGGCCGGTCCACGTTTTCTTGAAGTACTCACCACCCAGCGGCGTGCCCATCGTGCCGTTGGTTCCGGTATTGCCGTGGCAGACGGCGCAGTTGGAGTTGTAGGCCACCTTTCCGGCAGCGGCTTGGGATGCGGTGAACTGCGGCGGGATGCCGTTCACAACAATCTCTCCGCGCAGATCTTCGGTGGCGGGCTTGGTCTGCGAAACCTGCGGGGCTTCGAGCACGCCGTTGGCGGGGCCGCCGGGACCGTTGGGACCCACGTAGGTGAAGGCCAGGATGGCGCCGGCGTTTTGCATGCGGCGCGTGATGCCGCCCGCGGCCGTGCCGGCTAGACCACTGGGGTCAGTGGCGACGTAGATGGTCCGGCCATCGGGGCTGACGGCGGTATCGCGGTAACGGTTTTCTGACCAGAAGTAGCGCGAGATGAACCCGGCGGCGGCCTGACCATCGGCCTTCAACGGCACGACGTAGAGCGACCCGCGCTTCAAGGCCGTCACCAGCAGCACGCGATCCCAACCGGGAATGCCGGTGCCTTTCGATTGGTAATGCTCGACGCTCGAGACCGCGACGGTAGGCCAGCAGATGTAGTCGATCCCACCGCAGGCCTCATCCTTGAAATTGGTGCCGGTGGGCACGGTGAAGAGGGTAGCCAGCGGGTCCACCATCGGCTTCGTGAAGGCTGATTCCGGCTCGCGCGGGACCGAGGGGTGAATCGCCAGGTCACTGAACTTGAGTTGCGAGCACGGCGTCGTGGCCTCGGCCCAGCGGGCAAACTCGTACGCCTTGCCATCCTTGAACCCGGCCACGTGCGGCCAGCCGTAGTTGCCGCCGGGCTTCAGCACGTTCACTTCGTCGTCGGTCTTGGGGCCTTGCTCGGAGGAGTAGATCGTGCCATCCGGCGCAAAGTCGAGCCCTTGCGGATTACGATGGCCCCGCGTGTAGACGTGGCTCACAAGGCCTTCGATCTTGGGGTTGTCGGCCGGGATGGAGCCATCCAAGTTGATCCGCAGGGACTTGCCCTGGTAGGCGACGTAATCCTTGGCGGAAAGCTCTTTGGCCGTCGGCAGACGCTGCGATTGCACCGCCAGGCAGACGTTGGCCAGCTGGTTGTGGCCCTGGTCACCGATGGTGACATAGAGCTTCTGGTCCGGCCCAAACTTCAGGCGCCCGGCGTTGTGATCATTACCGGCGGGGAGGCCGTCGATGACAGTCTGGGGTTGAGCGAGCAGACCGCTCTGCGCATTGTAGGTGAGCCGGACGATCTTGCCGTACAGGAATCGGTAGGGGCTGTTCAGGTCGGTGACGTTCGGGTCTGGACCCTTGGCCCGGTCGATGTAGGTGTAGTAAACGTAGACGTAATCCTGCCCCGCGCCCTTCAGCAGTTGAGGATGCAGCGCCATCCCCAGCAGTCCGTCCTGGCCGCCGGGAGCAAACACTTCGTCGATCGTGCCCGCCACTTTGCGTTCGCCGGTCGCCGGGTCCACGCGCGTGATGCGCTTGCCGGTCCGCTCCGTCACCCAGATCTTGGCATCCGGCCCCCAGGTGATCTCCCAAGGTCCGTCGAGGCCGTCGGTGATGACGGTTTTGCGGAACTGCTTGTCGGGCCGAAGCGCTGTCTCGGGGCCATTCTGGGCGGTGGCGACGCAGACGAGGGTCAGCAAAAGGGTGGTGAGCCGGGTACGTGGAGTCAACATTGTCTCTTGAAGGATGATACGCCGTCGCGCGTCGGCGGGTGAAGGTGGGGCAGCGATGGCGCCCGGCCAACCGCCCACGAACGCCCTGAGATCAAGCAACTGTCGCCCGCCGAGCGGCGACAGAATGGTGCGGAGTGGTCGCGTGACCGCCACAGGCCCGAGTGACGAGGCCCACTTTGCCGTAGGCATGCGATGGCCGGGTGTCTCGAAGCTTGGTGGACTGGAGGGCACTCCGCTCCATTCTGCCGCGGCTCAGCGTGAAGCAGTTGCCTCACTCCACCGCCTCACTCCACCGCCTCACTCCACCCGGAACGCCAGCAGCACATTGCCCGGCATGCCACCCAGTGACCCATAGCCTGACTGGACGAACATCATCGTGCCGGGGCCGCCGGTGCCGATGATCACGGGGCCGACGCCGTTCAGTGAGCCGCCTTTGGCGGGCACTTTATTCACTGTGTCGAAGGGCTGCCGGGTGTCGAAATCCCAGACAATGGCGCCGGACTTCGAGTCGTAGGCGCGCAGGTGGCCGTCCATGGAGCCGGAGAAGACGATGTTCTTCAGAATCGTCGGCGGAGCCATTTGCGCGGCATTACAGGCCGGTGTGCCCTTGCAGGTTAGCTCCGGCGCGGGTGTGTGCCACAGCTTCTCCCCGGTGCCGATCTGCAGCGCATAGAGGCCACCTCCCGCGGCCGGGTTGCGGCCATCGAAATCGGAGACCGGGACATAGACAGCGCGGGCGTCGGCGCCGATGCCGAACTCGACGCCACCCAGCGAGCCACCTTTGCCGACGCGAGTCTGCCAGATAAGCTTGCCGTTGTGGTCGGGGTCCAGGGCATGGACAATGCCCGACTTCTGCCCCGCGATCAGCAGCTTGCCGGCTAGCAAAGGCGAGGCGCCAAAGTCGTAGTCTTCACCGGCTTCGGGCGGGCAGTTGGCTTTGAAGGGAGAGACACAGGCGAGATTCCAGCGGTCATTCGGCGTCAGCTGATGGTGCCACTTGCGCTCGCCGGTGGCGAGATCCAAGGCCACGATCGCGTCGCTGTAGGGGCTGGGCGGGTCCGTGTAGGAGTTGCCGGTGCCGACATAGAGCAGCTTGCGCGCCGGGTCGATGGTGGGCGTCAGCCAGATGGCCGCTCCCGCGGGGCCATAGAGCTGCGTGCCCGCGGAGTTCTTGGTGGTGGGCTGCGGCGCTTCGGGGATCAGAAAGTGCTGCCAGAGCTGGCGGCCATCGCTGGGGTCCAGCGCGACGACGCTGCCGCGGAAGGTGCAGCAGGGGTACTTGGGGTTGCCGGCCGGGACCTCTTCCGCCGACGAGACGGGGACGTAGAGCCGGCCCTCATGCAGCGCGGGAGTGCCCGTGATGCGGGCATAAGGATGCCGGTCCAGCTTGAGTTTCCAGACCTGCTGGCCGGTCTGCGCGTCGACGCCGTAGACGTTGGTTTTGGTATCAGCGAACAAGGCCAGGCCGCGGTGGAACAGCACGGACGTGCGCACGGTGGCTTCGGCGGCAAAGCGCCAATGCTCGCAACCAGTGAGGCTGTCGAGTGCGCTGAGGATTCCCTTCTCGCCACCGGCAAAGACCACGCCATCAACGACGGCGGGTTGACCATTGGCATTGGCGGAGCCCGAGTGGCCAAAGGCCCAGGCGAGTTTGAGCTTGGTGGGGTCCAGCGTAATCGGCAGGTAGCGAGTGTTGCCCGGGCTAGGGCTCCAGCCCTGCCAGCCGCTCAGCTTGGACAACTTGGGCATCGGGGCGGGGCAGGCGTTGGTGGCGGCGGCGGAGGCATCGACACTCGAGGCGGCAAAGGCGACCACGGCGGCCTTTTCTTCGGCCGAGAGCAAGCTGCCCTGGTCCTTCATGCTGCCACTCGTCAGAGCCTTCAGCACCGCGTCGCGGCTGAGCTGCTTTAAGACGGCAGGCAGTGGCGCTCGGGTCTCACTCGCGGGCCGATGGCAGGTGGCGCAATGGGCGGCGAATAACGCCTGGCCGTCCGCCGGTGGAGGCGCCGCGCCCAGGGGCGTCAAGGCGAGCGCAAAAACAAAAATCGCGAGGACTCGCATCCCCGCGATTATATGTGCTGTCGCAGCCCGGCTGTCACAGCCCGGCGAGTGGCGCTGGTGGCAACTATTCGTTGTTGACCGTGCGTGCCCGGGGGGCGGCGGGCCGCTCGGCCGGTTCTTCTACGGTGACGCTGACGGTGAGCTCCCGCTTCTCCCGCATCAGGACGACCGGGAAGGTGCGCTTGTCTTTGAGATTGCGAATCGTGGCGGTAATCTGCCGCGGCGTGGCGACGGAGTTTGCGTCCACCTTGGTGACCACATCCCCTACCTTGAGCCCGGCTTTCTCGGCTGCCGTGCCCTTGCCGATGTTGCGGACCAAGACGCCTTCCTTCACCCCGAAGAACTCACCCAACGCCCCATCCACCGCCTCGCCTTCAATGCCCAGCATGCCGCTGCGCCAGCTCATATTGGGGCGGGGGATATCAATCCCCATCGCCGGCATCGGGGGCATCTCCACCCGTACCCGAGGGATCTCAATGTGCATGGAGCCATCCTCGCCACGTACCACGGTCGGCTTGCGCTTGGCGGTGGTGACGGCAACTGTCTGGATCTGGCCGCCGCGGCTGATCAGTAGCTTCACCTCGCGGCCCGCTGGTGTTTCGCGGACGTAG